>NZ_CANMRQ010000015.1 GCF_947500325.1 uncultured Lacinutrix sp.
TCGTTTAACTCTTTTGTTCTCTTTACTTTTCATTAATAAGTCGATTTTTTGTCAACTTATTTCAGGACGGGACAACCAAAACAAAAAAGCCGCAACTTATGTTGCGGCTTTTTTTATTTAATTATGTTACCATTTTTATCATAAAAATGATATTCTAAATACGTGTAAGCATCTCTAGGTTGAATTTTGACCCATTTTTTGTGTTCAAAAAACCATTTTGAACGTATAGATGGAAAACCTTTCGTAAGAAAGGCTGCTATAAAAGGATGTGTGTTTAAGGTCACCTTTTTGTAGTCTTTTTTAAATAATTGTTCAAGGCGTTGAGTAATTTTTTCTACCAATACAATTGGCGCTTCGACTTCTTGTCCACCATTACCATTAGGGTTTTCCTCCCTGGTTTTAATGTTCATTTCTGGTCTTACTCTTTGTCTTGTAATTTGAATCAATCCAAACTTACTTGGAGGTAATATTTTGTGTTTGGCTCTATCATCTTTCATTTCATCACGAAGATAATTGTAGAGTTTCTTTCTGTTTTCAGCTTTACCTAAATCAATAAAATCTACTACTATTATGCCTCCCATATCTCGGAGTCTAAGTTGTCTTGCAACTTCTGCAGCAGAAATTAAATTGACTTCTAAAGCTGTGTCTTCTTGTGAGTTAGATTTATTTGATCTATTCCCACTGTTTACATCTATAACATGAAGTGCTTCAGTATGTTCTATTACTAAATAAGCACCTTTAGCCATTGAAACCGTTTTTCCAAATGCGGTTTTAATTTGTCTTTCAACTCCAAATTTTTCAAAAATTGGAACCTTAGATTGATGTAGTTTGACTATTGATTCTTTTTTTGGTGCAATTTCTTGCAAATACTCTTTAATTTGAATAAAAAGCGATTCATCGTCTACTACAATACTAGTAAAAGTATCGTTAAAAATGTCTCTTAAAATAGAAGAGGCTTTATTTAACTCACCTAATACTTTAGTAGGATGATGTGCTTTATGTAGTTTTTTACACATTGCGGTCCAACGACCAATCAAATTTTGTAAATCTTTGTCTAATTCGGCTACTTTTTTGCCTTCGGCTACTGTGCGTACAATAACTCCAAATCCTTTTGGAGTTATACTTTTTACCAAACGTTTTAATCTGTCTTTTTCAGCTTTGTCTTCTATTTTTTGAGAAATAGAAATACGATCACTAAAAGGAACTAAAACGATATATCTACCAGCAATAGAAAGCTCAGAGCTTATTCTAGGGCCTTTAGTAGATATTGGTTCTTTTACAATTTGTACCAGCATCGATTGATTTGATTTTAAGACATTGGCAATTTTGCCGTCTTTATCAATATCTTTTTCAAATGGGTAATTTCTTAAAGAAAAGTCTTTTAATTTACCTGTGCTTACACTTTTGGTGAATTTTAAAAGTGAAGATATTTTTGGGCCTAAATCATGATAATGCAAAAAGGCATCTTTTTCATAACCTACATTTACAAATGCAGCATTTAGTCCAGGAACAGCTTTTCTAATTTTGGCTATAAACACATCGCCAACAGCAAAGTTGTTACTATCTTCATCCTTATGTAATTCAATAAGTTTTCCATCTTTTAATAAGGCAAAATCAACACCTTCAGAATTAGATCTAATAATCAATTCTTTGTTCATACTGTTAATTTTAATCCATTATACTTAAATAGTATAACAGATGGATTATACATTATTTTATATCTAATTCTAAATTAGATATAGGGTCTTAACTAATGATTAATTAAGACATTCACAGGATTTTGAAAATCCGAAGAACTTAATTTATACGCAAGGTTTTACGGATATAGTAATTAAGCTCGTTTTCAAAGAACATTGTTTTTAACAAACCAAAAAAGTAGTTATAGAAACTACTTTTTTGAATTATTTTTTCTTTTTGTGACGATTAGCGCGTCTTCTTTTCTTGCGCTTGTGCGTTGCAACCTTGTGTCTTTTTCTTTTTTTACCGCTTGGCATAAGATCTTTGGTTTTAAATTAATAATTCGTTTATGTTGTATTTATTTTATTTCAACATTAGTTTTTACTCCTTCTACAAACACTTTTGCTGGTTTGAATGCAGGAATATTGTGTGCTGGTATTTTGATAGTTGTATTTTTAGAAATATTTCTACCAGTTTTTTCAGCTCTTGTTTTAATAATGAAGCTACCAAATCCTCTTAGGTATACGTTATCGCCAGCTTCTAAAGATGTTTTTACTTCTTCCATGAATGTTTCAACAGTTGCTTGAACATCTCCTTTTTCAATTCCTAGTTTTTCAGAAATCTTTGCTACTAAATCAGCTTTAGTCATTTTGTAATATTGTTTGGGTTACTATTTTCTTTTAAGGGTGCGCAAATATAGGCATTTAATATTCAATATTTCAAACCTAATTCATTAAAATTTAATGCTATAAAGATTTATTTTTGCCATAGAATCTAATAATATAAATGAATATTACAAAAAAATTAATAAGCTGGTACTCAGACAATAAAAGAGATTTACCTTGGAGAAACACCACAAATCCATACTTTATTTGGCTTTCAGAAATTATTTTACAGCAAACACAAGTTGTTCAAGGCTTACCTTATTACATGTCTTTTACGTCTAATTTTCCAACTGTTTTCGATTTAGCTAAAGCAGAAGAAACAGAGGTCTTAAAATTATGGCAAGGTTTAGGTTATTATTCAAGAGCTAGAAATTTACATGCCTCGGCAAAGTATATTGTTAATGACTTAAATGGCGAATTTCCAAATACTTTTAATACCATTATAAAACTTAAAGGTGTTGGAGATTATACAGCCAGTGCTATTGCCTCTATTTGTTTTGACGAATCTACTGCAGTAGTAGATGGTAATGTGTATAGAGCCTTATCGAGAATTTACGGTATAGATACACCTATTAATACCGGTAAAGGATTTAAAGCCTTTAAAGCTTTGTCTCAAGAATTAATAGACAAAAAACAACCAGCTACATACAACCAAGCTATTATGGAGTTTGGTGCAAGACAATGCAAACCTAAAAATCCAGATTGTACTGTATGTCCTTTTAATAAAAAATGTGTAGCATTTCAAAACAATGAAATAGAAGTATTACCAGTAAAACTGAAGACTTTAAAAGTTAAAAAAAAGTATTTCAATTTTATTGTAATGCTTTCTAATGATGGTAAAACATATTTAGAGCAACGCAAAGGCAAAGGTATATGGCAAAACCTATATCAGTTTCCGTTAATTGAAACTGATAAACCTTCTAAAATAATTGAAATAGAGCATGGTTTAAAGCGTTTAGACCTTTTAAAAGATCAAGAATATGAAGTGTCAATATATAATGAAAAGGAGATTATTCATAAACTATCTCATCAACATTTATATACAAAGTTTTGGATTGTGACTTTAAGCGATAATCTACCTAGTGGTATTTCAACAAAAGAAATTCGTGATTTTCCGGTGCCTATTCTAATAGGAAATTTTATTGAAAGCTTTAATTTTTAACCTTTTAAAGTGTTTCTGTCTTTCTTTTTTTATTAAATTTAAGTTTATCAATAGTAAAAATGTAATTTTGCTGTTGTAAAATAGATACAAAATATGTCTGGAACATTAAATAAAGTTATGCTTATAGGGCATTTGGGAGATGAAGTGAAAATGCATTATTTTGAAGGTGGTGGTTGTGTTGGCCGTTTTCCATTAGCAACTAATGAAACGTATACAAATAAGACAACTAATGAGCGTGTAACAAATACAGAGTGGCATAATATTGTATTAAGAAATAAAGCAGCAGAGATTTGCGAAAAGTATTTAAGCAAAGGCGATAAAGTATATATAGAAGGACGTTTAAAAACTAGAAAATGGCAAGACGATTCTGGAAACGATCGTTATAGTACAGAGATTCAAGCCAATGAATTTACTTTTTTAACAACTAAAAAAGAAAGTGATGCTTCAGCAAACTCAGCAACTAATACACAGCAAGCAGTAAAACCTGTAACACCAAAAGAGGAAGCAAACGACGATTTGCCTTTTTAAACTAATACTAAAATTAATTAAAAACAGACACATTTGGATCCAGAACCCACGTCCATACTATTATTAATTGCTAAAGTCGATTTTTCGATAATTTCTGGATTTATATTACTTCTTGTGTTGTTAATATGCTCAGCACTTATTTCTGGAGCAGAAGTAGCTTTGTTTTCATTAACAAGAGCAGATTTAGAGCCAGAAGACAACCAAATAAGTAAATCGCTTAAAATTATAGCAAAGCTTTTAGAAAAACCTAAAAAGTTATTGGCGACAATATTAGTAGCCAATAACTTTATAAATATAGCTATCGTTTTACTCTTTGCATATTTAGGAGAGTTTATGTTTGAGAGTATAACAACCAAATGGCTAAAATTCACACTAGAAGTTATTGTTGTTACTTTTTTAATTTTACTTTTTGGTGAAATATTACCTAAGGTATATGCTAGTAGAAACAATATGAAGTTTTCTTCTTTTATGGCGTATCCGCTTCGTTTTTTAGATATTGTATTTTCTCCTTTAAGTATGCCAATGCGTTCTATTACTCTAGGTATTCATAATAAATTGGGAAGACAGAAGTCTAACCTAAGTGTGGATCAATTATCGCAAGCTTTAGAATTAACTAGTGAAGATGACACTACGCAAGAAGAACAAAAAATCCTTCAGGGTATTGTGTCGTTTGGTAATACAGATACTAAACAGGTTATGCGCCCACGCTTAGATATTTTTGCACTTAATAAAGAACAAACGTATGCTGAGATTATGCCAGAAGTTATTAAAAATGGGTTTTCTAGAATTCCGGTATATACAGATAATATAGATACTATTGATGGTATTTTATATGTAAAAGATTTGTTATCTCATATTGATAAAAAAGATCTTGATTGGGTTAAACTTATACGAGAGCCTTTCTTTGTGCCAGAGAATAAAAAACTAGATGATTTAATGGCCGAGTTTCAAGAAAAGAAAGTACATTTAGCTGTTGTTGTAGATGAGTATGGCGGCACTTCTGGTTTGGTGTCTTTAGAAGATATTATAGAAGAAATAGTTGGCGATATAAGTGATGAGTTTGATGATGAAGATGTAATCTATTCTAAGTTAGATGATAAAAATTATGTTTTTGAAGGTAAAACGGCGCTTAAAGATTTCTATAGGATAACAAAAATTGAAGACGATGATAATTTTGAAGATAATAAAGGAGAAGCAGAAACCATTGCGGGCTTTATTTTAGAAATTTCTGGTAGTTTTCCTAGAAGAGCAAGTAAAATAAATTTTGAAAATTACGTTTTTACTATTGAAGCTTTAGATAAAAAAAGAATTAAACGTGTAAAGGTCACTTTACCATAAAATATATTAAAACTGTCACATAGAGAAAGCCTGTGTTAATTGCAGTCTAAGTATCGAAGTGTTTTTATGTATGAAACAAAATAGTCTATTATTTTTAATAATTATTGCGATAATATCAAGTTGCGGAGAAGACCCAACACCAAAACCTAAAGCGTATTTGCGTTTAGATTATCCTGAAGCAGTATACAAAACAGAAGATATTACCAAAATGCCTTTTACTTTCGATCGTAATGCGTTGGGAAAAAATTTAAGAACCAAAACCTTAAAAGGAGAGACTGTTAGTTACGGTGTGAATATAGAATACCCAAACTTAAAAGGGACTATTTACTTAACGTATAAGGCCATTGAAAACAACCCAGAATATCTTAATTTATATCTTAGAAACGCACAAAACTTTACGCAAGAACATACGCAAAAAGCAGATGCTATAGAAGAGTTTGTATACGAAAATCCTGAGCGTAAAGTATATGGTATGTTTTACGATGTTGGTGGTAATGCAGCCTCACAATCACAGTTTTATGTAACCGATAGTATTAACCACTTCTTAACTGGCTCGTTATACTTCTTTGCCAAACCAAATTACGATTCTATTTTACCTGCGGCACATTACCTGCAAAAGGATATTAGACGTATTATGGAGAGTTTAGAGTGGAAGGAGAATTAATTTTTTGAAGTAGATTTTTTTGCTAAATATAATTGTTATATGGTCATTGTTTATTTACAGGTAATAATCTTTTCAATGAAAAACCTACTCATAAAAGTTAATAAATTATTAATGTTATTATTTATAGTCTTTCTTTTTAATTGTGAAAAGGAAGAGACTAATTATAAAGATTTTAAAACACATACTAACATCGACTTACTAAAGACTTATATTAATAATTATAAAATTAATAATAATAGTGATTCAATATTTTTAGCAAATGATAACTCTAACATAGAAATTTATAAAACTTATAAAAGATATTTAAACTCTAATAATGAATCTATAAATGAAACTATAATTCGAGTGTTTAATAAAAGAGAACTAGATAATTTTAAAACCCAATCTGTAGATAGTTCATTTTGGGATATAGATATTTCTGAATTTGATAATGTTTTTCAAGAAAATGAAGCATCTAGCATGGAAGATTTATTATTTGTAACTAAACCTATATATACTATTGATAATGCATATGCTTTACTTTATAGTTATAAAAAAATTGGTAAGAAAGAAATGTTTTTTATTCCTCGAATCGAGGTGTATCAAAATAAAGAAAAGGGTTGGGTGAAAATAGAAGAGATTAAGCATTTTTCTTTGAAATAAATATTTTAAAAAGAAAAGACTTTTTTATTGTTAGTTCTATTAAGTTTATAGTGTTTTCTAATAGTATATAAATAAAAAGGCTTCGCATCGCGAAGCCTTTTTATTTATATAAATGTTTTAAAATCTATGCCTTCGCTTCTTTAGTACAACACGCTTTTTTACAATCTTTAGCACATGCTTTCTTTTCTGCTTCAGTTTTGTTTTTACAACAGTCTTTTTTACAATCTGCTTTACATTCTTTTTTAGAGAACGCCTCTACAGTTTTCATGTCTTTTACTTTATAAATATCTGCAACACTAGTTACAGTACCTTCTAAGTTAGCAGGCGTTACTTTAGCTTCGTCGTATTCTACCATTGCTAATTGCCTATCAAAATCTACAGTAGCAGATTTTACACCTTCCATTTTAGCCATTTTCTTTTCTATAGTCTTTGCACAACCCATGGCACAAGTCATACCTTCAATTTTAAATTCTGCTTTAGCATATGTTGCATTTGGGTCTAAAGTAGTTTTTGCCGCTTCAACAGCCGTTTCAACGGTTTTTACTTCTGGTTGTACTTCATTTTTGCAACTAAAAGCAGTAACTGCAATTATAGCGATTGCTAATATATTTTTTATAGTGTTCATAATTATCAATTTTAATTATTAAAATATAGATTACAAAACTAACAATTATAGGCATTTATTGCGTTAAAAATTCCATTTTTGTACTGCTAAATCAATCGAATATGCCAAATCAAAATACCAAATGGATATACTTACTAGTATTATCGCTTATTTGGGGAACTAGTTTTATTTTAATTAAAAAAGGACTGCTTGGTTTAACGCCATATCAATTAGGTGCTTTAAGAACCGTTTTAACAGGTTTATTTTTATTAGCTGTTGGTTTTAATACTATTAAGACTATAAAAAAGAAAGATTGGAAATGGATTATTATTTCTGGACTCTTAGGGTCTTTTATTCCTGCTTTCTTTTTTGCTATTGCAGAAACGGAGATAGATAGTGCTGTAGTCTCTGTTTTAAATTCTTTAGTACCTTTAAATACTATTTTAATGGGGCTAGCTATTTTTAAAATAACATCAACAAAACGGCAAATATTAGGTGTCATTATTGGTTTTATTGGTACTGCTATTTTAATTTTAAAAGGCGCAGCGCTTAATCCAGATCAAAACTATTGGTTTGCAGGTTTTATTATAGCTTCTACTTTAATGTATGCTGCTAATGTAAATATAATTAAACGTTATTTACAGGATGTAAAACCGTTAACGATTGCTGTTGGTAATTATGTGCCTATTATTATTCCTGCACTTATAGTATTAGTTTTTACAGACTTCTTTTCTATAGATAACTTTAATTCTTCAGTGTTTGGGATCTCTATTTTTTATGTGGCTATTTTATCTCTTTTTGGTACTGCAATGGCAAAGGTTTTATTTTTTAAACTAGTACAAATATCGACTCCAGTATTTGCGTCTTCTGTAACTTATATTATGCCAATTGTAGCGCTTATTTGGGGATTGCTAGATGGCGAATCTTTTAGTGTATTACAAGGCTTAGCAACAATAATTATTTTAATTGGTGTGTATTTAGCGAATAAGAAGTAATACCATTTTTAATTTAAAATAAGCGTAATAAAGCATTCTTTTTACTTTATACTTCAATAGAAAAAGAAACCGTAGCTGCTGCTATACTCTATTTTTATAGTATGCATAAAGCAAAAAATCACCATTTTATTTTGCAGTAATTTCAAACAAGAACAAAATAAGGCTATGTTTTTTCAGTCTTTAAAGCATAAAAAAATCCGAAATCTTTCGACTTCGGATTTTTTATAATGTATTGTTGTTTAAATATTAATTAAAATCAGCATCTGTTAAAGGGGTATTAATTTTAATAGATGTTGTTGTTAATTCAACATTTTGCCCAGCCATTGGTACAACCATTTTATGTGGGAATTTAATACCATCAACCGCTTTATAATCACTATAAGAAGTATCTTGAGTTACATCTTGTCCTCCAGGACCTTTTGCTGTTGCAGAACTCTTAACTTTTAAACCAGAAGCTACATCATAGTAGTTTTTAGTTTTTTCTCCTTTTGCATCTTCAACAACTACAACATAAGCATCTTTACCATCAATTGGTTCAATAGACATTAATTTTACTTTTTTAGTAGTATCTGCCATTAAAAGAAGTTCATCAAATAATCCTTTTTTAGTCTTCATTTTATCTGTCATAGTTGCAGGCATAGGTTGTTTATTTCCCATTTGAGCCATGTAACCATCTTTACCATTAAATGCTTGCTTAAATACAGTTCCCATACCAACAATGCTAACATCATTAGACATTAAGTTAGGGCTTTTTTGTTTTACTGTAGTTACCATATTCTGTCCTTGGAAAGTAGCATTCATTTCTTGTACTAATGTTGTAACATTTTGTAATGCTTGCTTACCTCCAACAGCTTTTATATAACCATCAATAACAGTTTGAGCAGTTACTCCAGCTGGAATCGCTTTAGAGAACACAGGCTTTTCTGTTGGTGTGGCATATTTATCAAAGTACTTAATAGGAATGTATGTTTTTTCTAAATTAGAAATTACCTCACTTCCTTTACCTACAATAATAACTCTAGCTTTTTCATTTGTAAAATACTTGTTAGCTATACGCATAACATCTTCTGTAGTTACAGCATTGATTTTTTTAAGATATGTAGTGTAAAAATCTTTAGGTAAATCGTTTAATTTAATGTTTAAAGCATAGTTAGCAATGGTTTGCGGACGCTCTAAAGCTAGTACAAAATCACCAACATATTTTGCTTTTGCATTTTTTAAATCTTCAGCAGAAACAGGTTCTGTTTTTATTCTTTTTATTTCTTTTAATGCTTGTACAACAGAGCTGTCTGTTACTTCATTTCTTACTGCAGCACCTGCAGTAAAACGAGATGCATATCGGTTTGCACGAACACTAGAACGCGCACCATATGTATAACCATGCTCTTCACGTAAATTCATGTTTAAGTATGAGTTAAAACCACCACCTAAAATTTTATTCGCAATTAAAACAGTATGATAATCTGGATCACCCATTTTAAGATTTACATTACTAGAAATAGAGATGTTAGATTGTACCGCATTTGGCATATCTATAAAATTAATCTCGGTAGCATCAACATTCTTGTATGGTTCTGGAATGTTTGTATTTACATCAAGACCTTTATCCCATTTTTTAAAGTACTTTTTAACTTGCTTTTCAACTGTTTTAAAATCAACATCACCAACAACAACTAAATAAGCATTATTAGGATTGAAACTTTTTTGATAGTAAGAACGTACGTTATCTAATGTAATATTGTTTAACGTTTCTTCTGTTACAAACTCGCCAAAAGGGTGTTTTTTACCATAGGCTAAAGCACTACCAACGCGACCTGCAACAGCATCTACGCTTTTAGCACTAGACTTAATACCTTCTATTGCTTTAGCTTTTTCTTTTTGAAACTCTTCTTCGGTTAATAAAGGGTGCATAGCAGCATCTGCCATTAATTCTAAAATACGTTCAGAATATTTAGTTAACGAACTTCCAAAGGCACTACTAGACCCAAAGCCTAAGTTAGCTCCAAGGAAATCTATTTCCTCGTTAAAGTCATCTTTAGAGATAGAAGCAGTTCCATTACCTAGCATAGCGCCTAAAATTCCAGAAACACCTGCAATATTACCTTCTACAGTTGGTTTGTTGTCAATTCTTAAAGAGTAAGATACACGCGGTAACTTATGATTTTCTACTACAAGAACTTTAAGTCCGTTCTTTAGTTCAAATTCGCCAGGAACTTCCAATGTAATAGCTGGAGCTGGTCCTGGTTTTGGTTGTTTAGATCTATCAATTTGAGCAGTTGCAGAAATTGATAATAAAAACAAGGCTATAAGTGCTGTTATTTTTGTTTTCATTCTTCTCATGTATATTTTAGTTGTCATCTTTTTTAGGTAAGTATTCTAAAATTAGACGTTGATTAGGATTTAAATACTTTTTTGCAACGGCTTGTATCTCTTCTCTAGTAATAGATCTATAAATATCAATTTCATTGTTAATTAAATTTACGTCATCATAAAGCATATAGTAACGTGCCAGTGAATTTGCAATACCAGAAACACTTGAGTTAGAACTTACAAAACGATTTTCGAACTTGTTTTGTAATTTTTGGTAATCTCTCTCGGTCATTAACGTGTTTTGAGCTTTAGTTAATTCTTCATCTATTCCTGCTAATATATCATCTAAAGAATTATCTCCTAATGGTAAACCAAATAAAATGTAAGTTCCATAATCTTCTTGACTTTGGTTAAATGCACCTACTTGTAAAGCTTTCTTTTCATCATCAACTAATTTTTTATACAATTTAGAAGTTTTACCATCACTTAAATAGCTAGAAAGCATATCTAATACATAAGCATCTCTTTCTGTCATAGCTGGTGTTCTATATGCAGCCACAATTGCAGGAATTTGAATGTTTGGATCGTAAGCTTTTGCTCTTATTTCTTTAGTAATAGGATCTTCTTTAGGGAAGTTTCTTACTATATCTTTTCCTCTTGGAATTGGCCCAAAATAATCTTCAATCATTTTTTTAGTAGATGGGATATCAATATCGCCAGCTACAACTAATACTGCATTATTTGGAACATAGAACTTTTTGTTAAATGCTTGAAACTCTTCTAAAGTGGCAGCATCAAGATGCGCCATTTTACCAATAGTTGTTCCTTTATATGGGTGTTTTTTGAACATATGAAGTTTTACATTTTCAAAAAATCTACCATAAGGAGAGTTATCTACACGTAAACGTTTCTCTTCTTTTACAACCTCATTTTGTGTGTCAACACCAATTTGATTAATAATTGGATGCATTAAACGCTCAGATTCCATCCATAATCCTAATTCTAAACTATTAGAAGGGAAAACTTCGTAATAATAAGTTCTATCATCTGTAGTGTTAGCATTGTTACTTCCTCCATTTGAAGTTACAATTTTAAACCACTCACCACGCTCAATGTTTTCTGTACCTTCAAATAAAAGGTGTTCAAAAAAGTGAGCCATTCCTGTGCGTTCAGGATCTTCATCTTTTGCACCAACATGATACATAACAGAAGTTGTAACTACAGGCGCTGTGTTGTCTTGATGTAATATAACGTGCATGCCGTTACTTAAATCATACTCTTCAAACTTAACTTCTTGTGCATTAGCTGTTAAACCAACTAAAAGCAAAGCCGCTAATGAGAATAAATTTTTTTTCATTTTGAGATTGTTTATGTTAATGAGTTATAAGTCTATAACATTTATAAAATGTTACAGGTTTCGAACAAAAATACTAATACAAAGGCTTAATTTGTGAAGTAAATGTTAAAATTTAACAATGAATTATCATTTTTAGACAGTTTTTTTCCGAAATTTATAGATGTACGAACCTTAAAACCATATAATTATGAAAAATTTAGCGCTTCCTATACGTTTTGGAATTGTTATAAGTGCATTGCTTGTAGCTTATTTTTTAGTTTTATCTCTTTTTGGACTCCATACACATCCAGCTTTTAGTCTTGGTAATGGTATTATAGTTGGTTTAGGAATATATGAGACTATAAGGTATTATAAGTTAGAACAAGGCAACGATTTTAGTTACACAGGAGGATTTACTGTTGGAATTGTGGCAGGTTTTTTTGCAACATTAATATTTACAGCATTCTTTCTTTTGTATGCAACTGAGGTTAATACTGGATTTCTTGCCAGTTTACTAGAAGTTTTTAAAGGTGATTATAATGTAGGAGTAGGTTTAGTGTCTTTTGTAGTCGCTATAATGGGTTTTGCAACTACCGTTATTTTAACATTAACTTTTATGCAATTATTTAAAGAGAGTAGAAATATTTCTCAAGCTAATACGGTTATAAATAATAATTCTCATTTAAAAAAAGTGTCTTAATTAGCTATTGTAGAAATTAGACTTTTATAAATTAAATCAAAAAAGCCTAAAAATTAGTGTATTGACTAATAAAACGTTTGTAGATTAATTAATTAGAAGTATATTTGCATCCGCTTTCTGGGAAAAAGAGAGTGGATTAAGTATAACAAATTAATAAAAACGTTACGCTATGTACGCAATTGTAGAGATAGCAGGGCATCAATTTAAAGTTGAAAAAGACCAAAAAGTTTTTGTTAACCGTTTAGCAACAGAAGAAGGAAAGAAAGTATCTTTCGATAATGTTCTTTTAGTAGCAGATGGTGACAATGTAACTGTAGGCGCCCCAGCTATAGGCGGAGCACAAGTAAGTGCAAAAGTCTTAAAGCACCTTAAAGGTGATAAAGTTATTGTTTTCAAGAAGAAAAGAAGAAAAGGTTACCGTGTTAAAAATGGACACAGACAAGCTTTATCTGAAATCGTAATTGAAAGTATAGTAGCTTCTGGAGCTAAGCCAGCTAAAAAAGCTGAGAAAGCTGCTCCAAAAAAAGAAACTAAAAAAGCAGAACCAAAAGTAGAAGCTAAAGCTGCTGCTCCTAAAGCTGAAAAAGCTGCACCTAAGAAAGCTGCTACTAAAAAAGCTACAGGTAAGGCTGACGATTTAAAGAAAATCGAAGGTATTGGACCAAAAATTGCTTCAACATTAGTAGAAGCTGGAATCTCAACTTTTGCTGAATTAGCAAAAACAGATGCTGCTAAAATTTCTGAAATCATCGCAGGTGTTCGTGGAAACCACGTAACAGATACTTGGCCAGCACAAGCTAAATTAGCTGCTGACGGTAAATGGGATGAGTTAAAAAAATGGCAAGACGAATTAGACGGTGGTAAAGCTTAATTGCTAAACTACTTAAGTATAACAATATAAAACCTTAAGACAATGGCTCACAAAAAAGGAGTAGGTAGTTCTAAAAATGGTAGAGAATCAGAATCGAAACGTTTAGGTGTTAAGATTTTTGGTGGACAAGCTGCCATCGCAGGAAACATTATATTAAGACAACGTGGTAATACACATCACCCAGGTGAAAACGTATACCAAGGAAAAGATCACACTTTACATGCTAGAGTAGATGGTCTTGTAAAATTTACAAAGAAAAAAGATAACAGATCTTATGTTTCTATTGAGCCTTTTGAGGCTTAGAAATAATTTCTTTTAGATACATGCCCAGAGCTTTGTCGATGGGTTAAAAACGCCTTTCCTTTTGGAAGGGCGTTTTTGTTTATATAATAAAATTGAGTTTTCAACGTTTTGTAAGGAATGAAAAACTTAAACCTACTTTTCTTAATAGTATTTTCTTTTAATTGTTCTTTCAGTCAAAAAAATAAAGATATAAAAACCATTCATGTTTTTGTTGCGCTTTGCGACAATGTAAATCAAGGTATAGTTCCCGTTCCTAAAAAATTAGGTAACGGCCAAGACACAAAATCTAACTTGTATTGGGGCGCAATGTATGGTGTTAAAAGTTATTTTAAGCGTAGTAAAGATTGGGTATTAATATCTACTAAACCTAATCCCCAAAAAAATATTTTAGAGCGAGTATTATTTAAGCATAAAACATCAAATACATATTTATTAGCAGATGCTTATAATGGAAAATATATAAAGCAAACCACTATTGATTTTTTGGAAGCTAATGCGGGTAATAATGGATTAAAAATAGAGTATAAAGGAACTGAACTTTGTTTTGGTGGAGACGCTAATCTTATAAGTTATGTTGGTCACGATGGCTTAATGGAATTTAGTGTTGAAGGTGATTTTAAACAAAAAAACTCTAAGAAAAGAGACGCAATAATCTTAGCATGTGTAAGTAAAGATTACTTTAAGTCTTATCTTAAAAAAACAAAATCTAATCCGTTGGTTTGGACAACAGGATTAATGGCTCCAGAAGCATATACTTTAAAAGCTTCAATTGATGGGTGGATTTTAAACGAGACAGATATTCAAATTAGAGAGCGAGCAGCTCAGGCTTATCATAAATATCAAAAATGTGGTATTCGAGGTGCTAGAAGATTATTGGTTACAGGTTATTAACTTACTTTCTTATAATATCGTTTATAATTTTTAAATGATGATTTGTATGAAGCATTAAAAAACGATACACTCGCGCAGTATTAATATTACCAAATAATGGATGCTTAAAATAAGCGTTTTGATCTAAGTTAGAAATTGTATTAATATTAGTTTTAGCCAGTTCCATTTGCGAGATTAGATCTTCTTTTAAAATAACTTCCGGTGGCTTTACATGTTTAGGTGCTTTCGCTTTTCCTCTAGGAAAGAAACCAAGTTTAAAGAACACTTTTCCTAACATACTAAAATTATTTTTATACGTGCTAGGATCAGATTTTTGAAGTGCTAGAATTACATTATTTATAACTTTAAGACTATGGTCTATATGCCAAGCAATATTGGCATTAGATATTTTAGAATTAGAAGTATTGTGGTTTTCAATGTGAGATTCTAAATTCTTAATGGTGCTGGTTACTTTTTTTAGACTCATATAACTATGCTTTAAAACTCGAAGTTAATTATTTATTATATGTTATACATATAAAAGAAAACCCAAACAAAAATGTTTGGGTTTTAATGATATATAGATTCCTTTTTTTAAAGGAATTTGTATTAGTATCTATAATGCTCAGGTTTATAAGGACCATCAACTGTTACTCCAATATATTCAGCTTGATCGTTACGTAACTCGGTTAACTCAACACCAATTTTTGCTAAGTGTAATTTCGCTACTTTTTCATCTAAATGTTTTGGTAACATATAGACTTCGTTTTTATACGCGTCTATGTTATTCCATAATTCTATTTGTGCTAAAGTTTGGTTAGTAAAAGAGTTACTCATTACAAAACTTGGATGTCCAGTAGCACAACCTAAGTTTACTAAACGACCTTCGGCAAGAATAATTATATCGTTACCATTAACATTATATTTGTCAACTTGAGGTTTAATAGTATCTTTTGTATGACCATGATTCTTATTTAACCAAGCCATATCAATTTCATTATCAAAATGCCCAATATTACAAACAATAGCTTTGTCTTTTAAAGCTTCGAAGTGACGTCCTTGAACAATATCTTTATTTCCTGTAGTAGTAATAACAATATCTGTATTACCAATAACAGTTTCAAGTTTTTTAACCTCAAAACCATCCATTGCAGCTTGTAATGCACAAATAGGATCTATTTCTGTAACAGTAACAATACTTCCTGCGCCTTTAAAAGATGCTGCAGTACCTTTACCAACATCACCATAACCACAAACAGTTACACGCTTTCCAGCAAGCATAATATCTGTAGCACGACGAATAGCATCTACAGCACTTTCTTTACAACCGTATTTGTTGTCAAACTTAGATTTAGTTACAGAATCATTTACATTAATAGCTGGCATTGGTAAAGTACCATTTTTTACACGTTCGTATAAACGGTGTACTCCAGTAGTTGTCTCTTCAGATAAACCATTTATTCCAGCTGCTAATTCTGGGTATTTATCTAACACCATGTTTGTTAAATCACCACCATCATCTAAAATCATATTTAATGGTTGTCTGTCTTCTCCAAAGAATAATGTTTGTTCTATACACCAATCAAATTCTTCTTCAGTCATGTCTTTCCAAGCATACACTGCAGTTCCTGCAGCAGCTATGGCAGCCGCAGCTTGATCTTGAGTAGAGAAAATATTACAAGAACTCCAAGTAACTTCTGCACCTAAAGCCTGTAGTGTTTCAATTAAAACTGCAGTTTGAATCGTCATGTGTAAACAACCTGCAATTCGAGCACCTTTTAAAGGTTGTTCGTTTTTATATTCTTCACGTAAACTCATTAAACCTGGCATTTCAGCCTCAGCTAATTCAATTTCTTTTCTTCCCCAAGCCGCAAGCGACATATCTTTTACCTTGTTAGGTACGTAAGCAACAGTTTTTGTACTCATAATTGTATATTTGTCTGTAAAATTTTCAGACAGCAAAGATAATCAATAACATTCAGAATATTAAATGCCTCTTTATAAAACCATTAGTGTAAACTCACAAACTACTGTTAAAATATGGAAGATTGAAGAATCCTATAAGGATTTACTTTCGCCATTAAACTTAAGAGAAGAAAGTAGTCGTAGAGTAAATAAAATGAAAAGCGAGTTACACCAACGTGGCTTTTTGAGTGTTCGACATTTATTAGCAGAGTTTGGTTATACAGATCATGATTTATATTATGATAATAATGGTAAACCACATTTAAAAGATGGCAAGCATATTTCTATAACACATTCCTTTACTTTCTCTGGTGTTATTATTAGTGATAAAAAGATTGGTATTGATATTGAAAAACAGCGTGATAAAATAACTAGAATTGCTAATAAGTTTATTGACTACGAGTTTAATTATTTATCTAATGATGATAAGAGCTATGTAAATAAATTAACTGTTATTTGGTGTGTTAAAGAATCGTTATATAAGTTATATGCTACTCCTGGCTTAAGTTTTTTGCAAAATATTTTAGTAATACCTTTTATGATAAAAGATGGAGAAACGGTATCATGGATTGATTATGAAAACAAAAAAGAACGTTTTACTATTCACTTTATAGAATTTGAAGGTTTTACTTGTGCTTATGCTTTAGCTTAAATGAGAAACATCCTTAAACATATTAAAACTTCAGTTGAAAGTAAAACTAAATTATTAGCGGTTTTAATTGATCCTGATAAGTTGAAAACAGAAGCATTATCGCAATTTGTAAATAAAGTGAATAGTTCTATAGCGACTCACATTTTTGTTGGAGGAAGTACAGTCGAAACAGATGTTACTCAACGTTTACTCACTGCTTTAAGATCACTAACTAATTTACCCATTGTTTTATTTCCTGGCGATGTTACTCAAATTTCTAATGATGCAGATGCTATTCTATTTCTATCGTTAGTTTCTGGCAGAAACCCAGAATATTTAATTGGCCAGCATGTTAAATCTGTATCTACTCTACGAAAAACAAATTTAGAAGTTATACCAACCGGCTATATTTTAATTGATGGCGGTAAAGAAACAGCAACTCTAAAAGTAACAAAGACTAGTCCTTTAACAATAAAAAGTGAAATTGTTGATACTGCAAAAGCAGCTGAATTATTAGGTATGAAATTGATATATCTTGAAGCTGGTAGTGGTGCAAAGCAAGAGGTTTCTTCAGAAATTATTAAAGCAGTAAAACAAGAAGTATCTATACCGCTCATAGTTGGAGGTGGCATAAGAAATAAAACACAATTGGATAATGCATATAAAGCGGGAGCAGATCTAGTAGTTATTGGAACTGCCTTTGAAAAAGACGAATCGTTTTTTAATAAACTAAAATAATAAATAATGGATATATCGGTAGAATTAACATTAACACCATTACAAGATGAGTTTGAACCAGCCATCATTCATTTTATAAAAAAACTAAGGGCTTCAAATTTAAAAGTGCTCGAGAACCCATTAAGCACTCAGGTTTATGGTGATTACGATAAAGTGATGAGCTTGCTCACTTCAGAAATAAAAGAAGCCTTTGAATTAGTAGATAAAGGATTACTATATATAAAAATTGTAAAATCTGATAGACGTGATTATGAGCCACATTTTTGATTTTTTATTTAAACAATATTTTGAATATGAAACCCTAGATGTTGCTTTAGAAGTTATTGCAATTATTTTTGGGTTTCTTTCAGTTTGGTATTCTAAGCAAAATAAAATTTGGGTGTTCCCTACAGGAATAATTAGCACAGTTATTTTTGTTTATTTACTTTTAAAATGGGGATTATTAGGTGATATGATGATTAATGCTTATTACTTTATTATGAGTGTTTATGGTTGGTATATTTGGACTCGTAAAGTAGATCAAGTTAATGTTACACCAATTTCAAGAACATCGTCTAAAGAAAAAAACATAAGCATAGTAATATTTCTGTTAACTTTACTTTTCGTTTTTACAGTCTATAAGTCATTTGATAAATGGACAAGCTGGGTGGCGTATATAGATACTTTTACCACAGGTATTTTCTTTGTTGGTATGTGGTTAATGGCAAGACGTAAAATAGAAAATTGGCTTTTTTGGATAATTGGTGATATTATTTCTGTGCCTTTATACTTTTATAAAGGGTATACATTTACTAGTTTTCAATATTTAGGATTTACAATTATTGCAATATTTGGATATTTAGCATGGAAAAAAAGCTTAAACAAGAACCAGCAAACTGTATAAAAGTAGTATTGTTTGGTCCAGAATCAACAGGGAAGACAACTTTATCTAGGCATTTGGCACGCCATTATAATTCTGTGTGGGTTAGAGAATACGCTCGTGAATACCTTCAAGAAAAATGGAATAATGAACGTAAAACATGCGAGCCTAAAGATTTGTTACCAATTGCAGAAGGTCAAATGCTATTAGAAAACACATCTGCACAAAAAACAAACACTGTTCTTATTTGCGATACAAACTTATTAGAAACTAAAGTATATTCTGAAGTATATTATTCTGGAACCTGTGATCCAATATTAGAAAAATATGCATTAGAAAATAAATATGATTTATACTTTTTAACGTATATTGATACACCTTGGGAAGCAGATGATTTAAGAGATAAACCTCAAGATAGAGAAGAGATGTTTAAAGCTTTTGAAGACACTTTAATAAAGTATAATATTCCTTATGTTATACTAAAAGGTGATAAGAAAACAAGATTGAATAAAGCTGTAGAACATATTAATAAATTAGTAAAAAATAAGAGTTGAGTTTTACAAAAGCGCAAATAAAACAAATAGAAGATAGAGGATTAACCGAAGAAAAGGTTGAGAAACAAATTGAGATTTTTAAATCTGGACTACCATTTATAAACTTAGATTCTGCTGCAGGAATTAATCAAGGTATTTTTAATTTTTCAATAGAAGAAGAAGATCACTATCTAAACTATTATCAAGTAAAGAAAGAAGAATTAGACATTGTTAAATTTGTTCCTGCTTCAGGAGCTGCTACAAGAATGTTTAAATTCTTATTTGAATTTTTAGAAGATTATAAATCTGAAGAAGGCTCAATCAATTCATATATTAATAAGAATAAAGCAACAGACTTATCATTGTTTGGCGTTGGCTTAGAAAAATTTCCATTCTATGATATTGTTTTAAAGGAAGCAGAACATTATGTTCCTAATTTTAAAGACCTATCTAGAGATGAAAAGGCTATCGAGTTTATAAAAACTATGCTAAATGAGGATCGTTTAAACTACGGTTTTTCTCCAAAAGGATTATTGCCATTTCATAAATATAAAGACCATATAGCTACGGCTTTTGAAGAGCATTTATTTGAAGCAGCTTTATATGTTGCATCTAATGGAGTAGCAAAAATACATTTCACTATTTCTGAAGTTTATAAAAATGTTTTTGATAAAGAATTTGAGCGCATTCAAGATATAGTTGAGCGTAAAACAAATACTAAATTTCAAATTTCATTCTCTTATCAAAAACAGGTTACAGACACCATTGCAGTGAATTTAAAAAATGAACCATGTATTAATAACGATGGGAGTCTATATTTTAGACCATCTGGTCATGGTGCATTATTATCTAATTTAAATGATTTTCAAGCAGACATTGTTTTTGTAAAAAATATAGATAATGTTGTTGTTTTTAAATATGAAAATGAAGTTGCTAAGCACAAAAAGATATTAGCAGGCTTATTGCTGGAGACACAAGATCAGGCATTTGATTACTTAAAAGCACTAGAAAAAGAAGCGCTTAGCGAAAAAGAACTATTAGAAATAGCAAGGTTTTTAAGAACGAAATTAAACGTTATTATTTCTCAAGAGTTTGAAAAATACTCATTAAAATATCAACGAGAATATTTAAAAAATAAACTTAATAGACCTATTCGTGTTTGTGGAATGGTTAAAAATGAAGGAGAACCTGGAGGCGGACCTTTTTGGGTTAAAGACGAAAGTAATAGTATTTCTCTACAAATTGTAGAATCTGCACAAATAGATAAAAAAAATAAACATCAAAAAAGTATATTAAAAAATGCAACGCATTTTAATCCTGTAGATTTAGTTTGTGGTATTAAAAATTATAAAGGAGAAACCTATGATTTGTCTAAATTTGTAGATGATAAAACGGCTTTTATAACGATGAAAACTAAAACAGGAAAAAAAATAAAAGCTTTAGAATTACCGGGTCTTTGGAATGGTAGTATGGCAAATTGGAATACTATATTTGTTGAGGTGCCTTTAGTGACTTTTAATCCTGTAAAAACGGTAAACGATTTGTTAAAAGCAACACATCAATTGTCATAATGTTTAATGAAGAGTTACTTATACAAGAGTTTAATTTTAAGGCAGTAAGAAGCTCTGGTAGTGGTGGGCAGCATGTAAATAAGGTCTCTTCTAAAATAGAACTAACCTTCAATGTTTTGGAATCTTTGGTTTTAAATGAAGAGCAAAAAAAACGAATTTTTAATAAATTGAACTCCAGGCTTACTAAAAAAGGAGTGTTAATATTACAATGTGGAGAAAGTAGAAGTCAGCATAGAAATAAAAATCTTGCTGTCATTAGGATAATACAACTTTTAAAATCTGCTATAATACCTCAAAAAAAAAGAGTGCCTACTAAAATTCCTAAAGCAGTTGTTGTTAAAAGACTTAAAAATAAACGAATTCATTCTTTAAGAAAGACCAATAGAAGAAAACCAGATTTAGATTAAAAAAAATGTAAATCGTCATTCTAAAATCAAAAAACTAAACTACATTTGCAGCGTTCTCAAAAAAGGGGTGCCAAAATAACGGCTGAGATCATACCCAATGAACCTAGAACAGGTAATGCTGTTTAGGGATTTTGAACACAAATTTTGTGTTGCAATGTCATACTGAGCTTGTCGAAGTATCTCATTAATTTAAACTAATTATTTTTAACAGAATAATGGCCTCTTTTTATTCGTAACTTAAATGTATTTCGAATGAAAAAATCATTCTTATTTTTAGTATTTGCTGTATTTACAGCATTAACCTTTGCTCAAGAACTTAAACAAGATTCAACAAAAGTTGAAACGCTTGACGAAGTTTTAATTAAATCGCTTCGCGTAGATGCAGATTCTCCAATTACACATTCTAATGTTAGTAAAGAAGAATTAGAAAAAAGAAATTTAGGACAAGATATTCCTATCTTATTAAATTATTTGCCTTCAGTAGTCACTACAAGTGATGCAGGAGCTGGAGTAGGTTATACAGGTATTCGTGTGCGTGGTATAAATGCTCAATCTACTAACATTACAATTAATGGAATACCTTATAATGATGCAGAAAGTTTAGGAACATTTTGGGTGAACTTAGGCGATTTTACTTCATCTGTTGAGAGTTTGCAATTGCAACGTGGTGTTGGTACATCAACTAATGGTTCTGGTGCCTTTGGAGCAAGTTTAAATGTACTTACTGATGCAGTATCGAAAAAAGCTAATGGTGAAATTGCTAATAGTTTTGGTAGTTATAATACTAGAAAACATACTGTAAAGTATAGTACAGGTTTATTGAATGATCATTTTGAAATTGCAGGTCGTTTATCTCAAATAAACTCCGATGGTTATATTGATAGAGCTACTTCAGATTTAAAATCATATTTTTTGCAAGGAAGTTATGTAGATAATAATACTTTAATTAAAGCACTTACTTTTGGTGGGCATGAGGTTACTTATCAAGCATGGAATGGTATTGATGCTACTACATTAGAAAATGATAGAACTTTTAATCCTTCTGGACAATATACAGATGCAAATGGTAATACACGTTTTTATGATAATGAAGTAGATAATTATAGACAAGATCATTATCAATTACATTGGAATGAAAAGTATAACAATAATTGGTCTACAAATTTAGGGTTAAATTATACATATGGTCGTGGCTATTTTGAGCAGTACAAAGAGGATGAAGATTTTGCAACTTATGGATTTGATAATATTACCATTGGAGGTGAAACAGTAAATACAACAGATGTTATTCGAAGACGTTGGTTAGACAACAATTTTTATGTGTTAAATGCTAATGTAAATTATAAAGACGATGCATTAAACTTAACGGCAGGTATATCATATAGCTCATATCACGGAAATCATTTTGGAGAAGTTATTTGGGCACAATATGCAAGTAATAGTGAAATTAGAGATCGTTATTACGAAGGTGATGGTGATAAATATGACTTTAGTTCATTTGCTAAAGCAACCTATCAATTAAACGATAAGTTAAGTTTATATGGTGATTTGCAAGTGAGAAGTGTAAATTATGATACTAGTGGTTTAACTTCAGATCAAGTTCCTTTTGCAATAGATAAGACCTATAGTTTTTTCAATCCAAAAGCAGGTTTATCATTTAATTTAAATGATAAAAACAATTTCTATTTCTCTTATGCGAGAGCAAATAGAGAGGCAAGTAGAAGTGATTTTGAAAGTAATCCAGATATTAAACCAGAACAGTTAAATGATTTTGAATTAGGATGGAGACATACTTCTCAAACATTTACGTTTAATGCAAACGCTTACTATATGTTGTATAATGAGCAGTTAGTGTTAACAGGAGCTATTGATGATGTTGGGGCGCCAGTTCGAGATAATTCGGGAAAAAGTTCGCGTTTAGGAATAGAATTAGAAGGAGCAGTAAAATTAGGTAAGGTAACTATACAGCCAAACATTACATTAAGTTCAAATAAAAACAAAGAAACGATTGTCTCTAGAGATGGAAATTTAGTAAATCTTGGTAAAACTAATATTTCATTTTCTCCAGATGTTGTTGCTAGCAACGCAGTGATATTTAAGCCAATTGAAAACTTACAATTATCATTGTTAAGTAAATATGTAGGAGAGCAATTTATGGGTAATACAGATTCTGAAAAGTCTAAGTTAGAAAGCTATTTTGTTAATGATTTTAATATTACTTATGAAATTAAAATGAATAAAATCTTTAAATCAATTTTATTATCAGGGTTAGTAAATAACATTCTTGATGAAGAATATGTGTCTAATGGATACTATTTTACTTTTGATGATACATGGTCTAATCCAGGAACAACTACTACAATTGAAGGTGCTGGATATTACCCACAAGCAACAAGAAACTTTTTAGTTGGTGCAACCTTGAAATTCTAAGAGTTATACCAGTTCTTAAATTCATTTGGGAAATGGTAGTAAAGTGTTAATTAAAAAAAGGTAGCTTATTATTAAGCTGCCTTTTTTAATTATTAAAGACACGTATTACTGTACCACTAACTTCTACTTGATAAGGTACTAACGTAAATTGACCAGTTGTTCCTGTTTGTGGTAGACCACTAACAATTTCATAAGCATTATCATCATCACAGTTACAGGTAGCAATAATACCATTAACAGTAAGAGTTGAGCAACTATTTAATTGGTGATTAGGATCACTTAATTCCCATGCTAAATATGTAGAACCAGTATAAAAAACAACAATACCATTATGGCCTATATTAGCACCAGTAACAATAACATGTTGAGAAGGTATTAGTAAGTTGTTATATTGAGGTAGATTAGTGTCTATTTGATTTTGGGTATCAAAAACAGCATTAGGTATATTAGGGTTCCTATTTTGGTTGTTGATATCATCATCTTTTTTACATGAGTTTGTAAATGTGATAATTAACAATAGTAATAAAGCTATTTTTTTCATTCGTTTTTTTCTTTTTCGGTTCGCAATTTACAACATTTGATAATTACGAATTAAATATTTTGTATATTTGTAGTACAATCTCGTGTATACGAGATTTTTTTATTCCGAAATTATTTTCGGAATCTTTTTTATAAAAGTAAACGAAAAAACAATGAGTAAAGTATCATATTATACTGCTGAAGGCTTAAAAAAATTAAGAGAGGAGCTTAAGCAATTAAAAGATGTTGAGCGTGTCAAGGCTTCAAAAGCAATTGCAGATGCTCGTGATAAAGGCGATTTAAGTGAGAATGCAGAATACGATGCCGCAAAAGAAGCGCAAGGAATGTTGGAGATGCGTATTTCTAAAATAGAAGATCAATTAGCTGGAGCTCGAGTAATAGATGAGTCGCAAATGGATACATCTAAAATTCTAGTATTGTCTATAGTTAAAATAAAAAATCAAACTAATGGTATGGAAATGACCTATACTTTGGTTGCAGATGGAGAAGCAGATTTAGCATCTGGTAAAATATCTGTAAACTCTCCAATAGGTAAAGGGTTGTTAGGTAAAGCTGTTGGTGATGTAGCAGAAATAAAAGTGCCAAGTGGTATCATGAAATTCGATATCATAGAGATAAGTAGATGATTTTTTGATTTCTGCAATAGTGGAAAACACATAATACAAGCTAATTCCTGTTTTATCTGAATTAATTATCAGTAGAGCAGGAATCTTTTTTTATCTTTATTTTTATTCTGAAACATTAAAATTATGGCATCAATATTCACCAAAATAGTAAACGGAGACATTCCATGTTACAAAGTAGCAGAAACTGAAGCGTTTTTAGCTTTTTTAGATGTGAATCCTAATGCTAAAGGACACACATTGTGTATACCAAAACAGGAAGTTAATAAACTATTTGATTTAGACGAAAAGACATACGTCGAATTAATGCAGTTTTCTCGTAAAGTAGCTATAGCTCTTGAAAAAACTGTAGAGTGTAAACGTATTGGTGTTTCTGTTATTGGTTTGGAGGTGCCTCATGTCCATGTACATTTAATTCCTTTGAGCACTATGGAAGATGCTCGTTTTATTAAAAAAGAGTCTCTAAAACAGGAGGAGTTTGAGGATTTGGCTAAAGCAATTCAAAATAACTTATAATAGTATCAGTAATGCTATTGCAGTAATTAATAAAGCTAAAGTAATCCCAATTATAACCCAAAACAAAGGCTTAAATTTTTTCGATACCTTTTTAGGAGTAAAGGCTTTCATTTGATACTCATAGATACGCTCAATATCTTCTGTCCAGCGTTCAGGATAGATTATAGTATTGCATGTGCTACAATGCATTTCAGTAGAAATATTTTGAGTTATAGATTTTGAAAATTTAGTATCAATAAATTCTTGTTTATAGGTTAGTCCTAAGCCATCTTTACTAAAACATTCAGGGCAATTATTATTTAGTGCAACTTCTTTTACTGTTATCCATTGTTTTGCCATAACTTAAATTGTTTTAAAAGTGATTTGCATAGTTGATCCTTTTCCAATTTCAGACTCAGCAACTTTAATTTTGCCATTATGAAAGTCTTCTACAATACGTTTTGCTAGAGATAAGCCTAATCCCCAACCTCTTTTTTTGCTAGTATATCCAGGTTCAAAAATAGTATTAAATTCATTTTTAGAAATGCCTTTTCCAGTATCTATTATTTGAACTTTTACTATGTTTTCTATTTGAGTCATTTTTAGTTTTAAATCACCTTTCCCTTTCATAGCATCAATAGCATTTTTAACTAAGTTCTCTATTGTCCAACTATATAACTGAGAATTAAGGTTGACATAAATTGGTGCATCTGGCATTTCAATACTAAAGTTAACTAATTTAGATGAGCGTAATTTTAAATAATTATAACTCGTTTCTGTTTCTAAAACAATATCTGTTTTTTCTAATGTAGGCAATGAACCAATTTTACTAAAGCGCTCGGTAATAGTTTGTAAACGATCAATATCTTTTTCTATTTCTTGAATGTACTCTGGGTTTACGTTTTCTGTTTTTAAAATCTCAGTCCAACCTATTAAAGAAGATAAAGGTGTGCCTATTTGATGCGCTGTTTCTTTTGCCATTCCAGACCATAGTTTATTTTGTGTTGCTATTTTAGAACTTCGATAAAAGAAATAAACAACAGCCCCAAATAAAAAGATAATGAGTAGTAAAGCTAAAGGGTAGTATTTAAGTTTATTTAATAGTGGAGAATTACCATAATATAGAGTTTGATCTTCATTTTTTATTAGTAAAGGAGTATTCTCTTTACTAAAGCGTTTAATTAAAATAGCTGCATTTTTATCGACATAAGCAGAATCTTTAGTGGTTTCTAATATATTACTGGAACTTAATATTTTAGAATCTTTATTGTCAACTACAATCATTGGGGTTGTAGTATTACTTCCTAAAATCTTTAAGATTAATTCTAAATCATAGTTTACATTATCATTTTCCGAAATGGATGTATTGTCAATTATTTTTAAATATTCACTTTGTGTCGATGACCAAATTTCCATTTTTGCACGCTCTTCATCCTTAAATTTTTGAAAGAAAACATAAGTGTTCCATAAAATAAGAGAGATAATGGCAAAGGACGCAATGATAATGATCCAGCGTATTAGTTGTCTGTGTTTTGTAAAAAACATCTATTAATTTTTGTGTTAAGATACTTAAAAAGTATATAATGCAAAGTTGTTAATAATATTGTATAATATGGACATTAATCTACTTTTAGTTGAATGTTAGAATGGTTACATTTGTGGCAAACAGAAAGAAAAAAATGACCTCTTTTGAACCTAAAGATTTACCAACAGCAAAACTACACAGTTATTTGCTTAGTGCTGTGGCACCTAGGCCAATAGCTTTTGCTAGTACAGTGGATGCTAATGGTAATCCAAATCTGTCTCCATTTAGTTTTTTTAATGTCTTTAGTGCAAACCCGCCAATAATGATTTTTTCACCAGCGAGGCGTGTTAGAGATAATACGATAAAGCATACTTTAATGAATGCAGAAAGTACTAAAGAAGTCGTTATTAATGTTGTTAATTACGATATAGTACAGCAAATGTCATTGAGTAGTACGGAGTATGCAGAAAATGTAAATGAGTTTGTAAAAGCAGGTTTAACAATGCTTAAAAGTGATATAGTAAAGCCTTTTCGCGTTGCAGAATCACCAGTACAGTTTGAGTGCAAAGTCAATGAAATTGTAAAGCTGGGTAATGAAGGTGGTGCAGGTAATTTAATTATATGTGAAGTTGTAAAATTGCATATTAATGATGCTGTTTTAAATGAAAGTGGAAGCATTGATCAAGAAAAGTTAGATTTAGTGTCTAGAGCTGGTGGCAGCTATTACAGTAGAGCTAAAGCTGGTTTTTTTGAAATACCTAAACCTTTGTCAACACTGGGTCTTGGAGTAGATGCATTACCAAAAGAAGTTAGAAATAGTAATATTCTTACAGGTAACGATTTAGGACTTTTAGGAAATGTTGAAAAACTGCCAAATGAAAATGCTATTAAAGCATTTGCTAAAAAACATGACATAATAGCGCTTACTGAGGATGAAAAGCACAAAAAGGCACAAGATTTGCTTAGTTACAATGATGTTGAAAGCGCATGGAAAGTATTGTTATCGTAACAATACAATTATAAATTAGACGAATATTAATAATTATTATAGACAATGGAAGTACAAGGTAAAGTAAAATTAATTGGAGAAACTCAAACGTTTGGGAGCAATGGGTTTAGAAAAAGAGAATTAGTTGTAACGACTGAAGAGCAGTATCCACAGCATATATTAGTGGAGTTTGTTCAAGATAAATGTGATTTATTAAACAATTACCAAGTAGGTCAAGATGTAAAAGTGAACATCAACTTACGTGGTAGAGAATGGGTTAATCCACAAGGAGAAACTAAATATTTTAACTCTATTCAAGGATGGAGAATTGAAGGTGCTCAGACTGGAGCTCCAGCTGGAATGCCAGAAGTACCGCCTGCTGCAGCATTTGAGCCAGCAACAGACTTAAAAGAAGAAGAGCACGACGATTTACCTTTCTAAGTAAATTTTAACTTGCAAAAATTACAAACGACATTATATTCATAATGTCGTTTTTTTGTTTAATAGAATTGCGTTAATTTACTTGACATGAATATTACTAAAACCATAGAGACCGTTTTTAAAAGGTATTTGCCTTCTCCTTTTACTATTGCTATTTTACTCACTTTAGTGACTATAGTATTAGCTTTTTTCTTTACAGAAACACCTGAAAATGAAAATCATTTACTTAGTATTTTAAGTTATTGGGAAAAAGGTATTTGGAATAACAATTTATTGGTTTTCGCGTATCAAATGATGTTAATACTTGTTTTAGGACATGTATTAGTACTTAGTAGACCAGTTAATAAACTTATAACTAGTTTATCTAAAAATGTAACATCAACTACAAGTGCAGTAGTCTTAGTTAGTGTAACTACAATGTTGGCAGCTTTTATTAATTGGGGACTTGGACTTATTTTTGGAGCCATTTTAGCAAGAAAAGTTGGTGAATATGCTCAAGAAAAGGATATAGCCTTAAATTATCCTTTAGTTGGAGCAGCAGGCTATGTGGGATTAATGGTTTGGCATGGAGGAATTAGTGGTTCTGCACCAATAAAAGTAGCAGAAAATGGACACTTATCAAGTTTAATGCAAGGTGTTTCTACTTCCGTTTTACCAGAGAGTATTAATTTTAATGCAACTGTTTTTAGTTGGTGGAATTTATTGCTATTTGGAATTTTACTAATAGTCATACCGTTTGTATTATCAAGAATAGCTAAAGTAACTAGTCCAACAACAATTAATTTAGAACAATACCAATTTAATAGCTCAAAAGATCAATCTATAGAAGGTGCAGAAAAGCTGGATTTTTCTAATTGGTTTGGTGCTTGTTTTGGTATAATTTTGCTTGTTACTTTTTGCTATCAGTATTGGGATAATATTCTTAATTTACAGATAACACCAAACATGCTTAATTTTTTAATGTTAGGTTTGGCGATTGTTTTGCACAAGAACTTTAATAATTTTTTAAAAGCTGTAGAAGAAGCAATTAAAGGAACTTCAGGGATTTTAATTCAATTTCCTCTTTATTTTGGTATTATGGGGATTATGAAAAGTACCGGTATGGTAGTTTCTATCTCAGATTTTTTTGCGTCTATTGCTACAGCGACTACATTACCAATTTATACTTTTTTTAGCGCTGGATTAGTGAATATTTTTGTGCCAAGTGGTGGTGGACAATGGGCTATACAAGGACCAATTATTATAGAGTCGGCATTAAAATTAGGTGTGCCATTACCAAAAGCTATTATGGCATTGGCATATGGAGATCAAATTACTAATATGTTGCAGCCATTCTGGGCATTACCTTTACTAGGGATTACTAAATTAAAAGCAAAAGAAATTTTGCCTTATACATTAATTTTAATGTGTGTTGGTATAGCTGTTTATGTTTTAGGGTTATTTATTTTTTAATGTATTATTTAGATCATCATATTATTTTTCCTGATACGTCTAAAGCAGATGATGAAGGTTTACTTGCTGTAGGTGGAGATTTGTCTGTAGAACGATTATTATTGGCTTATAGAAGCGGTATTTTTCCATGGTTTAATGAAGACGAAGTCATTTTATGGTGGTCGCCAGATCCTAGATTTGTTTTGTTTCCAAAAGATTTAAAAGTGTCAAAAAGTATGAAGCAATTTTTAAGGAATTGTGATTATGAGGTTACTATAAATAAAGATTTTAAATCTGTAATTGAAGAATGTGCTAAAATGAAAAGAGAAGGACAATCAGGGACTTGGATTACAGATAGTATGATTGATGCCTATTGTAAACTTAACGAATTAGGTTATGCTAAATCTGTTGAAGTATGGGAACATGGGGATTTAATAGCTGGATTATATGGCGTTGATTTAAATAATGGTGTTTTTTGTGGAGAAAGTATGTTTACTAAAAAAAGTAATGCTAGTAAAGCAGCCTTTATCACTTTTATTCAAAACACAGATTATAAATTAATAGATTGTCAAGTTTACACTAATCATTTAGAAAGTCTAGGTGCTAAAGATATTTCCAGGGAAGCGTTTTTAAAATATTTAATACAGTAAATTCATTTGGGAAATGGTATAAGTAGTTAAACTTCATTATACCTAAAGCATTCAACTTCATGGTCATTAACCATACCAGTAGCTTGCATAAGTGCATAAACAACTGTACTGCCAACAAATTTAAAACCACGTTTTTTTAAATCTTTACTAAGTGTATTGCTTAAAGGCGTGTTTGCAGGTGCTTCTTTGTGGTTTTTTAATTTGTTTTTTATTGGTTTGCCATCTACAAAAGCCCAAATATATTTGCTAAAACTCCCAAATTCTTCTTGGATTTTTAAAAAAGATTGAGCATTAGTAATCGTTGCGTTTACCTTCAGCTTATTTCTAATAATACCTGCATTTTGTAATAATTCGTTTTTTTTATCCTCATCATATTTTGCGATTTTTTTATAATCAAAAAAATCAAAAGCTTCACGAAAATTTTCTCGTTTACGTAAAATAGTAATCCAGCTTAATCCAGCTTGAAAAGTTTCAAGAATTAAGAATTCGAATAAAGAATGATCATCATAAATTGGTGTTCCCCATTCTTTATCATGATATGCTTCGTATAAATCATCTCCAACGCACCAACCACATTTATGTTTTTTCATTTAACTGCCTTTTTAGTGTTTCAATTTCTCTATTTTTTCCTTTAATAATTAATTTATTCTCAACTAGTGATGCAATGATGAAGATAACTAAAAAAGCAATTTTAAAGTATTTAATAATGTTACTGTCTTCAGTTGGTAAACCTTCAAAATAATACTGTCTTTCAAGAAAAAATAGAATTATAAAGCTAATTTTTGCAATCCATCGTATTCTATTAAAAAGTCTAACAAGCTTCATATTGTAAGGATTACCATAATTTACTACTAATTTAAGGACTGTAAATTTAAATAAAAAACTTACAGTACATTTATACTATGGATACACTACAAAAAACAGACCTACAAAATATTATAAATAATAGCATTGAAAAATCTTCTAGCTATCAAGAATACAGAGCTTTAGTTAAGGAGTTAACAGATAAAAATTTGTCCACCGGAGATACCCAATCTGAAGCATTATCTAATTATACCATGCTTAATGATAGGCGTATGAAACGTTGGGATAAAACAGTAAAAATTTCAGAAGCTGTACAAGAGGAAGTTAAGAACCTTAAACTAAATCAAACATGGTTGGTTTTAACAGAAAGTTGGTGTGGTGATGCAGCACATTTAATGCCTGTAATGAACAAAATAGCAGCGTTAAATGATGGTATTGATTTTAAGGTAGTCTTAAGAGATGATAATGATGATTTGATGAATCAGTTTTTAACAAATGGAGGAAAATCTATCCCAAAGTTAATAATGATTGATAATGAAAATGGAGAAGTAAAAAATACTTTTGGACCTAGACCTAGTGAGGCTACAAAATTGGTAAACGACTATAAAGCTAAACACGGTAAACTAACACCAGAATTTAAAGAAGATTTACAAGGTTGGTATAATAAAGATAAAGGACAAAACGCGATAAGCGATTTGATGAATTTGTTATAAAATTCTATTTTTTTCCTTGAAATGAAAAAGTAATAGTTCCTATTTGTGATTTTTTCGAAGAGTTGTTAAAGCGAGATTCTTTTGCATACTCTAATGCATGTTGTTGTAAACATGTGTTAGACGAAGTTGAAGAAGAATTTATTGAAGTACTTGTAACTTTCCCGTTATTATTTACTGTAATGTTTACTACAATTTTACCACGTGCTTCACACAAATAAATAGGAATCGGTAAAAAAGTATCTGTTCTTCCTTTTAAAGAATATATAATAGTACTGTTTTTATTTAAGGCGTCATTAGAGCTACTTTTTTGTGAAGCATTTGTGCGCTTATTTAAAATGCTATTAACACTTTCAAACGAAGTTAATTCATCATTTTGAATGGTATTACTATCACTAATATCATTTTCTGAAGCTTTATTAATCTCAAAAGTTTCTGTTTGACGTTTGGTTAATCTTGGATCTTCATAATCTTTTGGAGGTGCAATAGTTTTGTATGCTTGAGCAAAATGCTTGTATTGTTTTGTGTCATTGTAAGCCTTATTTGTTTTGCTAGAAGCATCTTCTTGTTCTAATTGTTCCTTTTCTTCCTCTATTTGTTTTAAAACTTCAACAGGAGTAATATCAATAAGAGTTTCAGTAACTGCGTTATTATATTTCGCAACCTCAAAATTAACAAGAGAAAGCGCTATACTAGCAACAATTAAAAATGTAATGGCTAACGCCTTATGTGAATTATTCAAGTTCCAATAAGTATAGGTTAATAATAGGTTTGGGTTAATTAGTATACAAATATACGTATAAAATATAAAAAAGGATTATATGGTCTAATTATTAAGCTTTTAGGGTGTCTATATACGCTTCTATAGAAAGTGCATCATCTACATTAAAATCTCCAATTTTTGTTCGACGTAATACAGATAGATGCCCGCCAGACTTTAAAGCTTTACCAAAATCATTCGCTAGAGAACGAATATAAGTGCCTTTACTACATACAACTCTAAAGTCAACAGTATTACTATCAATATTAGTGATTTCAAATGCTTCTATAGTAACCTTTCGCGATTTAATATCTACAGCTTCTCCAGCTCTTGCAAATTCGTATAAACGTTTACCCTCTTTTTTAATTGCTGAAAAAACAGGCGGAAATTGATCTATTTCACCAATAAATTGTTTAGTAGTCTCGTGAATTAAATCATTAGTAATGTGTTCTGTAGAAAAGGTTTCATTGATTTCAGTTTCTAAATCAAAAGAAGGTGTTGTAGCTCCTAATACAATAGTACCTGTATATTCTTTTATTTGCCCTTGAAAAATGTTTATTTGTTTAGTCATTTTACCAGTGCAAATAACTAATAATCCAGTTGCTAAAGGGTCTAAAGTACCAGCATGACCTACTTTTATTTTTTTAATATTGAAAGCCTGACGTATTTCCCAACGTAATTTATTAACGGCTTGAAAAGACGTCCAGTTTAAAGGTTTATCTATTAATAGAACTTGTCCGGCTTGAAATTCTTCTGCAGTCATTTTTAATTTAAAATTGAAAAAACAATGGCAATAATACCTACAATAGCACAGTAAATTGCAAAGTATGATAATTTACTTTTTTTAACTAAGGCAATCATCCAGGTACAAGCAAATAACCCAGCAATAAATGCTGCAATAAATCCAGCTGTTAAAGCTGTTAAATTTTGACTTTCAAAAGATAAATCGCCTCCTAAAATATCTTTTGCCATTTTTCCTATAATTAATGGTACAACCATTAAAAAAGAAAAACGAGCAGCTTTGGTTTTATCATTACCTAAAAGTACAGAAGTAGAAATTGTTGCACCACTTCTTGAAATGCCAGGAAGCATAGCTATAGCTTGAGAAATCCCAATTATAAAAGCGTCTTTAAAACTTACTTTTTTATTAGTGTTTTTGGCTTTATCTGCTAAAAATAAAAGAAGAGCTGTTACTAGAAGCATACAGCCAACTAGCATAATGTTTCCTCCAAAAAGTTGCTCTAACTGTTCTTCAAAAAATACGCCTACAATAACAGCTGGAAGCATAGAAATAATAATTTTAACAGCAAACTGTCTATCTTCATTAAACGCAGGTTTAAATAAACCTTTTAGTATATCTAGAATATCTTTTCTAAATATTACAATGGTACTTAAAGCAGTTGCGAAATGTAATACTACTGTAAATAAAAGGCTTTCTTGGGGAATAGAATTGTCACCTAAAATAGCCTTACCAAGTTCTAAATGTCCGCTTGAAGATACGGGAAGAAATTCTGTTAACCCTTGAATAATACCTAAAATAATTGAATCTATTATGTCCATTGAATTGTTTGTAGCTATATGGTTGTAGTTTTTAGAAAAGTGTTTCTAAAAGCCTTATATTTTATTAGAGAGGAAACTTACTTAGAGTCGTTCGAGTCTTTAGAACGAGTAAGTATGGCATAAATTTGAATCCCAAAACCAATAAGTACTAATGTTGGTGCTAAACGAATACGTCTAAAACTGAAGATGTCTTCGTTAAAAACATTAGGGTCATCACTGCCACCACCAGACATTAAAATAAAGCCAATAACAATACAAGCTAAACCTATAAACATAAATTTATAGTTTCGTTTTCCAAAAATAAAATCACTATTATTTTGATTATTTACCTCTTTTCGTTTTTGTTCTCCCACGATCTATTTACTTAAATTCTGAAAAAATAATGTCATAACCAATAGCTATTTGAGCAATATGTTCAGATGTATCATAATTACCCAATACTTTTGGTAAGTGCAAAGTAACGGTTTTATTTAAAACTTTTGCTAGTGGTAGCATCTAAATTTAGCTTAGGTTGTAGACCTCGATTCATATAATAATAAACATGACTATCGTCAAATACAATGTCTTTTGCAGTGTCTTCAGAGGTTTTAATGATTTTTCGGTTTGAATTACGCAAATGTCTAGCTTTGGGTTATCAATTTTAAGGCCTTTATTAGTTAATCTATGAAAAGCAAGAAAAAAGATAGTAATATAATAGCTGTTTTCTTTAATGCGTATTAATCATAAATACTTTTTAATTCATGTTTAGTTATATCTGTCTTTACCACCTTTGAAGAAGTATCTTCAAAATGTTTTTGAGATAATAATGTTGATATTACTATAATAACAATGCCTACAAATACAAATGTTACTCGTTTCATAGTTTTAAGTTTGAAAGATGAATAAATGTATTGGTATAGTCAGTATAAAATTGGTTTGTTTGGTTATATAAAGATAACCGTAAACTTTACTAAATATTGTTAAGGTGAACGTTAAAAGCTGTTAAAGTTGAAGTGATTTTTAATAATACAGTTTGTCTGTATTTAAATTTAAAAAACGTTGTGTAGCAATAAACGTTGAAATCCAAGTAATAAAAATGCCTAATGCGAATATTAAAGCAAATAAAGCTATTATTAGAACGGGTTTATTTAATAAGGCTAATTCAGGAAATGTTTTGTCTATAAAATATAGAACAATAGCCATGCCTATTAATGCTAAAATGGCACCAATAATACCCAGTTTAATATTACGCCATACAAAAGGCTTTCTAATAAAATACTTTGTAGCCCCAACCATTTGCATGGTTTTTATAGTGAAACGTTTTGAATATACAGCTAAACGAATAGAACTGTTAATTAATAAAACAGCTATTAATGTAAAAAGAGCACTTATAAGTAAGACCCAAAAACTAATCTTTTTTACATTATCATTCATTAAATTCACCAAATCATTATCATAACTAACTTCATCCACAAAGTTTTTAGATAGCGCTTGGTCTGCTATACTTTCAAGTTTTTCTGAAGTAACAAAGTCTGCCTTTAAATTCACATCAATTGAATTTTTTAAAGGATTATTACCTAAAAAATCCATAAAATCTTCACCGCTTTCGGCTTTCATAAACTCTGCAGCTTGATCTTTAGAAACAAAAACGGTAGATTTTACATAATCTGCCATAGCCAAACTTTTCTCTAATTGCTTTGTCTCAACATCTTTGGCTGTGTCTTTTAAAAAAATAGTTACGGTTACTTTTTCTTTAAAATGATCGGCTACTTTTTTAGCATTTAATACTAAAAGCCCTAATAAACCTAATAGGAACAATACCAAAGCTATACTTAATACAACAGAAAAGTATGACGAGATTAAACGACGTTTTTGGTATTTATCAAAAGATGAGCTCATAAAATGCACTTGGTTTACTGCGTAAAAATAATAAAGTTATTCAATACCTAAACTTTACAACGCTTAAACTTTCAACACTATTATAATAAGTTTAAATTTGCGCTTTAATTTCAGGAAAAACTTTAAGATGCAATACCATTTTAACGACATAGAAGCCAAGTGGCAAAAATATTGGGCAGAGAACGAAACGTTTAAAGCTTCAAACAATAGCGATAAACCTAAATACTACGTACTCGATATGTTTCCTTATCCATCAGGTGCAGGATTGCATGTTGGGCATCCATTAGGCTATATTGCTAGTGATATTTATGCGCGTTACAAACGCCACAAAGGGTTTAATGTATTACATCCGCAAGGCTATGATAGTTTTGGGTTACCAGCTGAACAGTATGCGATTCAAACTGGACAGCATCCAGCAATTACAACAGAAACAAATATTGCTACTTACAGAAGACAATTAGATCAAATAGGGTTTTCTTTTGACTGGAGTCGTGAAGTTCGTACAAGTAATCCAGATTATTACAAATGGACACAGTGGATATTTATTCAATTATTCGAATCGTATTATTGCAATAATGAAAATAAGGCAAAAGATATAAATGAATTGGTGTCAATTTTCTCTTCTGAAGGGAATGCTAATGTAAATGTAGCTTGTGATGATGATATTGAAATATTTTCTGCCGAAACATGGAATGCGAAATCATCTGAAGCGCAACAAAAAATATTATTACAATATAGATTAACCTATTTAGCTGAAACAGAAGTGAATTGGTGCCCAGCATTAGGAACTGTATTGGCTAATGACGAGATTGTAAATGGTGTGTCAGAACGTGGTGGGCATACAGTAGTGCGTAAAAAAATGACGCAATGGAGTATGCGTATTTCTGCATATGCCGAAAGATTATTACAAGGTTTAGATACTATTGATTGGACAGATGCTTTAAAAGAAACACAACGTAATTGGATTGGTAAATCTGTTGGGGCAAGTGTAACGTTTCACGTCAATGGACATGATGATAGAATAGACGTATTTACTACACGTCCTGATACAATCTTTGGTGTGAGTTTTATGACGTTGGCGCCAGAACACGATTTAGTATCAAAAATTACAACTGTAGAACAAAAAGCAGCAGTTGAAGCTTATATAGAAAAAACTGCAAAACGAAGTGAGCGTGACCGTATGGCAGATGTAAAAACCATTTCTGGTGTATTTACTGGTGCTTATGCAGAACATCCATTTAGTAAAGAGCCAATTCCAATTTGGATTGGTGATTACGTTTTAGCAAGTTATGGAACAGGAGCAGTAATGGCTGTGCCATGTGGAGATCAAAGAGATTACGATTTTGCAAAGCATTTTAATATCGAGATTCCAAATATTTTTGATGGTATAGACATTAGCGAAGAAGCCTTTGCATCTAAAGACAATGTAAAAATAGCTAATAGCGATTTCCTAAACGGAATGAACTACAAAAAAGCAACAAAACGTGCTATTTATGAGTTAGAACAATTAGGGCAAGGCGAAGGTAAAACCAATTACCGTTTGCGTGATGCTGTATTCTCAAGACAACGTTATTGGGGAGAACCATTTCCTGTGTATTACGTTAATGGCATGCCACAAATGATTGAGGCAAAACATTTACCAATTCAATTACCAGAAGTAGAAAAATATTTACCAACCGAAGAAGGCGAACCACCATTAGGTCGTGCAGATGTTTGGGCTTGGGACACCAATACAAATACTGTTGTAGCAAACGATAAAGTTAATAACGAAACAGTATTTCCATTAGAATTAAACACAATGCCAGGTTGGGCAGGCAGTTCGTGGTACTTTTTCCGTTATATGGAAGAAGCAAATAGAGATGGTGTTTTTGCAAGTGAAGATGCGCTTAAGTACTGGGAAAATGTAGATTTGTACATTGGTGGAGCAGAACATGCAACGGGCCATTTATTATATGCACGTTTTTGGGTGAAATTATTAAAAGATCGCGGTTTTGTAAATGTTGAAGAACCTTTTAAGAAATTAATAAACCAAGGAATGATACTTGGTACAAGTGCTATAATCTATAGGGTTTCTGGAACAGAAAAATATGTTTCAAAAGGATTGATAGGAGATTATGGCGTAGAGGAAATACGAGTTGATGTTAATATGGTTAATGCTTCAGATGAAATAGATATTGAAGCTTTAAAAAAATGGCAACCTCAATATGCAAATGCAGAATTTATTTTAGAAGATGGTAAATACATGGTAGGCAGAGAAGTTGAGAAAATGTCTAAACGTTGGTTTAATGTTGTTAATCCAGATGATATTTGTTCTCAGTATGGCGCAGACAGCTTAAGGCTTTATGAAATGTTTCTTGGACCATTAGAACAGTACAAACCATGGAATACTGCAGGTATTACAGGTGTACACGGTTTTCTTAAAAAGCTATGGAAGTTATATGTTGGAGAAAATGGTGTAAATGTAACAGATGTAGAACCTACAAAAGACAACTTAAAAACATTACATAAAACCATAAAGAAAGTACAAGAAGATATTGAGAATTTCTCTTTTAATACGTCGGTATCTACCTTTATGATTGCTGTTAATGAACTAGGAAAGCAAAAGTGTACAAGTAAAGCTGTTTTAGAACCATTATTGATTTTAATATCTCCTTATGCGCCACATATTGCAGAAGAATTATACAGTCAATTAGGTAGTAGCGAGTCTATCTCAACAGCAGTTTTTCCTAAGTTTGACGAAAGTCATTTAGTGGAGAGTAACAAAAATTACCCTATTTCATTTAATGGTAAAATGCGTTTTACATTAGAGTTACCAATGGATATGAGTAAAGACGATATAGAGAAAACAGTAATGGCTCATGAAAAAACAATAGCACAATTAGATGGTCGCGAACCTAAAAAAGTAATTGTGGTTCCTGGGAAAATTGTAAATATTGTTGGCTAAAATAGCAATACATATAGTTTTCTTATTGTTGCCATTAGCGATTTGGTCACAATCTTATGTAGGGCATATAGGTAAGTATCCAATTCATTTACAAATTAATACTTATGTAGATGATAAAGACGAGTCGAAAGGAAAGTGCGATGGTTATTATTTTTATGATTCTAAATTAATAAACATACCATTAAGTGGCGTGTATAATAAAGAAGATGTTGTCTTAGTAGATGGCTATCATTATTTTGAAGATAGCGTAGAGTCTGCAGGAGAAGTTTTTACACTCAAAAAAAAGGAGGATCAACTCATAGGGAGTATAAAATTAAAAGAAAAAACACATAAGGTCGTTTTAAACAAAACTGATAAAGACCCTTTAGAAACCTATAGAAATCAAAAGTTAACCTTTGTAAAAGATAGTGTATCTACTTATAACGATAAACAATTAGTTTGGTTTCATGAAAAATGGTCTAAAACCCAATTGTTTAGATTAGGTAATGGTTTTTCGAAAGCACAAAGAGCAGTGTTTAATCCAATTTTAGATGAGATACATTTAGATGATGCTAAAGTCATGTTAGAATGTAATTCTTGGTTTGAATTGTCGTTAGTAATTAATTTGGTTAATAATAATTTTGTAAGTTTTTCTAAATTTTATAGTGTTTATTGTGGAGGTGCACATCCATCACATGGAAATAACGGCTATAATTTTGATTTAAATAAATTAACTCATGTTGATGCTATTGAAACATTATATCCTAATGTTGATTTTTTTGAATTATTAAAGAAAAAATATTATGATGCAGAAGATATACACCAACAAGATTGCGAAGTGTTTACCCAAGCTTCAAATTGGGAATTTAAAACATGGAATTTAACTTCTAAAGGCGTGATGTTAACACCTAGTTATCCACATGCAATGACACCTTGTGAAGATGCTTATTTTTTAACTTATAAAGAGTTAGAAAAAAAATAGATATAAATTAAATAGTATGAGATTTAAGCTAAAAAGAAATAATAAGATTGGATTATTTTTCTTTATGGCTTTTGTAATTAGTTTGACACTAATTTATGTGTTTGAAGAGCAGTTTGACAAGAATACATGGCAAACCGATCCACTTACACGATACAAAATGGTTGATGATATTATTGAAAAAAGAGTATTTATAGGTAAAACTAAGCAAGAAATAATTTCACTTTTAGGAGAGCCATATGAGATCAAATCATCAGAAAGCAACTATTTTATTTATAAAGTAGGAACACCTCCAAGTTTTTTTAAGACTAAAAAACAGTTTCTATTAATCGTTTTTAATAATCAAGAGGTTGTTAAAGTGTCTCAAGCTGAAGAATAATGTTTTTTAAATTAAAATCATGAAATATATACTTTCAATAGTAATTGTATTACTTAGTTTTTCCGCGGAAGCGCAAACAGAAATAAAGACGTTTCCACAAGATTATTTTGGTATATATAAAGGCAATTTAGAAATTACCAATGCTAAAGGGAAGAAAAGTATTGGCATGGAATTTCATTTAACCAAAACAGATTCTGTTGGGATTTATAATTACAAAATTGTCTATATTTTTGATGGTAAACGTAATGATAGAAATTATACCTTAAAAACTATTGATGCGCAAAAAGGAGAATATGTTATAGATGAAAATAATGGTATTATTTTAAGAGCTAAATTGGTAGATAATGTACTTTATAATGTATTTGAAGTTGAAGGTAATTTATTAATGACAACAGAAGCTTTTTTTGAGGATTATATGACGTTTGAAATTGTATTTTCTGCTAAACAAGCTAAAACAATTACTAAAACTACTGAAGATGAAACAGAAGTTATTAGTTACCCCGTTACTGTAACACAAAAAGCAAGATTAATAAAGCAGTAAAACTGACAAGTTTTCAAAAAAACAGATTGGCTTACTTTTTGTTATCTTTAAACTAGAATTTAAATACAATATATTATGATGATGACAGGACATATGGGCTACTACATATTAATTGGTGCAATTGCATTAGTAAGTAGTTTAGTAAGTGGCCAATTAAAAAGAAAATTTGCCCATTACTCAAAAATACAGTTACGTAATGGCTTAACTGGTAGAGAAATCGCCGAAAAAATGCTAGCAGATCATGGCATTACAGATGTTGAAGTTATTTCTACTGCAGGTCAATTAACAGATCACTATAACCCAGTAAACAAAACGGTAAACTTAAGTGAGGTTGTTTATAATAAAGCTAATGCTTCAGCTGCAGCTGTAGCTGCACATGAAGTTGGACATGCTGTACAACATGCTACAGCCTATAGCTATTTAACAATGAGATCTAAATTAGTGCCAATAGTACAAGTAACTTCAAAAATGTCACAATGGGTTATTTTTGGAGGTATTGCTTTAATGGCAAGTCAAGCCATGGGTGCAATGGGACAATATGTTGCTATAGCAGGATTAGTGATGATGGGAGCAGCAACATTATTTAGCTTTATTACATTGCCAGTTGAATACGATGCTAGTAATCGCGCATTAGCTTGGTTAAAAAATAAAAACATGGTCTCTCAAGAAGAGTATAAAGGTTCTGAAGATGCACTTAAATGGGCTGCAAGAACGTATTTAGTGGCAGCAATTGGAGCATTAGCCTCTTTATTATATTGGGCATTACAAATTCTTGGAAGTAGAGATTAACTAAAAAAAAACGCTGACAATATAAAAGCTCCTAAATAATTTTAGGAGCTTTTTTTAATTAAAAGTGTCATTTTCTAAAGACACTAATTTATTTTTTAAAGCGTAAATTACTAGACCAGCAACATTTTTAGATTCTGTTTTAAGTAGTAAATTATTGCGATGTCCTTCTACTGTTCTTGGGCTAATAAAAAGTGCTTCTGCAATGTCATTAGTCGTTAATTGCTTGCAAATTAGTTCTAGAATTTCTGTTTCACGTTTAGTAAAGTAATTTGTATCAAAATTAGATTTTACTTTTTTATCTGCAGGGTTTACAATACTCTCATGAATGTATTGCATAACTTGTTCATCGTAATAAAACCCTTTATCTGAAACCTCTTCAATTGTTTTTATCATTAGTGCAGGAGTGCTGTTTTTTGCTAAATAAGCAACAGCTCCAATAGATATCATATTTAATATAAAGGGCTTGCTAAAGTAACTTGTTAGTGCTATAACTTTAAGATTTGGAAATTCTTTTCTAATCAATTTTGTGGCCTCAACACCATTAAGTTCTGGCATTTTTAAATCTGTAACTACAATTTCTGGAAGTTCTTTAGCCTGTCTTAATGATTGTATTAAATCCTCACCGTTTTCAGCATCAAAAAGCACTTCTATAGTTTCATTACTTTCAAAAATGGCTTTTAAACCTTGTCTAAATAAAAGCTCGTCGTCTGCTAATACTATTTTTATTTTATTGCTCATAATTACAACGTATTATAAATTGGCTTCCACTATTTTGTGTACTATCTATTTTTAATTCTCCATTTAAAATTTTAACCCTACTTTTTATGTTTTGAAGACCTATGCCTGGTTTTTCTTTAACATCTTTTACAGTAAAACCTATACCATTATCTTGATACCTTAAAATAAAGCCAGTAGTGTTTTGTTCCATATAAATTACCAATTCATTGGCTTTGCCATGTCTTATAGAATTGTTAATTAGCTCTTGCACTATTCTAAAAACATGTAATTGATTAGTTCTAGATAATTTTGAAAGCTTTTCTATATTACTTTCAATATCAATATTAGTATTTGCTGTACATTCTTCAAATAATTCTTCTAGGGCAGCTTTAAGCCCAAATTTGTCTAAAATAGGAGGTAGTAAATCGTGGGCTATTTTACGAGAACTTTCTAGAGTGTTAGTTGTTATATCTAATATTTGTTCTAATGATTGTTTCTGTTTTTTTCCTATAGTTTTATCTACTAGAAGCACATTAGTACTTAAACTAACAATATTTAGTTTAGAGCTAATAGCATCATGTAAATCTTGAGCAATACGGTTACGCTCTCGTTCTTGTATAGCAATTGAGGTTTGCAATATTTTTTTTTGATTTTCTAATTTTAATGCAGCTTTTTCTAATTCTTTTTGAATTATTTTTCGTCTAGAGTAATGGAAAAATAGAATCAGTCCAGTTGTAACCAAAACTAGAAAAATAATACCGTATACTAATGCTTGTAATATTAATTTTTCCATAAACTCTTTTTCCATTCAATTAATATTAATAATAGATAGCCAACATAAAAAACTTTATTTAAAAACCAAACATTAAAAGCAATTGAAGAATCTATTTTACTGATATAGTTTCCTAAAATAAATATGAGTGAGCTAACCGATAAGTAAATTAGTATTCCTGCATTTATGTACATGAATTTGCCTGGTTTACTTAAGGAGTTATACAAATGAATAATTGAGTATACAATAAGAGGAAAAGAAGTTAATAAAATTTCTAAAAGATTAAATTTATTAAATAAAGTAAAATCATTAATATATTGAATAATAATTACTGTTGAAACAATAAAAAAAATAACATTAACCCAATTCCTCTGTTGTTTTGTATAATTTTCCTTATAAAATAAAGACAAGAAAATAAATTGAAAAATAAAATAAAAATGCGATAGAAATAAGTTGTTTTTTACATCAAAAACAATAACAATTATAATACTTGAAAAAAGTATCACAAATGTTATTATTAAATAAATAACAAAATACTTTAATGCTTTAGACTTGTTTTTTAAGTAATAACTAGTAAAAAGTATAGTGTTAACTAGAAGTAAAAAAACACCAAAATATTTAAAAAAACTATCGATTAACTTCATTAATTATTATAACAATGGGCTGTTTTCATCACATTCGTTAGGACAAGGTGCAGTAAAATCAAAAACACCACTGTCTATTCTGCTTGATAATAAAGTATTTATAGTTAAGTCTCTTGCATCTATAGAACCTACTGGTATTGCGCCTTCAATAATATCTCTGTGCTTTCCTGTAGAATCTGTTTTTGTGCCTACAATTAATAATTTTTCTCCGCCACCTTCTTTTGTGTTTTTATCTATTGCCATGTAAGCCCGAACACCTGAATTATCTATATCATTTAACGTGTAATTTTCGCTGCCTTTTACTGGTACTAATACATTCATTTCTTTAAGAGCCTCAATTAAGTCTACAGCAGGAATTAAAAAGGCTTTACAGTTATCTGGACAAGTTGTTTGCCATCTTCTAGCCCATTCTTTTGCTTCTATAATGTTTACAACATTTTTTGCATTACTCATTTTTTTGGTTTTTTAGATGTTAATAGTTAATAATAGATAAAACTAAACATACTAATCCATATAAAAAACAGTATTTGTAAAAACAGGTGTTTTTACTTGGTTGTAACAATCCGTAGATGCACGGTTAAATAAATTAGACATTGGGTATAGCTTTGTAGAACTATTAATTACTAATTTAAAAAACTTAATTATTATGGACCCATTTATTGGACAAGTTATGATGTTTGGCGGAAACTTTGCGCCTAGAGGTTGGGCGTTTTGCAACGGTCAATTATTAGCTATTTCAAGCCATTCGGCTTTATTTTCTATTTTAGGAACAATGTACGGAGGAGATGGTAGAACCACTTTTGGTCTACCAGATTTAAGAGGTAGAGTAGCAAAAGGTATGGGTAATGGCCCAGGGCTAAGTACTGTAACAGAAGGCGAAAAAGGAGGTAGAGAAACTGTAACATTAACTATTAATGAGTTACCTAATCATAATCATGATGGGACTAGTCTTAGAGGAACAAGTACTATGCCTTGTAATGAAGAAGATGGAGGGACTAATGATGCTGCAGGAAATGTACTAGGTAATGCTGCTTCAGGAACGCCATATAACAGTGATCCAGCAGACAGTGCTTTAGGAGCTACTGGAGCTGTTTCTATCACAGGAAATACAGGAAATACAGGTGGGCAAAGAGCTTTTAATATAGACAACCCTTATTTAGGAGTAAACTATGTTATTGCTTTAGAAGGGATATTTCCTTCAAGAAGCTAATGTTATGAGATAAATATTATCCTTTTTAATATCATCTCATCCTACCTTGTGATGATATTAAAGAGGGTATTTGTCTTAGAATAATATATAAATACTACCTTTATACTTATTATCCTTAATCAATAATTATTATGAAAAAAAATTACTTATTATTATTACTAATAACTATCTCTTCAAGTTATGCACAAGTTAGTCAAGATTTTGAAGGTATTACAGGAATTGGGTTTACTGGAGCTAACACGTGTTATTATTTTGACGCAGATCAAACAACAGTTCATGATCTCGTAAACTATGTGGGGCCTTGTGGGGAAGTCGTTGTGACCTCACCAGATTCATCTCCAAGCACATTAGGATTTACTAATTCTTTAAATCCAACTGGTGTAGGGTTTTCAGATTTTGATGCTTTTGGTGTAGCTAATGCATCTGGAGTAGCTTCACAAATGCCAGAAGGGCCTATAGAAGGGAATAATAGCTTTGTAATGGAAGATACTGACGGTGAAATTACTATGCGATTTAATCTTGTAAATTTATCTGGTACTATAAATCCTGAAGTAAATTTGAAGTATCGTTTAGAAACAACATCATGGGAAACAACTGATATTTTAAAAGTGTATGTTGAAATAACAGGATGTGCAGCCGCAACTACGGTTACATTGATTGATATTTTTGGTACCGGTTTTGACGCAGTTGAAGGACCAATACAAACATTAAGTGCAAATCTTAGTGCTTATGTGGGTTGTAATGCACAGCTAGTTATCGAATTTGCTTCAAATTCATCTTCTGAAGAGATGATTTTAGATGATATTAATTTTACTGAAGGAGCTCTAGATAGTACACTTTCTAATGAGAATTTCACATTAAATAGCACATTATTTACGATTTACCCTAACCCATCAAATGGAAACATTACTATTAAAAATTCTGGTATTGCTTTAGATAAAGTGCAAATTACAGATTTAAATGGACGTGTTGTTTTTGGCCAAGATTTAAATGGAATTACAGAGGATAAAGAGTTAAATTTAAGCTCTAAATTATCTTCAGGTATGTATTTAATGACTTTAACATCTAATAATATAGCTACAGTTAAAAAATTAATTATAGAATAAGTTAATTATAACTAGCCTCAAAAAAACTTTAAAAAAGAGCTTCTAACATTAGAAGCTCTTTTTTTATATTTTAATTTGTCGTTCTATTTGTTGATCTAAAGAAATAAAGGTTTCTGTTCTAGAAACTCCGGTTATAGATTGAATATCGTTATTTAATAAGTGCATTAAATGAGCGTTATCTTTACATAATATTTTAATAAAAATACTCCAGTTTCCAGTAGTATAATGGCATTCTAAAACTTCAGGTATTTTTTTAAGCTGCTTAACAGCTTCAGGATTACTTACGGCTTTGTCTAGATAAACGCCTACAAAAGCCATAGTAGTATACCCTAATACTTTTGGGTTAATTATAAATTTAGAGCCAGCAATTAAACCAGATTTTTCTAACTTACGAAGTCGTTGGTGTATCGCCGCACCAGAAATACCTACTTGTCTAGCAATTTCTAAAACAGAGGTACGGGCATCTGCCATTAACGCACGAAGTATCTTTTTATCGATACCATCTATATGAATGTTTTGATTTATTACTTTCAAGTCTTGTTTTTGTTTTCAGATTAAAACATAAAAGTACTAAAATGATTTAATATTGTAATTCTAATGTAATAGAACTAGCTTTTGGTGCTCTTCAAACATTTAAAGGGTTATATCCTAAGTATGGTACTTCTTTTTCATTAAAAACAACACCATAATCTTCTAATTCTTTTAAAATAGGTTCGTATACCTCTTTTGTAATTGGAACTAATACACCTGGTGTTTTTATTTTTCCATTAAGTATAGCCATAGCTGCCATTGCTACAGGTAAGCCAACTGTTTTAGCCATGGCTGTATAGGTTTGATCTTCACCTAATGTAACCATTGTTGCATCAATTTGATGCTTCTCTCCATTAAGTTCGTAACCAAACTTATGGTACATTACAATCATATCTTTATCATGTTCATCTAATGTCCAGCTGTCCATTAAAATCTTTTGAAGTATTTGTGCAGGAGTTGCTTTTTTAAGTTCAACCATTTTGTTTGGGTTAAAAATATCTAGTTCAATAAATTTATCCCAAATAGTATCATCTTGATCTATTTTTATAGCATGCCTAAACTTAAGTTCTACAGAATCTGTTGGGCTATATGGTAAAAACGAGTTCACAAAATCACGATAACTCATGTTTTCACTATCATCTATTGTATAACTGTCGTCTGTCATGCCTAAAGCAGCTAATACTTGCCAACCACGAGAAAACCCTACGCGACGTATTGTACCTCTATATAGTGTTTTAATATCTTCTAAACCATAAACACTTTGGTATTTTAAAGAATCTCGATTGGCATAAGCTTCAAAACGACCAAAACCATCTATTTCTAAAAATTCAGTTCGCCTAAATAAACGATTGTATGGAATGTATTTATAAGTGCCTTCTTGTAAAAATTTAGCAGCACTTCCTTGACCTGCTACTACTACGTTTCTTGGGTTCCAAGTAAATTTATAGTTCCAAAGATTATTATCACTTTCAGGAGCAACTAAACCACCAGTAAACGATTCGAATAAAATCATTTTCCCACCTTGGTCTGTAATACGATCAATAACTTGCATAGCACTCATATGATCAATACCTGGATCTACACCAATCTCATTCATGAAAACTAAACCCTTTTCTTTTGCAGCTTCATCTAAAGCTTGCATTTCTTTACTTACATAGGATGCAGTAACCATGTTTTTACCATAAGTAATACAGTCTTTGGCAACTTCTATATGAAAACGTGCTGGAAGCATTGAAATAATAATATCTGCTCCTTTTACAGCTTCAACTCTTGACTGTTCATTAAAAACATCTAAAGTAATAGCAGTTGCATTTTTATGGTTTCCTACTAATTTTGAGGCATTATCAATGTTTAAATCGCCAACGGTAACGTGAAGGTTTTCACTTTCAGATTTGTCTAATAAATATTTTATTAAATAAGAGGTCGATTTTCCAGAGCCAATAACTAAAATCTTTCGCATAATGAGATTTGTTGAGTAATTTTGTTCTGCGAATGTAATAAAATGCAAACGTTATTTAAACTCAAATATTAAAATATTATGAATAGAAAAATATTAATTTTAGCAACAATTTTTGGTTTGCTAGCTGTTGTTATTGGCGCTTTTGCAGCTCATGGTTTAAAGCCATTACTTTCGGTTGATGCAATGCAGTCTTTCGAAACTGGAGTACGCTATCAAATGTATCATGCCTTATTGCTTTTATTTATTGGTGTTTCTAAAATATTATCTATAAAAACAAGAAAAATAATATACTATTTGGTTGGTGCTGGAGTTTTCTTTTTTTCGGGATCTATCTATCTTTTAGCCACAAATACATTATCTACTATAGATTTTAAAGTGATTGGTTTTATTACACCAATTGGAGGTGTCTTACTTATTGCTGCATGGATAGTCTTGTTAATAAGCTTTTTAAAAAGTAATAAGATTTTTGAGGAAATCTTATAATAATGTGTAATTTTGCACCTTAAACAACATACTAAATTATGGTAAACCATACAAAATCTGCGAAATCGATTTCGTTAGAAAAATACGGTATTAAGAATGCTAATGTTCAATACCAACTATCTCCTGAAGACCTACATGATGTTACTATTGAGAAGAAGCAAGGCGTTCAAGCCTCTTCTGGTGCTTTAGCTGTTAACACAGGTGAGTTTACTGGACGTTCACCTAAGGATCGTTTTATAGTAAAAGATGATATTACTAAAGATCGCGTTTGGTGGGGAGATATTAACATTCCGTTTGATTCGGATAAATTTGATAAACTTTATGATAAAGTAACAAATTACCTTTCTGAAAAAGAAGTATTTGTTAGAGATAGTTATGCCTGTGCAGACGAAAATTATAAATTGAATATTCGTGTTATTAACGAATATCCTTGGAGTAATATGTTTGCATATAATATGTTTTTGCGTCCTACTGAAGCCGAATTAGAAAACTTTTCGCCAGAATGGACTGTAATAAACGCACCAGGATTTATGGCAGTACCAGATGAAGATGGTACACGTCAACATAATTTTGCCATTTTAAATTTTACAAAAAAGATTGCCTTAATTGGAGGTACTGGTTATACAGGTGAAATTAAGAAAGGTATTTTTTCTGCGTTAAACTTTATTTTACCAGTTTTTAAAAATACATTACCAATGCATTGTAGTGCAAATGTTGGTAAAGATGAAGATACTGCCATTTTCTTTGGGTTATCTGGAACTGGAAAAACAACGCTATCTACAGATCCTAATAGAAGCTTAATAGGTGATGATGAACATGGTTGGACTGCAGAGAATACTGTGTTTAATTTTGAAGGTGGTTGTTATGCTAAAGTAATTAATCTTTCAGCAGAGCAAGAACCGGAAATTTATGATGCTATTAAAAAAGGAGCTATTCTTGAAAATGTGATACTAAATGAAGCTGGAGAAGTAGATTTCGAAAATACCTCTATTACTCAAAATACAAGAGTAAGTTATCCAATACACCATATAGAAAACATTAAAAAGCCATCAATAGGAAGAAATCCAAAAAACATTTTCTTTTTAACTGCTGATGCTTTTGGAGTATTACCTCCAATTTCAAAATTAACACCAGCACAAGCTGCTTATCATTTTATCTCTGGATATACTGCTAAAGTAGCAGGGACAGAAGCAGGAGTTGTTGAGCCTCAACCTTCTTTTTCTGCATGTTTTGGCGCGCCTTTTATGCCATTACACCCAACTAAATATGCTGAAATGCTTAGCAAAAAAATGTTAGATGCTAACGTAAATGTATGGTTAGTAAACACTGGTTGGTCTGGTGGTTCTTATGGTGTTGGTAAGCGTATGAAGCTAAAATATACTCGTGCTATGATTAATGCGGTCTTAAATGGTGATTTAGGATTGTATAATTACGATGACTACCATATCCATTCAGTATTTGGAGTAGCGCAACCAAGATCTTGTCCTGGTGTTCCAACCGAGGTATTGAGCCCAAGAACAACATGGAATGATGATAAAGCGTATTATGATACAGCGTTTAAATTAGCAAATGCATTTAGAGAAAACTTTAAGCAGTTTGAAGATAATGCTAGTGAAGAAATAAGACGTGGTGGACCACAACGTTATGGGTATTAATTAGAATAGAATATCTATTTCTATAAGTACAAAAAAGGCTTCTCATTGAGAAGCCTTTTTTGTATTGTATTATTAAACTAAATAAGAAACTATTTCTTATTTACAGTGTTTATATATTTTTTTAAAGCCATAGTCATTGAAGGTGTTTCAGGAGTTGGAGCAGCAATATCTACTCTTAGACCTTTAGCTTCAACAGCTTTAATTGTGGTATTACCAAAAACAGCTATACGGGTTTCATTTTGTTTGAAATCTGGAAAATTATGGAATAAAGATTCTATGCCAGAAGGACTAAAGAAAACTAAAATGTCATAGGTTACATTTTCTAAATCAGATAAATCACTAATAACAGTTTTATAGAAAACAGCTTCTTTCCAGTTTACTCCTAAATCATTTAGTACTTTAGGAACTGCAGGTTTTAATTTGTCTGTAGCTGGTAGTAAAAAAGACTCGTCTTTATATTTTTTAATTAAAGGAGATAACTCAGCAAAAGTACGTTTACCAACATATATTTTACGTTTTCTGTAAACAACATACTTTTGAAGGTAGTAAGCAACAGCTTCAGATTGACAAAAATACTTCATAGCGTCTGGCACTTTGAAGCGCATTTCTTCTGCAACTCTAAAAAAGTGATCTACAGCATTTCTACTAGTTAATATAATAGCAGTAAATTTTGTTAGGTCAATTTTTTGTTGTCTAATTTCCTTAGATGGGACGCCTTCTACGTGAATAAATGGTCTGAAATCGATTTTAACTTTCTGTTTTTCAGATAGATCGAAATATGGCGAATTTTCTATTTTAGGTTCGGGTTGAGAGACTAAAATTGTTTTCACTTTCATATTTAATAGCTTTGTTTAGTTGCCTTGTATTTTTGTAAATGACTTGTACAAAATTACATAAGGCGAAATTTCAAGTGCGCAAAGATACAAAATAAAATAAAATATATGTTTCTTTATTAAGTTTAGATTGTTTTTAAAAAAGAAAAATAATCCAATAGAGTGTATTGCTATTAAAATAGATGCTGCAATTAGAAGCGTTGTTTTATTAGGAGTGAAACTAAATAGCATAATTGCATTTATTGGAATTAATAATATGCCCAAAAAATTTTTGTAACTAATTTTTTCAAAAATGTAATTATTAATTATAAAATCTAAACTTAGTATACTACTTATAATGCGTTCTATTAGTACTTTTATTAATATAAATAAGGCTATTGCAATGGCAAGTTTAAATATAAACATTTTAATAGTACTGTTACTAAAATCTGAGCTATGCTTATATATATTTAAACTAAAAATAGATAATCCAATAACCAAATTTGTAAAAAGTAAGCCTTCAAATAAATCAAGAAATTTTTGTTCTCTACCATAGATTTTTAAATATCTAAAATTAAATAGCATATAAATAAAATCTTGGAAACGTTTAGGAAACATTAATTTAGTTATAGCAACCAACAATAGACAAACCATTAATAAAATGGTGTGCAGTTCAGTAGAAAAGACTTCGCGTAACATATCTGTAAAATTATTATAATTATTTAGAGTTGGATGTTATTTATTAAGAAATATTTACAAATAATAAAGTTTCAAAATATGTACATTTGCTCTAAAATATATTCAATTAATGAAGGACGCTATTGTCATCATTCCTACGTACAATGAGATTGAAAATATCGAAGCTATTATAAAAGCAGTATTTGCTCAAGATAAAGCCTTTGATATATTAATAGTTGATGATAATTCACCAGACCTAACAGCATTAAAGGTGAAAGAACTTCAAGAAGAGTTTTCTAATCAATTGTTTTTAGAGACCCGAGAAGAGAAATCTGGCTTAGGTACTGCGTATATTCATGGTTTTAAATGGTGTTTAAAAAGAGACTATAATTATATTTTTGAAATGGACGCAGATTTTTCGCATAATCCAAAAGATTTAGTCCGATTATATGAAGCTTGTTCTAAAAATGCAGATTTAGCTATTGGATCTAGATACGTAAAAGGAGTGAATGTTGTAAATTGGCCCTTAAGTAGAATTATTTTATCGTATGGAGCATCCATTTACGTTAAATTAATTACTGGAATGCGTATTCAAGATGCTACAGCTGGCTTTATTTGCTATAAAAGACAAGTATTAGAAACAATAAACTTAGATGAAGTAAAATTTATAGGTTATGCCTTTCAAATTGAGATGAAATTTAGAGCGCATTTAAAACGTTTTAAAATTGTTGAAGTTCCAGTAATATTTACAGATAGAACAAAAGGAAAGTCTAAATTAAGCTCAGGAATTATTTCTGAAGCCATATTTGGAGTTATTACTATGAAATTTAAAAGTCTATTCAATAAAAAAAATAATGAGTGATAGAATAACACTAATTAAGAACGCCAAAATTGTAAACGAAGGTGTTGTATTTGAGGGAGATATCTTAATTGAAGGCGAATTTATAACGAAAATTGATCGTTCAATTAGTCCAAAATCTGCTGATGTGAATGTATTTGATGCAGAAGGTAAGTATGTTATTCCTGGAGCTATTGATGATCAAGTGCATTTTAGAGAGCCAGGTTTAACGCATAAAGCAAATATAGAAACCGAATCTCGTGCAGCTATTGCTGGAGGTATTACGTCGTTTATTGAGATGCCTAATACTAATCCACAAACAACTACTATTGAAAAATTAAATGAAAAATTTGATATAGCAAAAAATACTTCTTATGCGAACTATTCTTTTATGTTTGGTGGGACTAATGATAATTTAGATGAAATATTAAAAGTAGACCCTAAACAAGTAGCAGCTTTGAAATTATTCTTAGGATCTTCTACAGGTAATATGCTTGTGGATAATCCAGAGGTGCTAGAAAAAATATTTTCTAGTACAGATTTATTAATTGCAGTACATTGTGAAGACGAGGCAACAATAAAAGCAAATACAGAAGTATATAAAGAACGCTATGGTGATGATATTCCTGTTAAGTTTCACCCTATTATTCGTAGTGAAGAAGCATGTTATATTTCTTCATCTAAAGCTATAGAGTTAGCAAAGAAAACAGGTGCTAGATTGCACGTGTTTCATTTGTCAACAGGTAAAGAAACGGCGCTTTTTGATAATAAAATACCTTTAAGTGAAAAGAAAATTACTGCAGAGGTTTGTATTCATCACCTTTGGTTTAATGATAAAGATTATGATGAAAAAGGAACATTAATAAAATGGAATCCTGCTGTAAAAACTGAAAATGATAGAAGTCAGCTTTTAAAAGCATTACTAGATGATCGTATAGATGTTATAGCTACAGATCATGCACCGCATACAATAGAGGAGAAAAGTAATGTGTATACTAAAGCACCTTCTGGTGGGCCATTAGTACAACATGCTCTACCAGCTTTATTAGAAATGTATCATCAAGGGCAAATTTCTATAGAAAAAATTGTAGAAAAAATGTGTCATAATCCAGCTATATTATTTCAAATAGAAAAAAGAGGTTATATAAAAGAAGGTTATTATGCAGATTTAGTGATTATAGATTTAAATAAACCTTGGACTGTTAATAAGGATAATATTCTGTATAAATGTGGTTGGTCTCCTTTTGAAGGAACAACATTTAAATCTAGAATTTTATATACATTTATTAATGGTGGATTAGCGTATAAAAACTTCAAGTTTTATGATACTAAATACGCAAAGCAATTAACTTTTAATAGATAATAATGAAGTTTTACTACGGCATATTATTAATATTAGGGATGTTATTTACATCTTGTTATAATGTTGAGAAACCAGAAAAACCTAAAGATTTATTGTCTCAAGATGAAATGGTTGCGATATTGGTAGATATGGCTATAATATCTTCTGCTAAGGGAACTAATAAAAAGAAAATAGAAAATATAGGAATCGCCCCAAATGAGTATATTTTTAAAAGACATAATATAGATAGTATACGCTTTAATAATAGTAATAATTTTTATGCTTATAATATTGACAAGTATACTGAAATATATAAACAAGTAGAAGATAGTTTAACAGTTCTAAGGGATGTCTATAAAGAAATTGAAGCCAAAGAGAAAAAAGAAAAAACGATAAGAGATTCTATTAATAAAATAAGAACAATTAAACAAGATTCTATTTATAAAGCTAATGGAGGCAAAGCTAAATTAAAGAAAATACAATCTCAAAAACAAAAGGGAATAGGAGAACTTAAAAAACAAATAAAAGAGAAAAAGTAATTAATTTTTCTGATCTTCTAAAAAGTAGCTAGCAACATTTTCAATACTCTTTGCGATTACCATAAACTTAAAACCTAAAGCTTTAATAATTTTATCATTATTATAATAATCTTTAGTCGTTGCAGATTGAGCATTATGTTTACTCATTTGTCTGCGTTTTCCTACGAGTTTATGTCTTAGCCAATCAAATCTCCAAAATAGATTTAAATGCCATTGTTTGGCTTCTTTTTTTGGTTGTTTTACACCTAATGCAATTGCAGTCTGTTTAGTAAAAGTTTCAAAGCTTAAATTCTCAGAAACTAAAATAAAACGCTCATTTATAATATGAGATTGCATAATACCAATCATCGCATTCACAACATCATTTACAGAGACATAACCAGTAACACCTTTTGTGTAGAAAGGTAAACCTTTATAGATTCGTGTAAATAAACCACCACTACCATATTTCCATATCCCAGGGCCTAATATAATCCCAGGATTAACAATAACTGCATTTAAGCCTTCTTGGGTGCCACGCCATACTTCCATTTCAGCACCGTATTTAGTAATGGCATACACGCTGTTATCTTTTTCAGGATTCCAATCGGTTTCTTCTGTAATGGGTTCGTTGTTTTTTGAAGAACCAATAGCAGCAATAGAACTTACATAGCATAACTTTTGAGTTTTATTTGCTAAACATAGATTTACAATGTTTGCAGTACCTTCTATATTTGTTTTCTTTAGTAAATAAAACTTATCTGGTTCAAAAGATACAAATGCAGCACAATGATATACATGAGTAACATCTTTAAATGCATCGTTTAAAGACGGTATATCATTAAGGTCTGCAAGAATCCATTCAATTTTATTAAAAAGAGCTTCAGTATTATCATTATAGTAAGAAAAGATGCGTTTTACTATCTCAAACTTTTTTTTATTTCTGTATATGGCACGAATGTTTTGTTCTTCATTTAACAATTTGTAGAGTAAATGAGCACCTACCATGCCAGTTCCACCTGTAACTAAAATCATAGGTCTAATGTAAGAAATATTCAATATTGTATCTTAATTATGCATTGATTTTTATCTTTGCTATCGATAATAAATAATGCAGTAAAAATGGCAAATAAGTTTGTAGAAGAATTACGTTGGAGAGGAATGGTACATGATATCATGCCTGGAACAGATGAGCAATTAGATAAAGAAATGACCACAGCCTATGTAGGCTTCGATCCAACTAGTGATTCTCTACATATTGGTAGTTTAGTTCCAATTATTTTATTAGTGCATATAGAAAAGGCTGGACATAAACCAATAGCTTTAGTTGGTGGAGCTACAGGTATGATTGGTGATCCATCTGGGAAAAGCGATGAGCGTAATTTATTAGATGAAGCTACTTTGGCGCATAATGTAGCTGGGATTAAAAATGTATTATCTCGTTTTTTAGATTTTAATTCTCAAGCAGAAAATGCTCCAATCTTAGTAAATAATTACGATTGGATGAAAAATTTCTCATTTATCGACTTTGCTAGAGATGTTGGTAAGCGTTTGACGGTGAATTATATGATGGCTAAAGATTCTGTGAAGAAACGATTGTCTGGTGATGATGGCAGTGTTGGAATGTCGTTTACTGAATTTACTTACCAATTAATTCAAGGTTATGACTTTTACCATTTACATAAAACTATGGGCTGTAAATTACAAATGGGAGGTAGCGATCAATGGGGAAACATTACTACAGGAACAGAGTTAGTAAGACGAATGAATGTTGGAGATGAAACGGCCAAAGCTTACGCAATGACCTGTCCTTTAATTACTAAAGCAGATGGTTCTAAGTTTGGAAAAAGCGAAGGTGGTAATGTATGGCTAGATGCCGAAAAAACATCGGTATATAAATTTTATCAATTTTGGTTGAATACAACCGATGAAGATGCTGAAAAGTACATTAAGATTTTTACTTTTTTAGACCAAAAAACTATAAGTAATCTTGTTGAAGAACATAAAGAGCATCCACATTTAAGAACGTTACAAAAACGTTTAGCTCTTGAAGTAACAACTTTTGTTCATAGTGCAGAAGATTTTGAGAATGCTAAGAAAGCTTCAGGAATTTTATTTAGTAAAAACTTCAATGAAGAGATTAGAACATTAGATGAAAAATTATTCTTAGACGTTTTTGAAGGTGTACCTCAAGCAGAAATTTCAAGAACAGAAATTAATGAAGGATTAGATATGATTGCTGCATTAGCTGCTAAGACAAATTTCTTAGCTAGTAATGGCGAAGCAAGACGTGCATTAAAAGAGAATGCCGTGTCGGTAAATAAAAATAAAGTTAAAGACGATTATAAAATCACGGATAGCGATTTAATAAATGATAAATACGTAGTATTAAATAAAGGAAAGAAGAATACTTATATTATAAAGGTAGTATAAGTAGTTAAAAGAAAGAAGCCTGAATACTGAGAGGTATAACAGGCTTCTAAAAATTAGTCAACCAACTAAACTAATTTTTCTTTAACATAGCTATTAATCTATTTCATTAATCAATTCCCAATTTTGGTCGGCTTTTTTTTGTAAACCTTTCACATCTTTTTCTAACCATAATTCTAAAGTGTTTGTTCCCCAAGAATTATAGAATAAATAAAGCTTCCCATCTCGTATTTCGAACGTTTCAGGATCAATAGATACTTTTTTACTTTTCTCTGCTATAGCATAAGCACAGTAGCCTCCGTATTGCGGTATATATCGTTTAGGGTTTTTATTAAAAGTTTCTAAATGTTCTTTAGAGGAAAACTTGTATTTAACGCCGTCATGAGTCACAGTATAGTCTTTGCTGCCTTTTTCTGCTTTGTTTTCAAAATAGGAAACAACGTCATAACCTTGAATTATAAAACCTTTTTTAGTGTTATAATCTGTTTGCGCTTGTGTAGAAATAATTCCGAAGAAAAATAAAATTAAGATTTTTTTCATGACTACTAAGTCGTAGTCTTAATAATATCATTACAAAACCATTAAATTACAACCCCTAATATCGCTGGTGTCAAACCTACCTATAATTTCGAATGAATTATCAGAATATACACGACCTAAATCTTGAGTTGCAATAAACGAACAAGAATTTATATTGGCTAGATCAATAATATTTATACCTCCAGATTTTCCTTTAGGTAAAAGTGTTAAGGCATCTTCGGTATCGCGTGTTATAACTCGCATCCAATTAGGACAATTAAACACACCATTGCCTTTAGAATAGGCCTGACTTAATAACTCGGTCATGCCATATTCACTATGTATAGTTTTTGTGCCAAAACCTACTTTTAATGTATTGTGAAGTTCTTCTCTTATAATTTCTTTACGCCTACCTTTCATACCTCCAGTTTCCATAACAATAATATTATTAAGGTTGAAATTATGAGTTTCTATTAAATCTAAAAGAGCAAAAGAAACACCAATTAAAAGTACTTTTTTATTGTTTTTATCTAAGGTAATTAATGTGTTACTTAATTCATCTAGATTATCTAAATAAAAACCACTGTCTTGATGCTTAGATTCTTTTATCATTGCATCTACCATATATATTAATGAAGATCCATCTCTTTCTATGTAGCTTGGTAATAAAGCTAAAATTACATAGTCCTCTACATTTCCATAAAAACGTTGAAATGCTTTAGTAAAACTCTTTTCATAAATACTAAGATTTGTAATATGATGTTTACTTGTTGTAGTACCTGTTGTACCACTACTAGTAAAAGTTTTTGTAATAGTTCCTTTAGAACTTAATATGTTGTGCGATTTAAAAAATTGAATGGGAAGAAAAGGAATGTCTTCAATATGTTTTATATCGCTAGGATGTTTATATAATAAATCGCAAAAAGAGCGATAAACCAAATTATTATCAAATTGAAATTTAAAAACCTTTAAAGCCATAGCGTTAAATTCGGCTTCAGTTTTTATATTAAAAATGTCTTTGGTATTAATCATTATTAAACAAAAATAAATAAAATAAAAAAGAGCGTTACCATAGATAACGCTCTTTTAAATTTAAAAAATTTGGATTTATTCAATTACTAATTTCTTAGTTGTTGAAGCTCCGTTTTGAGTTAATTTTACTAAGTATACTCCAGAATTTAAATTAGATACATTTAATGTATTATTCTCTAATTCTTGAGCGATAACTTGTTTTCCTAAAATATTGTATACTGTTACATTTACAGCTTCATTTGAAGTTGTTTTAATGTTTACAAACCCTGTGTTTGATGGGTTAGGATAGATTGAGAAGTTTGAAGTTTCAAAACTATCTACAGATAATGTATTGTTGTCATTTATAGCGCCTGGCGTTCCTAAGTCGCCATCTCCATACATAGTAACAGCAACACTCCAGTTTGCACCATTGTCATTATCGGTACTATTTAATTTTTGAATATCTAACTCCATACTTACTCCTGTTGGATCAGGGAAAGTAGCACCATTATCCCAAAGAACTTCATCAATAACAGTTGCTCCACATTGAATAGAAATTTCATCTGAGCCATTACCTAAAAACGTAGAAGTACCATCATAAACATAATCAGGAGTAATTCCTCCATTTGTCATTGGATTTGCACTAGCTACAAAAACAGCATAACCATTTCCGGGAACAACCACAGAAGAAGTAATAGTAAAGTTTTCACCTGCATTAGTTAGATCAACAATCTCCCATCCTACCATGTCAATTGCAGATCCAGTAGTGTTATAAACTTCAAAATATTCACCTAAATTATCTGAAACAGCATTTGGGTTTTGCATGATCTCAGTAATGATAATGTCTCCAACATTAGCACATGTTGCAGCTGGTGTAACACTACCCGTTAATGGTCTTATTTCATTTGTAACTCCTGTTGTAGATACTATTAAATCTCCCATGTAATTAGCTTCTAATAAACCAGCAACCATTCTAATATATATAGTGGTTGGATCTACTGAACCAGGATTAGTTAAAGGCGCAACAACAGATGTTGCAAAGCCAGTAGCTGTTGTTAAAGATACTTCAAAATTTGATGGAGCTGTTATTGTTATTCCAGTAGTTAAAAATAATCCAGAAACAGAAATAGTGTCTTCGCCAGAAGGTCCAGAACCTTCAGGGTAGTTAAATGGGTCTATTGTTCCGTTTACAGTAATTTGCGGTGTTGCAGGTGAAACGGTTCCAGTAAGAGCTAATGTAGAGTCTGTAGCACCTGTTGCAGAAGCTGTAATATCTCCCATGTATGTGTTAGAAGTTAATCCAGAAACTAAACGAACATATACTGGTGTGGAAGCTACAGTTCCTGGTGCAGTTAGTACAGCACTAACAGAATTAGAATAAGGTCCACCAGAGGTTAATGATATCTCAAAATTTGTTGGAGCGTTTACAGTAATATTTGTAGTTAAATTAATTCCAGAAACATTAAAGCTATCTTCATTTGATGGGCCATTGCCTTCAAAATAATCCAAACTAGATACTGAGCCAGTTATTGAAACTGTAGGAGTGCTAGACATTGTAGTTGTATAAGTTCCGATACCACCCATTAAAGTTTCAAAAGTATCCATTCCGCCTTGACAGGTTCCTAAAGTATTTAAAGTTCCAGCTCCAGGAATAGTCCATTCAGATTCTGTAAAAGTAGCATTAGGTCCATTGCCATCTACACGTTTAGCATAAGAGTCAGCATATTCCCATGTTTGTCCTGATCCATCAACACTATCAACACCATATTGGTCTACAACCATTGAATTTGCAGTTACAATAATTCTAACTCTATCATCACCATTCAAGTTCATTGTTCCAGTTGTTAATGTTGGAGCACTAGCTATTGAAGGAAATTCACTTGCTATGGCAGTAGCACTTCCAGTAGTTGTTACATATACAAAGGCATTAGTTACAGTTCCAAGAGCACTAAGATCTTGAGTAGCTCCCCAAGTTGTATTTGCATTTGTTTGATTCTCTAAAGAATATAAAGAAAAATCAACTATACCATCTGCATAAATTTCTAATAATTTTGGATTTCCACCAGAACAGTCTCCATCTACAATTGCTGTAATAATTGGCATGTTCTGCCCCAAAGAGGTCGCGGTTATCAAAATTGTTAGTAATAAAAAGTAGATTTTTTTCATAATTGTTTATTTAAAATTAGTTTACAAATATAAGCATAATAAATAGTTAAGCCAGTTTATTGCAATTTTGCAATAGATTTTTAACGATATAATAACATAAAGAGGTGATTTTTAATGCTAGGATACTATAGTTTATAATCTACTAAACGGTTTAAATTTAAGTTAGACCAATGTTACTATAATGTTATTAATTTCTTGAACATTATATATAATGTGAATAATTTTATCTTTACGTTATTATAATTAACCAAAAAATATAATGAATAAACAGGACATAAAAATACTACTTGTAGATGATGAGCCAGATATTCTAGAAATTGTAAGCTACAATCTCTCAAATGAAGGTTATCAAGTTATAACTGCAGGAAATGGTATAGATGGTGTTGCAAAAGCTAAAAAAGAAAAACCTCATTTAATTGTTTTAGATGTTATGATGCCTGAAATGGATGGTATTGAAGCATGTGAACAAATAAGAAAAGTACCAGATTTAAAAAATACTATAATAACATTTCTAACAGCAAGAGGCGAAGATTATTCTCAAGTGGCTGGTTTTGATGCTGGTGCCGATGATTATATTACAAAACCAATTAAACCAAAAGTTTTGGTTAGTAAAGTAAAAGCATTATTACGTCGTTTAAAAACTGATGATTCTAATGACTCTATATTAAAATTAGGTGGCCTAATAATTAATAAAGATGAATATAAAATTTCATTGAACGGAAAAGAAATTCTCTTGCCCAAAAAAGAGTTTGAACTTTTATGTCTATTAGCTTCAAAGCCAGGCAAAGTGTTTAAAAGAGAGGATATTTTAGAAAAAATATGGGGAAATGAAGTTGTTGTAGGTGGTAGAACTATTGATGTGCATATTAGAAAAGTGAGAGAAAAAGTAGGAGATAAATCAATAAAGACCATAAAAGGTGTCGGCTATAAATTTATAGACTAGTTAATAGATATGAAATTAAAGAAAACATATAAGTTTGCCTTTAGAACCTCTCTGTTTATAACGGTTGTTTTAACGCTCATAATGAGCGTTTTTTTATATGTTTTTTACGATTTAAAGCTATTACCTTTAGTTGTCTTTAGTTTGATTTGTTACGGTGTGTCTTTTTTAATAATTCAGTATAGAGTTCAAAACTTTATTTATAGAAGAGTAAAACAAATATATGCAGACTTAACGCTTTTAGAATCTACATCCTTTAGAAAAGAAAGAATAACTACAGACATGGTTACTTTAACAGAAGAAATAGATAGGTTTGCAAGAGATAGAAAAATAGAAATAGAAACACTAAAAGATAGAGAAGAGTATAGAAAAGAGTTTTTAGGTAATGTATCACATGAATTAAAAACACCACTGTTTACTGTACAAGGTTATCTAGAGACTTTAATTGATGGAGCTGCAGACGATGAGAAAATAAGAGAGAAATATTTAGATAGGGCAAATAAAGGCGTAGAGCGATTAATTTATATTGTTAAAGATTTAGATATGATCACTAAATTAGAAGTTGGTGATTTGAGATTAGAACCAGAAACTTTTGATATTGTTGAGTTAATTAGTAGTGTTTTTGAATTATTCGAAATGAAATCTGCAAAGAAAAAGATTACACTAACTTTCGATATAGATTATAATACTCCTATATATGTTAAAGCAGATAAAGAGAAAATTCAGCAAATATTAACAAACCTTATTGTTAACTCTATTAAATATGGTAGGGAAAAAGGTACAACCGAGGTAAGTATCGAAAACCTTATTAAAAATAAGGTTATCGTTCGTGTAACAGATAATGGAGAAGGTATTGCTAAAGAAAATATACCAAGACTATTTGAACGTTTTTATCGTGTAGATAAAAGTGGTTCTAGAAAAGAAGGTGGTTCTGGTTTAGGTTTAGCTATTGTGAAGCATATTATAGAAGCTCACGATGAAAAAATATATATTGAAAGTGAATTAGGCGTAGGAAGTGAATTTTCTTTTACTTTAGAAAAGACTGAATAATTCTTTTAAATTTGGTTTCCTATATTCCATCTGTAAACCTTTATAATCATTAACTTTTTCTAACTGACTTAATTTAAAATGCTCTTGATTACAAGTTGGAACTATGCCTAGCTTGTCAAAATTTTCAGCAAGATACTCCTGTTCAAATTGGCCAGGTGTAGCAATGAAAAAGGCTTTCTTTCCTAATTTAGCTAAATCCATAACTGTAGTATAGCCAGAACGAGAAATAATAAGTTCGCTACTATTTATAGCTTGCTCCAAAGCTTTAGAAGTCATAAAATTATAAATTGTAAAATTATTTATTTTAGAAACTGTTTGCTCAGCTTCAATTTTCCCTTTTACAAAGAGAATGTTACCCTCAAAATATTTTAATGTTTCAAATAATTTGTCAGCAAGGATAGTGCGTTGAGGTTCTGGCCCAGAAAGCAAAACCATAATATCGTATTCTGTTTTTGTTTCCGTTTTATGTAATCGGCTTAAAGGACCAAGATAAGTTACGTTTATTTTTGTCTCATTATTAAGGTGTCCTAATTTTCCGCTTAGATTTGGTTCATTTTTAAAGTCTGGTACCCAAACAGAATCAAATTTCTTCATAATGTCATTATGAATCTTTGTGCTTAATGCTGATGTGTTTCCGCTTAATACATTTAATTGATGAGTAATAAAAACAGAAGGCACATTTTTGTTTCTAACGCCTAACCTGTTATCTGATATAATTCCTGAAAGATTATATTTATTTATGAGTTGTTTTGTAGTTTTTTTCTCAGCTTTTTTAGCTTTTAACATTTTTGGAGTTTGTGCTAATAGTTTCCATTTTAAATCGCTTCCTTTTTTTGTATATTTTATATTATAAGCAGGAAGAGTTTCATGAATAAGATCAGGGAATTCTGTTTTAAGAAGTTGTAAGGCTTCGCCGTCACTAGCTATAATAGGTTCAAAATTATGTTCTATAAGCCAATTTATTATAGGAATACATCTAGTGGCATGTCCAATACCCCAATTGAGTGGAGCAACAAGAATTCGTTTTTTTATCATACTAATCGCAAAACGTCTAAAAGGTACATAAAGTTTCCTTTTTATTAAGTAAACTTTATTATATCCTTCTTTTATAGAAAAATCAAAGGTAATCATATAACCACTCTTTTATATTTCCTTAATTTTACCAAAAAATTAAATTAAAGTAAGTGGGAAGTAAAAACAAGCTCAAGCGGTTTAATGAAAATGAAACATTCGCTAATGTATTTCAACCTAAGCGTGAAGATTTAGTTGATGCGGATTATGAGTATAAAGGACATTGGAATGCCTCTGTATTTAAAAATGAAAATCCATTAGTTTTAGAATTAGGATGTGGAAAAGGTGAGTACTCTGTGGAACTCGCAAAAAAATATCCTAATAAAAACTTTATAGGTATAGATATAAAAGGTGCTAGGTTTTGGAGAGGAGCAAAAACGGCTATTGAAGAAAACATACCCAATGTCGCTTTTTTAAGAACCCAAATTGAACTTATAGATTGTGCCTTTGCAGAAAATGAAGTCGATGAAATATGGATTACATTTCCAGATCCTCAAATAAAATATAAGCGTACTAAACACCGTATGACAAATTCTGAATTTTTAAAACGCTATAAAAAGGTTTTAAAACCAGATGGAGTAATGAATTTAAAAACAGATAGTGAATTTATGCATGGTTATACTTTAGGTTTATTACATGGCGAAGGACATGAAGTATTGTATGCAAACCATAATGTATATAAACAAGAAGGAAGCCCAGAAGAGGTTACTAGTATACAAACACATTATGAGAGTATCTATTTAGAACAAAACAAACCAATTACGTATATTAGATTTAAAATTAAGTAATTTGGAAATTACAATCGCTTTTGGATTGGGATTAATAGTTGCTATACTTGGCGTTATTCCTCCTGGTTTACTTAACATGACTGCTGCTAAGGTTAGTATTAATGATGGGCACAACCGTGCTATTATGTTTTCTATTGGTGTTTGCATTGTTGTTGTTGTTCAAACACTAATAGCTTTATTATTTGCTAGCTATTTAACAAATCACCCAGATGTTACTAATATACTACAACGAGTTGCTTTTGTGATTTTTGTTTTACTTACTATTTATTTTCTGTTATTAGCTAATAAGGAGACCAAGCCAGATGTAGATCATATAGTAACTAGTAAAAAAGGACGTTTTTTTCAGGGTATTTTACTGTCGAGTTTAAATGTGTTTCCTATACCTTATCAGGCTTATATGGGGACAACATTAGCAACGGCAAGTTTAATGGTTTTAAATATAACTAGTATAGCATCTTATGTTGCAGGTGCAGCAACTGGAACTTTTGTAATGCTTTACGTTTATATCTTTTTCTTTAAACGTATAAAGAGCAAAAAACTTAGATCACAAAAAAATATTAATTTTAGTATTGGATTGGTAACGGGAATTATAGCCATTTTTACTTTAGTTAATATTATTAAAGAATGGTAGTGTTTCCAAATAATAATTAAAAAACCTAAGCGCATTGTTATGAAAACCGAAACACTTAATTTTTTTGAAAAAGTATATGAGGTTGCCCGACAAATACCATATGGTAAAGTTACAAGTTATGGTGCTATAGGGAATTATCTAGGAGCGCCAAGAAGTGCTAGAATGGTAGGTTATGCTATGAATGGTTCTGTTGGAAAAGATGTGCCAGCACATAGAGTAGTTAACAAAAAAGGATTGTTAACAGGAAAACATCATTTTGATGGCACAAACCTTATGCAACAGCTTTTAGAAAGTGAAGGCGTTGAAATTATTGATAATCAAATTCAAAATTTAGAGAGCGTGTATTGGGATCCTTCAAAAGCACTTTAAATAATTATAAATTTTATAAATACTACAATAAAAAACTTCAAACTAAGCACTTTATTCTTCAAGGTTTATGTAGTATCTTTGCACTTTAGAATAAATCTAAATTAGCGAATGAAATTCACAAAACAAGATATATTAAAAGCATTAGAAACTATAACGGTTCCTGGAGAAGGGCAAAATATGGTAGACAGTGGTGCTGTTAAAAATGTAGTCACTTTTGCAGATGAGGTAATAGTGGATATAACAATAAAAAACCCAGCTTTGCAAGCAAGGAAAAAGACCGAAGTTGAAATACTTAAAACTATTCATGAAAAAGTTTATGAAAAGGCACAAGTAAAAGTTAACTTAAAAGTTGAAGCTCCTGTAAAACCTGCTTCTAATGAAATAAAAGGAAAAACAATTCCTGGTATTCAAAATATAGTTGCAGTAGCCTCTGGAAAAGGTGGTGTTGGTAAATCTACAGTAACAGCGAACTTAGCTGTTACATTAGCAAAAATGGGCTTTAAAGTTGGTGTTTTAGATGCAGATATTTATGGGCCATCAATGCCAATTATGTTAGATGTTGAAATGGAAAGACCTTTGTCTGTTACAGTTGATGGGAAATCTAAAATGAAACCAGTAGAAAATTACGGCGTTAAAATATTATCTATAGGATTTTTTACTAAACCAGACCAAGCAGTTGTCTGGCGTGGACCAATGGCAGCAAAAGCATTAAACCAAATGATTTTTGACGCGGCTTGGGGCGAGTTAGATTTTTTACTGTTAGACCTACCTCCTGGAACTGGAGATATTCATTTAAGTATTATGCAGTCGCTTCCAATTACTGGAGCAGTTGTAGTAAGTACACCACAGAATGTAGCTTTAGCTGATGCTAAAAAAGGAGTTGCAATGTTTCAGCAAGAAAGTATTAATGTACCTGTTTTAGGTATTATAGAAAACATGGCCTATTTTACTCCAGAAGAATTGCCAGATAATAAATACTATATTTTTGGAAAGGAAGGTGCAAAACATTTATCAGAAGATTTAAATGTGCCGCTTTTAGGAGAAATTCCTTTAGTACAAAGTATACGAGAAGCAGGTGATGTAGGTAGGCCAGCAGCACTACAAACAGCTACAGCATTAGAAAAAGCATTTGAGGTAATAACACAAAACGTGGTACAGGAAGTAGTAAATAGAAATACAGATTTACCTCCAACCGAAGCGATAAAAATAACAACAATGGCTGGATGCTCAGCAGTTAAAAAATAGCAAATGACAACAGAAGAACTTAGAGTTAATGTAGAAAAAGCGTTAGATGAAATTCGTCCGTTTTTACAAAGTGATGGAGGAGACATTTCATTGTTAGCTATTGAAGATGATAAATTAGTAAAAGTGCAACTTGAAGGCGCATGTGTTGGTTGTAGTGTTAACCAAATGACACTTAAATCTGGAGTCGAGATGACTATTAAAAAATACGCACCTCAAATTGAGAAGGTCATAAATATTGAGAATTAAGATTTATGATTACAACTGATATTCTAATTATTGGCGCTGGACCAACAGGCCTATTTACAGTTTTTGAAGCAGGTTTACTAAAGTTAAAATGTCATTTAATAGATGCATTACCGCAACCTGGCGGACAATGTTCGGAAATATACCCAAAGAAACCAATCTATGATATTCCTGCTTACCCAGAAATTCTTGCAGGAGATTTAACTGAAAAACTTCTTGAGCAATGTAAACAATTTGAACCTGGATTTACTCTAGGTGAACGAGCAGAAACGATAGAAAAGCAAGAAGATGGTAGTTTTATTGTAACAACTAATAAAGGAACAAAACATCAAGCACCAGTAATTGCTATTGCAGGTGGATTGGGTAGTTTTGAACCGAGAAAACCTTTAATTCATAATATTACAGATTTTGAAGATAAAGGCGTTGAGTATATTATTAAAGACCCTGAAATATATAGAAATAAGAAAGTCGTTATTGCAGGCGGCGGAGATTCTGCTTTAGATTGGAGTATCTTTTTAAGCGATGTTGCTTCAGAAGTTACTTTAATACATAGAAGAAATGAATTTCGTGGGCATTTAGATTCTGTAGAAAAAGTACAAGAATTAAAGAATGCAGGCAAAATTAATTTAGTAACTCCAGCAGAAGTTGTTGGTATTCTTGGAGATGATAAGGTTTCGGGTGTTGTTGTAAAACAAGCAGAGCATATTGAAAAAGAATTCGAAATTGAGACCGATCACTTTATCCCACTTTTTGGTTTGTCACCAAAGCTAGGGCCAATTGCAAATTGGGGATTAGAGATTGAGAAAAATGCTATTAAAGTAAATAACAGTTTAGATTATCAAACCAATATTCCAGGCATATACGCTATAGGGGATGTTAATACATATCCAGGTAAATTAAAATTAATTCTGTGTGGTTTTCATGAAGCAACATTAATGTGTCAATCTGCATATCAAATAATAAACCCTGGAAAACGCTACGTAATGAAATATACAACAGTAGCAGGAGTTGATGGTTTTGATGGTACTAGAAAGGAAGCACCAAAAGCAGTAGTTAAAAAGATAGAATAAAAGGTATAGATTTTGTTATAGAAAAATTATGGAGCAAGACATAAATATTACAATAACAGATAGAGAAGGTGCAATTCACAAAATTCAAGCGCCAACAGATATGGCAATGAATTTAATGGAAGTTGTACGATCTTATGAGTTAGCTCCAGAAGGCACAATAGGAGTTTGTGGAGGTATGGCTATGTGTGCTTCTTGTCAATGTTATGTACTAAGTAAAACAGAATTACCAGAAATGCAAGACGATGAAGAAGCTATGCTTTCTGAAGCGTTTTATGTTAAAGATAATTCTCGTTTAGGTTGCCAAATACAAATAACACCAGAAATGGAAGGTTTAGAGGTTGAGTTAGCGCCAGAAAGCTAATTTGTTTTATAGTTTTCCAGTGCAGTAGGTCCTTCTAATAATACTCTTACAATTTGTAAGGTGCCATCTTCTGTAGTAGCAATCTGCCATTTAATTAATGAGATTTCACCATTCTCAATTTCAATGCCAGTTATGCTTCTTGGATGTACACAGCTACCATCATTAAAAAAGGGAATGTCACCGGGTTCAGGAAAACGAGGTCTATGCGTATGGCCTACAATGGTTAATAAATTGTTGTTATCTGCAATCCATTTTTTTGTTCTACGTTCTACTTTAATAAGTTCTTTGTAGTTTTTTGCCGGACTTGTTGGATCTGCAATCCCCATAACATTTAAGGGTTTCCAAAGTACGCGTACCATAAATCGACTCCATTTCCAGAAAATATAATTCCACCAATCTGCTTGATGGCCATGCGTTAAAAATAATTCTTGCTCTGTTTGTGTGTGTCTTAATACTACAGCTTCATGATATTTTATATCACAAAACAAATCGACATCTTCTCCAGTTTTAGCATCAAAATAAGTAGATAAATACTTCTTTACATATTTAGGATCTCTATAAACCATATCGTGATTTCCCCATATCATATGCAAACGATCTTGTTCATGAAATAACTTCATTAGCAGATATACGTTTTTATGAGCATTTAAAATGGATTCAAAAGAGAGGTTTTCCCATAATTCATCACCGTCACCAAGTTCACAATAGCTAAAGCCTTCAGCATAATAATGTTTTAAAGCATGAAAATAGATATTTCTATTATTTGCAAAATCATCAGCAAAACTATTATCACCGCGATGACAATCACTAAACAATATAATCTTACTGTCATTATCAAAGTCGACAATTTTTGCTTCTTTATAAGCGCGATCTAACCTCTTTTTAGCTGAAAACATATAAGTAAAAATAGCATAAAAAAAATGCTCATCAAATAGAGGAGCATTTTTATATTATTTAGTCTTTTTTATATCTAAGAATAAATTACCAAATGTTGTTTAGAGATCTATTTAAAAGCATTTAACCCAGTAACATCTAAACCTGTAATTAGTAAGTGTATATCATGCGTACCTTCATAGGTTACTACACTTTCTAGGTTCATCATGTGTCTCATAATGCTGTATTCTCCAGAGATTCCCATACCACCTAACATTTGTCTAGCATCTCGAGCAATTTTTAAAGCCATATCAACGTTGTTACGCTTTGCCATGGAGATTTGAGCAGAAGTAGCAGTGCCCTTTTCTCTCATGACACCTAAACGCCAAGCTAATAATTGCGCTTTGGTAATTTCTGTAATCATTTCGGCTAATTTCTTTTGTTGTAATTGAAATTGACCTATTGGTTTGCCAAATTGTAATCTTTCTTTACTATATCTTAAAGCAGTATCATAACAGTCCATTGCAGCTCCAATTGCACCCCAAGCAATACCAAAACGAGCAGAATCTAAACAACCTAATGGTGCGCCTAATCCAGATTTGTTTGGTAATAAGTTCTCTTTTGGTACTTTAACGTTATCAAAAATAAGTTCCCCAGTTGCACTAGCTCGTAAAGACCATTTGTTATGCGTTTCTGGAGTTGAGAAACCTTCCATGCCACGTTCTACAATTAAACCATGAATACGGCCTTCTTCGTTTTTAGCCCATACAACAGCAATTTGACAAAAAGGAGAGTTTGAAATCCACATTTTTGCTCCATTAAGAAGATAATGGTCTCCCATATCTTTAAAATTAGTAACCATTCCACCTGGATTAGAACCGTGATCTGGTTCTGTTAATCCAAAACTTCCAATCCATTCACCGCTAGCTAATTTTGGTAAATATTTTTTACGCTGGTCTTCGTTTCCATATTTCCAAATAGGATACATCACTAAAGAAGATTGTACAGATGCTGTACTACGAACGCCAGAGTCACCACGTTCTATTTCTTGCATAATTAATCCATAAGAAATTTGATCTAAACCTGCGCCACCATATTCTTCAGGAATATATGGTCCAAAAGCACCTATTTCTGCTAATCCATTAACAATTTGTTCTGGAAATTCAGCTCTTTGAGCGTAATCTTCAATAATAGGAGAGACATCACGTTTAACCCATTCACGGGCTGCGTCACGTACTAATTTATGTTCTTCAGTTAAAAGCTCATCAAGATTGTAATAATCTGGTGCTTCAAATAAATCTGGTTTCATAATGTAATTTTAAATTCGGTTTTCAAAAATAGCGAAAACGTTTGCAGTTAACAATTTAAAATCTACATTTTCAAGTAAAAATCTTTTGTTAGATTAATATAATCTGCTGTGTATTTGTGTCTTGCAGATTCTATAGTAAGTTCCGAGGTTTTTATGTCGCTTTTATAAAAAGAAAATTCTAAAAGACTACGTTTAAATTCTGTTTTAGGATTGCCTTTAACGCGTAGAATTTTATTAACGTTTAAATTTACTGCAGATGCTAATGTAATAAAACGTGATTCTTCATTAAATGGAATAATAACGCAAAAAATACCGTCATCAATTAATAGTTTTGAAGCACTATCTACTAAATGTTCAAAAGGCATTGCGTCTTGAAAACGTGCTAAATCACGTTGGGAGTCTTCAGTTTTAAAATCTTCAGAATAGAATGGCGGATTAGAAATAATTAAGTCGTATTTATCCTCAATTTCTTCTGTGAATTCTGCTAAATCTGCATGATAACAAAATAATCTATCTCCCCAATTTGAGGCTTCAAAATTATCAACACATTGTTCGTAAGCTAATTCATCAATTTCTAAAGCATCAATAACTTCTGCATTACTACGTTGTGCTAGCATTAAAGATAGAACACCTGTGCCAGCACCAATATCTAAAATGGCAAATGGATTTTTTTCAATACTAGACCAAGCTCCTAATAAAACACCATCAGTACCTATTTTCATAGCGCATTGGTCTTGGTTAACTGTGAACTCTTTGAATTTAAAAGGTTTATTCATAGTAAATTAGTCTTCAATATATAAATCTATAAGGCCTTCCGGAGTATCAACAATTATCTTTTTATTTTCTTTATCTACTTTGTTTATAAAGTGGTCATTCATAGGAATTAAAATTTCGATGCCGTTTCTATCAATTTCAAAAAGAGATTGTGAGGTTGTATCGTTAACTCCTTTTATGATTCCAACGTGACCGAAATTGATATCTTCTACAGAAAAACCAATAATTTCATGAAAATAAAATTTATCATCTTCAAGTTCTGGTAAAAAAGAAAGAGGTAAGTAGCATTCGCTTTTAATTAGAGCGTCTGCGTCTGTTTCTGTATCGACATCTTCAAATTTCACACGTAATAATTCAGATTTATGTAATTGAGAGCTTTCAATAAAAAAAGGAATTAAATTACCTCTTAAGTCTATAAATACAGATTCAAGATTTTCATATAAATCAGGTTCATCTGTATCTAATTTTATTAAAAGTTCTCCTTTAAAACTGTATTTTTTTACAATTTTCCCAAGGAAAAAACACGCGTCTTTATTCATAACTATTTTGCATAAAAAACTCCGATAGCAACTATCGGAGTTTAAAAGTATAAAAAATTAATTTTCTATTCTTCTTCGTTTGTAGCTGCAGTTTCTTCTGCTGGAGCTTCTTCTTCAACAACTGGAGCAGCTGCCGCGATTCTTGCTTCATTTGCTGCTTTTTCAGCTTCAAAAGCTTTAGCTTTAGCATCAGCGTTAGCTTTAGCTAAACCATCTTTTTTAGCATCTACTTTACCAGTTTTTTCCTCTAACCATGCTGTGAATTTTTTCTCAGCTTGTTCTTCAGTCAATGCACCTTTACGAACACCACCAGCAAGGTGATTTTTCAATAAAGCGCCTTTGTAAGATAGTAATGCTTTAGCAGTATCAGTAGGTTGTGCACCATTCTGTAGCCATTTAACTGCACCGTCAACATCTAATTCGATAGTTGCTGGATTAGTATTTGGATTGTAAGCACCTAATTTTTCTAAGTATTTACCATCTCTTTTTGCACGAGCATCTGCTGCTACGATCCAGTAATAAGGTTTTCCTTTTTTACCGTGTCTTTGTAATCTAATTTTTACAGGCATAAAAAATTAATTTGTGAGGTTCTCGACCTCGATTATTAATAAGTGCGCAAAGATACAATATTTATTTAAATATCAAGTTTTTATACTAAATCTATTGCATTGTTATTTTTTATTTTATTTTTGGTTCCTCGAAATACTAATTACTATGAAAAAAATTATCGTTTTAGCTCTAACTGTCTTTACTTTTTTTGGATGTGGAGATGATGTTGAATTTAATACTCCCGCATTTAAAGCCAATAAAGATGGTAACTTATGGGAAGGTGTTTCTTACTCTGCCAACATAGATGGCTCTGGAGTTATAACAATTGTTGGTTCAGATAATTTTGAAACTGTTACTTTGGTTGCTTTTCCATCTGATGCTTTTGTTTGTGATACTAAACCTGAAACGGTTTATGGCAATACACCGGGAAATTGTTATGAAGTATCTAATAATCCCTCTTTTGCTACACTTCTAGATGTTAATGATGTATTTTGGTCAACAAATAATACGCCAGCCTCAAGTGAATATCCTGCAGATGGTGTTATAAATATAAGAGAGTTAAGCGTAGAGGAAGGTTTAGTATCTGGAGCATTTTATTTTAATGCGTTTAACAGTTCAGGATTATCATCTGTTAATTTTAAAGATGGATTTTTTCATAATATCCCTTTAGTAGCTGTAACCGCTACTCCTGGACCTGTAGACCCTTGTACTACTGCAACAGCAACTGTTGCTGCTACATTAGTTAATTATAATGCCGCAATGCCTGGTGATGCAAATTATGAAACAGTATGTAATGCATATAAAACGGCATTAGGAACTCAAATTACAGAATGTGGAGATGCAGATGGATCGATACAAACCACTATAGATGGTTTAATGTGTATGTAGCACATTCCTTATAAGAAAAATATAAAATGTCATCTATAAAAATTAGGTGACATTTTTTGTTTACAACTGTTTATAACTTTCACTTTTTAAAGAGACAATTTTCTGTATTTTTATAAGCTCCGTTTTCAATTCTTAAACGGCTTATAAACAAATACTAAAGATAGAGAATGTACTTAATTTTCGATACAGAAACTACTGGTTTGCCTAAACGTTGGGATGCCCCAATTACAGATACAGATAATTGGCCAAGATGTATTCAAATTGCTTGGCAATTACATGACGAAATGGGAAACTGTATTGAAAGTCAGGATTATTTAATAAAGCCTACAGGGTTTAATATTCCTTATGATGCCGAAAAAATACATGGTATTTCTACAGAATTAGCAGAAGAACAAGGTGTAGATTTAAGTGAGGTTTTAGAAAAGTTTAATATAGCATTAGGTAAAACAAAATTTGTAGTAGGGCAAAATGTAAAGTTCGATCTCAACATAATGGGAGCAGAATTTGTTCGAGAAAATGTAGAAAACCAACTTCAGGAGTTGCCAGTTTTAGATACCTGTACAGAGCATACTGCTAGTTTGTGTCAAATTCCTGGTGGTAGAGGTGGAAAATTTAAATTACCAACACTAACAGAGTTACATCAATTTTTATTTAATCAACCTTTTGCTGAAGCCCATAATGCAACTGCCGATGTTGAAGCAACCACACGTTGCTTTTTAGAATTAGTTAGAAGAAAGCAATATACAGTTGAGCAATTAGATGTTCAACCAGATTATTTTGATCATTTTTCTAAAGAAAATCCACAGCCAATTAAGCTTATTGGTTTAAAGCATATTAATTTAAAGCAAGAGAGTGCTAAAATTAATGAAAGATTACAGCAAGCAGAAACTGGTGGTATTTCATCTGAAGCTATAAAAGGCAATATTGAAGACTTAAAGGCTGTTGATTTTGTGCATTTACATAATCACTCTCAGTTTTCTGTTTTACAATCTACAATGAGTGTTGGAGATATAGTAGCCGTTGCTGCAGAGCATAATATGCCAGCAGTAGCATTAACAGATCATGCTAATATGATGGGAGCATTTCATTTTGTTAATGCTGTTAATAAACACAATAAATCTATAGCGGCTAAAATTGAAGAAGCAGAAGAGAAAGGAGAAACAGCTTCAGTAAAAGAAATAAAACCAATAGTTGGTTGTGAGTTTTTTGTTTGTGAAGATCACTTAGATAAAACTAGAAAAGATAATGGCTATCAAATAGTTTTAATAGCAAAAAACAAAAATGGCTATCACAACTTAGCAAAATTATCATCGCATGCCTTTGTTAATGGATTCTATTATGTGCCTAGAATCGATAAGAAACTTATAGAAGAGTATAAAGAGGATTTAATTGTATTAACTGGTAATTTATATGGAGAAGTACCTAGTAAGGTGCTAAATATAGGCGAAAATCAAGCAGAGGAAGCATTGCTTTGGTGGAAAGACGTTTTTCAAGATGATTTGTATGTCGAGCTAATGCGACACAATCAAGAGGATGAGAATCGAGTAAACCCAACTTTAATAAAGCTTGCAAGAAAGCATGATGTTAAATTGATTGCTACTAATAATACTTATTATGCAAAGCAAGAAGATGCTAATGCACATGATATTTTATTATGTGTAAAAGAAGGAGAAAAGCAGGCAACTCCTATAGGTAGAGGTAGAGGCTATCGTTATGGTTTGCCTAATCAAGAATATTACTTCAAGTCTGGTGAAGCTATGAAGAATATTTTTAAAGATGTTCCTGATGCTATTATTAATATTCAAGAAGTAGTAGATAAAATTGAAGGATTTCAATTAGCTAGAGATGTATTATTGCCAGCTTTCGATATTCCTGAAAAATTTATTCATGAAGAAGATAATAATGATGGCGGAAAACGTGGTGAGAATGCTTTTTTGCGTCATTTAACCTACGAAGGCGCTAAGAAGCGTTATGGCGAAGAATTATCTGAAGAAGTTACTGAAAGATTAGATTTTGAGCTTGAAGTTATTGAAAAAACGGGTTATCCAGGTTATTTCTTAATTGTAGAAGATTTTATTCGAGAAGCTAGAAATATGGATGTATCGGTTGGTCCTGGACGTGGATCTGCAGCTGGATCTGTAGTAGCTTACTGTCTATGGATTACCAATATCGATCCTATGAAGTATAACCTACTTTTTGAGCGTTTTTTGAATCCCGATCGTGTAAGTATGCCAGATATTGATATCGATTTTGATGATGAAGGTCGAAGTCGAGTTATGGATTACGTTATCGAAAAATACGGCAGTAATCAAGTAGCGCAAATTATCACTTATGGAACTATGGCTGCCAAATCTTCTATTCGAGATACAGCTCGTGTTTTAGACTTACCATTATTTGATGCCGATCGTATTGCGAAGTTAATTCCAACCATGTCTAAGCTGAATAAGATTTTCGGTTTAAGTGAAAAAGAATTAGGAAGTAAGTTTAGAGCAGAAGATTTAGAAAAAGTAAACGAATTACTTAATATTTCTGAAGGTGAAGATTTGCAAGCTGAAACTGTAAATATTGCGCGTTCGCTAGAAGGTTCTGTAAGAAATACCGGAATTCACGCTTGTGGTGTTATTATTACACCAGATGATATAACAAAGTTTGTACCCGTTTCTGTTGCTAAAGATTCAGATTTGTATGTTACACAGTTTGATAACTCGGTTGTAGAAGATGCAGGATTACTAAAAATGGATTTCTTAGGGTTAAAGACGTTAACTTTAATCAAGGATACAGTAAAAATTGTAAAAGCTAAACATGGTATTACTTTAGATCCTGAGAATTTTTCTTTAGAAGACGAAAAAACCTATGAGTTGTTCCAAAGAGGAGAAACCGTTGGTGTTTTTCAATATGAATCTCCCGGGATGCAAAAGCACCTTAAAGATTTAAAACCAACCGTTTTTGACGATTTAATTGCCATGAATGCTTTGTATCGTCCAGGACCAATGGAATATATACCAAGTTTTGTTCGTAGAAAACATGGTGACGAAGATATTGAGTATGATTTACCAGCAATGGAAGAGTACTTAAAAGAAACCTATGGTATTACGGTTTACCAAGAGCAAGTAATGTTATTGTCTCAAAAACTAGCAGATTTCACAAAAGGTGAAGCAGATGTTTTGAGAAAAGCTATGGGTAAAAAGCAAATTGCGGTTCTTGATAAAATGAAACCAAAATTTATAGAGCAAGCAAGTGCTAATGGGCACGATGCTAAAAAGCTTGAAAAGATTTGGAAAGATTGGGAAGCATTTGCAAGTTATGCTTTTAATAAATCGCACTCTACCTGTTATGCTTGGATTGCCTATCAAACAGCTTATTTAAAAGCGCATTATCCTGCAGAATATATGGCAGCTGTATTGTCAAATAATATGAATGATATTAAACAGGTAACATTCTTTATGGAGGAATGTAAACGTATGAAATTACCTGTTTTGGGTCCAGATGTAAACGAATCGTATTATAAATTCTCTGTAAACCAAGATAATGCCGTTCGATTTGGAATGGGAGCAATAAAAGGAGTTGGTCATGGAGCGGTAATGACTATTGTAGAAAATCGAAAAAAAGACGGGCATTATAAATCTATTTTCGATTTGTCAAAACGTATAGATTTAAGAGCAGCTAATAAAAAGGCGTTCGAAAATTTGGCATTAGCAGGAGGTTTTGATTGTTTTACAGAAACGCATCGTGCGCAATATTTTCATAAAGAAGGTAGTGATTTAACTTTTTTAGAAAAAGCTGTAAAATATGGTGCTAAGCATCAAGAAAACGAAAACTCGTCACAAGTAAGTTTGTTTGGTGGTGGAAGCGATGTTCAAATAGCAGAACCAATAGTACCACCATGCGAAACATGGGGTACAATGGAAAAACTAGCACAAGAACGCGAAGTCGTTGGTGTATATATATCTGGGCATCCTTTAGATGATTTTAGAACAGAAATGAAAAGCTTCTGTACTGGAACAATTGCATATTTTAACGATTTAGCACCGCATGTAAATAAAGAAATTACTTTTGGAGGAGTTGTTACAGATGTTCAGCATCGGGTAAGTAAACAAGGAAAAGGTTGGGCGTTATTTACTATTGAAGATTATACAGATACTTTTGAATTTCGCATTTTTGGAGAAGAATATTTAAAACATCGCCACTTTTTAATGAAAAATAATTTTGTACATGTTAAAACCTTTGTACGTGATGGTTGGGTAAATAGAGATACAGGAAAGAAAAGCGATCCTAGATTACAATTTAATAGCTTTCAGTTATTACATGATGTCATGGAGAAATATGTTAGAAAATTATCTATTCAGTTAAATATTAAAGAATTAGAGTCTGATAAAATTCAGAGTTTAAAATCTTTAATTTCTATGCATCCGGGAAGTCATTTGTTAGATTTTGTTATTTACGACAATAGAGAACAAATAAAATTAGAGATGCCTAGTCGTAAACAAAAAGTTAAGGTAACACAAGAATTATTGACTGAGCTTGAAGAACGACAGGTTTATTACAAGCTTAATTCTTAATAACTTAAGTGTTTTTGTTGTCTAAGTAATCACCTAAATTATCTAAAGAATCGTCCCAAAATTGCGCATAGAATTTTAACCATTTATTCATTTCTTTTAAAGGTTTTGCATTAGCCTTGCAAAAACGTTCTCTGCCTTTACTGTCAATAGTAACTAAGCCGGCATCTTCTAATGTTTTAATATGTTTGGTGACACCTTGGCGACTAATATCAAATCTATTAGATATTTGAGTGATAGATAATGTTGAGGTTGCGATAATTAAGGCGTGAAATATATCACGCCTTTTAGGATCTGCTATAGCTTTAAATAGCTTAGTTATTTTATCCTGCATTAACTTCTGTTTTTAAATAGTCTATTAATCCGTTTATGCAGCCATCCCATCCGCCACTAAAACTTTCAAACATAGCAATAGCTGTATCTCCAGCATAGTTAGAAATACCAGAATGCTCTAAATATAATTTTGTTTCATTTTTGCTAATAGGTTCTAAACTCCATTTAACAGTGGTTTCTACAGTTGTATTTTCTACTATCCAAGTATAAATTAAAGTATAGGGATTAGCTTCTTTTACTTCGCCAGTAATAGTTAGGCAGCCTTTATCCTCACTTGCTGTAAAGGTGTATTTATAACCTTTCTCAGCTTTAAAATCGGCTTTAATAAACCAAGTCGATATTTCTTCTCCTATAGAAATAGCATTCCAGATAGTTTCTATAGAATGATTAAATAGTTTTTCTTTTGTGATTGAGTCTTTCATAAATATTTGTTTTTTGATTTATATGCAACTTAATGGTTGCTAAATTACATATTATTTTTTAATACGCAACTTTTTGGTTGCTTATTGTTTGATTTTAATTTATTTGAAGATTTTTTATAGACATGTAAAAAGTAGGATGATTGAAATGCTTATATTTATAACTTGCAAAAAATAACTTATGGTAATTGACTTAATTTTTTTCATTTTAAAATAAAATAAAGCCAGTTGATACTACTATAAATGAAACAAATTGTCAGGTTGTAAGCTTTGGCATTTTTTTTGACTAATATTGCATATTAACAGTGAACAAAAACACAATTAAATTATATTATTATGGCATTAGAAATCACAGATGCAAATTTTGAAGAAACAGTATTAAACAGCGATAAGCCAGTAATGGTTGACTTTTGGGCAGCTTGGTGTGGACCATGTAGAATGGTTGGACCAATTATTGACCAAATTAGTGAAGAGTACGATGGTAAAGCTGTTGTTGGTAAGTTAGACGTAGATGCAAATCAGGAATTTGCAGCTAAATACGGCGTAAGAAATATTCCTACTGTTTTAGTGTTCCAAAATGGAGAAGTAGTTGGAAGACAAGTAGGCGTTGCACCTAAAAATGCATATTCTGAAGCTATCGACGCACTTTTATAGAAATATATTTCATAAAGAATTGATAAAGGTTTGCTGTAATGGCAAACCTTTTTTTATTTTAGCTACAGTTCAATAAAAATTATACAAATGAGTAAACCAATAAAAGTTCAAGACGCAATAGATAGCAAATTATTAGAGGAGAGAAAAGTATTTCTTTGGGGTATGGTAAACGATAAAAGTGCCAAACATGTTATTGACAGATTATTGTATTTAGATAGTATAGAAACTAAAGATATTACTTTATATATAAATAGTCCTGGAGGTTATGTTACTTCTGGTTTTGCAATGTACGATTGTATTAAATCGTTAAAAAGCGATGTTTCTACAGTATGTACAGGTTTAGCGGCTTCAATGGGATCTATATTACTATCTGTAGGAACAAAAGGTAAACGATTTATACAACCACATGCACGTGTTATGATTCATCAACCAAGTGGTGGTGCTCGAGGTCAAGCCAGTGATATAGAAATAACCGCTCAAGAAATTGTAAAAACAAAAGAATTAAGTGCTAAAATATTAGCAGATAATTGCGGTCAAACTTACGATAAAGTCATGAAAGACTTTAATCGTGACCATTGGATGGGAGCAGACGAGTCTGTAGATTATGGAATTGTAGATGGTGTTGCAGAATAATAAATAAAGAGAGTTCCACTTTTAGTGGGAACTGAGATGAATTTACAAGACGAATTAAATAAAGCTGGCGGATTTAAAAACCTTGAACACTTGGCAAAACAAGTTGTTGAAGGTTTTATTTCTGGTATGCACAAAAGCCCCTTTCATGGCTTTTCTGCAGAGTTTGCAGAGCATAAAATATACAACCAAGGCGAGAGTACACGTCATATAGATTGGAAATTATTTGCAAAGACAGATAAGTTATATACTAAACGGTATGACGACGAAACAAATTTACGTTGCCATATTATTTTAGATAATAGTAGTTCTATGCATTATCCAGAAATGACTAATTTCTCGATAAATAGTCTTAACAAAATTGCTTTCTCTGCATTAGCTTCTGCATCTCTTATGCATATTTTAAAAAAACAACGAGATGCTATTGGCTTAAGTATTTATAGTGATGATTACGATTTTTACTCAGGGGAGAAAGGTAGTGAGCGTCATCATCAAATGTTATTAGCGCAATTAAGTAATACGGTTTTATCTAAACCTAAAAATAAGCAAACAGAAACTTACCAATACTTGCATCAAATAGCAGAGAAAATACATAGACGCTCTTTAATATTTGTATTTACAGATATGTTTCAAACGGCAACAGATGAGGTTAAGTTGTTTGAGGCGCTAAGACATTTAAAACATAATAAGCATGAAGTAGTATTGTTTCATGTTTTTGATCGCTCTAAAGAGCTTGTTTTCGATTTTGATAATAAGCCTAAACGGTTTATAGATGTAGAAACTGGAGAACATATTAATTTGTATAGTGATCAAGTCAAAGAAAATTACGAAAACTTAGTTAGTAATTATTTTAATGAGTTAAGAGTTAAATGTGGACAAAACAGAATCAAATACGTTGAGGCTGATATAAATAAGAATTTTGATGCCATATTAACAAGCTACATGTTAGAGCGTCAAAAATTTATTTAATGAATTTTTTTCGAAAAAAAATTAAAAAAAGATTTGTCATATTAATTAAGCGATGTATATTTGCCCTCGCAATAAGCAACGGTCTGGTAGTTCAGTTGGTTAGAATGTCGCCCTGTCACGGCGAAGGTCGCGGGTTCGAGTCCCGTCCAGACCGCTAAAATTGCTAAAGCTTCAACACTGTTGAAGCTTTTTTTGGCAATAAAATTTAGTTGTGTTGTTTTGATGGATGTAGTAGTCCATCAAACTGGTAGAAAGCTAGTTAAATAGCTTAAACCGATGGAAAGCTTTCCTTTTTTCTTACAGAAAATTGGGATGCTTTTTTGTTTTTAAACAAACATTAACATATTATTAACATATGTTAATGACTTTATCTTCTATTTGGTGCATTTCGTCGAATTTATTAAATTTGCACATATTCTATACAATATATTAGCCCATCTTATTAATTCCCTTGGCACTTATGTGTTGTTAATAAGAAATCCATTGCTTAAGATATTCTATCTTAGATATTTACTAACTTATATGTGTTTAGTACTACATGTTTTGTGGTAGCCCTATTAATGCCGCTAAATTTAAATTAATTAACCCATATAAAAGTAGTAATTATGAAAACCCTTAAACTTAAATTAATAGCCATTTTTCTAAATGCATTATTAATAGCAGTATTTACATCTTAAAAATACTGAGTCTACACTAGAAAGTGCACATCATGACTATTCTAAGTCACAGGTATGTATAAACTCTACTCTTAGTTATCTAAAAACTAAAAGCATATGCCTATATGGGCATGGCTTAACTATATAAATATTTAATAATAACAAACAAAATCAAATCATTATGAAAACTCTAAAAATCACATTAGTAGCAGTATTCTCAATTGGATTATTAACGGCGGTAAGTGCAATTCCAACTTCTAAAAAACAAGTTACAAACGATGAAATTAAACAAACTAAGGTTTCAAGATCTTCCATAGGAGAAATATCTAAAATTCAAATTCCAACGCAAGGATAATTTTTTGAATAAAAATTAATAAAATAACATATAAACCTAAAAAGTTAAGAACATGAAAACCCTAAAAATCACATTAATAGCATTATTATCAATAGGACTTTTAACAGCAGTATTGCCATCATCAGAAAC
>NZ_CANMRQ010000016.1 GCF_947500325.1 uncultured Lacinutrix sp.
GTAGGTCGTCGCCTTTTTTAATCCTCAACATGTATTTGTTGAGGATTTTTTTTGTTTAATACTTTTATAATCATAATGGGTGTTTTTAATTTAAAATCTACTTAAAATCTGTAAGGCATTTTTAATAATTAGACTAATAGAATGTTTAATTTTAATATTCAATTAATTCTATTTAAATTCGTTTACATGAACGACATTATACAATCAACCCTACAGACACTTCAAAAGTCAAATACACTATTAATTAAGCTTTCTGATGAAGAGTTAAGTAATGCTACAATATCTCCCTATTATTCTAGTATAGGTTCACACATTAGACATATATATGATTTTTATGATTGCTCTCTAGATATGGATAATGATGGCATAGTAGATTTAACTGCACGTAAAAGGAATCTTGATGTTGAAAGTTGTTGTGATTCAGCTATAGAATATTTAAATAGGATTGTAACCAAAATAAAGACTATTGATATAGAGAAGAAGAAAGAGGTTGTTGTGATAGATGATTTAGGTTCAGGTAAGATAAGAATCGATTATACTTTTGCTGCTTTATTAGCTCAAGCTAATAGTCATACAATTCACCACTATGCTATTATTAACTATATATTGGATAGATTAGGTATATCTATTGAAGATTCAAATTTTGGATATAACCCAACAACACCAAAGGGCGTTACTAATTTGAATTAGTTCGTGTACTTTTAAACATACTATCTAGAATTGTATTTATTCCTTTAAAAGCGAAAAATATAGCAGCAGAGCAAGCTAATATACCAAGTATTAATAATGGTATATATAATACTTTTTTTTGATTACTAAAAGCAATGTAGATTAGTGTTGGACCAGTAAACATTAAAGCTAAAGAAACTCCCATTTTTTTCAATCCTTTTACTAAGACTTCTTTATCTGTTCTTTTAGTTTCTGTTTTCATTATATGCTATTATTGATGCTCTAACATTATCGTGTTTTTCTAATAATGTTTTTGCAGAAATTTTATCAATTTTTAATTCAGACATTATCATTTTAACACCTCTATCTACTAATTTATTATTACTTAATTGCATATCTACCATTTTATTTCCTTTAACTCTATCAAGTTTTATCATAGTAGATGTGGTTAACATATTAAGAACTAATTTCTGAGCTGTTCCAGCCTTCATTCTCGAGCTTCCTGTAACAAATTCTGGACCAACAACAACTTCAATAGGAAATCTAGCAGTATTAGATAATGGGCTATTTTTATTGCAAGTAATACATCCTGTAATTATAGATTTTTTATTGCAGTTTTCTAAAGCATGAATTACATATGGAGTAGTACCAGATGCAGCTATACCTATAACAATATCATTGCTAGTAATATTATTTTTTAATAAATCATTCCAACCTTGAGTTTTAGAATCTTCAGCAAACTCTACAGCTTTTCTTATAGCTTTATCTCCACCAGCTATTAAACCAATAACCATATCATAAGGTACTCCAAATGTTGGAGGGCATTCTGAAGCATCAACGATGCCTAAACGGCCACTTGTTCCTGCTCCAATATAGAATAATCTCCCGCCAGATTTTAATTTAGAAACTATTTGCTGAACTAATTTTTCAATTTGAGGTAATGCTTTCTCAACTGCGCTGGGAACCGTTTTATCTTCTTTATTTATATTAATTAAAAGTTCATTTATAGTCATTTTTTCTAAATGATTATAATTAGAATCTTTCTCTGTAGTTTTAATAAATGTCATAATTCAAAAATACAATAATTGTGTCGAATTCTAACGGTATATTTTGTTAGCTATTGAATGATATTTTGAGCTTCTCCTGCAGAGAGAGTATGAAATCTCGTTTACATTGTATACATTAATTCGGTTGCTTGTGAAGCTCTAAAATAACCAAACGGATAATTATCTGGATTGGTTTGATTTATGCAATTACCTCGAACAGTAGCTGGTTGTACTTCGAATGGGCCACCGCCACCATCAGAAGTTTGTTGTAATAAAATGAACATAAATTCGTAAAATTGTTTAGATACGCCATAATTTTTTATGACGATGCCGTTTCCAATTTCGCTATCTGGATTGCTATAGAAAGCAAATATTTGATTACCGTCTGTAAATTTATCTTCATAGACTTGAAAGAATGGGCTAATTTCGTTTTCTTCTTGATATTCAAATAAATAATAATTTTCTTGATTAGCAGGATCTGTATAAAATATTTTTAATTCTATAATATCACCAGTGAAACCACCTTCGTTATTTTGCTCTACAAACTCCATTGGAGCTACGCTGGTCATAGTTTCAGAGCCAACATATACTTCGTTATTGTAGGTTATATTTAGAGTGTAGGTTTGATCTAGTTGAGGATTGAAATCGAAACATTCGTACAAACCATCATCATTACTGTCTGTAAAGTTATAAACAGTATCGTTTTGATCGGTTACAAATACAATAGCCCCAATTGCAGGCGGTACTTGATTATCAAAAAATGGAGCTGTACGCGTTAAACGAATGGTTTGATAACTACCATCTGTTCCATCAAACCAGTTTAATGAAGCATCTATTACCAATCTTTCTTGACCATTAGGCACATTAACTTCTATAACATCTTCACATGAAAAGTATAATAAAGTTAGTATTAATATATAGGTGATTTTTTTCATTTTATTAGAATTTAAAGTTATAAGAAATAGATGGGACTATGCCAAAGATGGCTAATCTAGTAGCTTCATTTTGTCCTGTATCACTATTTTCTGAAAAGGATATTGAAGCAGCATTTCTTCTGTTATAAAGATTGTAAATACCAAAAACCCAAGAGCTTTGCCATCCTTTTGTTTTTTCAGGTTTTGGTGTATAAGTAGCTGAAATATCCAAGCGATTATAACTTGGTAAACGAGTTGAATTTCTTTGACTATAATTCGGTACTACTATACCATTGTATATATATTGACTTTCTGGGTAGGTTGTTGGTTGCCCAGTTTGAAATATAAAATTAGCATTAAAGTCCCATTTTTTGCTTAGGTCATAACTTGCAGTTATAGATAAATCATGGGTCTTGTCGTAAGCTGTATTATACCAGTTGCCATTATTAATTCCTATTTCGTTTGGCGTGCGACCCTCAGTTTTTTGTTCCGATTTTGAAAGTGTGTATGCTATCCAGCCTTTAAGTTTACCTTCATTTTTCTTAAATAGTACTTCTAAACCATAAGCTCTAGCTTTTCCATTTAATATTACTCTTTCAATGGCATCATTGGCAATTAAATTAGCGCCGTCTATGTAATCAATTCTATTTCTTACATCTTTATAATAACTTTCTATTTCTAAAGAATAATCTCCATCTTTTATATTTTTAAAATAACCTATTGCATATTGATCTAATAATTGTGGTTTAACATACTTTCCACTTGGTGTCCAAACATCTAAAGGCGTTGGTGAACTTGTATTGGATAGTAAATGTAAATATTGAGACATGCGATTATAACTAGCTTTTATAGAAGCATTATTGTTAAGTTGGTACGCTAATGAAAATCTTGGCTCTAGATTTAAAAATGATTTTATGACTTTATTCCGGCTAAAAGATTCTGTACCAATTGCATCTTGACTTTCATATATTTGAAAATCGTCATTAAATGATACAGCTTGATTATTATCGTATATGTTTAATTCATTTTGACCTAAACGTAGAAATGAACTTAGTCTTAAACCATAGGAAAGTGTTAATTTATCTAGTAACTTATGTTCGGTATCAATATAAATAGCATTTTCAAAAGCATATTTATCTATAAGTTTATCTGCATTAACACCAGAAGTTGGAGTAGAAGGCCTTATTTCTCCAGGATTAAATTTATAATAAATACTATTTAAACCGTATTGTAATTTAAATTTGTCATTTATATAATGCTTTAAATCATATTTATAATTGAAATTTTGAATTCCAGAATCCCATTCAAATTCTACAAAATCTAGATTTAAACCATAATAATAATCAGAATAAATTAAAGACATGTTTGAGAATAATTTATTTGAAAATAAATGATTCCATCTAAAATTTAAAATGGTATTACCGTAAATGTTTTCAAAACTATCTGCTAAACTAAAAACATCTCTACCAAAATAACCAGACAAATAAATATTGTTATTATCATTAAGTTTGTAGCTTAACTTTGTATTTAAATCGTAAAAATAAGCGATATTATCAATATCAAAAAGTGGTAAAAATAAATGAGCATAAGAACTTCTTCCACCTAATAGGAATGAGCCTTTTTCTTTTTTAATTGGTCCTTCGGCTAGTAGTCTACTAGAAACAATACCAATTCCTCCATTGACATGAAATTTTTTACTGTTACCTTCTTTTTGGTATATATCTAAAACAGATGAAACCCTACCTCCATAACGTGCAGGAATACCACCTTTGTATAGTTTTAAATCTTTTATTGCATCTGGATTAAATACAGAAAATAGGCCAAATAGGTGAGAAGAATTAAAAACGGTGGCTTCGTCTAATAAAATTAAATTTTGATCCGCAGCACCACCACGAACATTAAAACCAGAAGATCCTTCTCCTGCATTAGTAACACCAGGTAATAATGTTATTGCTTTTAAGACGTCTGCTTCTCCAAGTACAACAGGAATTTGTTTTATCGTTTTTGAGGAGAGCACATTTACACTCATCTGAGGTTTTTTTATACTAAGTTTTTCTACATTTTCATTTAAAATAACTTCTTCTAAATTTTCGGCAGATTCAATTAAAGTGAAATTCTTTTTTGTGTTTTTATTAAGGATAATTGTTTCTATTTTTTCTGTATATCCAACATAACTTAAAACTAATCTATAGGTGCCTTCTGGTAAAGTAATGGAATAAAACCCATATTCATTAGTTATGGTTCCTGTGTTTTGGTCTGGAAATAAGATATTGACACCTATTAATGTTTCATTACTTTTCTCTTCATTTATGGTACCACTTAAGGTGAATTTTTCTTGTCCTAAAAGAAGTAATGGACATAATAAAATGAAATTAAAAACTCTTTTAAAAAATAATAGCATAAATTTTAAAATTTTTTGATGATGGTTTATTATTTAGACGATTAATTTTATAAAATGTTACCTAAATATATATATTAAAAATATAAAAAAAGCCCCCTAATTGGGAGCTTTTAACATAACCTTAATTTATAAAGGTTTAGTTGTTGTTTAAAATATTATTTAATGTTACACTTGGTCTCATTGCTGTATTAATAAGATCTTCTTTTGGTTCATAATAACCACCAATGTTAACAGGTTGTCCTTGAATATCATTAAGTTCACTTACAATAGAGTTCTCATTATCTGACAATTGTTTTGCAATAGAAGTAAACTCAGCTTTTAATTCTTTATCTACGTTTTGATTGGCTAGTTCTTGAGCCCAATACATAGCTAAATAAAAATGGCTTCCTCTATTATCTAACTCACCAGCTTTACGTGAAGGTCCTTTTTTATTTTCTAATAATGTTTCTGTAGCATTATCTAAAGCATCTCCTAAAATTTTTGCTTTAGGATTATTATTTACTTCACTAAAATGTTCTAATGATACAGCTAATGCTAAAAACTCTCCTAAAGAATCCCAACGTAAATGGTTTTCGCTAGTAAATTGTTGTACGTGTTTTGGAGCAGATCCACCAGCTCCAGTTTCAAATAAACCACCACCATTCATTAAAGGAACAATAGATAACATTTTAGCACTCGTTCCAACTTCTAAAATTGGAAATAAATCTGTTAAATAGTCACGTAATACATTTCCAGAAACTGAAATTGTATCTAGACCATCTTTAATTCTTTTACAAGTAAATATAGTTGCATTGATTGGAGATAAGATTCTTAGATCTAATCCATTAGTATCATGATCTTTTAAGTATAGATTTACTTTCTTTATTAATTCTGCATCATGTGCTCTGTTTTCGTCCAACCAAAAAACTGCTGGCGTTTGTGAAGCTCTAGCTCTTGTTACTGCTAGTTTTACCCAATCTTGAATTGGAGCATCTTTAACTTGGCACATTCTCCATATGTCTCCGGCTTCTACATTATGTTGTAATAAAGTAGTGCCATTTGCATCAATTACTTCAACTTTTCCAGTATTTTCTATTTCGAAAGTTTTATCGTGAGAACCATATTCTTCAGCTTTTTGTGCCATTAAGCCAACATTAGGAACTGTTCCCATTGTTGTAGGATCAAAAGCACCATGTTCTTTACAGAAGTTTATAGTTGCTGTGTAAATACCGGCATAACTACTGTCTGGAATTACTGCTTTGGTATCTTGAGATTTCCCTTCTGCATTCCACATTTGTCCTGAGTTACGTATCATCGCTGGCATAGAGGCATCAATAATGACATCACTAGGTACGTGTAAGTTTGTTATGCCTTTATCACTATTTACCATTGCTAATGATGGTCCGTTTTCTATAGCAGCTTTAATATCGTTTTCAATAATATTACGTTTAGCTTCAGGTAATTCGTTTAAGTTACTTAATAAGTTACCAAAACCATTATTTACATCTACACCAATCTCTTCAAATGTCTCACCATGTTTAGAAAAAACATCTTTAAAAAATACACGAACAGCATGACCAAAAATAATAGGGTCACTTACTTTCATCATCGTAGCTTTCATATGTAAAGAAAACAATACGTTTTTCTCTTTAGCATCTGCAACTTGCTCTTCTAAAAAGTCTAATAAAGCTTTTTTACTCATTACAGTGGCGTCAATAATTTCTCCCTGTAATAAATCAAGATTATCTTTTAAGGTTATTGTTTTTCCACTATTATCTGTATGTACGATTTTTACTGAAGTTGCATTAGTTATGGTTACAGATTGCTCATTATGGGCGAAGTCTCCTGCCGTCATAGTTGCTACATGAGATTTAGAATCTCCAGACCAAGCACCCATTGAATGTGGATTCTTCTTAGCGTAGTTTTTTACGGCTTTTGGAGCACGACGATCAGAATTTCCTTCACGAAGCACAGGATTTACAGCGCTTCCTTTAATTTTGTTATAACGTAATTTTATTTCCTTTTCGCTATCATTTTCTGGTTCATCAGGATAATTAGGAATACCGAAACCTTGTGACTGTAATTCACTAATTGCTGCTTTTAATTGTGGAATAGAAGCACTAATATTTGGTAATTTTATAATGTTTGCTTCTGGTTTTTTAGCTAACTCACCTAAAAATGCTAAATCGTCACTTACCTTTTGATCATCATTTAAAAAATCCGGAAATATTGCTAATATCCTTGCTGCCAATGAAATATCTTTAGTTTCTATATTAATCCCAGAAGATTCTACAAACTTTTTTACTATTGGTAAAAAAGAACGTGTTGCTAAAGCTGGAGCTTCATCGGTTTTTGTATAAATGATTTTTGGTATTGTAGACATATATATTAAGGGTGTTATTTTTTAAATTCGTGCTGCGAATATACGAAATTCAAACAGTATTTTAAAGCGCAAAAAAATGAGGCTTTTTGTTTTGAGATGCCTTTAAAATTCAATGTTATAAATTATCAAATTGATAAAAATTTATATAAAAATTATTCGATATGGATATTATAGTGAGATAATAAACCTAGAATACCATCTTTAGAGAATTTTGCACCTCTAACTCTATTGTTTTCTGCAGAAAAAGAATAGTTAAATGCATTACGGAAATCTGTATTTTCTAAAATTGTATTTTCAAAAACAGCTAAATTTAAATCACAATTGTTGAATTGTACCTGTGATAAATCTGCTTGAGCAAAATCTGTTTTTTCAAGTTTACAATCTTTAAATTGTGTGCTTTTAAGTTTTAAATTATAGAAAGAAGCTAAATTTAATTGGCATTTAATAAAAGACATAGCTAGTAAAAAAGTATTACATTCATTAAACGGAACGCCTAATAATTTACATTCATTAAAAACGACATCTTTAAAAGTAGTTGCTTTTAATTTTACAGAGCTAAAATTACAATTTATAAACTCACATTCTAAAAAAGAAATTGTAGATAAGTAAGATTTGCTAAAATCACAATCAATAAAAGTACAATTATCGTATTCGGCCTTAGGTAAGTGATTTGATGTATAATCAATACCTTTAAACGTTTTATCGGCTATAAATGATAAATTCATTATATATATTTGAGATAAATATATGAAAAACAAGAAAAGGTTTTAAAATAAAAAGATCATCTAAAATTTTAGATGATCTTTTATATTTAAGAATAAAAGCTATTTTAAAGTATTTTTAATATTCTAAAACCCCAAAAGGGTTTAATCCTGAATCATAATCAGACAATTTAATTAACGTTCCATTTCGTTTTATTTTATAGAATGCCACTTTAGTAGATGTACTACCAGAGAATGATACAAATAAAACATTACCTCTTCTATTTACTTCTACGTTATGTGGGATATTAAACTCGGTAGTAGTCTCTGAAACTACTTGGTTTGTAAACCTATTAATAACGCCTAGTTTATTTTCAGTAATTCCAGTTGTAAAGACATATTTTCCTTTTCTTGTTATTCCATGTGTTGCTTGAAATGGGATGGTTGTTTGTGGGTTTAGATTAAATCTATTAAGAACACTTATTTCATTTGCATTTTGAGTAGGTACATATAATTTTGTGCCTACTGGTAATATATGGGCGTCTCCGCCTACAACTTCATGCCTAATGTATTGTAATGTTTGTGTATTATACATTACTACATAACTAGTATTATTTCCATCTAAAATAGTAACATAGGCAGCATAACCACTAGGCGATATAGTTACATCGTGTTGCACAGCATTAGCTGTTAATTCTGGAATTTCATTAGTAGGTAATGGTAAATTTTGAATTAAAGTATTTGTAGATAAGTCAATAACAGATGTTGTTTTAGATACTATATTATTTACCCATAATTGACCAGCATAATCATTTATCCACATATGAAATGCTCCTTGTTCTATTGTTATTTCTCCTTGATAATCAAAGGTGTCTGCATCATAATATAAAACCTTACTATTTGCAAAGTCTCCAACATAAAAACTATTGTTCCATCTACTATATGCTAAGTAAGTTGGTTGTGCACCAGGATCTGGTAATGTAATGTCTTGAATAAAAGTTGTTGTTTTTGCATTAAAAATGCTAACAGTAGAGGCACCTCTATTTGCAACTAAGAAATAGTTTTTTCTATAATAATGACCATATCCTTTTTCTTGAATTTGATCTTCATTTTTCTCAATGTTTTCAATCTCTTTGTCTAATGTTTCTGTTTCGCAAGATGTAAAATAGAACGTTAGAGAGATTAGTGCTAAAAATAAAAATTGTTTTTTCATTTGTTTTACTTTTAAATTGGATTAGTAATTTTAAAAACAAATGTAGGTGCACTGGTATTTTAGGGACTTAAAATAAAATAGCTCTACTCTTTTTTAGGTTTGCGGAAAATAAACAAAAACGTTACATTTTTAGATGCTTGTTTTTTGGTAGGTTAAAAAGATAAAAGCCATAACACTATAGATTAAACTATTATTGTTATGGCTTTCTTTGAAATAACATCAACTGACCTATTTAGCTCTCACTAAATCAATCTAAAACTTTCGTTTTACATCTTTTAAATTCAAAATCTGTTAAATCAATGATACATTTGGGTAACTTTCAAAATGTATTGACTTGTTACTCCTTATGTATCTCTCAATTGTTTTTCTTGAAACTTAAAGCGTGTACTTCATTTTCATGTTGTATTTACTTTAAAGTCTTGTTTCTTTTTTTTCGTGCGCACTTTCGATTCTACTACTTCTTCTGAAACTTTCAATTTATTTAATTATAACCTGCCTAAACATACTATAATTAATAAACATCATGATTTTTAAATAATCATATCTACATATGGTATTTTCAAAACCTCAAAAAACAATTGATACTTAAAAATTTAACTAATTAAGTATATATTTTAAAGAATAAATCTTTAAAATCAATTAACACAAATTCGGATTTTACCTCGTAACCAACTAAAGTTGTTATTAATTGTTTTATAAAGTTACATTATAAGTTTTATAAAAACAATTTTTTTAACATCTTATTTATCAACTAGTTATAAACTTACTTTATTAACAATTGTTGATATCGTTCTATGTTTTTTTGAATTATATTTAATAAAGAGAAGTCTATAAATATTTAAAAGGCGAATATTAGTTCGCCTTTTAAATATTATTTTTTTAACAAATAATAGTAGCACATGGATGGCAACTACCCCAAGAATCAACATTAATAGGTTCTAATGGTTCGCATTCGCTTGAAAGTGGATCAATAGGACATATTTGTACAGTATAACATCCAGCGGTGCGAAAAACACCTCCTTTAAGCTGGTTGTTAATTTTTGAAATCACCTTTTTGTTTAAGGCTAACGATTTTAGATTTTTTTTCTTCATGATATACTATTTTATGATTTATAGTATTATATCAATAGCGTAAGGAAAATGTTACCCTAAAAAATAAAATACTATTAATTATAGTATATTATCTATCTCTTAATTGAGGTATACAAAAAAGCCTAACTTAAATAAGTTAGGCTTTTTTAATATTATAAAAGAAAAGAAATTATTTTCTTCTTGCTTCTTTAATTCTAGCTTTCTTACCAGTAAGACCTCTAAAGTAAAAGATTCTTGCTCTACGAACTTTACCTCTTTTATTTACTTCAACTTTCTGTAATGCAGGTAAATTAACTGGGAAGATACGCTCTACACCAACTGTTCCAGACATTTTTCTAATTGTAAAAGTCTCTGATGATCCAGATCCTCTTCTTTGTAGTACTACACCTCTAAAAAACTGTGTTCTACTTTTTTCACCTTCACGAATTTCGTAGTATACAGTAATTGTATCACCAGCAGAAAATTCTGGAAAGTCTTTTCTTGTTACAAACTCGTCTTGTACAAATTTTACTAAAGATTCCATCTTTATATTTTTTTAGTTTTTAATCCAGAACAACATTCACGTACTTCGCCAGAGGTTAACCCGAAATTGGCTGCAAAAATAAGTATTAATTACTAATCTGCAATAGATTATTTGTTTTTTTTAGGTGTTGCTTTTCACGCTTTAAAATGGCGTAAAAAGCCAGGCTTTCGCTAGTCGCTATCAAAGATGAGCTCCAACAATTGCTCAATCCTTAACACAGGCTTTTAAGGGTTTATTGTTTTTTTATAGGAATCCAAACCTCTTCTTCAGAGTCTGGAGAGCCTTTTGCATATTTTTCACCTAGAATATTAAAATGCGGTCTATTATCTAGTTTATAGTTTGAACTTGGTATCCATTGAGTTATTATATATGTCATAAGAGCTCCAAAACCTTGAGGTAAACCTTTGTAATGGAATACAGCATATAATCCAGTTTCTAGATTAAAGGTTCTCATATTATCTGGAATTGTTTCATTATTTGAAACTTCTAAAGCTGCCCATTTTTCGAATGTATGCGTTGGATTAAAATTTTTAAAATGTAAATCACTATAAATCATGACTTCATATATGTCCTTACTTATGGTATTTTTAATTGTTTTTCTATTAGGCATAAAACTAGAAAACAATTCGAATGTTTTATTATCTACTAGAGACATTGCTATACATTGACCTACAAGTTTTTTTTCTTTAAGTGTTTCTATTCTGGGTTCTTTATACATTACTCAATCTTCTAATAAATCTGGTCTACGCTTTTTTGTTCTTTGGTAAGCTTGTTCTTCACGCCATTTTTCAATATTTGCTGCATGTCCACTTAATAGTACTTCTGGAACATGATGCCCTTTATAATCTCTTGGTTTGGTATAAATTGGTGGAGCTAGTAAATTATCTTGAAACGAATCGGTTAGGGCAGAAGTTTCATTACCTAAAACACCAGGTATTAATCTAATAATTGAATCACATAGTACTGCAGCTCCTAATTCTCCTCCAGATAATACATAATCGCCTATAGATATTTCTTTAGTAATAAACATATCTCTTATACGTTGATCTACACCTTTGTAATGACCGCAAAGAATAATAATATTTTCTTTTAAAGATAATTTGTTAGCAATACCTTGATTTAAGGTGTTGCCATCTGGAGTCATATAAATAACCTCATCATAATTACGTTCTGCTTTTAATGCAGAAATACATTTATCTATAGGTTCGCACATCATTACCATGCCAGCGCCACCACCAAATTGTGTGTCGTCTATAGATTTATAATTGTCTGTTGTGTAGTCTCGTAAATTATGAAAGTGTACAGAAACCAATTTTGCTTCTATTGCTCTTTTTAAAATAGAAGCTTCAAAAGGGCTTTTTAATAATTCTGGTAAAACAGTAATAATATCAATTCTCATCAAACTCTCTTTATAAGAACGCAAAGATAATTGAAATGAAGATAAGATTTATGATTAGATTTATGTAACTAATTTAGTGAAGAATCAATAACAATATACAGTTATGTGTTTAGCAATTAAACAGACACTTTTGGCAAACGAATTTGTTGTTTCGGAAACTGATGTATATGTATAATTTGTTTTTTCTTTTACTTGTAATGGATTATTAATCTTTCAATATATAAACCATGAAGAAAAAAAAGATCACGCATTTGTCTTTAAAAAAAACAATTATCTCTAAAATAGGAATGACTAATATTTTAGGAGGTTCACCTACTACAGATCAATCTCAGTATTGTCCTAGCGATTTACCTATTAAATGGCCAACACCAGTTCCTCATACAGATGATGGTGCAATTTGTGTTACCCGTTCTTGTAATAGTATATGTGATATATGTTAATATTGCTAGCTTAATTTATAAAAAACGAGCAATTTTTGCTCGTTTTTTTCATGATATCACATTATTAGGCAATTTTTAATATTACATTTATGCACACATAGTTTTTGTTTTAGACTATAAGTGTAATAACTTAGTGTTAATGAAGAAGAATAGTAGTACAGCTCAAAAAATAAAGAAGCCATGGCCAACTAAAGATGCTATGGAACAGGTTTATAAAATGAAACTTTGGGGAGATAATGCATCTAGTTTTTATTCAGGTGATGGATCTCATGATCCAGAGATAATAAATCCATATATAAATATTGTAATTTCATTTTTAAGTTCTTTTAAAACGCCGCTTACAGTATGCGATTTAGGTTGTGGAGATTTTAATGTAGGAAAAACATTGGTAAAGCATACTAAGAAATATATTGCGGTAGATATAGTAAATGATCTTATAGAAGATAATAAAGAAAAGTTTAAAGCAGACAATTTAGAATTTCATTGTTTGGATATCGCGAAAAATGATTTACCTTCTGGAGATTGTGTTTTATTAAGACAAGTGTTACAGCATTTATCTAACGCAGAAGTGAAAAGTATAGTTAGAAAATTAACAGATTTTAAATACGTTATTTTAACTGAGCATTTACCTGAAGGCCATTTTTTACCTAATAAAGATATTATTTCTGGACAAGGTATTAGACTTAAAAAACAAAGTGGTATAAATTTATTAGAGTCTCCATTTAATTTTAAGGTAAAAGAAGAAAAAAAATTATTGTCTATTGTTTTAAATGATAGCAAAGGTATTATAGTTACTAAGCTTTATACTGTTTTTTAGCTTAATAATTTGTATAGCTTATTCATTTCAAAAAACACTTTAGCACCTTCTTTTGTAAATTCACTTTTATTGTTTTCGTTTGTAAATCCAAAGACATCAAATCCGCCTTTTCGTCCAGCTCTAATACCAGCTAAACTATCCTCAATTACAACGCATTCGCTAGGTTTAAATCCCATTTTTTTTGCTGCGTATTCAAATATTTCGGGATTGGGTTTCCAGCTGCCTATTTCATAAGAGCTAAACATTCTGTTTTCAAACTTATCAATTAGTTTAGTTGTAGTTAAGTTTAGCTTTATTTTTCCAATTGGTCCACTTGAGGCTACACAGAATGGTATTGAAATTTTATCGAGTAATTCGTGTATGCCTTTAATTGGTTTTAAGTCTTTTTTAAATGCTGCAAAAGTTCTATTTCTGTAATCTTTTTCAAAGCTATTAGGTAGCTCTTTTTCAATTAGTTTCTCAATATGTTTAAAACAACTTTGTAGCGATCTGCCTAAGAAGTTTTTGAAAGCATATTCCATGGTTATTTCTGCGCCAACTTCATTTGCCATTTGTATAAGCACAGCATTAGAAATTTCTTCACTATCGACGAGAACGCCATCACAATCAAAAATTATACATTTATATTTCACGAGACTATAACTGTTTATTGGAGTTTATTATAAGTTTGGCTTTTTCAATTTGTCTACGATGTCTTAGTGTATGTACTATGGCATGTTCAAATAATTGTTCTACATCGTATTTTTGTCCCCAACGTGTATTTATTTTTTTGTTAGAATCATATTCACAGAGTATTAAATTAGGGTAATCTTGAAATAACTGTTCATTGAATTTAAACATTTTTTTTAAGGCATTAATATATTCATCTGTAGAACTTAATAGTGCTTTATCTTTATACTCAATGTCTTCACCTAGCCATTTTCTAACTTCAACCACATAAGTATAGCCACTTTGAACAATGTGAGTTAAAATTGCTTGAATAGATGTACAGTCTTTGTCCTTTGTTTTGTTGTCAATAATTTTAATCAATTGACTGGAAGAAATGTTTTTGATTGTATTAATGAGTTCATTTAGAGATTTTTCATATTCATCTAGTAAAGCTCCAATTGCTCCGTTATTTCTATATCCTTTCATGCGCTATGATTCTATGAATTATTATTTAGTCTATATTCTACAGTAGCCTTTATTTCTGAGTTTCCATTTTGAGAACTTAAAGTAATTCCAGCTTTTTTGATTCTTTCATTTTTTTGAGGATCAAATTTAATTTTGGTATAAATTTCATTCTCTAGTTCTATTTCGGAATTTCCTATTAGTTTTTTTGATATAATATCTATTGGAGTAAAAGTATATTCTTTATCTCTTTTTAATTTTAGATTTTCTGTATATGCTTTAAAAGTTACTTTTTTGAATAAAAATGCTGATAGTAAAATTTGCTTTGTGAGTAGTAGTAATAGTATTTGAGCATTAATTCCAAAAGAAAGTGAACCAAATGTAATCGATAGATGAATATTTAAAAATTGTGAAAGGTCTAAAGTAAAGTTGTTAGTTACTAGATATGGAATTTGAACAATGATCCAAATAACAGCTAAAAAGTAGAAATTAGATTTTCTTGTAAAAAATGATATAGAAGATATGATTCCAATTAAACTAACAATAACTGTTAGGTTTAACAAGTTGTTCAAATTGTTGAAAATTGTGATGAGACTTGCAATTAAAACATAAATGTAAAAACCTTTTAATAATTTCATAGCTTTTGTTTAGTTAAAATATTATGGTATATGTGTTTGTTTAGTTGAGAGGATTTTACATAATAGTCAAGAATGTAAACCTAATGTATATGTGTTATGTTTTCATAATTATGCGAGTTATAAATAATATGTGTCTTATGATATATAAATGTTACATAATCTATTGTTTTTTACGATTGATAACTAGATAATGATTTAAAATTAGAGTGAAAACTAGTAATGGAGAATCCTAAACTCCTTAAGTTATATTAAAATATAAAAGACGATACTGCTAGGTATCGCCTTTATATAAATATTAACTAAAGATTCTTTTTTATTTACTTAAAACAGCTTCAAGTTCAACATTACTGTTTTTTACTTCAAATTGATTGCTAGTATTCTTTTCTCCGCTAGCTTTTAGCGCTTTATCGCCTGCAAAAAAAGTTTTATGGTCATCACCCAAGTCTGAACCAGCCATACGTTGGTGTTTTACACAAGATACACCTTTACGAATTTCTTGCCTTTGTACATCTCTTACATAAGCCAACATACCTTCTTTTCCAAAATAGCCTTCTGTTAAATTATTCATATGTAGTGCCGTAGTATGATATGTTGGTAAAGTTATTAAATGATGAAAAATACCAGCTTCTCTTGCTCCATCTACCTGAAAGGTTTTAATCTTTTCATCTGCACGATAACTTAATTCTGTAGAGTCGTATTCTACATTCATTAAATTATTCCTATCGTAAGCCGTCATGTTTTCTCCTTCCATGAGCATTTCTTCATATGCTTGATTACGAAAGTTTAATGTCCAATTAAAAGATGGTGAGTTATTATACACTAATTTTGCATTGGGAACGGTCTCTTTAATTCTGTTTACCATGTGTGCAATTTGGCCAACATGAGGTGTTGGTGTTTCTATCCAAAGTAAATCTGCTCCGTTTTGTAAGCTTGTTATACAATCTAGAACAACACGATCAATATTAGAACCTTCTTTAAATTTATATAAACCATTAGGCATGCGTACTGGACGTACTAATTTACCATTACGTTTAAATAATACATCATTATCTTTTACACTTTCTACAGTAACTTCTTCGGCTTCTATAAAGTCTATATATTGAGATGCTAAATCTCCTTTTTCTTGAGATACTGGAAGTTTTTGTGTTAAACCAGCTCCTTCAGAGTCTGTTCTAGCTACGATAATACCATCTTCTATACCAAGTTCTAAAAATGCATAACGAAGCGCATTAAGTTTGGCAATGAAATCTTCATGAGGTACTGTTACTTTTCCATCTTGATGACCACATTGTTTAGCATCAGATACTTGGTTCTCTATTTGTAATGCGCAAGCACCAGCTTCTATCATTTTTTTTGCAAGTAAAAAAGTAGCTTCTTCATTACCAAAACCAGCATCAATATCTGCAATAATAGGAACCACATGTGTTTCGAAATTATCAATATCTGCTTGTACATCTTCTCCTGCATCAAGACGTCGAAAAAGGTCATTTAATTCTACAGCATCTGCTTGACGTAAAAAAGTATATATTTCTTCAATTAGTTTAGGAACTGCTGTTTTTTCATGCATAGATTGATCTGGTAAAGGACCAAGTTCTGAACGTAATGCTGCTACCATCCAACCAGAAAGATATAAGTATTTTTTATTTGTAGTACCATGATGTTTTTTTACAGCAATCATTTTTTGTTGTGCTACAAAGCCATGCCAGCAACCTAATGATTGTGTATAGTTCATTGGATTTGCATCATACGCAGCCATATCTTTTCTCATAATTGCAGCGGTGTATTTAGCAATGTCTAATCCTGTTTTAAATCTATTTTGAACAGCAATTCGGGCTGCGTTTTCTGGTTTTATAGTAGCCCAATTGTTTCCGTGTTTAGCTTTTAATTTACGAACAATTTCGATAGCGGAATTATAATTTTTCATAATTTTGTAATACGTTATTTATTATTAATAATTAGATCCTGTTGATTGTTGCCGCAATCGCAGGATTGTTTTTTATAGGTATTGGTATGCCGGAAGCGTTAGAAATTCAATGAATTCTTCAGATAGCACTAGTTTGTCGAATAACTCAATAGCTAATTTAAACTTGCTATTTTTTAAGTGGTCTTCTCCAAATTCTGTAATAATTTTTTCTACTTCGCTATCTAATAAATCAATATATAGTTCAATGTTGAATGTTCTTCCATCTTCTAGTTTTACTTCGTTTTTTAACCATTGCCATACTTGTGTTCTAGAGATTTCTGCTGTCGCAGCATCTTCCATTAAATTATAAAGTGCAACGGCACCATGACCACGAAGCCAAGCTTCAGTATATAAAATGCCTACATTTATATTTTTTCTAATACCAGATTCGGTAACTGTGCCAAGGGGAAGTTCAACTAAATCAGCTTCGGTAATTTGTACATCATCTCTTGTAATGTGTAATTGATTTGCTTGTGGCATATGTATGTTAAACTCTGTCATAGCAATATCTACTAATGCCGGATGTGCAACCCAAGTGCCGTCATGTCCATTTTTAACTTCACGTTCTTTATCTTTTCTTACTTTTTCTAAAGCAATTTTATTGGCGACATCATTATTTTTAATTGGGATTTGTGCGGCCATTCCGCCAATAGCAAGAATACCACGTTTATGGCAACGTTGAATAACTAATTTTGAGTAAGCATCCATAAACGGTGTTGTCATGGTAACTTGATCACGATTTGGAACAATAAAGTTTGGATGGTTTCTAAATTTTTTAATATATGAGAATATATAATCCCAACGACCACAATTTAAACCTACAATATGATCTTTAAGTTCATAAATAATTTCATCTAATTGAAAACTCGCAGTAATAGTTTCTATTAAAACCGTTGCTTTAAATGTACCTACAGAAACATTTAAATAGTTTTCTGCAAATTCGAAAATTTCATTCCACCAACGTGCTTCTAAATAATGTTCTAATTTTGGTAAGTAGAAATAAGGAGCAGAACCATTTTCTATTAGTGTCTTGGCATTGTGAAATACATATAAACCAAAATCTACTAAGCTACCAGAGGTTTCTTCATTATTAATTATTATATGTCGTTCGTTTAAATGTAGACCTCTAGGTCTAACTAATAAAACTGCAGTATTTTCATTTAGTTTGTATGTCTTATTACGTTTAAGATCTACTAATGAGATGGTTTTTTTATTTGCATCTATAAGGTTTGCTTGGCCATCAATTGTATTTTTCCAACTAGGAGCATTGCTGTCTTCTAAATCGGCCATAAAGGTTTTGGCACCTGAATTTAAAGCATTAATTATCATCTTTCTATTTACAGGTCCAGTTATTTCTACACGTCTGTCTTGTAGGTCTTTAGGGATGTAATTCACTTTCCAATCGCTATTTCTAATAGCTTTAGTCTCTCTGGGGAACTCAGGGAATTTACCGCTATCAAAAATAGTTTGTTGTTCTTCTCTTCTTTTTAATAGTAATAATCGTTGATTATTAAATTTTTCATGAAGGGCAGTAATAAAGGCTAAAGCCTTATCTGTTAAAATTTCTGGATAGTAATTTTTAACATCTTTTGAGAACTGCATTTTTGGCAATTTTAATACTGTGTTTTCCATTGTTAAATATTTTATGACACAATATTAAATAAAACAATTATAAAAAACAAGCGAACGTTCGCTAAAAATGAATAATTCGTTTTTTTGATTGAATTCGCGAAAAAGTGTATTTTTGTTTTTAATTATGGAAGAAGAATATATTAAACTCATATTTGGGTTAAAATTGAAACAGATTAGAACAGATAAAAGTCTATCTCTTTTTGGCTTGTCTAAACTTACTGGATTATCAAAATCGTATTTAAACGAAATAGAAAAAGGGAAGAAGTACCCTAAACCAGATAAAATTGCAATACTTTCTGATAAGTTGGATGTACCATACGACCAAATGGTGTCTTTAAAACTAGATAAGAATTTAGCGCCAATTGGGGATTTATTACAGTCTAAAATTTTAAAAGAAATACCTTTAGATCTTTTTGGCATTAAAGAAAGTAATTTAATAGACATTGTTGCTAACGCACCAGCAAAAGTAAATGCTTTTATTAGTACTATTATTAAAATAGCACAGCATTATAATTTTAGTAGAGAGAGCTTTTTCTTGGCTTCGGTACGTTCTTTTCAAGAAGCAAATAATAATTATTTTGATGATTTAGAAAAAAGTGTTTTAAAGTTTGTAAAAGCGTATCAAATTGATTTAAGTCAACCTTTTTCCTTTAAAGAATTAGAAGATATCTTAATTGAAGAATATGGCTATGTTATTAAAGACAATGAATTAAGTAAGCATGAAGCTTTAGATAATTTGCGTTCTGTTTTTGTGCCAAAAACGAAAACATTATTGTTGGCAAATGAAATAGATGAGGCGCAGCGTACTTTTATTTATGCAAAAGAGTTAGCGTATAATTTTCTAGAGATTAAAGATCGATTATATACCTTTCCATGGATTAAATTTGATGCTTTTGATCAAGTGCTTAATAATTTTTATGCTTCTTATTTTGCTGGTGCTTTAATTTTGCCAAATGCAAAAATAACAACACAATTAAATGATGTGTTTGCAAAAGAGACTTTTGATAAAACGCTATTTTTAAAAGTATTAGGTAATTTTAATGCGTCTCCAGAATCTTTCTACCAGCGTTTAACTAACATTTTACCAAAATCTTTCAATATTCAAAATTTATTCTTTTTGAGGTTTACTCACAAAGCAGATACTAATAAGTTTTATTTAAAAAAAGAACTGCATCTATCGCATCAACACTCACCACATGCTAATGAAACCGATGAGCATTATTGTAGGCGTTGGGTGTCTTTAAAGGTCTTAAACGATATTAGTAAAAGTAAAAAAGAGCATGAATTTGATATTCAAATTTCTAATTATCAGCAAGATGGTATGCGGTATTTAATATTGTCTTCTGCAACAAAAGACCCCTTTAAAGAGAATCATTATCGTAGTATAAGTGTTGGTTTACTTATTAATAAGCAATTAAAACGTAAAATTAATTTTATAGAAGATGCTAATATTAAAACTGAAACTGTTGGTGTTACCTGCGAGCGCTGTACTATAAAAGATTGTAAAGTAAGACAAGCTCCTGCGGTTACTTTGGATAAGGCAGAAAAAAACAAAAAGATAGAAATGATAGTTGAAGAGTTAAATGATAAGTTTGCTTAGAAACATAATTAAATAAATAGTGAATTTATTTAATGTTCATTAGTCCAAAAATATTGTAAATCAGAATCTTTTTTCCAGCCTAAGCTTTCGTATAAATGTTGTGCAGGATTTGTTGTTTCTGTTTGTAAACCAATACCTTTATATTCTAATTCTTTACACAATATTTTTGCCTTGTTCATTAAGGCAACACCAACGCCTTTTTTGCGATAATTACTATCTACAAATAAATCGTTTAATATAAAAATTGGTTTCATTGCAACAGAAGAGAAACTATGAAATAACTGTGTGTAACCAACGGCTTTATCACCTATGTAAGCGATAAAAATAATAGTATCTCGCTTTTCTAATCGTTCTTTTAAAAAGGCTTTTACAGCGTCATTATTTGAGATTTGTCTATAGAAAATACGATATCCATCAAATAGTGGTACTAAATCGTTGAGGTGTTGTATTTCTGCTTTTATAATTAGCATTATATTGTTTTTACTTTATCTTATTAGATAATTCTTTTGCTTCTTCATACTTATAATTATTTTTATCTTGTAAAATAATATTTAATTGCTCTATCGCTTTTTCTTTATCTTCTATTTTTAAATAGACTAATAATTTATACCAATAACCTTTAGAGCTAGAAAGTTTTTTAGTAGCAATTAATTTATCAAATACTTCTATTGCTTTTTCTGTGAACCCAAGTTCTATATATATATGGCCAATTTTAATTAAGCTATAGTTGTTATAGTTATTAGTGTTGTTGGCTTCGTAAAGCTTTATTAAACTATTGTAATCTTTAGAAGTATATAATTCTTCTATTTTTTGAGATTCATTTTGCGACCCTTTTTCTATTAAAGAAGGTATGGTATCCCAATTTTGATAGTCGTTATAATAATCGTTTAGAGAATTAGTATTAAAAATAAAAGGTAAACCAATAGCTAGGAATAATATAATTGTAGCTGCTATACCTAATTTATAAAAAATTGAATTAGATTTTTTTTTGTTTTTATTACAATATAGGCTTTCTACGCTTTTAATGTTTTTAGAAATATCTTGATATTCTTTAGTCTTAAAACGGTTTTTAATGGATTTAAAATCTTCAATATTACTATTCTTATCTAGAGTGTGCCAATCATTTTCATTAAAAGACTCTTGTAAAGCTTTATAGATGAGTAACTCTTCTTTTAATGCTTGATCTGTATTTATTTGCTTTTCAAAAACTGCTTTCTGTTCTAATGATAGGGAGCCATTTAAATAGCCATCTATCATTTTTTGCATGTTGTCGTTGTGGTTAGAGTTCATCTATGCTAATGTTTTATAACGGGTATCCGCCTTTATTAATTGTACAATTTTGGCTCTACACTTAAAAACGCGTTGTCTCACTACATTAATAGAATTGTATGCTAGGTCAGTCATAATATCTTCATAACTCATACCATTAAAATAGTTACTTAATATTTCCTTACAATTATCAGATAATAACTGGAATTTTTCTTGGTAAAATTCTAAATGTTTTTGTTCTAAAGTAAAGTTCGCCAAATGATCTTCTTTTTCTACTAGTGGCAAAACTCCATCTTTCATTACCCATTCTTTTTTGTTTTTTATTGTACTTCTCCAGATATTTTTACAAATAGTAAACAAATAACCTTCAAAAGAGGCAAGAACTAAGTTTTTTTCTTTGTGCTTAGCTATTAAATACATAAGCGCATCATGAAACACGTCTTTAGCATCGTCTTCTTTTCCATTATTACGCATAATAAAAGAATTAATCTTAGGGAAGAATTTGTTATATATTTCTAGTATTGTCTTATTGTTTCCTTTAATAAGAGCTTGTAAATACTTTTCACTTTCTTGCATAGTTAATAACGTATGTCTCAAAAATAAATTAAAATAATTTAATTAGTAACTAATGTTTTAATATAATTAACAAATATATATTGTAATAAAAAAGCTACCATAATTTAAGGTAGCTTTATAATTATTGTAATAGATATTTACTAATCAAGATCGTCGTCATCTAAATCATTGTCAATGGATCCTTTTTTATGACACCAATAATCATTTTTGTGTTTTCAATTTTAAAAGATTCAAATTGTTCTAGTTGTGATGTTAAGTCTTTCATTTATTTTATATGATTTTAATATTTATAGTAATTAACGAAAATATTAAGAAGAAATTATAACTCATCGTTTTATAAAAAAAATATTGGGTAATGTTTTTTTGTTTTTTAATACTATAATAAAAATGAATTTAGTTGAAACGATAATTAAAACTAAAGTAGGGAATTCTTTACATTAATTGTTTAATTAAAAATGCTAGCACTTGTTTTAAAACTAAATTTTATCAATTAAAAAGTAATTAAAAAAATAAAATTATGAAAAAAGTATTTTTCCTTATTGTGTGTAGTTTATTAGTTTTATCTTCTTGTTCCAGAGATGAATTGTATGAAGAGAATAGTGACGAGATTGCTAATAACGTAGAATCTAGTTTTAATAAAGCTAATGTTAGAAATAACGTGAGAAATAATAAGCCTATATATTCTAGAAAAGAAATTATTATTCAGTATGAAAAAAGTGCAACAGACATTCAAAAAAATGCCTTTAGAAGTGCTCATGGTATTTATAATAGTAGTTATGGTAACAATAATGCGTTTACAATATTAGGGACCTATATACCTTGTGATCTATGTCCAGGTAGAACAATAGAAAAATGGACTTATTACCCAAACTCTAATATTAATATAGAGCATAAATTAGGTTCTATTAAAGATGATTTAGATGATGATGATTTAGACGGCGTAGTTTTAAATGTTGATCTTGAATTTGTTATTAATACAGATGCCTTGTCTAACACCTTTAGTGCAAATACTAATACCAGTTATTATTCAAATATAAAGTCTTCAAACTCTGGAGTTACTGTAGGTGTTTTCGATACAGGATTAAATGCTAATTTCCCAGATTTTTCTGGAACTTCATTTATGTATAATGCAACAGTAGAATCAGACCATATTTATGGTGTTAATTCTGGTTGGAACTTTGTAGAAAATAACCATAATACTTTTGATGATAATTTAGATGCTCATGGTTCTATTGTAACCTCTATAATAGTTAGAAAGCTAAATGCTTTAAATATCCCTTTTCAAATTATGCCATTAAAAGTTGCAGATAGTTATGGTCAGGTATCTTACTTTAAATTGGTATGTGCTCTTAATTATGGTTTACCAAGAATGGATATCGCTAATTTAAGTATAGGATGGAGTGAAGATTTAACAGTAGAATTAAGTAACTCTATTTTATCATATATAATAGCAGCAAATCCAAATACTTTAATTGTTGCTTCCGCAGGTAATAGTTATAATACAATAAATGATAATGATATTAACAATCATATTCCTTCTGGTTTACCATTCTCAAATATATTGTCTATAGGTTCTTCTAATTCTTCTAATCAGCTATCATATTTTTCTAATAAAGGCGCTACTACTGTAGATTTTTTAGCTCGTGGAGAAAACATTCCTTTTCAATACATTCCAATGACTGCCGTACCAGTATCTGGTACTTCTTTTTCTACACCATATGTTGCAGCTATAGCTTCAAAAATATTATATGAAAGTAATATGACCGCTACACCTAGTAATATTTTAGATGCTTTAATTGCTTCTGGAGTTGATTATCCTTATCCTATAATAAAACATCAGAAAATAATTAATTAATTAATTAATTAATTAATTTCTGATGATAATTTAGTACTTAGGTTTTCTATATCTTTATGTTATAACAATTGTTATTTATGAGATGTAATTTAAAACGCTTTTTTGTCTACGTATCGTTACTGTTGCCTGTTTTGTCCTTGGCTCAAAATGAGGAGTACATAAAGAAAAATGTGAATGCTATATATAAAAACAAAACAAAAGATGTAAAACAGAGAATTAATGCATTAAATAGTTTATTAAATACTCTAGATACTAAAAATATTAATGAAGGTCACGCTCTTATTTATCATAAAATAGGAGCGCTTTATTTTAAAAATAAAAACTACATATTAGCTATAGAAAGTACTAATAAAGCATTGTCTATTCGTGAGTCTTTAAACCCACAAAATTTCCATAATATAAATCATTCCCTTTATAATTTATCTAGGCTTTATAAGAAAACAGGAAACTGGTCTAAACGCTTTAAAGTATTAAAAGCTATTGAGGTAAATAGGATTGAAGATAATAAGTATTATAAAGCGCTAAATGCTTTAGGAGAAATCTATGGAGAAAAACACGATTATTATAAAGCTTTACAGTATTTTGAAGAAGTTATTATAGCGTTAGATATAAATGATGAAAATATTGATATAGCGACTTTATTAGATGCTCATGTACAATCTATTTGGGTATATAGTATACAGAAAAAAAATATAGATTTAACTAGATTAAATAGTCATATAACTAATATAGATTTAATATTAAATATAAAACCTAAGTTAAGAAAAAAAGTAAAAGGCTTAGACAATAATCTAGCTGTAATATATCAGTCTTTGGGTTTATATGATAAAGTAATAGCTCTTTATAAGAAAGCTCTTATTAATTCGAAAAAAGAAAAAGATTCTATTAGTTCAGGTATTCTATTATATAATTTAGGCGCTTTATATTCAAAAATGAATAAAAAAGGAGAAGGTGAGAAATATTTTAATGAATCTTTAAGAGCAACCAATAATATAAAAAACACTGCTGATGTCTATGATAATTTAGGATATTACTCCGATAATATCGTAGAAAAAATATCTTTTTTTGAGAAAGCGTTACATGTTATTACTCATAAAAATATTGCTTTGGAAGGGGAATTTGTACTTCCTACACTAAGTGAAATTAAAAACACTGAATATAAGTCTGACATATTACAATATTTAACAGATCTGGCTAGTGCTTTAGTTTTAAATTATGAGCAAACTAAAAATTTAGATAATTTAAAACGAGCAAAAAAAACATTAATTCTAATAGATGAATTGGTTTCAATAATACGTAATGACAGTTCTAACGAGAATTCTAAGTTGTTTTGGATTAGCAAAGGTGTAAACTCATATATATTAGCCGTTAAAGTATGTCACCTTTTAAATGACCCAGAAAGTGCATTTTATTTTATGGAAAAAAATAAAGCACTTTTATTACTAGAAAACATAAAACGAACGCAAGATAATATCAAGCTAAATATACCAGACAGCTTGTTAATAAAAGAAAACAGTTTACGGAATGCAGTTTCTGAAATTAAGCGCTTGTATAATGATAATCTAGAAGATAAGACTATAAAAAATGATTATGTTAAAAGAAAAAAAGAATATGATAATTTTTTAATAACTATAAAAGAAACGTACCCTAAATTTTTTAATACAAGTAAGGAGATAGAGATTTTAAATTTAAAAGAAGCTATAAATAAAAATGTTACTAAAGACACTAATTTTGTTGAGTATATATTAAATGATCAAGAAGGTTATGGTATTTTTTGTAGTCAAGGAAAGCGTCCAATTCTATTTGAAATAGAAGATGTACCAGCGCTAATAAATAATCTATACAAAATTAAAAAACAATTAAGTAAACCCTTTGAATTAGAAGAAGACTTTTCAAACTATAGAAAAAATTCCTATTCTATATTTAAAAAAATATTTCCATTTAATAATGCTAAAGCATTAATGGCTAACAAGAAATTGTCTGTAATACCAGATTATAAACTGCATAACTTACCATTTGAAGCTTTAGTAGATAATGATACATTAATTAATGATTATTTAATTAATAACGTTGAGGTTTCATATTATCAATCTGCATCTGTATACAATCAAATAGAAAAACAAGAACAAACAACAAAACATCAATTTGTTGGTTATGCACCTATATATTTTAATACATTCTCTTTACCTAGTTTATTAAAAAGTGAAGGCGATATGAATGCCATATCTAAGTTGTTTTCTTCTCCTAATGTATTATTTAAGGAAAAGGCTTCTAAAAAAGGCTTTATGTCTAATTTAAATAAGTTTAAGATTATACATATTAATTCTCATGCTGAAGTAGATGAGAATAATGAGCCATGGATAGCTTTTGCAGAAGAGAAACTTAAATTAGAAGAGTTATATGGTCTTAATAATCAAGCCGATTTAGTGGTTTTGGATGCTTGTAAAACAGATATAGGAAGTATAGAAAGAGGAGAAGGAGTCATGAGTTTGTCTAGAGGGTTTTTCTATAGTGGTACTAAAAGTATCATTGCTTCTCAATGGAATGTAAACGAGCAGTCCAATAATAAAATATTACAAGCATTTTATAAGAATATTAAATTAGGTCAAACAAAATCTAATGCCTTACATAATGCTAAATTAGACTATTTAAAAAATCATCAATTAGAGCTTAGTTCTCCTTATTATTGGGCCTCTTTAACACTTATGGGTAATTCTGAAGCTATAGAAATAACATCAAACACTTCAATTTGGGTAATCTCTTTGGTAATTATTTTTGGTTTAATTTTTCTCTTTTTAATTTTAAAAAAGAGAAAAACCTTTTCTCAATAATATCATTTTTTTGTTAACCTGTATAACATTTTTATTTGTTTTAGATTTTTCTTGATTTTTGTGGGTAATGAATTTTTCATTTGAATACTAGTTAGTAATTAATTCAAAAACATAATTAAAAACTAAAACGGTATTATGAAAAAATTACTCAATTCTAAAAAAAATTACTTTATTCTTTTTGTCGCTTTAATGTTGTTAACTTCATTTAACAATAAATCATTTGCGCAAAATAAATCAAAAACTATTGATCCAGCCGATGGCATAGAGGTATCAGAAACACTATTTAAAAAAATACAATCCTGGCAAGCTCTTGGAGAAAACCAAACAATACCATTAGATCAATATTTGTCTCAATCTGGCAATGTAGAAAAAGGTATGGAACCAAAAATATCTAAACTTATTAGTGAATTAAGAGGGAATACTAATAGTGCAGCTAGAGGGACAGAATGTAATTGTACTGTATTAACTGTAAACTCAACTTATGATGTTGCTCCAAGCTACTCAGACTTGTCACATCCAGGTGCTGACACGCAGCCTGGGCTTACAACTTGGTATAAAGAACAAATTTATGGAACCGCTACACGTCAACATTTAAAATTAAATTCACCTACAAAAAATAATGAATATGAATATGAGAAGTCAATTACAGGAGATGAAGTGTCTTCTAATAGTTATTCTCGCTTATCATTTAACTATATCTGTACAAACGGTTCATTATTACCAGAAGATTGCGGCTGTTCAAAAAACATGTATTTAAGAGCTTCTTATTATAATAAATCTAGTGTGAGTACATCTGCAACTGGAGGTTGGGGAACGCATTCATGTTTTGCAGCAGTAGAGGATGATGTTGTACTGTTTTCTATAGATCAATATGGGACAGATACAGATGTTACCGTATTAAAAGGAGGTCAATATCAATTATCTAGAGCTCAAGACGATACTTGGAATCCGGAGTTCTGGATGAATATTGTAGACTTAGCATCAGCTGTTGCTGGAGTTGTAGAAGATTTCGACGCCGGAATAGATTGGAGTGATACCATTGCAGATGTTGGTGGACAGATAGTAACTGTTTTCGATACGCCTGTAGATATTCATTTTCAAGAAGAGGAAGATGGTGAAGAACCTGGTAATTATACTATGAGTTATGATGGTGGCGTAACATTGCACCCAAATCATATTCTATCTGTTATTATGATTTCTAAAGGATATATTTATGGTAAAGGAAAAGGTAAATTTGTTAGTGAGTCATGGCATAAAAGCGATTATTTTATTTCTGCTGTATTACCTTTGGATAACTCTACACCAGAATGTTGTATGGAGAATTATGGGAAATGGGTTTCAGGATCTATGGGAGCTCAAGGATATACTGGTCTAAAAAATTCAATAGCTTCTCATGTAGGTTTATGGACGCCGTGGGATAATCTTTCAGACCCAGATGGAGATGGTAATGTTAATATAACAAACCATATTGGTTATGCTTATAGATCAGGTGATTGTGAAAGTTGTGGTCAAGATCCAATCACTGGATTAGGTATTAGCGCTAGTGGTATTAATATTGGTTCTGGTACTAGGCCAGTGCATTTTTCATGGGATGGACAGGCTTTAGTTGATAATTATATCATTAAAATATATAATTCTGATGGGGTTCTTATACATACTTTAAACACAAACGATACGACTATTATCGTTTCTTTAGTTCCGGGAGACTACAGTTTTACAGTACAAGGTTTATGCGAAAATGGAGAGTCTTCTGTATCTAGTTCTTATGGCTTTATTGTTAATTCTCTTTATGCAGATGCAGACACTAATAATCCTTTTGAAGTAGTATTGCATCCAAATCCTGCTCATGATGATTTTACAATAGCTTTAAACAGAAGAGATTTTAGATCGTTTACAGTACAAATAACAAATAGTCAAGGTCAAACTTTTCATGAGGCCTCGTTAAATACTAATACTCATACGGTGAATATTTCTAGATGGCCATTAGGACTTTATTTTTGTAAAGTTACAGTAGATAATCAAGTACAAATAAAAAAGTTAATTAAACAATAAATAAAATATAGTTTAAATAAGAAAGACTGCTTAAAGAGCAGTCTTTTTTGTTTAAAAACAGATGGTGTTATATATATAAAGATAAATAGTAATATTTTTTTAAAATTTATGGGTAATGAATTTTTAGTTTTAATACTAATAGATATAAACAATAAAAAAACATCAAAAAATCAATTAGAAACGACGGTTAGAAAAAAAGAGAAAGCCTCTACTAGGTAGAAGCTCTCGCAGTTTGTGAAAACGAAATAAACATGGTGAAATGCTTAAATCATCTTAAAGGCTAAGATACAAAATTTTAAATTTAAGATATAAGTAGTGTTTATTTTAAGAGTGTGATGCTTAATACACTTAAAATAAGACGCGGTTACCGAAAAGCGAATGAGTAGGTATTTATTATTAAAATTTAAAATTATGAGTTTAATAAAGAATTTAAAAAAAGTAAGTTTATTATTAATGTTATTCACAATGTTTACTACAAATGCAATGGCTAGTAGTAAAGTAAGTGATAAACCGATGGCTATTGAAATTGAACATTTAAATGCAGAGTTTGATAGTACAGATTATATTTTAGAGCATACATGTTCTGTTTTTTGTAAGGATGAACATTATGGACCTGGTTGGGATAAATTTAAAAAAGCTGTTAAAGATTTTTGGGAAGGCTTTTTGGATGGATTGGAAGACGGATTAGGTGGACAAATGAATAATAATGGTGGAAACATTACTAATCAAGATATGAATTATATAAAAAACTTTGCGACTAATTCAGTTGGTAATAAAGAAAACGCTATGGAAATGGTTTATCAAATGAATAAATTAATATTAGACACATCATCTAATGTTATTACTAAGCAGCAGTTGTTGAGAGTTTTTAAAAATGACGCACGAATATTAAGTATTGCTTTAGGAAATAATGATAGTATTTACCCTTTAGACAAAGGAGATGAAAGTCCGCAAATGAGAATAAACTGGAATAAGGTGGGGAGAATAGTAGGCCTTATACTTGGGAAAATAATTTCATCGAACATACCATAATTATAAATTGGTTAAGATTAGAGGTGTAATTACCTCTAATCTTAACCATTTTTTACATTAATCTAAAACCTTAATTAAAATGAAAATAATAAATTTTTTATTTCTATTCTATTCATTTTTTGCTTTCTCCCAAGGAGAAAAACTCACAGACAGTATTTCAGTTGTGACCTCTTTTAATGGTAGGCACTGTGATGGTAAACATGGTTTGTGTGATATAACTATTTCAGAGGAAGGGAAAAAAGAATCAGGAAATGCTTCATTATATAATAATAATGGGAAATTAAAGCTAGTAATTCATAGAAATAAGTTATCAAATACTGAAGAATATAAAGTGATGGGTAAGAGGATAAGCAAGTTTGTTCAGGAAAAGGAATCTATTTATACAATTGATTACGATTTTGAATTAGATAGTAATATCTCTAATCGCTTAAAATTAAAAAATAAAACATATACAATACTAAGAGGAAGATATCCATTAATAATTACTAATGATGCATTTATTATCACCTTTAAATTAGAATAACTATGGAACAAATTATAAAATATATAACAGTCTTAATTCTATTTTTCGTTAGCAATTATAACTATGCAAATACTACTAATGATATTAATGTAATAATAAATGAATTAACAATAGAAACAAAAACAATTGTTGATTTATATACTAAAGCTAATTTGAGTTTATATAAAGAATTAAATATTGTTAAAAAAGAATTATCAAAACCATTAAAAACTGAAGACCTAGTATCTTTTCTTATAAAAAAGGATGAAATAGAAGAACGTATTAAAGATAATATGTTATCTCAGGCTTCAGATGTAAGTAAGGTTCGTTATTTAAAAGGTTTAGAAATTATAAGAATATTATATGAAAAAGTATTGTCTTTAGATCATCATTTTGCTTCAGTAGCTACATTTAATGAGATTAACAATCTAAGCAATCCTAATCATTATCCTGAATTTCTTAAAATGAAGGATATAATCAATGATAAAAAAGATAGAAAAAAAGGATTTAATCTTTCAGGAATTTTAGGGGACAATATTTATACATCTGTATTATATTCTTTTGTGTCTTTATTTAATAATGAGAATGCTAGTAAGAAAGAGAAAGAGATGAATTTAAAAGAGGTAGAATGTATCTTGGATTTTACTTTAAGAATGCATAACGAATTAAATACTATTTATTTTGAAACAGCTTTTTTAAGAAAAAGTAACGACAATATTATGATTGAATTAGAGCAATTATTTGTTGATTTTACAAAGCCTATACAATATAAGGTGGCTTTAAAAGAGTGTAGAAATAGTGATGACTGGGATGCGGTAAGGCAAAACTTATCTAATTACTTAAAAGAGTTAGATAAGATAATAAATGATAATTCTCAACGCTTTAAAGCTCATAAAATGCAAGTTAATTTAGCATTTCCTATAGATAGATTAGTACAATATATAGCACAGTATAATTCACACATTGATCAAGGGGCTAAGTTTTATGAAAAATTTGGAATTATGTTAGATAGCTATGAAAATGAACAGCAGTGCTCTTCAAAAATACCAATTGAATACAATAAGTTAAAAACGAATATAAAAACCAGTATTGAAAAATTTAATACAGCATATAAACCAGTAGAAATTAATGGCAGTAAAATGAAACAAGTACTTTATGGTATGAATGAATATGATTGATTAAGACTAACTATTTTTATGTTTATTAATTTCGTCTTGCAATTGTCTACGTACTTTCTGTTCGCGTTCTAAGGCTACACGTCTGTGTTCTTCAAATTCATTTTCTGTCTCAGCTAAAGCTAGTTTGGCTTGTTTGGTTACAGAGTTACTATTTTTAAAACGATACATAAAAAATAAGGCTATAGCCAGTAAACCACCAATAATACTCCACATCAAACCATTATAACCACCTTTACTCATTTGGATGCCAAATAAAGCCATACTATCTTTTTCAGTATTAGTTTTATCTAGTGTACCTTGAGTTGTTGTTAAGCTAGTTTTTAATTTAGATATTTCTTGCTCTTGTTGTGTAACTACAGCTTTAGTTTCATTAAGTGTTTTGCGTACAGCTTTTAAAGAGTCTAAAGTATTACCCCTAAGTTTGGCTATCCAATTAATTCTAACGACTTCATAGTTTTGTCCGCGTTCATCTCTCCAATTTGTAGATTTTTTTGTAATATATTCAAATTGACTACTTATAGAACCGCTATCTAATGAGAGTTTGTCTTCTACTTCTGTTTTAGTGTTTGTTTGCGCTTGTAATTCAAACGAGAAAATGGTTAATAATAAAAGTAGAGTAGCTTTAGTAATTTTCATTTTTAAAAAATGGTTTGGTAAGTTAATTGCGAAAGTAAAAAATAATGTTCAGTTTAAGTAATTATATATAATAAAAGCCTCACGTATTGTAAGGCTTTTATATATACGTAATGTATTATGTGTTTGGATTACTAGTAATAAGTAAAACGTCTTACTTTAGCAATGTATTTAGCTAATCGTATTACTTGGTGACTATAACCATATTCATTGTCATACCATACATAAAGCACAGCATTTTTGCCATCTTTACGTACTATAGTTGCTTTGCTATCATAAATAGAAGGCGCAGAACTACCAACAATGTCACTAGATACTAGCTCATCACTCATTTCATATTTAATTTGCTCTACTAAATCTCCTTCTAAAGCGTATTTCTTTAATGTAGCGTTCATACTATCTACACTAGCTTCAGATTCTAATTCTAAATTTAAAATAGCTAAAGAACCATTTGGTACAGGAACACGAATAGCATTAGATGTTAATTTACCTTCAAAACTTGGTAAGGCTTTAGAAACGGCTTTTCCAGCTCCAGTTTCTGTAATAACCATGTTTAATGCTGCTGCACGACCGCGGCGGTATTTTTTATGGAAGTTATCTACTAAATTTTGATCGTTAGTATAAGCATGAATAGTTTCTAAATGACCACTTTTAACACCATAAGTGTCTTCTAAAGCTTTTAATACAGGAGTAATAGCATTTGTAGTACAAGACGCTGCAGAGAAAATATCTATTTCATCTGGATTGTTTTCTAAATGGTTTACACCATAAACAATATTAGGAATACCTTTTCCTGGAGCTGTTAATAAAACTTTATCTGCACCTTTAGACGATCTTAAACGTTCTAAAGCTTCTTTGTCTCTAAATGCTCCTGTATTGTCAATAATTAAAGCATCATTGATATCATATTTTGTATAATCTATATCTTCAGGTTGACTTGCAGAAATCATTCTAACAGTGGTGCCATTAATTAGCAATGCTTCATTTTCTATGTCTACACCAACAGTTCCAGAAAAATCACCATGTACAGAATCGTTACGTAATAAAGATGCTCTTTTTTCTAATACTACAGCATCATTTTTTCCACGTGTTACAATAGCACGTAAACGTAATTGACTTCCTTTACCTGTTCTTGTCATTAATTCACGAGCTACTAAACGCCCAATACGACCAAAACCATATAAAACAACGTCTTTAGGTTTTATTTCTTCGGTAGCACTAGCACCTTTTAATTTACTAGCAACAAAAGCCATAGCATTACTATGTTTTTGTTCTTCTAAATGATATTCGTAAGTTAATTTACCTATGTCTAATTTTGCAGGTGGAATATCTAACGTTTTAATGGCTTGAGCAATCTCTACAGAATCGAAAACAGAAATTGGTTTTTGTACAAACTCTCCAGCATATTCGTGAAGGTTTAAAATTTCACTAACATTTCTGTCTATTAATTGATTTCTAAAAATCACAAGTTCAATAGATTTGTCGTACCAAAGGTCACTAACAATTTTAATGAATTCTACTGTAGCACGACGTCTGTCTGCTTGAAATGCTAATTCGTTTTCGTAAGTTTCGTTAACTGGCATTTAATTAAGTATTTAGTGTGTTGTTAAATTATTATAACAATACAATTTAGTATCGTTAAATTTTTTGCAAAAGTAATTATTTCAAACGTTTTCGTGAAAGAATTTTTACTAAAAAGAGAAAAGCACCTTAGATTGCTCTAAAATGCTTTTTAGTAATGTTAATTAAAAAGAACTTAAGCTTCTTGAAAACCTTGATTTCCAGAGCAATCTGTGTAAGTAATACTGGCACCATAGCCTTGATTTATGGCGTTCATTGCAAAATTATTAGCATTTTGCATAGAATTAAATCCATAGCTATAATTATGTTTAGTTCCATCAGCCTCAATTACAGTAAATTCAACATGATAAGGCTCACATTTTAAAATGTTATAATCAATAGTTTTGTTTTCTATACTATTATAGTTTGAGAAGCTAAATAATAAAGATGTAAATAGAATTAAAATTTTCATTTGTATAAATTTGATTGTTATTATGTGGTATACACGTATAATGAAATTATCTTAACCCGTATCTATTAGTTTTTCCTTTTGAATTAACTAATTCAATACTAATTGGTTCATATTTATCTCTATTTTTTATTATTTCTTGAACATCTTCAACAGAATTTACTTTGATATTATTAATAGCAGTAATTATGTTACCTTCTTCTACACCTTCACGAGAAAAGTAGTCATAATATATACCTTTTAATTCAACAATTTTTACTCCATTTTTCACATTATACTTTTTTAAGTCTTTAGGCTTAGCATTTTTTAATATTCCTAAAATAGGAACTGTCAAAGTATTATTTTTTAATAGAGTAACAGAGGTTTCTTTTTGTACACCATTTCTAAAATAATAAACTGTAATAACATCATTAGGTCTCTTGGTGTCTAAATAGCCACGTAAATCTGAAAACTTATTAATTTCAATATTATCTATCTTTTTAATAATGTCTCCACTTTTTAAACCTGCTTTATCAGCACCAGTATCTTCCTCTACTTCATCAATATAAAAACCTTCAGTTTCTACAACACCAAGCTTTTCAGCTGCGGCACTATTTAAAGAACCACCACGAACTCCTAAAATTCCATTTTGAACATTACCAAATTCCATAATGTCTTCAATCACTTTTCTAGCAATGTTACTTGGTACTGCAAAAGAGTAACCAATGTATGATCCAGTCTGAGAGGTAATGGCTGTATTAATACCAATTAAATCACCATTAGTATTCACTAAAGCACCTCCAGAATTCCCAGGATTTACTGCGGCGTCAGTTTGTATAAACGATTGACTACTTTGCCCAGATAAATCTCTAGATTTAGCACTAATAATGCCTGCTGTTACAGTAGAGGTTAAGTTAAATGGATTTCCAACAGCTAATACCCATTCACCAATTTTTGCTTCATCACTATTTCCAAAAGTAGTGTAAGGTAAAGATTCATTACTTTCTATTTTTAATAAGGCAATATCTGTTTTTTCATCAGTACCAATAATTTCAGCATTATACGTCTTATTATCATTTAAAGTGACACTTAAATCTTGAGAGCCTTTAATTACATGATAATTTGTTACTATATAACCATCTGGTGAAATTATTACACCACTACCAGTACCTAATTGTGGGCGTTGTTGTACACGTCCCATAAATAAATCTTGTAATGTAGGTTGCGAAGAGCCAAGCGTTACATTTTTTACATGCACTACGGCATCTAATGTTTTTTCTGCAGCGTTTGTAAAATCAATACCTTCTACAGCTGCCATTGCAGTGTTAGTAGTTTTTAAATTTACTGGTGTAAAAACAGGTTGTGTTTCTTGTTCTGTGTAAACAATTTTTTCGTCTTTTTCTAAAAAGGTTTTATAAGTTCCTAAGGTAATTGCTCCTCCTAAAACTGAAACTAAAACCAGCGTTGCTATCTTTTTCATGTTATATTAGTTTAGAATTAATTGAATAACTATAAAATTAATTTTTTTATTGCTTTCAGAATTCAACTTTAACGACGATTTAACAACTAAATTAAATTGTGAAAACACTATATTTGTCGAAGTAATATTAAGTAAATGACACATACCTTTTACAAGTATCAAGGCACAGGAAATGACTTCGTTTTTATAGACAATCGTCAAGAAATATTCAACAAAAAAGATGCCAATTTAATTGCACATTTGTGCGATAGACGTTTTGGCATTGGAGCAGATGGATTGATTCTATTAGAAAATGATAAAGTTACAGATTTTAGAATGGTTTATTTTAATGCAGATGGAAAGGAAAGTAGCATGTGTGGTAATGGTGGTCGTTGTATAGTTGCCTTTGCTAAAATGCTAAACATTATAAAAGATAAAACAACTTTTGTCGCTATTGATGGTTTACATGAAGCAACTATAGAAGACGAGTTTGTGAAATTAAAAATGCAAGATGTTAACAGCATAGAGTTGTTTAGTGAGCATGTTTTTTTAAATACAGGATCGCCTCACCATGTAGCAATGGTTACTGATTTAAAAAACTATAATGTTAAGGATAATGGAGCTAGTATTCGCTATGGAGCATTATATGACGATGCGGGAAGTAATATAAATTTTGTTGAGCAAATAAGTGATGGTACTTTTGCTGTAAGAACCTATGAACGTGGAGTAGAAGATGAGACATTATCTTGCGGTACTGGAGTTACAGCCGTAGCTTTGGCTATGCATAAACTTAAAAAAGTGGATGTTAAAGAAGTTAGTTTAAATGTAGAAGGCGGACAGCTTAAAGTGTCGTTTGAAACTAATGCAGATAGTTATGACAATATTTGGCTTCAAGGACCAGCAAAGTTAGTTTTTAAAGGCGAAATAAAATGCTAACTTTAAAAGGAGAACATATATATTTACGCGCACTTGAACCTGAAGATATTGAGTTTATTTATGCTATAGAAAATGATGAGTCTATATGGGAATTAAGTAGTACAATAACGCCATATTCTAAATTTTTAATAAAGCAATATTTAGAAAACGCTCATGCCGATATATATGAAGTAAAACAATTACGATTGGTAATAAGTAATTATAATGACGATACATTAGGTTTGATTGATATTTTTGACTTTGATGTTAAAAATAAAAGAGCTGGTATTGGAATCTTAATTAAAGATAATGAAAACAGAAATAAAGGTATTGGTAAAGAGGCTTTACAACTATTAATCAATTATTGTTTTACACATTTAGATTTACATCAATTATATTGTAATATATCTGAAGAGAATACATCGAGTATAAAATTATTTTCTAGTCAGGGTTTTAAACAAATCGGGTTAAAAAAAGACTGGAATTTCAATAAAGGAAATTATAAAAACGAATATTTATTTCAACTAATTAATAATGTACATTAAAAAAATACTTTTTGCTATAGCAATTGTTGGATTAGCTATTGCTGCTTACTTTGCTTATTTTATATATGGAGCAATGTTAAAACCTAATACGGCTTTTAATAATGAAGAAGCTTATATTTTAGTACCTACAAATGCAAAATATGCTGAGGTACGTGAGCAGTTAGAACCTTTACTTATAGATATAGATAATTTTGATGCTTTAGCAGAGCAGAAAAAATACACCACTAATATTAAAGCTGGTCGTTTTGTGATTAAAAAAGGGATGAGCAATAATGATATTATTAATTCAATACGTAGTAATAACACGCCAATAAAAATTGCTTTCAATAATCAAGAACGTATAGAAGATTTAGCGGGGAGAATAGCTTTTCAAATTGAGGCAGATAGTTTAACGCTTTTAAATGCTATGAAAGATGAAGCGTTTTTGGGTAAGAATGGTTTTAACGAAAACTCTGCATTATCTATGTATATACCTAATAGCTATGAACTGTATTGGAATACATCTGCTGAAGGCTTTAGGTCTAAAATGCTAAAGGAGTATAAGAAATTTTGGAATACATCTCGCGAAACCAAAAGAAAAGCACTTAATTTATCTATTAACGAGGTAATGTCTATAGCTGCTATAGTTCATAAAGAAACAGCAAAAGTGGATGAGCGCCCTAGAGTAGCAGGAGTCTATTTAAACAGAATAAGAAAAGGAATGCCTTTACAAGCAGATCCTACAGTTATATACGCTCTTAAAAAAAGTACTGGAGACTTTAATCAAGTTATAAAAAGAGTACTGTATAAAGATTTAGAAATAAACTCTCCTTATAATACTTATAAAAATGCTGGTATACCGCCAGGGCCAATTTTTATGCCAGATGTCTCTGCTATTGATGCTGTATTAAATGCAGAAAAGCACAACTACTTATATTTTGTAGCTAATGTTAAGAATTTTGGTTATCACAAATTTGCAAAAACATTATCGCAACATAATGCTAATAAGCAGGAATATGTACGTTGGATTAATAGCCAAGGAGTAAATAGGTAATGTTAAAAAAGCAGCTTATATTTCTTTTCGTATTTGTATACTCAGTAAATGCAATAGCTCAACAACAAATTAATTTTTTTAAAAAAAGCGACACACTAAATCATAAAAGGCGAAATGCAGTAGTTATAACCGAGGTTGCTCTTGGAGGTCTTACACTTTTAGCTTTAAATCAATTGTGGTATGCAGATTATGAACGCTCTAAATTCCATACCATTAATGATAATAGCGAATGGTTACAAATGGATAAACTTGGGCACACGTTCTCTTCATATCAGTTAGGAAAAATAGGAGCACAAACATTAAGATGGAGTGGAGTAAGTGAAAAGAGTCAATTATTATATGGTGCTACTTTAGGTTTTTCTTTTTTAACTGCTGTTGAAATTTTAGATGGTTTTTCTCAAGAATGGGGTTTTAGCTGGGGAGATTTTGGTGCAAATGTAGCTGGAACAGGTCTCTATGTTGGACAAGAATTGCTTTGGAAAGAACAACGTGTGACAATGAAATACTCTTTTCATCGTACTCAATATGCAGCACAACGTCCAGAAAAACTAGGCAATGGATTTAGTGAAGAATTCTTAAAAGACTATAATGGGCAAACCTATTGGTTGTCTGCTAACATTCATTCATTCTTTAAAGATAGTAAAGTACCTAAATGGCTAAATGTTGCTTTTGGTTATGGTGTTGATGGTCTTTTGTCTGGTAATGAGGGACTTATTGTTAATAACGCGTTGATAAAACAAAATCGGGTACGTCAATTTTATTTAAGTTTAGATGTAGATTTGACAAAGATTAGAACAAATTCTAATGTATTGAAATCAATTTTTAGCGTTTTTAACACAATAAAAGTACCTTTTCCAACCGTGGAGTTCAACGGTAAAAACGGCATAAAGCTACACGCTATCTACTTTTAAGTGCAGTTAATCTATTGATTTTCAAGTTTTCAAAATAAGTTGTATATTTGCACCGCAAAATTTGAGGCATGCTTTTTGTTTTAAAAGCAGTTTTAAAAATCAATGTTATGAACAAAAAAAATATTGCAAAGTTAATTACGTTAGCGCTTACAATATGTATTTTAGTTTTTGTATCGCTATCTACAAAAAAGACTGAGAATAGCTACGCTTTTTTAAGTGAGTATTCTACTGAAGGATTAGATTTAGATTATTCTGTTTCTAACGACAACAATGATTTCACGTTTGAAAAAACTGAAAACATGTTTACACCTAAATTAGGTAAAACATTCACAGGTTTTAAGGAAGAATTAGGGTTTAAAGAATCTCAAAACAATTACTTTAGTGTGAATACCTTAGGATATTTAGGAAAGTACCAATTTGGAAAGAGTACTTTGTCTGTTATTGGTATTACTGATATAAAAAAGTTTTTAAATACACCTGAATTACAAGAAAAAGCATTTATAGCTAATGCAGAACGTAACAAATGGGTATTAAGAAGAGATATTAAACGTTTTTCTGGAAAATATATTAATGGTATTAAAATCACAGAATCTGGTATTTTGGCAGCTGCACATTTGGCTGGACCTGGAAGTGTGAAAAAATATTTAAGAAGTTATGGAGCCGTTGGATTCTCTGATGCTTACGGAACTTCAATTCGTTCTTATATGAAACGTTTTTCAGGTTATGATGTATCTCACATTAAACCTAATAAAAAACCTAAAGTATCTTTAGACGCATAACAAGTTAGCGTTTATGAATGATAAATAACGTTGGTCTTTTGTGAAGATCAACGTTATTTTTTTTCCATTCATTTACTGTCATCGTTTTTATATATTCCGTAGGAAGCGTAATATCACAAGCTACACAAATATTTGTATTGGCATTTAAAATATTACATAAGTCTTCTAATATTTTATTGTTTCTATATGGAGTTTCAATAAACAATTGCGATTGGTTGTGTTCGAACGATAATTTCTCTAAACGTTTTAATTCTTGTTTGCGTTCGTTTTTATCAATAGGTAAGTAGCCATTAAAAGCAAAACTTTGACCATTCATACCACTACTCATCATAGCCATTAATATTGATGAAGGACCAACCAATGGTACCACCTTAATGTTGTTTTCATGTGCTAATTTTACAACATCTGCACCAGGATCTGCTACACCAGGACAACCAGCTTCTGAAATTAAACCTACATCTATTCCTTTTTTACAAGGTTCTATATAGCTAGGTAATTCTAAAGCATTTGTAAATTTATTTAAAGGAAAAAGAGTTAAACTAGATTGTTGTTTCCCAGAGCTTATTTTTTTTATAAATCGTCTAGCTGTCTTTTCATTTTCAACAATATAAGTATCTATATTTTCTATTGCCTTTTTTACAGTTAATGGTAATACATTTAGCGGTTCTGTATCACCTAAAGTTGTTGGTATTAGGTATAGTTTCCCTGTTAGGTTTTCCATTTAGTTTACTATGAGTTTCTTTATCGTTTTTGACCCTTCATTATTATTAATTTCAACAAAATATAACCCATTTGATAGTGAGTTAGTTGAGAAATTAATACTTTCAGACTCTAGATTGTTTATGTTTTTTACAGCCTGTCCAAGGCTATTTATAATAGTTATAGATTTGGTACCTGTAAAATTTGATCCAAAATTAATGGTGACTTCACCGTTAGACGGGTTTGGATACATTTGAAAGTTTGTAAATTGCTCTTCTATAACGCTTAAGTTTGCATCTGCAATTTTATAAACCGTACTTCCTCCTAAAATATATAATTCACCATTTATATCTTCACCAAAACTTGTCCATGAAGATGTAATGTTAGGTAGCTGCCATGCAGTAGTCCAATTACTTCCTGTATTAGTTAATATGCCAATTTCTTGAGTACAATAATCTGCAAAAAAGTATTTTCCAGAAAAAGCAGGGAACATCGTTCCTCGGTAAACATATCCACCAGTTATTGAACATCTAAAACCATTAGCGGTATTTTGATGAACATATTCTGCTACAGGTAAAGTTGTATTGCTCATTGTTGGACAAGAGGCTTCATTATTATAATCGTTTGCTCCTTCAAAGCATCTCCATCCATAATTGTCTCCTGGTGTGCCCGAGCCATCAACTCTATTTATTTCTTCAAAAGCATTTTGGCCTACATCTGCAATCCATAAATCGTTATTCATTCTATCAAATGAAAATTTCCAAGCATTTCTAAGCCCAATAGCATAAATTTCTGGAGCACCACCACTAGTAGCGTATGGATTTGTAGCTGGAATTGTATAGGTGCTACCACTAACATCTATACGTAATAATTTACCTAGTAAATCGTTTGGGTTTTGAGAGCGATTATCTGGGTCTCCTCCAGCACCACCATCACCGGCAGATATGTATAAAAAACCATCAGTACCAAAAGCCATTTTACCACCATTATGATTTGTATAAGGTTGTGTTATAGTTAATAAAATTGTGCCACTAGGATTGGCGACATCTGGATTTGCACTTACTGTATAGCGAGAAATAACAGTATTTCCACTATTATTTATATAATTAACATAAAATCGACCAGTTGTAGAGTAGTCAGGAGCAAAAGCTAGGCCTAATAAACCACGTTCACCACCAGAAGTAACAATGCTATCTATATCAAGAAATGGTGTAGAGTTAACAGTGCCGTCGTCATTTAAAATTTTAATAACACCACCTTGCTCAACAACAAATAAACGACTGTCTCCAGCATGAGCCATTTCTATAGGGCTACTAAAACTGCCAGCAAAAGCTGTAAGTTCGACGGTTTGAGAATAAGATAAATAAGTGAAAATAAAGAATGAGAATAATAAAGAGTAAATTGTTTTCATGAGTTCTTTTTTAGTAAAGTTAATGAAAAATTGAATACTCTAGATACGATAGTAATTAGGTGTTTAGTTTTTTTGCTATAATTTCGCAAGCTTCTTCCAGCATTTTATATACATTATCAAAACCAGAATTCCCTCTATAATATGGGTCAGGGACTTCTAAGTTTTTATTTGGATGGCTTTCATTTAAAATGAGCTTTACCTTGGTGATATCTTCTGCATTTCTTGCTAGTTTTACAATATTTTGAAGATTTGATTCATCCATAACGTAGATAAGGTCAAAATAGTCAAAATCCTCTATTTGAAATTGTCTTCCACGTTGGTTCGTTATATTCAAGCCATTTTTTCTAGCAACTTCTATAGAACGTTTATCTGGTAAATCTCCTACATGATAGTTGCTAGTTCCTGCTGAATCTACTTGATGTTCTTTAGAAGTTAATTTTGAAGCTAAGATACCATGCGCCAATGGAGAGCGACAGATGTTTCCGAGGCAAACCATAAGTATTTTAGTCATTTTAAATGAATTTAAACTGAGAGTTTCTTTGTTAAATCTTCTACATATTTTCTAAACTGCTTATCTGTTGAAGATAAGTTGTCTACAGTTTTGCATGCATGTAAGACAGTTGCATGATCACGTTTACCAATTTGAGATCCAATACTTGCTAAAGAAGCTTTTGTGAATTTTTTAGCAAAGAACATGGCTAGTTGTCTAGCTTGAACGATATGACGTTTTCTTGTTTTAGATTGTAATGTATCTACATCCATTTGGAAATAATCTGATACAACTTTTTGTATATAATCTATAGAAACTTCACGTTTAGTGTTCTTGACAAATTTCTCAACAACCTGTTTAGCTAATTCAATATTGATTTCTTTTTTATTAAAAGAAGATTGGGCAATTAAAGAAATAATAGCGCCTTCAAGTTCTCTAATATTAGTTTTAATATTCTTAGCTACATATTCTACAATATCATTAGGCATTTCAACACCATCACGATATAATTTGTTTTTTAATATAGAAACACGTGTTTCAAAATCTGGTGTTTGTAATTCTGCGCTAAGTCCCCATTTAAAGCGAGATAGTAAACGCTGCTCAATATCTTGCATATCTACAGGGGCTTTATCACTTGTTAATATAACCTGTTTACCATTTTGATGCAAATGGTTAAATATATGAAAGAATACATCTTGAGTTCCAGATTTTCCTGATAAAAATTGTACATCATCAATAACTAAAACATCAATTAATTGATAAAAATGTATAAAATCATTTCTGTTGTTTTTCTTTACCGAGTCTATATATTGCTGCGTGAATTTTTCAGCAGAAATGTATAAAACTGTTTTTTCTGGATATTTATCTTTTATGTCAACACCAATAGCATGAGCTAAATGTGTTTTACCTAAACCAACACCACCAAAAATTAGTAATGGATTAAAAGAAGTACCTCCTGGTTTTGCAGATACAGCTAAACCTGCGCTACGTGCTAAACGGTTAGAGTCTCCTTCTAAGAAATTATCGAAATTATAGTTTGGATTAAGCTGAGATTCTATTTTTACATTACGAATTCCAGGAATAACAAATGGGTTACGTAATTCTCTATCCTTATTTTTTAATGGTACATCTACATCCTGAGCTTTAACAGCAGATCTATTAGAACTTGGAATTTTCTCAGTAAAAGGTTGTTTGTTACCATAAGTGTTTTCCATTTTTATAATGTAAACAAGTTTGGCAGTTTCTCCTAACTCTTTTGTAAGTGCAACCTTAAGGATCTTAACATAATGCTCTTCAAGCCACTCGTAGAAAAATTTACTAGGCACTTGTACACTTAAAGCATTATCAGTTAGCTTCACTGCTATAATTGGCTCAAACCATGTTTTATAAGCTTGAGGTTGGATGTTATCTTTTATAAAATTAAGACAGTTATTCCAGACCGATTGCGCAGTTATACTCATTGTTTAATTAAAGTGTTTCTTTATAGTTAGTTATAACAGTCATTTTTATAGTAATAGCAGGACTGTTTTAAAGCGAGACAAATATGTGAACAAAAAACTTAAAAAAAAAATCATTTGCTATTGAATATTTAGTTTTTTTTTCTCATACTTTACAACAAAACGAAACTACAAAAAAAAAATTATAATCTAGATATGAAAAGTGATAAAATTGAAATAAGAATTCGATATGCCGAAACTGACCAAATGGGAGTCGTTCATCACGGAAATTATGCATTATATCTGGAAATGGCACGTATTGAATGGTTGAGAAAACTCGGGATTTCTTACAAAAAAATGGAGGAAGAAGGAGTTGCCTTACCTGTTACGTCATTAAGTGTAAAATATAAGAAAACGATACATTATGATGATGTAATTACAGTGAAAACAACACTTAAAAAAAGACCTACTGCAAGCATAGAATTTGACTATGAAATATTGAATGATTCGTCAGAGGTTCTATCAACTGCAAATACAGTTTTAGTATTTGTAGATTTAAAGACAAATAGACCTACTAGGCCTCCAAAATATATTTTAGATGCTCTAGAAATTTAATTTCCAATCTTTTTTATAGCTACTTTATATATAGATTCAAATATTTCCTGAATTGTTTTTGCATCTTTTTTTCTTACCGAAATAGTAATTTGACAGTTTAACTCTAATTTTTGATTTATGATATTTAGATTTTTTTCTTTAATGACACGCATTACTTTATTCATTAAATCATATTCACATGTAACTAAAAAATCAATATTTATAGTTCGTTCTTCAATAATAGAAGTTTCTAAAGCCAATTGGGCTCCAGTTCTGTAGGCATTAATTAATCCTCCAACGCCTAATTTTACACCTCCAAAATAACGTACAACAACTATTAAAATATTTGTTAAACCAAAAGACTGTATTTGACCATATATTGGTGCACCAGCACTATTACTAGGTTCACCATCATCATTTGCTCTGTATTTTATTGTTTCGGTACCAATTTGATATGCATAACACCAATGACGCGCTTGGTGATGTTGTTTTTTTAATGTTTCAATATGAGATTTTATCTCTTCTTCTGAGATTACAGGGAAGGCATAGCCAAAAAATTTCGAATTTTTATCTTTAAAGAGAGCTTCTTCAGATGGTTTTGTAATTGTTTTATATGTGTCGTCTATTTCCAAATTATGTGCTTGCTACTAATATTATACTAAGAATTGCTAATCCAATACCTAGCCAGTTTTTTCTAATTAATCGTTCGTTAAATATAATTATTCCCAGTACAGTTGATATCATTACTATAGCTACATTATTAATTGTAAAGACTGTAGAACTGTTTAGGTCTTCATTTTGTAATGCTTTGAGTAGGTATACAATTGAAAAATAATTTGGAACACCTAAAAGAATACCACCTAAAACGTTTTTCCATTTAAAACTAAAATCTTTTTTTATTATTAAGGTCACAAAACCTATTAAGCCAGCGCAGCTAAATACAACAGCTGAAAAATAAGGAATCTCTTGTGTCGATACATAATTAGTTTCCATATACTTTATAAAAGTATCTATAATTCCAGACCCAATAAATAATAAAAGAGGGTAAATTAATGCTTTTTTGTTGAGGGCTGTTTTAGATTTTTCTTTAACTGAGGTGAAGTATACAGCTAAAAGTGCTATGATAATTCCTAATATTTTAAAAAGACTTAGTTGTTCTTTGTAAACACATACTGCAAATATTATAGGTACAACTACAGACATTTTTCCAGCGACTGAAGCGACTGATAATCCATTTTTTTGAGAAGTTAAAGCCATTAAGTTGAAAATAAATATAAATAGAAAACCTAATATAATAGCACCAACAAACCACTGTTTACTTGGGATTAGACTTAGGTTTACTTGGCCGTTGTACAGTAAAAAACCACAAGTACCAGCTACTATGTAATTAACAATTATAGCGTGAAGTGTATTGATGTCGTACTTCTCGAAATACTTAAAGAATACATATAATGAGCTGGAAAATAATATACTTAATACTAGGTTAATCAAAATAGGTTATTTTTAATTTTAAATAAATCTATAATATCTTCAGTTTTTGGGTTGTTGTTCCAAACGTTAATACCTAATAATGAAGCAGCATCTGTATTCTCTTTGGTATCATCAATAAACAAACACTCATTAGCTTTTAGTTTGTTTTCTTTTAAAACAAATTCAAAAATATTGGCATTGGGTTTTCTTAAATTGATTTCATGAGACAAATAGAACTTATCAAAAGCATTTTTGAAATCACTGTAAAATGGAATGTGCTTTATTATGCAATCTATATGTAATTCGTTTGTATTGCTTAACAAAATTAATGTATACTTTTTTTCTTTTGCTAATTGTTCAATAAAAGCTAGTCGTTTTGGAGGAAAGTCACATATTATATAATTCCAAGCCTCAATAATATTATCTTTTGAGAGTTTAGGGAAGTTATCACAATAAAACTCTAAAAACTCATCGGTTGAAAGTAGTCCTTGTTCATATAGTGTATTAATAGCTGTTAATTCTTCAGATAACTCGTCTATTTCAAATAACTCTAAAGCATTTTTCATTGCGCCTTCTTTATCTAAATTGATGAATACGTCACCGAAATCGAAAATTATTGTTTTAATCATGTATTTGTCTAAATTTTTACCAAGTCTATTCTTTAGCTATTCTTGTATATTCTTAGGGTGTCGTCTAATATTTTTTCTTCAGAAATTAAGGCTCCAAAAAAACGCGGTGCTTTTACTCCTTCTTTAAATTGAGTTGCTCCGGTAAAAACCCGTGCTTCATCCCAAAGATCTTCATCTATAAATAATTGTAATGTTTTTGTGCCGCCTTCAATAATAATAGAGTTGATATTCTGTTTGTATAGAATATTACATATCGCTTTAGCCGAATTATCTTTTAGGGTCAACGTTTCTGCTTCGGGATTAAAAACGGTATACTCATTAGATAATAAGTTGTTTTTATCTAAAACTATTCTAACAGGGTTTTCGCCAATCCAATCTCTAACGGTTAAACTGGGATTGTCTTTTATTACAGTATTGGTACCAACTAATATAGCTTGTTCTTCGGCTCTCCATTTATGTACTAATTGCCTTGAAAGTGTATTAGTAATCCAAACAGGTTTATGTTCTTCTTTTGTTTTGGGAGCTATAAAGCCATTATTGGTTTCTGCCCATTTTAGTATAATATACGGGCGTTTTTTATTATGAAAAGTAAAAAAACGTTTATGGTGTGCTTTACATTCATTTTCTAAAACCCCAATTGTAACTTTTATGCCATTATCCATGAGTTTTTTTATGCCTTTTCCAGCAACTTCTGGGTTGTCATCTACACAGCCAATAACAACATTTGGTATATTATGATGAATAATTAAATCGCTACACGGTGGTGTTTTTCCATAATGTGAGCATGGTTCTAAAGTAACATATAAAGTAGAAGCTTTTAAAATAGACTTATCCTTTACAGAGTTTATAGCATTAACTTCTGCATGACTACCACCATATTTACTAGTAAAACCTTCTCCTATAATTTCATTATTATGTACAATAATTGCACCTACCATAGGATTAGGTCTTGTAGTTCCTAAACCGCTTTTTGCAATTTGTATGCAACGCTTTATATAAGTTTCGTTTTTGGTCAATGCTAAAGTTTAATTTTTACATCTTCAGTTTTATCTATAGTGTAAGTATGAGAAAAACCAAGAACTTTATATTTTATATCTCCTATATACTGGACTTTCATCTTCTTATTTAAAATGCTATTTAAAATACCACTAAGGTTATTTATGTTTAAAATTTTCTTGGCAGGGATATTCGCAGTTAAGGGAATCGAAAATTCTTTTTTTGCTGGTACTTTAAAACTCTCAGAAGAAATAATGGCCATTTCAACATCATTAATAACAACGCGAATGCCTTCAGATTTTAATTCACCTCCAACATCATTAGGGTTGTTAAAAAAAGCATCTGCACTTAAACTTACAAATTCAGAATTAGAGTCTACAACCTTAATATTTTCTACTCTTAAAAACTCTGGTTTTTCGTTTACTTTACAGCTTAATATTGTGAGTATAATTGTTGATAAGATTATAAGCTTCTTCATCTTTGTTTTTTTAGAATTAATGTATCTTCATACCTTTAAATATGGCGTAAAAATACTATAATAAAGTGAGTAATAATAATATCATTATAAGGGAAATTGAACTGGGAGATAATGCACAAATAGAACAAGTAATACGTGGTTGTTTTCCAGAGTTTAAAATACCATTAGAAGGTACTGCATATACAGATCCTGAAACAAAACGTATGTTTGAGTCTTATCAAAATAATAATGATGTTTATTATGTGGTTGATTTAAAAGGTGAGATTTTAGGTGGTGGAGGTTTAAAGCCATTAAAAGGGTATGAAGCTACTGTTTGTGAGATTCAAAAAATGTATTTTTCCCCAAAAGTGAGAGGAAAAGGATATGGTAAGTTAATGTTTGAAAAATGTATGGAATCTGCCAAGGTATTAGGCTATAAACAGTGTTATTTAGAGTCTGCTCCACAATTAAAAGCCGCTATACATATTTACGAGCAATTTGGTTTTAAACATCTAGACGCTCCATTAGGAAGTACTGGGCATACAGCTTGTGCCGTGTGGATGATTAAAGATTTATAATTTTAGAGTAATAAAAAGTGCTGTTAAAAGATTTACAAAATATATTCCACAAGGAATTAGATGTTATATATGCTAAAGAAGAGGTTGCTAGTTTCTTTTATATGTTGGTTGAATCGTTTTATAATATTTCACGCTTGCAGTTAGCTCTTGATACAGGAATTACTATAACAAAAGTGGAGCAAGATATTGTTTTTCAGGCTTTAGATGAATTAAAAAGAGAAATCCCAATACAATATATTATTGGGGAAACTGAATTTTATGGATTACCCTTTAAAGTGAACACGCACACTTTAATACCTAGGCCTGAAACTGAAGAGTTAGTTGCTTTAATTGTTGGAAATTATAAAAATATAGAAAAACTAAATGTAATAGATATAGGTACAGGAAGTGGCTGTATAGCTGTTTCATTAGCTAAAAATATAGAGAATGCTAAGGTTTATGCGTTAGACATTTCTGAAGAAGCATTAAAAATTGCAAAGCAAAATGCAGAGTTAAATGCTGTTGATATTACTTTTATTGAGAATAGTATTTTAGATAGTCATGATTTTGAAATTGATCTTGTACATAAGTTTGATGTAATAGTCTCTAATCCACCATACGTTAGAAATCTTGAAAAAGAAGAGATTAAAAATAATGTGCTTAATAATGAACCACATTTAGCTTTATTTGTAGATGATAACAATCCATTAATTTTTTATAAAGCGATTACTGAATTTGCTATTGAAAAATTAAAACCAAGAGGGGAATTGTATTTTGAAATAAACGAATATCTAGGAAATGAAACTAAAACATTGGTAGAAAGCTATGGTTTTAATAATGTGAAAGTGATAAAAGATATGTTTGGAAGAGATAGAATGTTAATAGCAACGAAACCTAAATGAAAATAAATATTTACATATTAGTTTTAATTGTTTGTTTTAGTTGTAAAAAAAAACATGCAACAGCATTAGAAAAAGAAGAGATTAAAAAAGATTCAACGGTATCAGGTTCAAGTGAAGATACCTTAAGATCTACTAGTGATATAAAAAAAGATATAAAAAGAGGAGATTCCATTTATAAATGGTTTAAACCAGAAGAAATATCAAGTTTAGATAGAAGAACAGTTAAAGCAGAGAATGGACTTAATATTAGAGATTCACTAGGTAATAAAATTGGAAAATTAGTATTTGGACAGGACATTTATATATTGGATTATTCAAAAGAGGTTAAAGACATAAATGACAATGAGAAAACTATTACAGGAAGAACAGCCAAAATAGTAACTAAATGGAGTAATAAAAGTATAAAAACGAGTGAGAATTCATACAAACACAATTGGTACGTTTTAAAAGAAAATATAGGTTATGTTTTTGACGGTTTTTTATATAAAAATAATAAAGGTAATAATGAAGATTCATTGTATGACTACGGTTTTCTTGTTGTTGGAGAAAAAGGAGAAGATTCTAAAATAGATTTAAGTGAATTGTTAGATATAGAAGAGGTTAGCCTTAATAGATACAAAAACCGTATAATAAACGAATTAAAATTTAAACAACCAAAGACTTTTATAAAGGAGAATAAAACAATAGAGTTGCCTTTTAATAATGGTGAAAAATTAGTTTTAAAAGATTCAACTTATCAATCAGAATATAATCCAACAAAAAGTTATGGTGTGTTTTATCATAAAGACTTTCCTAATAGTTATATAGTTACAGAAAGCATGTTTTTTATGCCAAATATCCATACAGAGTTGAGTATTAAAACTGGTGATACTTTAAATAAATTTAATGGTTATCCATATATATCACCTAACAAAAAATATGCAGTATTGGTAACTCATGATTTAACCGAATGTTACCACGACACATATTTTGAAGTGCATAAAAAAGAATTAAATGGTATATATAAATCTATGTTGAGTTTCTATCCAACATCTTGGTCTTATCCTTTTAAAAAAAACAATCAAAGTAGTATGGATGATGTCTTTACTATTAATTGGTTAAGTGATAATGAGTTTATAATAAACGCTGTAGACTATATTGAAGATTGCTACGACCCAGAACAGCTTTCTAAACCTTACTATCTTAAATTTAAAATCAAAATATAATATTTGTGAATACTACGGAGCAAAAAATACAAACCTTAAGAGAAGAGTTACGTCAACATAATCATAATTATTATGTGCTTGATAATCCCACAATTAGTGATTATGAATTTGATATAAAATTAAAAGCGCTTCAGGCTTTAGAAGATGCACATCCAGAATTTTACGATGTTAATTCGCCAACGTTACGTGTTGGAGGTGAGGTGACTAAGAATTTTAATACGATTGTGCATAGTCATCGTATGTATTCATTAGATAATTCTTATTCATTAGAGGATTTACAAGATTGGGAAACTAGAATTAAAAAATTAGTAGATGGAGATATTCAATATACTTGTGAGTTAAAATATGATGGCGCATCTATTAGTTTAACTTACGAAAACGGAAGTTTGTTAAGAGCTGTAACGCGAGGCGATGGGGTTCAAGGAGATGAAGTTACAGCAAATATTAAAACAATAAATTCGGTACCACTACAATTAAAAGGAGAGTATCCAGCAAAATTTGATATTAGAGGAGAAATTGTTTTACCATTTGACGGTTTTAACAAAATGAATGAAGAGCGAATAGCAAATGGAGAAGAACCTTATAGAAATCCAAGAAATACAGCATCTGGAAGTCTAAAATTACAAGATAGTGCAGAAGTCGCTAAACGACCACTTGAATGCTTATTATATAACATAAAAGCAGATAAATTACCTTTTGAAACTCAATTTGAAGGTTTAGCGCTAGCAAGGCAAATGGGATTTAAAGTACCAGAAGCTGCTAAGCTAGTTGGTTCTATAGAAGATGTTTTTGAGTTTATAAATTATTGGGATGAAGCACGTCATGATTTGCCTTACGAAACAGATGGAGTAGTGGTTAAAGTGAATAACTTATTTCAACAAGACGAATTAGGGTTTACTTCCAAAGCACCACGTTGGGCAATGGCTTATAAGTTTAAAGCAGAACAAGTTTCTACTGTATTAAATGAAATAACCTATCAAGTTGGAAGAACTGGAGCTATTACACCTGTTGCTAATTTAGAACCTGTAGAACTAGCTGGAACAATTGTAAAAAGAGCATCATTACACAATGCAGATCAAATAGAGAAACTTGATATTCGTGTAAATGATACAGTTTTTGTTGAAAAAGGAGGAGAAATTATACCAAAAATTATAGCTGTAGATTTATCAAAACGCCCTAGTAGTTCTCGGTCAACTCTATACATTACAGAATGTCCTGAATGTAACACGGCTTTAGAGCGATTAGAAGGAGAGGCTAAGCATTTTTGTCCTAATTATAATGGTTGTAACCCTCAAGTGGTTGGCAGAATCCAGCATTATATTTCTCGTAAGGCTATGGATATTGAAGGGTTAGGAGGAGAAACAGTTGCGCTTTTAGTAAATGAAGGCTTGATAACTAATTATGCAGACTTATATACATTAACAAAAGAACAAGTAATGCCATTAGAACGAATGGCGGAAAAGAGTGCGGAGAATTTAGTTCAAGGCATAGCTGCTTCAAAGCAAATTCCTTTTGAGCGTGTATTGTTTGCTATAGGTATTCGTTTTGTGGGTGAAACCGTTGCTAAAAAATTAGCTAAACATTATAAGACTATAGATGATCTATCAAAAGCTGGTATTGAAGATTTAGAAAGAGTAGATGAAATTGGAATTAAAATAGCAGAAAGTGTGGTTGCCTTTTTTGCTTCAGAAGAGAATAGAACCATTATTCAGCGTTTAAAAGATAGTGGTGTTCAATTAGAAATTTCTGCAGAGAAATTAGCTAGCCAAACAAATAAACTTGAAGGTAAGTCATTTGTGGTTTCTGGTGTTTTTACAAGTGTTTCAAGAACAGAGCTTAAGAAACTTATAGAAGATAATGGTGGGAAAAATGTGTCTTCAATTTCTTCTAAAACGGATTTTGTAGTAGCTGGAGAGAAGATGGGACCTAGTAAAAAAGAAAAGGCAGAAAAACTTAATATTTCATTAATTAGTGAAGAAGAATTTTTGCAAATGATTACCTAGAAATGATTATTTAATATTTTTTTTTATTTTAGTAAAATCTACCATTTTCATTTAATTAAAAATGTATAATCTAAATAGTTACAAAAAGCCTATTGTTGTTTTACTTTTAATTTCTGGATTAACTTTTTTAATAGGAGCGAGTTTTTATATGGGTTTTATTACTCGTATAGCTAGGTCTGGGATAATAATGTTTACTTATATTTTATACTTATTGTATAAAAAACCAGGAGATATGTTTTTTGGTATATTTCTATTAAGCACTTTGTTGTTAGAGATACTGTTTTATTTTAGTTATTATTTTGATTTTTTTAGAAGTGAATCTTTAAATGGTATACTATGTTTGATTTCTTATATAAGTTTATTTAATCATTTAGCATTAGGAACTAAAATTTTAGTAGTTGCGAAAAAGTACTTTTATCATTTAATTATTTCCTTATTAATAGGTGTATTAGCATTTTTAAAGCTTAATGCTTTTCTGTCTTATCATTATACAGGATTTGCTAATTCTATACTTCACTTATCCTATAATATATTTGTTGTTCTTGCTTTGTTGTTTTCCTTTTTTAATTACCTAAGTAAAAAAGATAATAAAGCTATAATGTTATTTGTGGCATCTATTAGTTTGGTACTTTTAGAGTTTTTAGACTTAGCTTCATATTATAATAATGGCAATTCTATTCTTCGCTTTTTTAGAGCATCTTTCTTTTTGTTAGGTTTTTATTTTTTATATAGATATATAACAAATATTAAGGTTTCTGTCTAAAATTATAATCTACTGTTTCTTAGTTGGTTATAATTAAATAAAGGTTTTTCTTACATGTATTTTGACGATTAAATGCATATTTTATCGATTATTCGTGTGATAGTTATATATTTACCCCAGATTTAGATTTAATAATGAGTAGAAAAAGATATTTAGATATTGTTTTTTTAGCGTTTTCGCTAATGTTTTTAGTTACAATATTTTCAGATTATAATTTTGCTTATAAAATTTTAAGGGTTGCAATAGTACCATTAATCATGTTGTTTTGCTTTATGAGTTTGATTAATAAGAAGAATATTTTTTTTGTTCTTTTTTTAATCACTTTTTTTATTGCAGAGTTTGTCTATGTTTTTCGTTTTAATAATCATAGTTTAAGTTATTATTTGTCTAATATAAATTATGCTTTGTCTTATATTTTTTTGTTTGTTCATATTGTACTAAATATTAATTTTAGGACGCTTTTGAAACAATTTGTATTTCATTTAATAATTTTAATAGCTTTAGGAGGTTATATTTTTTATGCACTAGATAATATGATGAGTTATCATGAGCATAATGTTATACCTACATCGTATTATGTTATAGAGTCTGTCTATAATCTGTTTGTGATTTTAGTTTTTGTATTTTCGTTTTTACAATACATCCATGATATGAATAAGAGATCTCTTTTGTTATTTCTAGCGTCTTTATTCTTGTGTTTTTCTGAACTTACTCAGGTTGCTTATTTTTACATTAAAGCAGAAAAAATGATTAACATTGTATATTCAGTATTTTTAATTATTGGATTTTGTTTTGCTTATTGCTATATCAATAGCGAGAAATCTTATAATTAAAATCTTGTTTTTTAAGGGGGATATTCACCAGTTTTTTACTTTCTTTTTGAAAACCTTTAAACGATTAAATACGCTTTTTATCGTTAAATAGCATTTTTATTGTATATTTGCAGTCCCAATGTCTATTACTAAAAATGAAAATTAACAAACTACAAGTTGTAAGTGGTTGTATTATTGTGCTTGCCTGTGTGTTTTTAACAGGTGTGCTTTTTAATATAGAAATACTTTCAAATTATTCACGAGCAGTTATATTGCCCTTTTTTGTGTACCTCTATTTCTTAGAATCTGAAACAAAAAGTCCTTATTTTGCTACTTTTTTAATAGCATGCTCAGTAGCTGAACTTTCTAAAATGTTTTGGAATTTTGATTATGTTTTATTCTCTAAAGTAAGTAACCTGTGTTATGTAGTTGCTTATATTAATTTATTGATATATATAACAAGGAGTATAAATTTTGAAATTCTATTTAAAAAGTTTAAAACACATATTACTGTGCTGCTTGTTTTTAACACGTACATTATATTCACATTAAATAATATGATAGCCGCCGATAGTGGTATAGAAGTATATACATTTAATTTTTTAATTGAATGCATCTACAATGTCTGCGTATTATTAATTCTTTCATTTTCATTGTTAAACTATTTATATCATGATTCTAAAAGAGGACTGCTACTTTTTCTAGCAAGTGTTTGTATTGTTTTTTCAGAAATGATGCAGGTAGCTTATCTTTTTGTTTCAGCAAAATACGCTCTAAACTTGGCTTATTCTATTTTATTAATAGCAGGTTTTTATTTAGTGTATGTATATATTACTTCAAAAATTAACAAATATTACGACGTGTTACTTTAAAAAGGGGATTTGTTTTTTGTATAGAAAAAGCACTATAGCTGCTAATATAAAAGTTACTATAGCTGTAGTAAAAAGTACGCCGCTATCTCCATTTATTTCTATACCTAACTTGGTTAAATGCATAAAAATAGCGCCTCCAATAACTCCAATTGTTAATGAAGCACCAATCCATATTGTTTTTGGAATTAAAATAAGAATACCAGCAATTAGTTCTAAAACACCAATACCTATTCTTCCGTATGGTTCTAGTCCAACTTGTTGAAAAATATAAACACTATCTGGATGTGCAGTAAATTTGAATCTTAATGTTTGTATTAAAATAATAGCTATTATTAATCTAATAGTAAAAAGGATTTTAGTCTTCATGATTTGTTTGGTTTTTAATTTTGTTGAATAATAGGAGGATTCCTTACATAGTAATTTACTAATATCAAAATAGTATTTAATTGATTAAAAGTAAGTAAAACAGCTATAAAACCTGTTTTTGGTATATTTAGCAGACTTTATTTGAGAGTACTATTATGATTGAAAGGTATAAAACAGTTAAAGACTGGTTCTTTTTATACGCATTGATAGGTTTATTGTTACTTGGATGTTTTATTCAACTTAATAATTACACACAAATTGCTCAATTAATATTGGCAGCCTGTATTCCTCTTTTTGTGCTCCATTATTTAGTGTTGAAAGTAGATTTCTCTCTTTTGTATATAGCTATTATTGTGTTACTTTTTATTGCTATTGTTATTGGGGCTTGCAGAAATAAACATTATGTTTTTGATAAAATATCTCCGATAATTACACAATTAGGGTATCTGTGTTTTGTTTTTTTGTCTTTAAAAAGTTATAAAAGCCTAGATGTTAAAGGTTTTACTGGGTTTTATTTTTTGTTTGTTTTTCTAGTGAACTTAATATTAACCTTATTGTTTTTCACGTATTTAAGTGCAAATATGTCTAAAGTGTATGATATTGTAGTATTAGGATCTGGCTGTGTTATTTTTATCTTATTAGGTTTTTTGTCTTATTCTAATTATTTAAAAGATGGAGAAAAAAAATCTCTTTTATTTGTTTTTATGGTGCTAAGTTTTGCTGCTGCTGAGATTAATTTTCATATAGATAGGCATTATTTATCTAATATTATGTTTAAATGTCTTGACTATCTTTTTTATATATCCGGTATCTATTTTATGTTTGCTTATATGAAAGAGACTAGTGATATTAATAAAAAAATCTAATTATAGAATATTAAACTATTATAGAGGTGCCATTAGCAGTCTTGTTTTTGTTTGAATCAAGATAAAAATCTATTCTCCCTAGGTTTATTCCGTAACATCCAACTTGATTTACTAGTACATTTTTACCTTCATTGTTTTTTGCAACAGTTGGTTTTGGTAAAAAAGTATGTGTATGTCCTCCAATAATCAAGTCAATATCTTTTGTTGATTTTGCTAATTCTAAATCACAAATTTTTTCAGGCTTTTTTGAGTAGTGATAACCTAAATGCGATAAGCAAATTATTAGATCGCATTGTTCTTCTTCTTTAAGTATTCTGGTGATGTCTTGTGTTATTTCAATTGGATCTAAATATTCTGTTTCCTTGTACATGTCTTTGTTTACTAAACCTTTTAGTTTTATTCCAATACCAAAAACGCCAATTTTTATATTGTCCTTAATAAATACATGGTATGGTTTTACATGGGTATCCATAACAGTGTTTTTAAAATTGTAATTAGCAGATAAAAACTTAAACTTAGCATAAGGTAATTGAGCATAAAGCCCATCAATACCATTGTCAAAATCATGATTTCCTATTGTGGCAGCATCATATTTCATTTTGGACATTAGTTTGAATTCTAACTCTCCACCGTAATAGTTGAAGTACGGTGTACCTTGAAAAATATCACCAGCATCTAAAAGTAATGTATTAGGATTTTCATTTCTTATAGACTCAACTAATGAAGCACGTCTAGCTACGCCACCTTTATTAGCATTATGGCCATCATTTGGTCCAAAAGGATCAATATGACTATGTACGTCGTTAGTATGCAGAATTGTTATTTTTTTAGTTTTTGATGTTGCTTCGCAAGATTGAAAACCAAAGCCACCCAAAGTTACTAATGCTGTTGCAGCACTAGACTGTTGTATAAATTGTCTTCTCTTCATTAATCTTATTTTGTTTGAGTAAATCGGTTATCGATTTTAGGTCTAATAGTATCAGTTTTTTTAAAATAGTCAATCATAGCGTTTCTTATTTTGTAATTTAAGTAATACACGCTATCGTTAGGTTTAAAAAAACGCATACGATCACCACCATCATATAAATAGTCATTGGTAGCTAAATAGTATGTTTTATTTTTGTCTATTGTTTTACCTTGAACTAAAGCTTTTGTTATGTTATAGTTTTTATCTAGCTTTAATTCCATGCCACTAACTGGATGGGCTCTTTTTGCATGACGTAAATAATCCATCATACTATCTAATTGCTTACCTTTTAGAGCAACAACGACTATGCTATTTTCAAAAGGCATGACTTGAAAGGCAGTTTCTGTAGTAATGTTTCCTTTGGAAATAATTGAGCGAATACCGCCATGATTAAGTAATACAGCATCTATATTTTTATTAGTACGTTTATTAAATACAATATTGCCTTGATCATAAACTATGTCCGCCATTAAATTACCTATTGCAGTATTAAGCTCACCATCAGTTTTAGAGTAGGTTTGTGGTGCAAATGATAAAACAGCATTCATATCCTTTGTAAGGTTATCTCTATAGGGTTTTATTATAGAATCAAAACTTTGATTTGTTTTTATGCTATCTGTAACTTCTATTTGCTTGCCTTCAATTTTAGAAAGTTGGTAGTTTTTATTTTTACAGTTAAAAATAATGAGTGTAAAAAAGCAAAGAAGGAGTGTTTTTATTTTCATGTACTAAATTGTGATTTTAAGTAAGGTATTAAAGTCGGTTTTGCTACTTTTGTATAAAAGGAATAAATATAAATGATTTTAAAGGGATTTAAGGAAAAATCTAATGAAAAGTACATTAACAGAACGTTAAATAATCGGTTAGTATCTCAAGATAGCTCTAAAATAAAAAAAATAGGAGTTTTAGTTAACAAGGGTGAACTAATAGAATATAAATGGTTTGAAGCATTAGCAAAAACTTTAAAAGTAAAACCTAATGATTTTCAGTTAATAATATTTACTAAAGAAAAGAAGATTGAAGGTATTAATATAAATAAAACTTATAATGAAAATAATATAGGTTGGAATGGTGTTATAAAAGACCCAGATCTAAAACGTTTTCTGGATACAGATTTCGATATTTTTATTAGTTATTATACTGAAGAATCTATTTCTCTAAAATTATTAACAGCTGCTTCAAAAGCTAAGTTTAAAGTTGGTGTTTTGCAAGATGATGAGCGCTTAAACGACCTTATAATAAAAACTAAAATAAAAGATTTGGATACTTTTAAATCTGAATTAATGAAATATCTCACTGTTTTAAATAAAATATAAAATATATCTAAAAAATGAATAACCCTTTTAAAGGAACCGGAATTGCAATTGTTACTCCATTCAATTCAGATTTAACTATAGATCATAAAGCACTTGCTGCAATTGTTGAATATAACATAGAAAAAGGTACTAATTACATAGTTATAAGCGGTACAACAGGAGAAAGTGTAACCGTAACTAAAGCAGAAAAAAAAGACATTATAAAAACAATAAGTGATACAAATAAAGGACGATTACCTCTAGTCTTAGGAATAGGAGGAAATAATACAGCAGCAGTTTTAGAAGAAATTAAAACAACAGATTTGTCTGGTTTTGCTGGTATTTTATCTGTATCTCCATATTATAGTAAACCTACCCAAGAAGGTATATATCAGCATTTTAAAGCTGTGTCGGAAGCGTCGCCCGTGCCAATTATATTATATAATGTTCCAGGAAGAACAGCTTCTAATATGACTCCAGAGACAACTTTACGACTGGCTAAAGATTTTGATAATATTGTTGCAGTAAAAGAAGCTGGCAATAATATGTCACAATATTTACATCTATTAAGAGATAAACCAGAAGGGTTTGGTATTATTTCTGGTGATGATGACCTCGTTTTGGGGGTGACTTTAGCAGGCGGAGATGGTGTGATTTCTGTTATAGGACAGGCTTTACCAGAAGATTTTTCAAAAATGATTAGCTTAGGAATGAAAGGCCATGCAAAGGAAGCCTATAAAATTCATTTCAAATTAATGGAAATAACGAGTTTAATTTTCTCTGAAAACAATCCAGCAGGTATAAAGGCAGTATTGGAAAATTTAAATTTGTGTAATGATAGTGTGCGTTTGCCACTTGTTCCTGCAACTAAAGTTTTAAAACAAAAAATTGATAATTTCTTAAAAGCATATAATAAGCGTTAAATATTACTTAAACCTAGTGATAACTTGATTTCAAAAATTAATTTAGCATCAAAATTATATTTTTAAAATCCATATTAATAGCGTATTTTTGCATCTTGTTAAAAAATTTATGAAAAACTTACTTGTCATCCTTGTTATTGTACTTAGTATGAGTGCTTGTAGCGAATATCAAAAAGCTTTAAAATCTGAAGAAGTTGGTGTTAAGTACAAAATGGGAGAAAAAATGTATGATGCAGGGAAATATGCCAAAGCGAATAGACTTTTTGAGCAAATTATTCCATCATATAGAGGTAAGCCTCAAGCAGAAAAATTGATGTATTTAAATGCTGATGCCTCATACCAAATGGGAGACTATTATACATCAGGTTACCATTTTGAGCGTTTTGTTGCTGCTTATCCTAGAAGTGAAAAATTATCTGAAGCAAGTTTTAAAAGTGCTAGAAGCTACTATGAATTGTCTCCAGTTTATTCTAAAGATCAAACAGAAACAATAACGGCTTTAGAAAAATTGCAACAATTTATTAATGAGTTCCCTGAATCTGAAAATGTAGCAAAAGCTAACGAATTTGTTAAAGAATTAGATTTTAAATTAGAAAAGAAAGCTTTTGAAACAGCTAAACAATATAATCATATTTCAGATTATAAAGCATCAATAGCTGCTTTCGATAATTTTATAAGTGATTTTCCTGGAACATCATTGCGGGAAGAAGCTTTATATATAAGATATGATTCTGCGTATAAACTAGCACTTAATAGTGTTGAATATAAGAAAAAAGAGCGTTTAGAAACAGCTAAAGGATATTACAATGCATTTAAAAAGCGTTATTCAGATTCTCAATTTATTGAAGAAGCAACAGATAAGCTTGGAGACATTGAAAAACAATTAGAACAATACAGTACAAAAAGTTAATATAACTATGGATTTAAAAAAGATTGATGCACCTTTAAGTACAACAACCTACAATAGAAATGAGGTTGATTCACCTACAGAGAATATCTACGAGGCAATTTCTATTATTGCTAGAAGAGCAGAGCAAATCAATTCTGAAATTAAAAAAGAATTGATCGAAAAACTTGAAGAGTTTGCAACTTATAACGATTCTTTAGAAGAAATTTTTGAAAATAAAGAGCAAATAGAAGTTTCTAAATTTTATGAGAAATTACCTAAACCACATGCTTTAGCAGTTAAAGAGTGGTTAGATGCTAAAATCTATCATAGGAATACGGAGGAAGACAAAAAAGACTAATCTCTATGTCTATATTAAGTGGCAAAAATATACTATTAGGCATAAGTGCTGGTATAGCCGCTTATAAAACAGCCTCATTAGTAAGAGTATTTATAAAAGCAGGTGCTAACGTAAAAGTAGTTATGACACCTGCTTCTAAAGACTTCGTAACACCTCTTACTTTATCTACATTATCTAAAAACCCAGTGCATTCGTCATTTTACAATGAAGACGATGAAAATGCAGAATGGAATAATCACGTTGAATTAGGCCTTTGGGCAGATTATTTACTAGTTGCTCCTGCAACTGCAAATACTATGTCTAAAATGGCAAATGGTACTTGTGATAACTTGTTGTTAGCAACATATCTTTCTGCAAAATGTCCTGTGTATTTTGCGCCAGCAATGGATTTAGATATGTACAAGCACCCTTCAACTTTAAATACATTTAAGAAACTAAAAAGTTTTGGTAATATCATGATTCCTGCTACTTCTGGAGAATTAGCTAGTGGATTAGTTGGTCAAGGCCGTTTAGCAGAACCAGAAGATATTGTTGCTTTTATGGAACAAGATGTTTTGAATAAACTACCTTTAAAAGGCAGGAAAATAATGATCACAGCTGGGCCTACATATGAAGCTTTAGACCCTGTACGTTTTATAGGTAATCATTCTAGTGGGAAAATGGGGTTTGAAATAGCCAAAGCGTCTGCTAATTTTGGAGCAGAAGTTGTTTTAATAACTGGTCCAACGCATCAAAAAGTTAACCATAGCTTAATACAAGTTGTACCAGTAGTAAGTGCACAAGATATGTATGAAGCGGCACATACTTATTATAAAACTGTAGATGTAGCAATACTGTCTGCTGCAGTTGCAGATTATAAACCTAAAGAAATATCAAATCAGAAAATAAAAAAGAAAGATTCTACGTTAGTATTGGAGTTAGAAAAAACTAAAGATATTTTAGCATCATTAGGAGAGATAAAATTAAAGCAGCTTTTAGTTGGGTTTGCTTTGGAAACTAACAACGAATTAGAATATGCAAAAGGAAAACTAAAAAAGAAGAATTTAGATTTAATTGTATTAAATTCGTTAAATGATAAAGGTGCTGGTTTTAAAAGTGAAACAAATAAAGTAACTATTATTGATAAAGAGAATAATATAACAGCTTATAAGTTAAAGTCGAAAGCTGAGGTCGCTATTGATATTTTAAGTGAAATAATAAAGAAATTAAATGCGTAAATTAATCTTACTACTTGTATTTTGTATATGTGTTAATGGTTTTGCACAAGAACTTAATTGTAATGTTGTTGTTAATGCTCAATTAACTGGAAATGAGAATCAACAAATATTCCAGACATTAGAAAATCAATTAAAAGAGTTTGTAAATAAAACACAGTGGACCAAAAAGGAGTTTAAACTACAAGAGCGTATAAGTTGTAATATTGTTATTAATATTACAGAGCGTAATGGTGATAATTTTAAAGGCGCAATTCAAATACAATCTTCACGTCCAGTATATGGTTCAACTTATACTACACCGGTATATAATATAAATGATAAAGATTTTACATTTGAATATGTAGAGTTTCAAAATTTAATATATAATGAAAGTCAATATGAATCTAACCTTATATCTGTATTAGCTTTTCATATTCAAATGATTTTTGGTTTAGATGCAGAGAGTTTTGCTCTAGAAGGAGGTCAGCCTTATTTTAAACAAGCCCAACGTATTGTGAATTTTTCTCAGCAAGAAAATTTTAAAGGTTGGAAACTGGAAGATGGTTTACAAAGTCGTTTTGCATTAATAGATAATATTCTATCTCCTACATTTATAGAGTTTAGAGAAGTCATGTACAATTATCATAGACGTGGTTTAGATGCTATGAGTAAAAGTAAGAAAGATGGAAAAAATGAAATAGCATTGGCGTTAGGTGCATTTAAAAAAATGAATAGTCGTAGACCTAATTCTTATTTGTCTCGTGTGTTTTTTGATGCCAAAGCAGAAGAAATAGAGCAAATTTTTTCTTCAGGTCCTAATGTAGATATCTCAGGATTAATAGATGTTTTAAATCGTGTCGCTCCAATGCATGCCAGTAAATGGAGAAACATTAAGTTTTAAATAGTTTCCTTTTAAATTAGAAAGTGTAACCTTTCTACTAGTATAAATATATTTTATAAAAATGCTAACGTCACTATCTATAAAAAATTATGCGTTAATTGATTCACTCCAAGTTGATTTTAATGACGGATTTACAATTATTACTGGCGAAACAGGTGCAGGGAAATCCATTCTACTTGGTGGCTTATCTTTAATTTTAGGAAAAAGAGCAGATTTAAGTAGCTTAAGAAACAAGGAACAAAAGTGTATTATTGAAGCTCAGTTTGATGTTTCAAATTATAATCTTAAAGAGTTATACGATATAAACGATTTAGATTATGAATCTCAAACTATTATTAGGCGAGAAATATTACCTTCAGGAAAATCAAGAGCATTTGTTAACGATTCACCTGTTAATTTAAGTAATCTACAATTATTAGGAGAGCGTTTAATAGATATCCATTCTCAACACGAAACACTTCAATTAGTAGATGATGCTTTCCAATTTCAGGTTATTGATGCATTATCTGAAAACAAAGAAGAACTTATAGATTATAGCACTAAACTTTCAAAATATAAAAAGTTAACTAAAGAATTAGAACAGTTAGTTGCGTTTCAATCTGAAGCTATAAAAGAACATGATTATAACTCTTTTTTGTTAAATGAATTAGTTGCAGCTAATCTAAAAGTGGATGAACTTGAAGGATTAGAAGAAGAATATGAGACATTAAATAATATAGAAACTATTCAAGAAAAATTAACAGCTTCTAATCAATTCTTTTCAGATGAGCAATTAGGATTAATTAATACGCTTACAGAATTAAAGGTTGTATTAAAACAGTTAGCAAGTCTTTCAAATAAATATGAAAAACTCTACACACGTGTTAATAGTAGTTTTATTGAATTAGATGATGTTTTTTCTGAAATAGAACGTTTTCAAGAAGATTTAGAAGCTAATCCTAATAGGTTAGAAGAAGTTAATGGTAAACTAACTACTATTAATAATTTATTTCAAAAGCATATAGTTAATGATATTTCAGGTTTAATAGAAGTAAAAAAGGAGTTAGAACTTAAGGTATCTGCTACAGAAAATGTTGAGGCCGATATAACTAAAAAAGAATCTGAAATTAAAACAGTTAAATCAGGACTTGATAAATTAGCACAAGTAATTCACAAAAAAAGAGTACAAGCTATACCAAAATTAAAAAAAGAATTAGAGATTATATTGTCAAGTTTAGGTATGCCTAATGCGCAATTCGACATTTCGTTAAATTTAAGCAGTACATATTATTATAATGGAAAAGAAGCATTGTCTTTTTTGTTCTCGGCAAATAAAGGGGGAACATTTAAGTCTTTAAAAAAAGCAGCTTCAGGCGGTGAGCTATCTAGAATAATGTTAGCTATAAAGTCTATACTAACACGGTATATTAATCTACCTACCATTATGTTCGATGAAATAGATACAGGTGTTTCCGGAGAAGTTTCTAATAAAATGGCAGAGATTATGTCGCAAATGAGTGCTACTATGCAAGTATTTAGTATTACACATTTACCTCAAATCGCAGCAAAAGGTCACACGCATTTTAAAGTCTATAAAAAAGATGTTGATGAAGTAACGACAACAAATCTTGTGAAATTAAACCATGACGATCGTATAATTGAGATTGCTCAAATGCTAGGAGGAATAGAAGTGTCTAATTCTGCAATCGCACATGCAAAACAACTATTGAATTAAAAATTATTCTTATTTTAATACTATATTTGAACCGTATTTTAGATTTAATCTTTCAACAACCAAAAAATAACCACATTTAATATGTCATATAATTTATTAAAAGGAAAAAGAGGAATCATTTTTGGAGCCTTAGATTCAAATTCAATAGCCTGGAAAACAGCAGAACGTGTTCATGAAGAAGGCGGTACTTTTGTATTAACTAATGCTCCTGTAGCAATGAGAATGGGACAAATAAAAGAGCTTGCAGAAAAAACAGGTTCGCAAGTTATTCCAGCTGATGCTACAAGTGAAGAAGATTTAAAAAATCTTGTAGAGCAATCTATGGAGATTTTAGGAGGTAAATTAGATTTTGTATTGCATTCTATAGGTATGTCTATTAATGTTCGTAAAGGTAACGCTTATACTAGTCAGAATTATGCCTGGACACAAAAAGGAACAGATGTCTCTGCAATGTCATTTCATAAAGTAATGCAGACGCTGTTTCATGCAGATGCAATGAATGAATGGGGAAGTATAGTAGCTTTAACATATATGGCTGCGCAACGCGTATTTCCAGATTATAATGATATGGCCGATAATAAAGCATATTTAGAAAGTATTGCGCGTAGTTTTGGATACTTCTTTGGTCGAGATAAAAAAGTAAGAGTAAATACAATATCTCAATCACCAACACCTACTACTGCTGGTAGTGGAGTTAAAGGTTTTGATGGTTTTATAGCCTATGCAGAGAAAATGTCTCCATTAGGAAATGCAACAGCAATGGATTGTGCTAACTACACGGTAACTTTATTTAGTGATTTAACTAAACGAGTAACTTTGCAAAATTTATATAATGATGGAGGATTTAGCAATATGGGAGTAAGCGATGCTGTGATGGATGCTTTTGTAGAAGGTCAGAAATAACTTTTATTACATATAATATTTAAGCCTTACGTCTAATTTATTTACCGTGAGGCTTTTTTTTGTTTAAAAAACAAAGAAAAGTATTAGATTTAAGTCAAACTAACCTAACATAACCTAACCATTATGCTAAGATTATTTTATTTTTTATTTCTAATAAGTTTTTCTACAACTGCACAAATTAATTTTACAGATGAAGCTATAAATTTAGGCTTAAATGTTAATACAGGGATTACATACTTAGGTAATGGAGTTTCATTTTGTGATTATAATCAGGATGGATGGGATGATATTACTTTAACAACAGGAGTAGGTCAATCATTACGCTTTTTTAAAAATATCAATGGTGTTTTTTTAGAGGAAACATTTGATTTAATTTCAACAGAATATCAAACAAAACAAGTTAATTGGGTAGATTTTGATAATGATGGGGATAAAGATATTTTCCTTACTAGTGATGTGAATGGTTTACGTTTAATAGAAAATACAGGAAATTTAGTTTTTCAAGATATAACAGCAAACTCTGGTATTCCTATTGAAAATTTTTATACTTATGGAGCATCTTGGGGAGACTATAATAATGATGGTTATTTAGACGTATTTATAAGTAATAGAGATAGTAATTTTATAATTCCAAACTACTTATACAAAAACAATGGAGATGGAACGTTTACTAACGTTAGTACTCAAGCTGGAATATTAAATACTAGTGAATTGTCATTTTGTTCGGCTTTCTTTGATTTTAATAATGATGGTTGGCAAGATATTTATGTTTCTAATGATAAAGTAATAAATCAAAATAGGTTGTATAAAAACAATGGAGATAATACTTTTTCTGAAATAAGTGAGTCTTCTGGTACAGATATTTCAATTGATGCTATGACCACAACTATAGGAGATTATAATAATGATGGTTGGCAAGATATATATATAACAAATGGACCAGCCGGTAATGTGTTATTCAAAAATAATGGAGATGAAACATTTACAGATATAGCTTTGCAAACGGGTACTATATTTAATAGTATTGGATGGGGAGCCGTTTTTTTAGATGCTGAAAACGATATGGATCTTGATTTATATGTTAGCGGGTCTTTAGATGGTAGTTACCCTAATTATTTGTCGTCTGCATTCTATATTAATAATGCTGATGAAACTTATGCATTGTCTTCAAATTCAGGTTTTTTATATGATAATGGAGCTAGTTATTCTAATGCTATTGGAGATATAGATAATGATGGTTTTCCTGAAATATTAGTAAGTAATAACGATAATGAAAATGTTTTTTTATGGAAGAATAATACAGTATCTAATAATAATTGGTTAAAAATTAAAACTGTAGGTGTATTAAGTAATAAAGATGGTATTGGAACTAAAATTGAAATTTCTGTAAACGGAGAAAAACAGTACAGATACGTTCATTGTGGTGAAGGTTATTTGTCACAAAATTCTAGCACTGAGATTGTTGGGCTAGGGACAAATACAATAGTAGATTATATTAAGTTTAATTGGTTAAGTGGAACAGAAGATATTTTTTATAATGTAGCATCTAATCAAACACTTAGTGTAGTAGAAGGATCTTCTAGTTCTTTATCAGTTAATGACTCTGCTATGCATAACTATAATATCTGGCCAAATCCAGTAAAAAATAAGTTGACTTTAGAAGCTAAAGAATTAATTAATTTTTATGAAGTTTATACAATATTAGGAGTAAAAATAATTACATCTGATGTAAAAGATTTTTCTTTTAAAATAAATACTTCTCAATTAAACTCTGGAAGTTACTTTTTGAAGTTTTTTACTAATAAAAATAATTATACTATTAAATTTATTAAACTATAAGTTTAATTGTCTAATTTAAATTATTTATTATATAAAATGTTGATAAGTATTGAATTATAATTATGAACAAACGTTTTAACGAGGAATTGTTACAAATCGTCGATTTGTCATTGTTTAACAAACCTAATTATAATTTTATCAATATTTTAGAAGAATTGATAATTAATATTTAACCTTTTAACCAAAACAATTTAATATGAAGAAAATTACTTTATTTTTAATGGTAGCAATGATATCTGCCATTTCATGGGCTCAGTGTACTACTGGGGTAGCATATCAAGGAGCTGCCTTAGTTAACGATGGTTCATTAGAACAGCAATCAAACTGTAATTATACAGGAGAGTATAGTAACACTACAAATGTAATTGATGGAAATACTTATACATTCTCTTCGGCTGTTGCAACAGATTTTTTGACAGTCACTAGTTCAGATGGAACTGTTACTTATGGTTTTGGAGTTACTCCTTTAACTTTAGCAATTGATACTAGTGGAGATTTAAATGATCAAGCATTAAGAGTCTACTATCATGAAGATGCTGCTTGTGGCTCTGCTAATAATTGTCGTGCTACTTCTGTAAGAAATGATACGGCTGCTGCCAACTCATGTTTTGATCCAACAGGTCTTACTGCAGCTAATTTGCAAGAGACAACTACAGATTTGTCATGGACTTCTGGAGGTCCTACAGATGTAGATTATAATGTAACTGTATTTGCTTCTGGTGCAGATCCTATGGTAGATACTCCTGTGTTTACTGCAAATAATGTTGCAGGAACTATGGTGCAAGCTACAGGGTTAGTTTCTAACACACCATATGATGCTTATGTTATAGCAAATTGTAGTGGAGCTACAGCGCAATCAATGTTGGTTGGGCCAACTAGTTTTACTACTACTACTGCATGTCCAGATCCTACTGCACTAACAGCGTCAAATATTACATTTAATTCTGCAGATTTAAGCTGGACTCAAACAGGTTCAGTTATGTCTTGGGATATAGAATTAGTAGATATTACAGCAATGGGAGCTGCAACAGGTACAGCTACAGCAACTGGAGTAACAAACCCATATACTCTAATGAGTTTAAACCCTAGTAACGATTATGAATTTTATGTACAAGCAGATTGTAGTGCTACTTGGGTAGGACCATTTGCGTTTTCAACACCTGCAGCACCACCAGCAAATGATGATTTTGCAAATGCTACAGCTATAACATGTGGTACTACATATACAGGTAATACTTCATCAGCAACGTTAGATGAAGACTATGCAGGAGAACCAGCTGGTGGAGCAGATTTTGATGCTCCTAATGTATGGTTTTCTTACACTGGTTCTGGAAGTCCAGAAGATGTGACTTTAGATTTATGTGGTTCAGATTACGATACAGGAATTATGGTATTTACAGGAACTACAGGCGCATTAACACAAGTAGCAGAAAATGAGGATGCTGCTGTTTGTGGAGCTGCAGCACCTGAATCTTATAGATCATTTTTAACTTTTCCTTCAGATGGAACAACAACTTATTACATAACTGTTGAAGGTTGGAATGTTGGTAGTGTTGGTAACTATAATTTAGTTACTTCTTGTGTTGCGGCTACTATGCCACCACCAAATGATTTATGTGCTAATGCTGAAGCTCTTACTTTAGGTTCTACAGCTATGGGAACTACAGTTGGTGCAACTAAAGAAGCTGCTGATGCTAACCCTACGTGTGAAAGTAATTTAGCTACAATTGTAGATGTTTGGTATACTTTTGATGCGACTATTACTGGACAAGTGGATATTACTACTACCATTACTGGTACTTCAGATCAAGCGAATGTAGCTGTTTATACAGATTGTACATTGGCTACACAGTTAGCGTGTTCTGATGCGAATGGAGGAGAGTCTATTAATGTAAATGGTTTAACAGATGGTACAACATATTATGTTAGAGTATGGGGAGATGGTATTGCAGCTAGAACAGAAGGTACTTTTGATATTACTGTAGCTGAAAGTACATTATCAACTCCAGATTTTGATAATAACTCATTATTCTCTTACTATCCAAACCCAGTTAAAAATACATTAACATTAAACGCTCAAAAAGAGATTTCTAATGTTACAGTATATAATATGATAGGTCAAACAATACATAGAGCTGCTCCTAATGCAGTATCTAATGTTGTAGATATGTCTAACATGCAAGCTGGAGCTTACTTTGTACAAGTTACAGTTGGTGATGCAGTAGAAACTGTAAAAGTTATTAAAAAGTAATTTTTAAATGTTATAAACATTAATAAATATATTTTTAAAAGCCACTCTTTTTAGAGTGGCTTTTTTTATAGCTTTAGTTTACATTTGTAAGATGCAATTACATTTTTCTTTTATAATCCCTGTATATAATCGCCCTAATGAAATAGAAGAGCTTTTAGAGAGTTTTGTTAAGTTAGAAACCAATACTAATTATGAGATAGTTATAATAGAAGATGGCTCTAATATAACCTCAAAAGTAATTGTAGAGAAATATAATTCTCAACTTAATATTTCTTATTTCTATAAAGAAAATTCTGGACCTGGAGATTCTAGAAACTATGGAATGCAAAAAGCAAAAGGAAATTACTTTATTATTTTAGACAGTGATTGTATTTTGCCAAATCATTACCTAAAAGCTGTAGAGGATGGTTTAGAAAAAAAATATGTAGATTGTTTTGGTGGGCCAGATGCAGCACATCAATCATTTAGTAACCTTCAAAAAGCGATAAACTTTAGTATGACAGCTTTTATAACAACTGGAGGTATAAGAGGAAATGCTAAAAGTGTAGATAAGTTTCAACCTCGTAGTTTTAATATGGGCTTATCTCAAAAAGGTTTTATGGCTACTAATGGTTTTGGAAATATACACCCAGGTGAGGATCCAGATTTGTCAATTAGACTATGGGAATTAGGCTATAAAACAAAATTAATTAGTGAAGCATTTGTTTACCATAAACGTAGAATTTCATGGTCTAAATTTTATAATCAAGTTAGAAAATTTGGATTAGTGAGACCAATTTTAAACATATGGCACCCAAGAACAAAAAAAGTGACTTATTGGTTTCCTACTATCTTTTGTTTAGCATTAATTTTTTCAATTATATTATTTTTGTTTAGCATTAATTTGCCATTGTATATGTTTTGTGGATATTATCTTTTAGCTTTTATTATGGCTTTATATAAAACAAAACATCCTTTAATTGCTTTTCAGGCATTAGTAGCTATTACAATTCAATTTTTTGGATATGGGATAGCATTTTTAAAATCTACTGTCTATCTTACTATTTTAAATAGAAAACCAGAACAACAATTTCCAGAATTGTTTTTTAAAACAAAATAATGTCTGCATTTAAAATAAAAATTAGAAATACACTAAGAAGTAGGAAAATTAATAGTTTTCTTCTTTTTCTTATTATGGCTTTTGGGATATTAGTATTAACTAAATTATCTAGAGGTTATACTAATACTATTTTTCTAAATATTGAGGCAAAACAATTACCAGAAGAAGTAGTGTTATTAAGTGACTCCACACATCAAGTAAAATTAACTTTAACAACCTATGGTTTTAGATGGCTTAAATATTACTTAAAGCCTCCAAAAGTAGTAATTGATTTTGAACAAGATGTAACGCGAACAAACTCGGCATATATTTGGACAGCAAATAAAGGTTTTTCAAACCTTAATATGCAATTTGATAAAGAAGTTAAAATTGAGAGTATTTCACCAGATACGTTGCTTTTTAAATATGATGTTAATGAAGTTAAAAAAATACCAGTAAAACTAAATGCAGCTATAAATTATAGTATTGGTTATGATGCATTACTTAATGTGAAAACTAATCCAGATTCGATTTTAATTATTGGACCAAAATCATTACTATCTAAAATGGAAACAGTAGAAACTGAATTTTTAGAACTAAAAGATGTAAATAAACCAATTAATGAAAACATAAATTTACAGTTGGATTCAATTGCAGATGTTATTAAAATTAATACAAGAAAAGTGAGTGTTATAGCCAATGTTGAAAAATTTACTGAAGGTACCATTGAAGTGCCCATAACTCTTATTAATACTCCAAATAGATTTAAAGTTAACTATTTTCCTAAAAGCATTAAAGTATCTTATTACACAAGTTTAAGTTTGTTTAATTCTATAAAAACCTCAGATTTTAAGATTATTTGCGATTTCAAAAAAATAAATGAAACAACTAATTACTTAACTCCAGAATTAGTAAGTGAGCCTATAAACATTAAAACGGCAAGAATGCATCAACAAAATATTGAATTTATAATTTCCGAATGATAATAGTTGGATTAACAGGAGGAATAGGGAGTGGAAAAACAACGGTAGCAAAAACTTTTGAAACTATTGGTGTGCCTATATATATAGCAGATGAAGAAGCTAAAAAATTAATGCATAAATCTAAAGTTTTAAAACGTCAATTAATAAAGCTTTTTGGAGAAAAAGCTTATATAGATAATAAATTAAACCGTGAATACCTAGCTAATGCTATTTTTAATAATAAAGCATTATTAAAAGAGATGAATGCTATTGTACATCCTAAGGTAGCAAGACATTTTAAAAAATGGTTAGCAAAGCAAGATGGGCCGTATGTTATTAAAGAAGTTGCTATATTATTTGAAAATGGGAGTTATAAAAGCTGTGATTATATAATTACTGTTACTGCACCAAGAGAAGAAAGAATAAAACGGGTTATTAAACGCGATACTTCAAAAAAAGAAAAAGTACTTGCTATTATGAAAAATCAGTGGACAGATGAAGAAAAGGTAAAGAAATCTCATTATGTTATTGAAAATATCAATCTAGAAGATACAAAATTACAGGTCTCAGAAATTCATAACATACTTCTTAAAAAAATCAGCAAATCTAAATTTTAACATTTTTGTTAACGTAAGGTTAAATGCTATGTCTTGTAAATGTTAAAATCTTAATTTTGACCTAATGAAGAAGAAAGTGTTTCTTGTGCTAGTCATATTAATGAGTTTATCTTTAATAGGTATTATTTTTGTTCAAGGCTATTACATTTCAAACTCTGTTTCTAACAAGGAAGACCAATTTAAGTATAATGTAAAAATGGCACTAAGCAATGTGTCTAATGAAATTGGTAAAGAGGAATATAGAGATGTTGTTTTAAAATTACGTAAATTAATAGATCAAGGTATTGCAGTTAATATAGATACTACTGCTTTTTTTGATTTATATTTAAAAAAAGATATCTCTAATACAGACGAAACGCTTATTTATAAAAACGGGATTTTAGAAGAAAACTATAAATTATCTTCTGCGCTCTTTGACATAGGTTTAGATAGTATTAGTATAAAGCGTATCATTAGTCAAAATGAAACCAAAGTTTATAAATCAAGTACTGTTGATGGTTTTGAAGCTTCATTATTACAAAGTGGTGATATTAGTAGAACAGAAGATATAGATTTTGAGCCATTATATCAAAGATTCTCGGCGAGAAAGCCAATACATAAGCGTGTTACTATAGAAAAGATTGACAGGTTACTAAAATTGCAATTAATTAAAGATGATATAGACATTGATTATGAGTTTGCTGTTTATAGTAATGATTTAGCAACTAAAGTACAAACAGAAAACTTTAATATTGAAAATGCATTTATGAGAGTGCCTTTTTTTGATAATACAGCAAGCGATAATAATTATGGGCTATATGTAGAGTTCCCGCAAAGACGAAAGTTTATTTGGTCGACTCTATTAGGCATGATTGCTTTGTCTATTATCTTTACAACAATTATAATTGTAGCTTATTCAAGTGCTTTATTGCAACTAATGAAACAGCGTCAAATTTCTGAAATTAAAACAGATTTCATTAATAATATGACGCATGAGTTTAAAACACCAATAGCAACAATTAATTTAGCATTAGATGCTATAAAAAACCCTAAAATAATTGATGATAAAGATAAAGTAAAACGCTACTTAGACATGATACGAGAAGAAAATAAACGTATGCATGCCCAAGTAGAAAATGTATTAAGAATATCTAAACTTGAAAAGAATGAGCTAAACATTAGTAAGGAAAGAGTAAGTTTAAACGACTTAGTCGAAGATGCCATTTCTCATGTGGAATTGATTGTTGAAGATCGAGGCGGAAATATAGAAACAAGTTTAAAAGCAGATAAGTCATCTGTTTTAGCAAACGAAACTCATTTTACAAATGTGTTAGTAAATATTTTGGATAATGCTATAAAGTATTCTCCAGAAGCACCAGTAATTAATGTTGAAACCTTAAATGTTGGAAATAATATTATAGTAAATATTAAAGACAAAGGAAGTGGCATGAGTAAGGCTGTTGCTAAACGTGTGTTTGAAAAGTTTTATAGAGAGCATACAGGTAATGTACATAACGTAAAAGGCCATGGATTAGGTTTGGCTTACGTAAAAAGAATAGTTGATGATCATCAAGGTCATATATCAGTAGAAAGTGAAAAAGAAAAAGGAAGTATATTTACAATAAAACTTCCGTTAATATCATAACATTATGGATGAACAAGCAAAAAAAATACTATTAGTAGAAGACGATCCTAATTTTGGAACCGTTTTAAAAGATTATTTAATGATGAATGATTATGAAGTTGTCCATGCTAAAAACGGCATGGAAGGTTTCGAAAAATTCAAAAAAGACGATTATGATCTTTGTATTTTAGATGTTATGATGCCTTATAAAGATGGTTTTACTCTAGCTAAAGAAATTAGAGAAAAGAATACAGATGTGCCTATTATCTTTTTAACAGCTAAAGCTATGAAAGAAGATGTTTTAAAAGGTTATAAAGTAGGAGCAGATGATTATTTAAATAAGCCTTTTGATAGCGAAGTATTATTAATGAAGATAAAAGCTATCATGCAGCGTAAAGCAACAGAAACTGTTGCAGATAGTAAACAATTTGAATTTAAAATTGGAGGCTTTGATCTAAACTCTAAACTTCGTTTTTTAACATATAAAGGAGGTGAGCCAACTAAATTATCTCCAAAAGAAAACGAATTATTACGTTTATTAGCATTACATGAAAACGATTTAATGCCAAGAGAATTAGCACTAACTAAAATATGGAGAGATGATAACTATTTTACATCTAGAAGTATGGATGTATATATAGCAAAACTGCGTAAGTATTTAAAAATTGATGATAAAGTAGAAATACTTAACATCCATGGAGAAGGTTTTAGATTAGTTATAAACGCTGAGTAATAAAACAACAGATATAAATAAAAAAAGCCAACTTTTTTAAGTTGGCTTTTTTTATTCGGTTGTCCCGTCCTGAAATAAGTTGACAAAAAATCGACTTATTAATGAAAAGTAAAGAGAACAAA
>NZ_CANMRQ010000017.1 GCF_947500325.1 uncultured Lacinutrix sp.
GATCCAAGTACGACACTTGATCCAACAACATTCCCAGGAGGACCAACATCAGATCCAAATGATCCATGTGATCCAATCGGTATCAATACAACAGATACAGATGGAGATGGCTTAACAGATTGTGAAGAAACAACAGGAATCGATGATCCAAGTACAACAGCAGTACCAACAGGAACATCAGATCCAAATGATTCATGTGATCCAGTAGGTCTTAATACTGATGATACTGATGGAGATGGAGTTTTAGATTGTACAGAAATTTCTGAAGGGACTAATCCTAATGATCCATGTGATTTTAATGATGGAAGCGTAACAGAAACTCAATCGGATCCATTTTTATCTTCAGATTGTGATGGAGATGGTGTAACTAATGGTGATGAGATTTCAGATGGTACAGATCCATTTAATAATTGTGAATTTATAATTGATAATGTGACTTTACCACAATCAACAGAATTCTTTAATGGAGATTGTGATATGGATAATGTTCCAAATGGGGTTGAATTTCCATTAGGAGATACAGATGGAGATGGTATGCCTAACTGGTTAGATCCAGATGATGATAATGATGGTATTGATACAATTAATGAAGATTATGATGATGTTGATATTGAGGATGGAGATGTAGACCCAACGGGTAATGATGACCCAACTGATAATGATTCAGATGGAGACGGTATACCAGATTATTTAGATGTAGACGATGATGGAGACGGAATCTTGACTATTAATGAAGGCCCAGATCCTAATGGAGATGGTATTGGGTTTGGAGATGATGCTATTGATAGTGATGGTGATGGATTACCAGATTATCTTGAAACTCAGAATGTATCACCTTCTGAAGATGATATAGAAGTATACAATGCCGTAACTCCAAATGGGGATAATGATAATGATGTGTTTGTAATTAGAAACATAGAACTATATCCTGATAATACTGTTGAGATATATAACAGATGGGGAGTTTTAGTTTATGAAACTAAAGGTTATGGTCAAAATGATAACTACTTTAAAGGAGAATCTAATGGTAGAGTTACTATAAAAGTAGGAGAGCAATTACCAGTAGGAACTTACTTCTATATACTTAACTATAATAATGGTACAGAAGATAAATCTAGAGCAGGTTATTTATACATTCAACGTTAATTAAATAAATAAGGAGGCAGAATTGTTCTGCCTCCAAAATAAATTTTACCTTTTATAATGAAAAATAGAATATTAATTTTAGTTATCCTTGTCAGTTCTATCTTTGCTTTAGAAAGTACTGCCCAGCAGGACGCTCAATACACGCAGTATATGTATAATACTATGAGTGTTAATCCTGCTTACGCAGGTTCAAGAGATGTTATTAGTATAGGTGGATTATATAGGACTCAATGGGTTGGTCTAGATGGCGCTCCTGACACTCAAACGTTCAATATACATTCTCCAGTTGGTGAGAATAGAAATATAGGTTTAGGTTTGTCTATTATCAATGATAATATAGGACCTACACATGAAACCTATTTTGATCTTGATTTTTCTTATACAGTTAATACTTCAGAAGAAGGGCGATTGTCATTTGGAGTTAAGGCTGGAGGACATTTATTAGATGTGGCCTATTCAGAATTAAGTCAATATAACGGTGGCGATCAATTATTACAATCAGACATAAAGAATAAATTCTCTCCTAATGTTGGAGCTGGAGTATATTACCGCAAGGGAGATAGATGGTATGTTGGTTTATCTGCTCCTAATTTATTAGAAACGAAACATTTTGATGAAGCAGCATTGTCTGTAGCTAAAGAGCGTATTAACCTATACCTTATAGGTGGTTATGTATTTGATGTTAATTCAGATTTAAAACTAAAACCAGCAATATTGTTTAAGGGAGTACAAGGAGCTCCACTTCAAGCAGATTTAACAGTAAATGCATTGTTGAAAGAAAAGCTAACACTTGGTTTAGCTTATAGATGGAGCGCAGCTGTTAGTGCTTTAGTTGGATATCAATTAACAGATAAATTAATGCTAGGTTTAGCATACGATAGAGAAACAACAGATTTAGGGAAAACTCAATTTGAACAAGGATCTTTTGAAGTGTTTTTACGTTTCGAATTATTCGAAAATCAAAAAATATTATCACCAAGATTCTTCTAATATTTAGAACCAATTAATCATGAAAAAAACTATATATATATTACTAACTCTTTTTGCAGTATGCTTTAATACAAGTTTTGCGCAAGAAGATGGTAAAGTTAATGTCGCTATTGATAAAGATTATAATAATTTAAAATACAAAGAATCTATTAGGGATCTTTCTAAAATTGTTAAAAAAGGAAATACTAGTCCTGAAGTATTAGCTAAGTTGGCCAATGCTTATTATTTTAATGTAGAAATGGAAGAAGCTGCTAAATGGTATGGAGAACTTTTAGCTCAAGATGCTACAATAGATTTTGAAAACTATTATAGATATGCAATGGCTTTAAAAGCAACTGGAAAATATGAAGCTGCTAATAAGTACTTAAAAAAGTTTTCTGTTCTAAAACCAGAAGATTCGAGATCTAAAAAGTTTATAGAATCTCCTGATTATTTAACAACTATAGATAAGTTATCTGGTGATTTTCAAATAGAAAATTTAGATTTAAATTCTAAGTTTTCAGATTTTGGAACATCATTTTATCAAAGCGGAATTATATTCGCTTCTTCTAGAGGAGAAGGAAAGTTATATAAATGGAATGAACAACCGTTTTTAGATTTGTTTTATGTACAAGATTATTCAGATTCGCCTATAAGACTTCCAGATGTAATTAATACTAAATATCATGAATCATCAACATCTATTACTAATGATGGAATGACTATGTATTTTACACGTAATAATTATTTTAAAGGTAAAACTAGAAAGAGTAGCGATAGAGTTAATGGATTAAAAATCTTTAAAGTTACAATGGATAATGATGGAGAATGGGGAGAAGTTGAGCCAATGCCATTTAATAATGATGAGTATAATGTAGCGCATCCAGCTTTAAGTTTAGATAATAAAAAATTGTATTTTGCATCAGACATGCCAGGAACATATGGTAAGTCTGATATATATGTTGTAGATATTTTAGATGAAGGTGGTTATGGAGAACCTAGAAACCTTGGAGATGTTGTAAATACTGAAGGACGTGAAAACTTTCCATATGTAAGTAATAATGGAACATTATATTTCTCTTCAGATGGCCATCCTGGTTTAGGAGGTTTAGATGTTTTCTATGCAGATATAGATGCAGAAAATCAAAAAGTTCAAAACCTGGGTAAACCAATAAATAGCTCCCGTGACGATTTTGAATTTATTATTGATGAATTTAAAAACTCAGGTTATTTAACATCTAATCGATACAATGGTAAAGGAGATGACGATATCTATAAGTTTGAACGTGAGCCATGTAATCAATTAGTAGCAGGTACTGTTGTAGATAAAAACACAAATATTGTTATACCTAATGCAAATGTAATTATATATAACTCTAGTAAAGAGAAGGTATATCGTTTTACAGCAGATCAAAATGGAGCATTTAGTTATAATACAGATTGTAAAAAAGGAACATTTAAAGCTGTAGCTAGTAAAGAAGGCTATGAAGAAGAAGAAATAACATATAAAATAGATCCAAAAGTAAAATTAGATTTAGCATTAAAACTAAATTTAACACCTAAGGCAGATACACAACCAGCAGCTGTTGGTACAGATTTATTTAAGTTATTGGACTTAAATCCTATTTATTTTGATTTTGATAAATCATTTATTAGAGCAGATGCTCAAATTGAATTACAAAAAGTAATTAATTATTTAAAAGAGTATCCTTCTGTAAATATAGATGTACAATCTCACACAGATTCAAGAGGTAATGATGCTTATAATGAAGCCTTATCACAAAGAAGAAATACTTCTACTAAAAATTGGATTATTGAAAAAGGAAATATTTCCTCAAGTCGTATTTCTGGACGAGGTTATGGAGAATCGCAATTAGTTAATGGTTGCTCTAATGGTGTTAAATGTAGTAAACGAAAACATCAAGAAAACAGACGAAGTATGTTTATAGTTACTAAGAACTAAAAATTACTTGAATAAAAACTAAAAAGTAGGCTATATAGCCTACTTTTTAGTTTTTAAGACTTTATAAAATAAACTTAAAAATAAGATGTTGTAGTGTCTATTTTGTAAATTTGTTTTTCCTCAATAAAAATAATGGTAGAAGAACAAGTAATTTTAGTAAACGAAAAAGATGAACAAATAGGTTTAATGCCTAAAATGGAAGCTCATGAAAAGGCTATTTTGCATCGTGCTTTTTCTGTATTCATTTTTAATGATAAAAATGAATTAATGTTACAACAACGCGCTTTAAGCAAATATCATTCTCCTGGTTTATGGACTAATACATGTTGTAGTCACCAAAGAGATGGAGAGAGTAATTTAGAAGCTGGTTCGCGACGGTTAGGTGAGGAAATGGGATTTGCTACCGCTTTAGAAGAGAAAACGTCTTTTATCTATAAAGCACCATTTGATAATGGTCTTACTGAGCATGAGCTTGATCATATTATGGTTGGTTATTATAATGAGGATCCAGTAATTAATAAAGAAGAGGTTGAAAATTGGAAATGGATGCCTTTAGAAGCTATTAAAATTGATATTAAAAAGCAACCCAATTTATATACAGCTTGGTTTAAGATCATTTTTGATAAATTTTATCAATATATAAACATTACTAATGAAAGTAACAGTTAGTAGACGTGCACATTTTAATGCAGCACACAGGCTTTACCGTAAAGATTGGAGTGATGAAAAAAACAATGAAATATTTGGTAAATGTAATAACCCCAATTATCATGGTCATAATTACGAATTAATAGCTAGTGTAACAGGTAAGATTGATCAAGAGACTGGCTATGTAATAGATATAAAAATACTTAAGGACATTATTAAAACAGAAGTTGAAGATGTCTTTGATCATAAAAATCTTAATTTAGACGTTCCAGAATTTAAAGATTTAAATCCCACCGCTGAAAATATCGTTGTTGTTATTTATAATAAAATAAAAGTTAGGTTGGGCGAACATTTAGAATTAGAGGTTACTTTGTATGAAACACCTCGTAACTTTGTAAGCTATTCTGGTTAATATTATGTCTAATCTACTATATCCATTAAAATTTCAACCTATATTAAAAGAAAAAATTTGGGGAGGAAATAAATTAAAATCTGTTTTAAATAAATCTATAGATCAAAATAACGTAGGAGAGAGTTGGGAAATAAGTGATGTTGATGGAGATGCATCTATTGTTATTAATGGTAAATTAAAAGGGCAATCATTAAAACAACTATTAAAGGCATTTAAAGGCGATTTAATAGGCGATAAAAATTTTAAAGTATTCCAAGACAAGTTTCCATTATTAATCAAATTTATAGACGCAAAAAAAGATTTATCAATACAATTGCATCCTAATGATGAATTAGCGGCAAAACGCCATAATTCTTTTGGTAAAACGGAAATGTGGTATGTTATGCAGGCCGATGATGATGCTAAATTAATTGTTGGATTTAATCAAAAGTTAGATTCAAAAGAGTATTTAAAGCACTTAGAAGCTAAAACGTTAACAGAGATTCTAAATTTTGATAGTGTAACTGAAGGTGATACTTATTTTATTGAAGTTGGTCGTGTTCATGCTATTGGAGCTGGAGTAATGTTGGCAGAAATTCAACAAACAAGTGATGTTACTTATAGAGTTTATGATTGGGATAGAGTAGATAGTCAAGGTAATAAAAGAGAGTTACATAATGATTTGGCTATAGATGCTATTGATTTTAATATGAAAGACAACTTTAGAATAGACTATTTAAAAAAAGTAAATAATAGTAATGAAATGGTAAGTTGTCCCTATTTTACAACTAATTATATACCAGTTGAAGCAGAAAGTATTTTAAAAGAAAATACATTTGATTCCTTTATTATATATATATGTGTTGATGGAACGGTTACAATTAATACAAAAGATTTTTCTGAAACTATAAATAAAGGAGAAACACTATTAATTCCATCAGCAATCAAATCATTTGAAATTACAGCAAAAAAAGCTAAACTATTAGAAGTTTATGTTTAATTTTGCAGCTAAATAAATTTTATATTATGGCAAATAAAAGAGACCTAAAAAAAGACATTAATTATGTTTTAGGTGATATTATTGAAGCAGTTTACGTTTGGGAATATACAAACTCAAGTAAAGACACAAAGAAAAGTGAAGCAATTATTGATGATGCAATTCAAGTTTTTGATGATTTAATAGCAAAAGTTAATGATAGAAAGGTAGAAAACAAGAAATCACATTTTAAGGCAATCAATTCAGAATTAGAGACTAAGGGTCGCGAATTAATTGAAAGAATAAATAAATTATAATTATTTAAGAAAAAAGTTTGTAAATATAGTTTTCAAAATTATATTTGCACTCGTTTTGCCGATGTAGCTCAGCTGGCTAGAGCAGCTGATTTGTAATCAGCAGGTCGTGGGTTCGAGTCCCTCCATCGGCTCTAAAAAGCTTCTCAATTTGAGAAGCTTTTTTCTTTTTAGAGTGTTTCTTGTTTTATTGTTAATAGAACAAATAAAAAACACCTGAACGGACTAAACCCTTCAGGTGCTTTTTATTTTAATAATATTTATTAATACTTATTGTTTATTAGCTTTTATTTTATCTATAAATGCTTGTAATTCTTTTCCGTATATAGATGTTTTAATAGATGGAGTCAAAGAATTATTAACTGTATCTAATAGTTTAATGTTAGCATCATATAATTCAGTTAAAGCTAAATATGGAGCTACTTCATTATCTTTATTAGTAACAGCATAGTTAACTGTGTATAAATACTTTCGTTTTTCTAAACTTCTATGCTTTTTTTCAGATAAACTAATTAATGAGGAGTCATTTGCTTTATAGGCTTCTAGGTTCTCTTTAATAAGCTCTAAGTTTTTATTATTAAACTTAGTAATCATATTGCGATAGGTATTTAAAACGTCTTGCTGCTTACACCCTTTTATACTTGCATCATAGACAAAGTTTTTTAAAGTTGTATTAATTTCTGTTATGCCTTTACTTGCAAAAAATGAAATACGACTATCTTCATTATCATTTTTATCTAAATCTAAAAAGTAGACTTCAGGTTCTTTAATATCACTTTGTAGTTCAAAACTTGAACTACCATTAATTACTAAAGAATCAACAGTTATTAATATAGTGTCTTGAGCTTTCTTTAAATAAACGGTTCCTTTTTTTAAACCTTTAATGTTTCCTTTTACAATAAGCTTATCTGTAGTTTCATTTCCACAAGAAAAGAAAAGAGATAAACATAATAGTGCTAATATTTTTTGCATTTGTAGTGTTAGATTTTGAGAGCGCAAATATCTTATAAAAATTGTTTATATACTAACTAGCCGAAGCTAATTCCATTAAAATAGTACAGCCTATTGCTGCAATGGTTCCTACTGCATAACCAAAAACAGCTAATAAAACACCAACTGTAGCTAAAGATGGGTGAAATGCAGAGGCAACAATAGGAGCAGATGCAGCGCCTCCAACATTAGCTTGACTTCCTACAGCTAAAAAGAAATAAGGAGCTTTAATTATTTTTGCAACAAAGATTAGTAAAACAGCGTGAATTGTCATCCAAACGACACCAACAGCAATTAAACCTACATTGTCGAAAATAAGTGTTAAATCCATTTTCATACCAATAGAAGCAACTAAAATGTATATAAATACACTTCCAAACTTACTAGCGCCAGCGCCTTCGTAATTTTTAGCTTTTGTAAAGGATAATAATATTGCAATAATTGTAGCAATACTAATCATCCAGAAAAACTTAGAACCTAAGAAAGTGAATATGTTTTTTGTAGTTGGAGATTTTATATTAGAAACAACATCATCAAAAAATGGCGCTAAGAAATCTGCAGATAGATGAGCAATACTCACAGTTCCAAATGCTATAGCAGCTATAATCATCATGTCTGTTAATGATGGATTACGTTTTACTTTTTCAGAAAAAGTAGATACTTTGTTTTTTAAATCTTCAATAGATGAAGTATCTGCTTTAAGCCATTTATTTATTTTGTTTCTTTTACCAATACCTATTAATAAAAGTGCCATCCATACATTTGCAACTACTATATCTACAAATACCATTGCCCCATATCTTGTTTGATTATAACCGTATATTTCTAGCATTGCCGTTTGGTTTGCTCCACCACCAATCCAACTACCTGCTAATGTAGATAGGCCACGCCATACGGCATCTGGTCCAGCACCACCAACAGTTTCAGGAGAAAAAATAGATATTAATAATATTGCAATTGGACCACCAATAACGATACCAATAGTTCCAGTAAAAAACATAACTAAAGCTTTCCACCCTAAATTAAATACAGCTTTTAAATCTATGCTTAATGTCATTAAAACTAATGCAGCAGGTAATAAATATCTACTCGAAACATAATATAGATTTGATTTACCAGTAACTATTTCTCCACTTTCTTTAATAGATTCCCATTCAGGAGCAATAAGCCCTAATGTTGTGAATAGAGCAGGAATCATATAAGCCATAAACAATCCTGGAACAATCTTATAAAATTTAGGCCAGAACCCTTTTTCTAATGATTCTGTATAAAATATGAATCCTAATGCAAGCATTAGGAAACCGAAAACTATTGTGTCGTTAGTAAATAAAGGTGTAGTATCCATTAGTTAGTGTTTTTATCACTGCAAAATACAGAATTAAAACAGGATAAAAAAGAAGCGGAAATAAACTTTGGCATACTAATTGAAATATATCTAACGTGGATAACTACAACGACTATTTTAGAGTGTGGTTACTTTAAATAAGAGTAGTTATTTATCATATTTTTGGTTGGTTAGTTAGAAAAAGCATTCCTTTTGGACTGCTTTTTCTCATTTATAATGTTTCCTAGTTTTATATAATTAAAATTAGTTTGGCACGTAATTTGAATTATAATTAACGTGAATAACTACTAGGACTATTTTAGAGTGTGGTTACTTTAAATTAAGAGTTGTTATTTATCATATTTTTGGTTGGTTAGTATGAAAAAGCATTCCTTTTTGGAATGCTTTTTCTATTACAATGCTAAATATTTCTTAATATATGTATTTAAAAGACTCAAAAATAATTTTGGCATGCTAATTGTAAAGTGTTATAATGTAATTAATTACGATAACTATTTTAGAGTGTGGTTACTTTAAATTACGAGTATTAATTACATATTTTTGGTTGGTTAGTATGAAAAAGCATTCCTTTTTTGGAATGCTTTTTCTATTATAATATGTTTTACTTGTTTATTTTACAAAACTAGTTATTGATTCTAATAATTCTGGAGACAACTTCCTTGAGCTTTCATTATAAGATTTAGAATTTTCAAGATCACCACCTTCAATTGGTACTAAAACATGATTCATGTTTTTAATTATTTTTATAGTTGCTTTTGGAGCTGCTTCTTTTAAAAGTTTGGCTTCGTTTTCACTTACTTGTAAATCTTTAGTTCCATTTATAATTAAAATAGGCATATCTAATTTTTTTAACTCCTCTTTAGGATTGTAAGACATCCAATTACCTATAAATGGCTGTACCTCTTTATTAAATATAGAGGCTAATGCTGGAGGAAAATCGTTTGTTGTTTTGCCTTTAGCTAAAATTTTAAAAATACGTTTAGTATCCTCTAAAAACATTGGTGCTGTTTTTTCAACTTGTTCTGTAATAACTTGATCTATAGATTGGCCTGCACCAGCTAATGAGATGAAGCCATCTGCTTTATTTTTAGAAGCTAAAATACCCACTAAACTACCTTGACTGTGGCCAGCTACATATATCTTATGATACTTATCCTGAGTTTTAAAATAGTTTATCACTGCAACAGCATCTTCAACAAAGTTATCGAACATGATGTCTTTATCTACTTTATTTTTTCTTATTTGTTTTACAATACGTTTGTCATATCTAAAAGTGGCAATGTTTTTTTGCGTTAAACCAATAGCTAATTTTTTAAGAGTATTACTCATTAAAAAATTTTGATTACCATCTCTATCCGTGGGACCAGATCCTGCAATAATGATTACTAAATTTGGTTTTTTATCTATATTAGGTGTAAGGAGTGTACCATCTATTAGTTTATTTATAGCAATATCTTGCTTATTATAATTTTGTTCTTGCGCAAAAAGTATGCTACCTACAAAAAGAAAAAGAGCAATGAAATTTAGTTTCATATTTATGAAGTTTTACAAGATTAAAGCAAAATGAATGCCATTAATTATCTACTTAACGCAAATTTACACTTATATATTGAATGAAAAATGACTTTTTATTGTTAACAGAAGCTGTATTTCATCGATAAAATGTGATATTTCATCTTTAAATGTTAAAATTAAGTGCATTTTGTCGAAATTTAAGGTATTTAAACGTCCAAAAACAAAAAACTACCATACATTTGGAGAGTACTAAAATTACATACTTTTAGTTCAATGGATTAATTAATTAATATTTGCACCGCTTTAGTTGATATAGTAACCCTAAATCTAACCTAAAACATACAAATTGCAAATAACGAAAAGCCAAGGTTGAGGGACCTTGGCTTTTTTGTTTCTATTACTTAATTATCCTAAATGTTAAGTTGATTCTAGGTTTGATTTTTCGTTTTGTTTTTGCTATTTGATGTAGCCAATTATTTTGTGTTTCACCTTTCATTATAAGCAAACTACCATGTTCTAAAACCAATTTATGTTTTAAATTCTTGTTATTTTTATGTTTTAAACTAAAAGTTCTTTCCTCTCCAAAGCTAACTGAAGCTATTATTGGATTTCTACCCAATTCTTTCTCATTATCTGAGTGCCAGCCATTACTGTCTAAACCATGTCTATATAAATTAGCTAAGCATGTAGTAAATTCTTCATGTGCGATAGTTTCAATTCTATGCTTAATTTTTAATAATGTTTTAGAAAAAGACTCAGGATACATGGTAATATTAGAGTAACTATATGGTTTCTGGTTATTTGCAAACAAGGCTGTGAGTCTAGGTTGAGGATATGTTTTGCCGTAAACAGTAATATTGTCTTGATTCCAATTAGTTTCTTTTAAAATAGTATTAAAATATTTAAAGGCTTCTGTTTCATTAAAGACTTTTGGATAGTACGAAATATCACCTTCTTTTATATTAAGTTTTATTTCTTCAGGAGGAAAAAGCATAGGTAACTAATTATTTCTCTAAATTAGCATATAAAATTTGTTTTATGAGACCAGTTTTAAGCTTTTTACTAATATTATGTTCTTTTATTTCTTTTGCGCAATTACCAGATGGGTTTGTGTACGTAAAAGATGTAATACCTACAATTCAAACAGAATTGAGATACTGTACAGATGATAACTTTGTAGGTGAGGTTATAGATGGTTATATAGAAAATAAAGCTATTTTAACGAAAGAAGCTGCGGTTGCATTAAAGAAAGTTCAAGCAGCATTAGCTAAGCAGAATTTATCTGTAAAAATATATGATTCTTATAGACCACAACGTGCTGTAGACCATTTTGTGCGTTGGGCAAAAATTGTGAATGATACATTGATGAAAAAACAATACTATCCTAGAGTTGAGAAGAAAAACTTATTTAAATCGGGTTATATTGCTTCTAAATCTAGACACAGTAGTGGCAGTACTTTAGATATTACTATTGTAAATTTAGACACAGGGGAAGAATTAGATATGGGATCTCCATATGATTTTTTTGGAAGTGAATCATGGGTAGAAAATAAAAAATTGAATACAATACAGCAAAAAAATAGGGCGCTATTACAAAAAGTAATGCTTAGTAATGGTTTTAGAAACTATCCTAAAGAATGGTGGCATTTTACTTTAAGAGGAGAACCTTATCGCAATCAGTACTTTGATTTTTTGGTAGAGTAGTTGCTTTATAATTTTCTTAATAAAAATAGCGGCTTAAATAAGACGTTAAACCGCTATAGCTATTAATTAAATGATGGAGTTAGTTGGTTTTTATACTTATATTCTAGTTTTGGAAACTAAATTTTCCATTTGTATTTTTTCTATCAGCTTCAGGCATAATTGTTTCCACAACATCCCAGTGTTCTGCAATTTTTCCATTTTCAACTCTAAATAGATCATAATATGATGTTGGTTGGTTTGCAAAAGTACCTTCACTAATTATTAATACAAAATTACCTTCTCCTAACACTTTATGTACTTTTGTATATACCATAGAAATACCTTGTTTAGCCATTCCTTCTAGTGCTTTTCCTAAACCAGATAATCCATCCGCAATATCAGGATTGTGTTGTGTGTAATTATCACCATCAAAATAGCCAGTAAGTTTTTCCATTTTTCCATTTACCAAAATGTCATTTACAAAATTTGCTACTAATGTTTTATTTATTTCTGTTTTATCTAAGTCTGTAGATTTATTAGGTCCGTCAATTTGAGTATGCCCACTAGGGTTTACAGGTTTAATCTCAATTAAATTATCCCAATGTTCAACAATTTTTCCATTTTCAAAACGGAAGACATCAAATCCAATTTTTGGACCAAAAAAATCATAAATAGTATGAGAGAATGTGTAATTTCCATCTTGAAAAGACCTTACTACATTAGCTTTAAATCCACCTTCTGGCGCATTTTGTATTACTGCTCCAAATCCAGCTAAACCATCTGCTACAGCAAGATTATGTTGAATATATTTATCGGGGTTAATATAACTTACTGGTGTTTGATCTCCAGTTTCTAAACTTGTTAATAATAAAGTTGCTTTGTCTTTGTTTGATAGTGCCATAGTTTTTTCTACTTTTTTAATAGTTTGTATTGTTTCTTTTTTTTCAGTTTTACATGAGCATAATATTATACTCATTGTAACAACTAATACTGTATGCTTCATCGTTGTTATTATTTGATGGCACAAAATTATATTGAAATGAAAATGTAGAAAAGGTTAAAAAGACGATAATAATGGTTAATGTCGAACCATTTTTTTTATAGATATTCTTTTTTGAATGAATTAGGGGTTAATCCTGTTTGTTTTTTGAAATATTTCACAAAATTAGTAGGCTCGTTAAATCCCATTTTAAAAGCTAATTCATTACTTTTAATAGAAGAGTTTATTAGTAATCTTTTTGCTTCAAGAATAACAAATGTATCAATAAAACTTTTAGCAGTAGTATCTACAATAGTTTTGCAAATTACATTTAAATGCTTGTAGGTAATATTTAATTTTGAAGCGTAAAAATCTGCGTTTCTACTGCTTGTGTAATATTTTTCTACTAAACTTTTAAATGCGATAAAGGTTTCTAATTTTTCGGTATTTTTTAAGTGAAAGGTTTGGTATTGTTTTAACTGTTCCAATTTAGAAAAGAGAATAGTGTAGAGAGAATCGCAAATTTTTTGTTTGTTATAACTATTATGTTCATTAAAATACTCTTCTGAAAATAAGTTAATGTATTTTTCGACATTAGAATTTTCTGGTACTTGAATTCTAGGTGAAAATAAGTGAGAATTGAAAAGCCTTATAATTTCACTTTTTGGTAATTTATTAAGTTGTTTTTTTAAATAGTCTTCAGTAAACATAATTAAAAAACCTTTAATGTCTTCATTGAATTTAAAAGCATGTACTTGCCCTTTAGATAAATGAATTAAAGTGTTTTTCTGTACATCATGCCAAACAAAGTCTACTAAATGTTTGCTTTTACCATGCGTATAGTATATTAAAATATTAAACGAAAGATGATGCGCTTTTTCTGGATTATGATCTAGGTCTTTTGTCCTTTTTATAAGACTTTCTAATGTAATAATTTCAATACCTTCTACTTTGGAATAGGCAGATTCGAAGTCTATATGCGGTATTTCTTTAGACATATTTTTTTACAGCTAAATAAATAATATATGAGCTGTAAACGAAGGTAATAGAAATTTATTCAAAGGCAAAGTTTACTGTTTTTTTATATTCCTTATACGATCTAATAGCGTAGGGTGAGAGTAATGCATAAATACATAAGCAGGATGAGGTGTAAGATTACTTAAACTATTTTTTGATAGTTTTTTTAGAGAAGTAATCATTGGCTCTGCTTTATAAGTTGTTTTTGCATAATCATCAGCTTGGTATTCAAATTTACGAGAGAACCAGTTCATAATCAAACCAGTAATTTCAGACAGTGGAGAATATAAAATACCAAAAGCTATTAAACCAATATGAAAACTTGGTGTAGCTACTCCTAATGCTTCAGATAGTAAAGGATTATTAATTAATAATGACAAAATATATAAAGTAAAACCAGTTAAAAGTATAGAAGATATTAAATTGAAAATAATATGTTTTCGTTTATAGTGCCCAACTTCGTGAGCTAATACTGCAACAATTTCTTCTTCTTCTAAATCATTTATTAAAGTATCATAAAGTGTGACACGTTTTTCACTTCCAAAACCTGAAAAGTAAGCATTAGCTTTTGTACTACGTTTAGAACCATCTATAATAAAAATCTTGTCAAGATTAAAGCCTACAGTTTTGGCATAATTTGAAATGCTATTTCTAAGACTTCCTTCTTCTAAAGGTTTTTGTTTATTAAAAATAGGAACTATTAAACGAGAATAAAAGAGATTCATAAAAACAGTAAATACTGTAATTAAAATCCAAGCATATAACCAGAATTTTTCACCAGCAATTTTATAAAAATAGGTAAGTAAAGCTAAAATGCTACCTCCAATTATTACTGTCATTATTAGCCCTTTAATTTTATCAAAAACAAATGTTTTTCGCGTTGTTTTATTGAAACCAAATTGCTCTTCAATTACAAATGTTTTATAATAAGAAAAGGGTGTGGTTAAAATATCACTACCTAACATTATAATTCCAAAGAATAAGAGTGTTATAATTATATAATTTGAAGATAGTTGTCTTACTAATTGATCAACATAGGCAAACCCGTCAAAAAAGAAAAAAACTAACGTTAAAACAATAGAAAAGGTAGAGGTAAGTAATCCAAATTTATAGTTAGTCTTCTTATAATTTTGAGATTTTTGATATTCGGTTGTGTCATAAACATCATTTAATTCTAAAGGTATAGTATCATTAAATCGTTTGGCATTTAATGCGTCAAGTATTTTATCAATAATAAAATTGATAATGATAATGGCTATTATAATATAGAATAAAGTTGTAGAGTTCATTTCGTTTTTAAAGGTTTAGGTCTTTTTGAATTATTGAAAATTACGTTGGCGTTTAGCTTCAAAAATTAAAATACCCGCAGCTACAGAAACATTCATAGAATCTATTGCGCCTTGCATAGGAATTTTAATATTTTGTTTAGCAGCTTCACGCCATTCGTTGCTTAACCCAGTTGCTTCTGTACCTACTATAATAGCAGTGGCTTTAGTGTAATCCTGTTCATGATAGGCCTTAGATTCCTGCAAAATAGCGCTATATATGTTAATGCTTTTTTGTTTTAAAAAAGTAATGATCTCTTCAGTTTTTCCTATTGCTATTTGATTTGTAAAGACACAACCAACACTAGATCGTATAATGTTAGGATTGTATAAATCGGTTTTTGGGTTTGCAATAATAACAGCATCAATATTGGCAGCATCAGCAGTACGTAATATAGCACCTATATTACCTGGTTTTTCTGGGGCTTCTGCAATTAAGATTAAAGGCGTTTCAGTTTTAAAGCTTAATGAGTTAATTGTATTCTCTTTAGTTTTAGTAATGGCAATTATACCTTCAGTTGTTTCTCGATATGCAATTTTAGTATAAACATCTTTAGTTATTTCTATAATTTCAGTATCGTTATTTATTAAATTATTTAAGCGTTCAAAAGAAAATAGTTCAGGAAAATATAAAAGTGTTTTTATTTTATAACTCCCTTTTATGGCTAATAAAATTTCGCGTTCACCTTCTATAATAAATTGACCATTTTTTTTACGTTCACGAGATTTTTCTTTTAACAAAATAATCTCTTTTATTAAAGTGTTTTTGGTACTAGTTATCTTTTTAATAGACATTACTGCAGGATAAAATTCTTATATTTATAGATAAGCAAATTTACGCTAATTCAATTATTACCATATCAATAAATAATGATTTTTATTTATATGAAAGTAGGAGAAATTTGTTTTTGGTTGTTATAATCATAACTATTATAATCATCTTCAATCATAAAAACTAAACTATTATGAAAAAACAATTACTTATTATTTTCTTTTTTATTGTTTCACTTTTTATACAAGCTCAAGGTCCACCAGCTCCATGTGGTTTAAGCACAATTACAGAATGTGAATTCAATTCTGACGGTATAGCTACTTTTGATTTAACAGTATGGAGTACATTTTGTAATGTAGATCCAAATGATGTTGGACCAATAAATTATTATTTAACAGAAGCAGACGCTGTAGCACAAACTAATGCTATTCCTAATCCTAATGCATATACCAATACAACCAATCCACAGTTAATATATTATAGCGCTAATTTAATTTCTAATGGGAATTTAGTTTTTGCAGAAGATAGTGTAGAAGTAATAAATACTCCAGTAGCTAATACACCTACAGATTTGGTTGTTTGCCAAGATGACTTAGGTGGTATTGCTAATTTTACTCTAGATGTTAACACACAACAAATTCTTGGAGGATTAGATCCAGTTAGTTATGCGGTGACGTATCACATATCTCAATTTGATGCTGAGTCACAAGTCAACCCATTGGCAGATCCTTACACTAATATATCTAATCCCCAAACTATATATGCTGTAATAGAATCAAATACTGGAAATTGTATTTCTAATATGGTATCATTTCAATTAATAGTAAATACAATAGATATTGTGCCTACAGTAAATGCTCTTGAGATTTGTGGTGATGGACAAGGTTTTGGTGTATTTGATTTAACTCAAAATGAAGATATAATTACTAGCGGTAATACTAATTTATCAATTACATATTATGAAACACAAGTAGATGCATATAATGGGACTAATGCTATACCTAATACTCAAGCATATAACAATACTATTCCATTTAATCAGACTATTTATTACGCAGTAGAAGATTTAACAACAGGTTGTCGTTATGTAGATACAAATACTGTATTACATTTAATAGTACATGATATTATATTAGAGGTTGATAGTTCTAATGTAATAAATGATTGTGCTGCAAATGGTTCGGGTTCGGTTACTTTAAATGCTTTTGGAAATGGCGGACCTTATCAATACAATATAAATGGAGGTGTTTTTCAAAGCTCAAATACATTTAGTGATTTATCTGCTGGGACTTATACATTTACAGCAATAGATGGTTCTAGTTGTGTGCCTGCAAGTATTACTGTTACTATAGACGGTGCTTCAGAGGCTTTAACACTATATGCAGATCCTATAATAGATGATTGTTACGGTCTAAGTGAAGGTGAAGTTACTCTAATTGTTAATGGAGGTGTTGCCCCATATACATTTAGTGCAGATGGAGGCCTTACCTACCAAGCTTCTAATGTATTTACTTCATTAACAGCAGGAACATATGTTTTCGCTGTTATGGATGCTATTAATTGTGTTGAAATAATTGATGTGTTTATTGAGCAAAGTGCACCTGTTATTCAACCAACTCCTCTATATGAACAAGATCTAGATGGTGATGGTATTGCAGCATTTAATTTAGATTCTAAAGTAGACGAGATAACAGCTGGGAATTCAAGTCTTATTGTTTCATTCCACGAGACTCTAACAGATGCGGAAAATGCATTAAACCCTTTAGTGTCTCCATACAATAATATTGTAGCATATTCTCAAACTGTTTATGTAAGAGTAGATAATTTATTACCAAATTGCACATCTTTTACTGAATTAGAGTTAATTACAGAGTACATCCCTTTTGTTGTAAATGAAGCAATATTAAATGCATGTCAAACAGACCCGAATTTTGTAGAAACTTTTGATTTAACAAGTGCAGAGACCGATATTTTAAATGGATTAAACCCAACAGAATATACCTTTACTTATTATGAAACAAGCAATCAAGTAAATGCAATTGTAGATCCCACAATGTATAATAATACATCTCAACAGCAAATACTTTATGTGTTAGTTACTGAAACTGCTACAGGAGAAAATGTAACGACGTATTTATCACTGGTCGTTAATGAATTACCCATAGTAGACTTTGATGGCGGTTTATTAATTTGTGATGGGGAAACTATAGAATTAAATCCAAATACAGGAAATGGTAATTACACTTATCAATGGAATACAGGAGAAGATACATCAACAATATTAGTAAATATTGGCGGTACTTATTCAGTTACCGTAATAAATAATAATACAGGTTGTATGAATGATGGGACTGTATTTATAGACGAAGGTGTTGCGCCTATAGCATCTAACCCTTCAGATTTAACCAGTTGTAATGGAAACACTGTTTTTGATTTAACGACTACTATTCCAGAAATTACAACAAACCTTAATGTAACTATTACATTTTATGAATCTGAAATTAGTGCGTTAACAAATCAAAATCCGATAATAAATACAACAAGTTATACATCTATAGTTGGTTTACAAACAATATACGCTACAGTATATGATACAGCAAATTCACCATGTTTTGCTATTGTAAGTTTCAATCTAATAACAGAAAATTGTCCAGTAATTGTAGACTGTTCTGCAAATCAACCTTTAAATACATCATTTTGTTATACCAATAACAATACACAACAATATAATTTTACGAGTAATGACGGTTCACCTTTATATATCGTTTTTAATTCTGGAATGACAGAAAATAATTTTGATGAACTTATTGTTTTAGATAGTGATGGAGTAACAAATTTAAATGCAGACAATCCATATGGTAATGCTGGCGATCTATCTGGTTTAACATTTTCTACTACAGGAGATTCAGTAACAATCTATATTCAGTCTGATGGTTCTGTTATAAGCTGTACAAATGATCCTATAGATTTTGATGTATTCTGCGGCAGTAATTTTGGTTTTATAGAAGTTAATGCTTTTTTAGATGAAAATAACGATGGTGTTTTTAATGGAAATGATTCTGCATTTACTAATGGTTTTTTTACTTACGAAATTAATAATGATGGAAACATTAATACTGTAAATTCTAATACAGGAAGTTTTGTTATAACCAATCAAGATGAAACTAATAGCTATGATATAACATTTGCTACAAATGATGGTTACGAAAACTGTTTTACTATTCCAACCGCATTATTTGAAAATGTAATGGTGACAACAGGAAATACAATTACTATAGATTTCCCTATAATTGAAGCAATGCCTTGTGAAGATTTAGCGGTTTATTTAATTCCTTTTAGTTCTCCTAGACCAGGTTTTAATTACTGGAATGATTTAGTTATAGAAAATCTTGGAGCTACAACAATAACATCTGGTACGGTTGCTTTTATTCATGATCCATTAGTGAATTATGTAGATGCTACTCCAATAGACTCAGGTTTAACAATAACACCTACGGCTACTGGAGCAAATGTGGATTTTACAAATTTATTACCAGGAGAAACAAGAACAGTGTGGTTTCGTCTTTATACGCCACCTTCTGTAAACTTAGGTGAATTTGTTACAAGTTCTGTAGCATATACAACAACAAGTAATGATATTGTTAGTGATAATAATGTATCGGTAATTACGCAAGAAGTTATTGGTTCTTATGATCCTAATGATATTACAGAATCTCATGGAAGAGATATTATATATGATGATTTTATAACAACAGACGAGTATTTATATTACACAATAAGATTTCAAAATGTAGGTACAGCTGAGGCTATAAATGTTCGCATAGAAAATACAGTTAGTTCTCTATTAGACTTAAGTACTTTAGAATTTATTAGAGCAACGCATGATGTAGTTATGACTCAAAATAACAACCAATTAACATGGACCTTCGATAATATTAATTTACCAGCTCAATCTCAAGATGACTTTGGTAGTAATGGTTATGTGCATTTTAAAATAAAACCTACAGCAGGTTATGCTATTGGTACTATGATACCGAATACAGCAGAAATTTATTTCGATTTTAATGCACCAGTGATTACTAATACATTCGTCACTAATTTTATTGAAAATAACCTATCTATTTCAGATTTTGATATCAATTCATTTTCACTGTACCCTAATCCAGCAAAAGATATAGTAACTATTAAATTGAACTCTATTGTAAATGGAGAAACTTCAATAGATGTCATAGATATTCAAGGTAAGAGAATCATTAATAAAGTATTATCTAATCAAACTCAAGAGTTGCAATTAAACGTTTCTAATTTAGAGGCAGGAGTTTATTTTGTAAAGCTGAAAAACAATGATAATGAAACAATTAAAAAGTTAGTAGTCGAATAATTTTAATTATTCAGTTTTAAGTAGGAAAAGCTTCAGTTAATACTGAAGCTTTTTTTTATAATTAAGTTTGTACAAAAATGAAATGGTTGTTTGCGATTATGAATTGGTTCTAGTATGATTTGTTTTTTTTTAAGAGTTTTATGAAAATAATACTGTTGAGTTTTTAAAATACTTTATGCTATATGGTAACATAATTAGTAAAAAGAACACATACTATTGTAAATATTAATCAAAATTAAATTTCATGAAACAAAAATTACCTTTTTTACTTTTCGGTTTGCTAATGTCAATGCTTAGTTATTCTCAGGTTGCCAATCAACCATCAGACTTAATAATTTGTGATGACGATGATGATGGTTTTGCTCAATTTAATTTAACATTTGTAGATGCAGAAGTTTTAGGTTCGCAAAACCCTAGTGATTATAGTATTAGTTATCATGTAAGCCAAAATAATGCGGATACAAATAATAACCCTATAGTTAATTTAAATAATTATACTAATATTACTAATCCACAAGTAATTTATGTTAGATTAGAGGATAATGTTACCGGAAGTTTTGATACCACTAGTTTAAATTTAGAAGTGCAGATTGCTCCAACTATTTTTACGCCAACAGCATTAGAAAACTGTGATCCAGATGGTGATGGCTTTGGAGTTTTTACATTAACAGATGCAGATGCCGAAATTACTGGAGGAGCTTCAGGTTTAACAGTAACTTATCACGAAACAATGGCAGATGCAGAAAATAATACAAATAGTTTACCTACTGTATTTAATAATTTTGTTACAGGTACTCAAACTATATATGTTAGAGTAGAAGATGCAACTTTAACTGTTGATTGCGCTAGTTTTGTAGAATTGCAATTAATCGTATATCCATCACCAGTAATAAATCTAGCTTATGATAACGAACTTAATCAATGTGATGACTTGGATGTTAATTATAATGAAAACAATGATGGTTTTTCTGTTTTCGATCTTACACTAGAAATACCTGAAATAACAAATGGAAATACAAATTATAGTGTGACTTTTTTTGAAACGAATGCAGATGCACAAGCAAATGTTAATGTTATAGCCAATCCAACAGCATATACTAATATTGTAGTTGGAAATCAAACACTATATGTTAGAGTAACAGATAATAATTCAGGCTGTTCATCATTCACAACAACAACAATAAGAGTTTTGCCTAATCCGTCACCAGGTAATCCAGACGATTTAATAGTTTGTTCAAACTCAAATAACGAGATATTCGATTTAACTCAAAACGAACTTATTATTTTTAATGGAGAAGTAGGTAATACTATTAGTTATTATACCTCACAAGCAGATGCAATTACTGCAACTAATGCAATAGTAAATCCAACATTTTATAATAATACTAGTTCTCCAGAAACTATTTATGTTAGACTAGAAAATAACATGAGTGGTTGTTTTTCGTTAGTGAATTTTGATATCGTCGTAAATTTATCGCCAGAAGTGGTACCAGTAGATGATTATATTATTTGTGAATTATTTGCAGATGGTGTAGCTGTTTTTGATTTAGAGTCGAAAACACCAGAAATTCTTAGCCTAGTAGATCCTTTTAATACAGGTGATTTTTCTGTAACTTATTATGAAACACAAGTAGATGCAGATAATGCAATTAATGCTATTTTTGGACCATATACTAATGTTAGTAATCCACAAACAATATATGTAAACGTTACTACTACTGCAGGCTGTGATACATCTGCTATGAATTTTAATATAGAAGTACAAGAAGCAGCACAAGCAAATAGTGATGGTGTACCAATAGTTTATGAACTTTGCGATGATAATATAGAGTTCGATGCAGATATAACAAATGATAGTGCTCAATTTGATTTATCAATCCAACATCAATTAATATTAGATGGTCAAAATCCTGCCAATTATTCAGTAAGTTATTACAATAGTCAAAATGATGCTGATACAGGTGTTAATTCATTACCTCTTTTATTTAATAATACTATTAATCCACAAACGATTTATGCTCGTGTAGATAATAACAACTCAAGCTGCTATGATACTAGTATCTTGACTCTACAAGTAAAAGAGTTGCCTAGTTTTAATTTAGATAATACCTATTTGCTATGTGTTAATACCAATGGAACGCAAACAGTAAGCACACCAATAATAGACACAGGATTAAATACTACTCAGTATACTTTTGAGTGGAGTTATGAAGGAACTGTATTGCCATCGGAATCAGGTGCATCAATACAGCCAATACAAGGCGGTAATTACTCTGTAATAGTTACAAATATTAATACATCATGTTGGAGTAATGATACAACTTTAGTAGAGGTTAGCGAACCTCCAGTATTTACTGCAGAGGTTACATCGATTCCTTGTAGTAGTAATAATGTTATAAATGTAACGGCAAATACTACTATGCAAAATTCCATTGGTTTATATGAATTTAAATTAGATAGTGGAGTCTGGCAGACTAATAGTCCTAATGATGGAGTGTTTACATTCGAAAATGTATCTGAAGGGAATCACATAATAACTGTAAGAGATCTAAACGGATGTGGAGAAACATTTGTTAATATTACAGTTTTAGCTTGTGTAGATTCAGATTCAGATGGTGTTCAAGATAGTGATGAAGATATAAATGGTAACGGGAATTTAGATGATGATGATACAGATATGGATATGATCCCTAATTATTTAGATGATGATGATGATGGAGACAATGTACCAACTAATGTTGAGATTAATATTCCAACAACTAGAATGGCACAACATCCTTTTGTTGATACAGATTTAGATACTATAGAAAATTATTTAGATGATGATGATGATGGGGATTTAATACTTACAATTAATGAAGATTATAATAATAATGGAGATCCAACAGATGATGATACAGATATGAGTGGAACACCAGATTATTTAGAAGCTAATGTGGCTTTAAGTGTTGAAGATTTTAATTTAAATAATTCATTCTCTCTTTATCCAAATCCTGTAAAAGAGAATGTCATTATTAAATTAAATACTATTATAGATAAAGAGGTTTCAATTGAGTTAATAGATGTTCAAGGAAAAATAATTATTAGTAAAACACTACCTGATGAAGTTCGAGAGATGCAATTAAATGTTTCTAGCCTTTCATCTGGGGTCTATTTTGTGAAAATAGAAAATAGTAATAATGCGATTATTAAAAAGTTAGTAGTAGAATAATTGTAATTATCCAGTTTTAAGTTGGAAAGTCTCATAAAATAAATTATGAGACTTTTTCTTTATGTGTTATTAAGTTTAAGTAAAAATGAAATATATAAGAATATAGCAAACAGGCAAGGAAGCGATATAGAGTAACCAAATAGTTGAAATAAAAATACGTAGTTCTACGTATTTTTTATTTGTAAGAATAAGTTCTTTATTTGCAATCTTAATTTAAATTATCGCATTCCCTAATTAAAACTATCTGTTTACTCAATAAAAAGAATAATTCCCTCGTTATATCTTTTGCAAAAAAAACATTAATATATCAAAGACCAGATAATATGGGTATGGCAAAACCAGCAACTTATTACAGGCAATAATGGAAAAAATATTTATAATATTAGTACTAGTAATATCGTTTTCTAATTGTAAAACAATGCAAAACGATAAAGAGAAACTTCTTATTGGTAATTGGATAGAAGAACAGAGAAGTGACGATAAAAAAGAATGGAACTTTACAGAAAAAGGAACCGTGAATTTATATTTTAATAATAATATAAATGGCTCTTTCTACTATTCAGTATCAAATGAATGTCCTAAAAAATGTGAAAAATATAAATCTAAATGGAAAATTGATAATTATTTATATTTAAAAAGTACTAAAGACACTTTAAATACTAAATGTTATGAAATTATATTTGAAGAAAATAAAGATGTTTCTTTAAGATATTTGCCTCTTGAAAGAGATACTTTTGAAATATTAAAAAGAAAATAAAATTAGGAAAACCCTCATAATTATGAGAGTTTATTTTATATTAAGTAGCATTTCATTATTCAGTTTTAAGTTGGAAAAGCTTCAGTATAAACTGAAGCTTTTTTTGTAATGATTATTTTAGTTGTACGACAAAAAGGCAAACCAATAAACTATAAAAATGAAAAATTACTTTGTTGCAGTTATATTACTAATAGTAGTATCTGCATGTAAACAAAAAACAGAAACTGTTGTAAACGAAGATTACTCTGAAAAGGTTTTAGACGTAACAACATCAGTCTATCCAGAAAACATTACGAAAGTATTTAATGCTCATGGAGGTATTGACTTATGGAACACTTTTCAAACTCTAGAGTTTACTATGAAAAAAGACTCTGGAGATGAAAAAACAACAACCGATTTAAAAGACCGTCGTTCTTTAATAGAAACCGAAACATTTGCTATTGGTTATACAGGAAAAGAAGTCTGGTTACAAAACAAAGGGGGAAACGAGTATAAAGGAAAACCTAAATTCTACTATAACTTAATGTTTTATTTTCATGCTATGCCATTTGTATTGGCAGATGACGGTATTACTTATACAAATGTAGAACCATTAAAAGCAGAAGGAAAAGAGTATCCAGGAATTAAAATAAGCTATGGAGCAGGAGTAGGAGAATCTCCTGAAGATGAATATATTTTATACTATGATACTGAAACTAATAAAATGACTTGGTTAGGATATACTGTTACTTATTTTACAAAAGAAAAAAGTACAGAATGGTCTTTTATTAAATATGCAGATTGGCAAACTTTTAATGGTATTGTTTTACCAACTAAGTTAGAGTGGTATAAGTCTGAAGGCTTTACTATTGGAGAAAGGAGTAACGAGTTATTATTTTCGGATATAGTATTATCTAAAGATAAACTGGAAGAAAATGTTTTTTCAAAACCAGAAGATGCTGAGGTAATAGAATAATCTATTAACTATTGATAGAATAAAAAAAGCGAGCTATATAGCTCGCTTTTTTTAGTTTTTTATATCATATATAATTTGTGAAATTGGCATTTTCGGATTTACAAAATTACCAGTAAACATTATGCGTTGTACTTCTATATCTAAACTTGGCTGAACATTAATATCTATGTTGTTAAACGCTCTTCCTATATTATCAGATGAAATAATAATCTGACCCTGTCTTATATCATCTATATGTTTTATAATTGTAGTGGTTTCATTAATATTATTACTAATATCATTTAGCCTCTTATAAACGGTATCAAAGTTACCTGTATTACCAGTAGTAAGAAATAATGGATTTTCATCATTTTGTTTTATGTTTTCTTGAGAAAATCCAAAGTAACTTATTAAAATAAATGTAATTGATAATAAATATTTCATGATAATTAATTTTTGTATTTATTAGAGTAACGTTTATTTAATAGTCTTTTTAATTGCTAAGTTGTTACATTTTTATTGTTTATATTTATTACTATAACGCTTATACAATTCTGTTTGGTGTGATTCTAAACTAATATCTCTACCTTGAATATAAGCTTTTGTTAACTTGTTTGTACGCATATCTAGAGCATCACCTTCACTTATAAAAAGCGTAGCGTCTTTTCCAACTTCAAGAGAACCCACTTTGGTATCTATACCTAAAATTATGGCAGTATTTAATGTAATTAAACTTAAAGCTTGTTCTTTAGATAGTCCATATGCAGCACATGTACCAGCTAAAAAAGGAAGGTTTCTTGCATTCATACGTTCCATTTGCCCTGCATTTTCTAAACCAACTAAAACGCCAGCATTTACTAACTCATTTGCAAGTGTATAAGTAGCATCATAATTATCATCATCACTATCACTATTACTATGAACGCGTTGTAATAAAACGGGTACATTATTTTGTTTTAGAAGATTAGTAACCATATTAGCTTGATAACCTCCAACAATAACTATTTGTTTTATGTTATTCTTTTTTGAAAAATTAATAGCATCTGTAATGCCTTTTTGGTCATCCACATGAATATATAATTTTTTTGAACCATTAAATAAACCTTGTAAAGCTTCATAAGGTAAATGTCTTGGCGATTTATTACCTGCATTATAGGCCTTACTTTCTGTAATGTAATTATTTAGTGTTGTAACTTGTTCGTTATATTTTTTATTCGGTTTTAAATTAGAAGGCTCGCCTAACCACCAACGCCCGCGAGAATATGCATTTGGCCAATTCATATGTATACCATCATCTTCTTTAACAACTGCATCTTCCCAATTCCATGCATCAAATTGTACAATAGAAGACGTTCCAGAAATACGGCCACCTCGTGGTGTAATTTGTCCCATTAATACACCATTAGGTCGCATAGATTCAATAACTTTAGATTCTGTATTATAAGCAATCAAGCTTCTAATATGAGGATTCATTGCACCTACTTCTCTAAGATCGTTAGATGCCCTTACGGCATCAACTTCTACTAAACCAAGTGTAGAATTAGGGGCAATAAAACCAGGGTATATGTGTTGTCCGCTGGCGTTAATTACTTCCATACCTTTTAGGTCTATCTTTATTTGTTCGGCATTAGCTATTGTTTCAATTTTTCCATTTTTTATAATTAAACAACTGTTATTAATTACTGTCCCATTACCTATATGAGCTATAGCTCCCATAATTGCAATGGCTTTGGTTTGTTTAGGAGCTGGTGTTTGTTGCGCAATTACCACTATTGAAAATAGTAATGTAAAAGCAAATATTTTATATTTTAAATTTTTCATCTGAAAATTATTTTATATTTAAGATTGTATGCCGTTATTTAGAAATTTGTGTCACAGTGAAAATGCTCTTTCTTTTTCTTTTCTACTGGCTTTGTTTTTAAACCTTTATTTTTAGCTTGTAACATTAAAGTGGTAAGCTCGTTTTTTTCTTTTTTTATGGCTTCTCGTTTTTGTTTATCTGTAGTTATGTCAAAATAAGTAGCGCCTTCTATAATAGTTCTTTCTGCTTTAGAATAGATAGACATTGGGTGATCACTCCATAATACAACATCTGCATCTTTTCCAATTTTTATACTTCCTACTCGGTCATCTATATGTAATAATTTAGCTGGGTTTAAAGTCACAAACTTCCATGCAGCTTCTTCGCTTATATTTCCATATTTAACAGATTTTGCAGCTTCTTGATTTAAACGTCTAGACATTTCTCCATCATCACTATTTATAGCTACTGTTACACCAGCATTATGCATAATTGCTGCATTAAATGGAATAGCATCATTTACTTCATATTTGTATGCCCACCAATCACTAAATGTAGAGCCTCCAACACCATGAGCTTTCATTTTATCTGCAACTTTATAGCCTTCTAAAATATGTGTAAAAGTATTGATGTTAAAATTGAATTTCTCTGCTACTTTCATTAACATGTTTATTTCACTCTGTACGTATGAGTGACAGCTTATAAAACGTTCTTTATTTATAATTTCTGCAATTACTTCCATTTCAACATCCTTTCTATAAGGCTTACCACTTTTCTTTAAAGCATCGTATTCTTTAGCACGTTGAAAGTAATCTGTATACACTTGTTCTACACCCATTCTTGTTTGTGGGAAACGTACTGTATTGTTATCTCCCCAATTACTTTGTTTTACATTTTCACCTAAAGCAAATTTTATAAATTTTGGAGCGTTTTTATATATCATATTTTTGGCTGTCTCTCCCCATTTAAGTTTAATAATTGCAGAACGACCTCCAATTGGGTTTGCAGAACCATGTAGAATTTGAATAGAAGTAACACCACCAGAAAGGTTGCGATAAATACTTATGTCTTCTGGATTTATAACATCTTCTTGAGTAACTTCGGCAGTAGAATTATGTCCCGCTTCGTTAACCGAAGATGTTGCAATATGAGAGTGTTCATCTATAATTCCAGAGGTTAAATGTTTACCTTCTCCATTTATTATTGTAGCACTAGGCGCGCTAATATTTTTACCAATTTTTGATATTTTACCATCTTTAATTAATACATCTGTATTTTTAAGAATACCCTCTTTTTCATTAGTCCAAACAGTAGTGTTTTTAAATAATATAGTTTCTTGTTTTGGTAAGCTAGCATTGCCATAAGCCATATTAGGATAGGTGACTGGGAAGAATTTGTTATTTTCTTTCTTTTCATCATCTTTCTTTTCATCATCCTTCTTTTCATCTTTTTCTTTAACTACTTTTTTTGCGTAAAAGATTGATTCATTTCCATTAGGAAAATAAACTTTACCATCGAAGTTATTTTCATTAGTTATATTAGAAACGAGTCTAATAAATTCTTGCTTTGTTGTATCTACAGATGAAAAAGTTAAGTTCAACCAATCTTCTTTAAAACTAATTTTTGAACCTAATTTTTTTTCATTAGCCTTTACAGAAGCTTTTAATTTCTCTAACTCTCCAGTTATTGACAATTCATAATCTGTAGTTCCTAAATTAAAAGTATAATTACCACGAATATCTTTAGTATTCATAGGTTTAATCTCATCTTTAATTCCAGTAACCCAGTTTTGATAAATAGTAGTTTTCTTATCAAAAAGATCTCCAGAAGTTACAAGGAAATTTGCATATGTCCCCACTTTTAAAGAACCTAACACGTTACTTTTTCCAATAATCTTTGCAGGTATTGTAGTTAAAGCAGCTAAAGCTTCTTCTTTACTCAAGCCAGCTTCAATTGCTTTTAGAAGATTTGGCATTAAATCTTTAGGCGCTTTAAGTTTATGCGTTGTAAATGCAAAATCTATATTGTTTTCAGCTAATATTTTTGGATTAGATGGTTTTTGATTCCATTCTCGTAAATCTGCTAATTCTACTGCACTAGCTAAAAAAGGATCTTCCATATCATAAGCATCAGGAAAATTTACAGGAATAATAAAAGAGGCATTAGTTGCTTTAATGTCTTTTACATACTCATACTCATCACCACCACCAACAAAAACATATTGTGTATTAAATTGGTCGCCAATATTATCTAAGCGTAAAGCATTCATTTTACTACCAGCATACATTATTTGCACCTTGTTTTTATTTACAATAAAGGCTTCTAAAGCACGGTCTTTTTCTTTAGCATTTCCAGTAGCATACCAATTAGCATCCATATTTACTTGTCTTAATAAAGCAAAAGCTCCCATAATAGAAGTTGGATATGCTTGTTTTGATGCAGCGCTTTTACTCGTGCCTAAATATTGACCAGATTTTTCAGAAAGAATTCTATTAGCATCTGTTCCTTTAGAATTTAAAGCAATTAAAGTCCCAGTGCCTCGTACAATACCATCTTCTATATGTGTATTTACTGTTCCAAAACCAGCTTTTCTTAATTCTTGTGCAGCTTTAGAATCAAATTCAAATTTTGAAATTGCATTTTGATCTGCTCTAATGTGATCATTCCAATAATATCCTTCTCGACCAGCATCGTATTGAGGTCTTCTAGAATTATCTGAAGGTTTACTTGGTTTTTTTACACCAAAAGTAGAATAGATATCTATAAATGAAGGATATATGCTTTTTCCAGTTAAGTCTATTTTTACGCTATTCTTAGGAATAGAAACAGAAGTACCTACAGAGACTACTTTACCGTCTTTAATTAATAGTGTTCCATTTTCAATAATTTGAGATGGAGAGACGTGAATTTTTGCGTTCGTTAAAGCAGTGTAATTAGAGTTTACGGTTTTTACACCATCGTTTTTTGGAGCATTTTCTTGTGCAAAAAGAGTTGTTAATGACAAGAAAGCTGTAAGGAATAAAAGTCTTTTAATCATGAGTTAGTTAAAAAATAATGGATTAAGCATTAAATATAATAATAAGGCAATAGACGAAACAAGTGAATTCTGTTAAAGTGTTTTATCTTCAAAATAATTAACAAGTAAGGCGACAACATAACTATAGCTTTTCATGCCATCTTTTTGGCTATTTGCTTGTAAATAGGTGTTATATGTTTCGTGAAAAATAGGCTCAAAAGGATTTTTATAACTATCCCAAAATTCGCGTACTTCCTTATAGTTTTTTAGAATACCTTTATTTACAGTTTCTTTTAATTTAAAGTATAAATCTGGATCTCTACGATAGATTTCATGAAGACAATGTCTTAATCCAAAAGTATAGCCAGAATATTTAAAATAAATATCTCCATGATTTGTTGCTGCTAAGCACCCAATAAAATTTGCTTCATTTTCTGCTGCATAGCCTAATTGATGAGCAACTTCGTGAGAAGCTGTAGTAGCAATCTTAAATGAAGGAATTAAACTATTGGCTTGGGCTTCATTAGTTAAAGGGTTTAAATAACCGCTAAATCCCATATAAGTTAAGGGTAAGCTTAACAATGATTTTTTTATACTCTTTCCATTGTATTCTAAATTTGGAAATATATTTTTTAAGGATAGATAACCTTCAGGTACTTTTTTTAAAATTTCTGATTTAGAATATGGAAAGTCTACTTTGATAGAATCGTTTTTTACAATTTGTAAATGTATGGCGTTTGATTTATTAATCAATTTATGGGTCACAGAAATAAGTGTTTCAGTCGAGTAGCTAGCTGCTAAATTTAAATTTTTATGTAGCGGTAAGCGATAATAGTTAAGTCCCCAAAATAAATGAAAAGCAATGTAAATTATAGAAACTGCAGAAAAAACATCAATTAACCAATTTTTAAAATCTTTAATGACTCTTTTTCTATTTATAAAGAGCCATCGTATTATGTATATAATACTAAAAGTGTATACAAAATCGCCAAAAGAGAACGGTATCCAACCTAAACTATATCTAAACAGTTTAGATAGTATTGGGTATAAACCATTACTATAATAAGTTTCAATAAACTCAGGGAACATTGCCAATAGTTTTACTATTAAAAAGGCTGGAATAATAGAAAGAGCAATAATTAGTTTTTTGTTTTTAAGCATATTTCAAAAATAAGGAAATGTTTCTTACCATTAATTGTGTATTAATTACCTTTGCGACACTTAAAAATAAAACAATGAATACTGAAATAAGAGAATTAGAACCTAAAGAATTGTGGAATAAGTTTGCAGATTTGAATGCAGTACCTAGAGCTTCTAAAAAAGAGGAACGTGTTATTGCTTTTATGAAAGATTTTGGAGCAAAACTTGGATTGGAAACTATAGAAGATGAAGTTGGAAATGTTATTATTAAAAAACCAGCTACCAAGGGATTGGAAGATAGAGTTACTATAGTAATGCAATCGCATTTAGATATGGTACATCAAAAAAATGCTGATACAGATTTTAACTTTGATACTCAAGGAATAGAAATGTATGTTGAAGGTGATTGGGTAAAAGCTAAGGGTACAACTTTAGGCGCAGATAATGGTTTAGGAGTTGCTACTATTATGGCCATCTTAGAAAGTAATGAGATTGAACATCCAGCTATAGAAGCTTTATTTACAATAGATGAAGAAACTGGAATGACAGGAGCAATGGGATTAAAAGGAGGTATTCTTTCTGGAGGCATATTATTAAATTTAGATACAGAGGAAGATGATGAAATAGGAGTAGGTTGTGCAGGTGGAGTAGACGTTACGGCCACTAGAACTTATAATGAAGAAGACACTCCCGAATTTAAAATAGGATATGAACTTACAGTAAAAGGACTTCAAGGAGGCCATTCAGGTATGGATATTCATAAAGGTCTAGGCAATGCTAATAAGATTATGAATCGTCTTTTATTTGATGGTTTTGAAAATTTTGGTTTGCGTATTTCTGAAATTGATGGTGGTAGTTTGCGCAATGCAATACCAAGAGAAAGTAAAGCTATAGTAGCTATTGATGCAGTGCATGAAGAAGCATTCAATGCTGAAATACATCAATTAGCAGAAACAATAAAAACAGAATTAAAAACTATGGAACCAGAACTAACTATTATGGTTTCTAAAATAGAGGCACCAAATAGTATCATGGACTTAGGTGTTCAAGAAGGTTTAACACGTGCTATTTACGCTGCTTTAAATGGTGTTTTTAGAATGAGTGCAGATATACCTGATTTGGTAGAAACCTCAAATAACATTGCTAGAGTTATAGTAAAAGATGGACATATTAAAATAGGATGTTTAACACGTTCATCTGTTGAGAGTTCAAAAATGGATTTAGCTAATACGTTAAGGGCTACTTTTGAATTAACAGGTTGTGAAGTAGAATTGTCTGGAGATTATCCAGGTTGGACACCTAATATGGATTCATCTATTCTAAAAGTTTTAGATAATTTATATCAAAAATTAAATGGAGAAAAAGCACATGTAGCTGCTTGTCATGCAGGATTAGAATGTGGTATTTTAGGTACTAATTATCCAGATATGGAAATGATAAGTTTTGGGCCAAACATTAAAGGAGCACATTCTCCAGATGAACGTGCTCAAATTTCTTCAGCTCAAAAATACTGGAAGTTTGTATTAGAGATATTAAAAAATATACCTAAGCAGTAGAAAGTATAAAGTTGCATAATAAAAAAGCCTTCAGCTAGAACTGAAGGCTTTTTTATTATACTTATTTATCTACAATATTTACAAGTTCAATGTCGAATACTAAATTTGAATTAGCAGGAATTGGCCCATTAGCAACACCTCCAAACCCTAAAAAAGAAGGTATAAATACTCTTGCTTTATCTCCAATATTCATTTTTAGAAATGCTTCTCTAAAGCCAGGAACTAATTTTGCTCTAGAATTATAAATAGTATCGAAAGGCATATAAGCTCCTTGGCTATCAGATTCTTCAGTATAAATACCATTTGCTTTTGCTACATCTTTCCAGGTTGTGTAAAATAATGTCCCATCTTCTAAATACCCTGCACAATCAATGTTTACATAATCTGACGGTTTTGGTTTTATACCAGTGCCTTCTTTAGTTTTTATCATTACAACTCCTGACGGTAATTTTATAGCGTCACCTTCTAAGTTTTTATTATCAATAATAAACTTTTGACGCGATTTTTCTAAAAGAGCTTCCTTTCTATTCTTTTCCTTTTCAAGTTCTATAAAGTGGTTATCAAATACTTTTGGAGCATCAAATTTTTTTGCATCTACACCCTTTCTTATAACATTTAGCTCATTAATAATAACTGCTTCAATTGGTTTATTTTTCTTATCAACTTTAACATTAGAAATTGAATCTTGTATTTCTATTCCCTTTATTAATTCGCCAAAAACAGCATGACAATATACTCTACTATCACTACAGTTTTTTAAATTACCGTTTGCATAAGCATCGAGATTAGGTTTTGGAATTTCAGTTATAAAAAATTGACTCCCGTTTGTGTTTTGTCCAGAATTTGCCATAGATAATATGCCAGCTTTGTTATGCTTTAATTTGGGATTAAATTCGTCATTAAATCTGTAACCTGCATTTCCCCTTCCAGTAGCAGTTGGGTCTCCGCCTTGAATCATAAATTGATCCATCACACGATGAAACGTTGTACCATTATAGAATTTTTTTCCAATAAAAATACTATCAACTCTATTATTGTTTCCTTCTGCTAGAGAGACAAAGTTGGCAACAGTTACAGGTGCCTTTTTATAATACAGTTTTGCAATCATAATACCCTTATTAGTTTTAAACTCTGCATAGAGTCCTTCTTCCAGATCTTTGTGATTATCTTCACAGGAAAAACAGGTAATACTTATAATTACAGTAATAAAAACTTTAATTATTTGCTTCAAATAGCTCATCTATTATTGTCGTTTTTTTGTTTTTAGGATAAATAGCGATATTTATTGGTTTGTTAAACACAATGTTTTTATGATGGGAAAATAAAACAAAAAAAAGTCTTCAGCATAAAACTGAAGACTTTTTATTAAGTATGTATAAAATATTATTTTTTAATCTCTACAAGTTCTATGTCAAATATTAAGTTTGAATTCCCAGGTATTGGACCATTTGGAGCAGATCCATATCCTAAATGAGAAGGAATAAATACTTTTACCTTGTCTCCCGTTTTCATTTTTAAAAATGCTTCTCTAAAACCAGGGATTAAAGTCGCTTTTGCATTGTATGGCTGATCAAAAGGATTGTATGCTCCTTGTTTATCAGCAGCTTCATTGTATATTCCGTTTGCTTCGGCTACATCTTTCCAAGTTGTATAGAATAATTTACCATTTTCAAAATAACCAGCACAATTTACGCTTACTTTGTCTGTAGGTTTTGGTGTAACACCATTACCTTCTTTAGTTTTTATCATTACAATTCCAGATGGCATTTCAATAACTTCTCCTTTAACGTTTTTATTTGCCTCTTTGAAATTTGCAGCTGCAATTTTTGCCTTTTCTTTTATTGCTTCTTCTTGTTTTTGCTTTATAGCAACAATCTTTTGAGCAAGTTTAGGCTCTTCTTCAGTGAAAATTTTAACAGCATCAAACGCTTTTGCACTAGCACCTTTACGAATTATATTTAGTTTTGTAATTACAACATCTTCTAATGGTTTATTCATACTTGTACGTTCTTTAGAAACTGATACATTAGAAATACTGTCTTGTACTTCAAGTCCTTTTACTAACTCTCCAAAAACTGAATGACAGCTAACTCTTGGTCTGTCACAAGGCTTTAGGTTTCCATCCTTATCAAAAGCATCTAAACTTTGATATGGAACTTCAGTAATAAAAAATTGACTTCCATTAGTATTTAAACCTCCAGAATTTGCCATAGATAATATTCCAGGTCTATCATGTTTTAGGTTTTTATCAAATTCACTATGAAAACGGTACCCAGGATTTCCCGATCCAGATGCAGTATGATCACCACCTTGGATCATGAATTTATCCATAACTCTGTGAAAAGTAATACCATCATAATACGGTTTTCCTTTAAATTCATCAGCTACTTTTGGATGTGTTCCTTCTGCTAAAGCAACAAAATTTGCTACTACTACTGGTACTTCCTCATAATTAAGTTTAGCAACCATAGTGCCTTTAGTTGTTTGAAACTCAGCATATAAACCATCATCCAAATCTTTATAATTATCTTGGCATGAGGCATTAGTCATGGTCACTAATAAAGCGACAATAAAAATTTTCATCATTTGTTTAAATTTATTCATGTTTATTAAAATTATTTTTTTGTTATTGAGTTTACTGTAACTTTACTTCGTATTGGCATATTTGTGCCAATTTTATCTTCATCTCCATAATAACCAAAAGCTTTTTGAGAAGGAAAAATAAAATGAAAAGTTTCACCAGCTTGCATAAGTTTTAGTCCTTCGCGTAAACCAGAAAATAATTCTTGCTGATCCATAGCGTAGTTTTGTGTTTTTAAGGCTTGTGTAGAATAGATTATGTTACCATTTAAATCTGAAATATTATAATTGTAATTAATAATATCTCCAAATTCGGCTTTAGGTGTATTATTTTCTAGTGCAGTTTCAATCGCATACCAAAAACCATTCTCTGAAGCTTGAAACTGTAAAATAGTATCTTTTGTAATAATAGCTTTGATTAGCTCATTTTCTTTTTTTAGAAGCAGTTTGTTTCTTTCTATTGATTGATTAATAAAAGATCCAGACTTTGCAGATATTGGTTTTCTAGCTTCTGGAGTTTTACAACTAAAAGTAACAATTAGTAATATTAATATTATAATGATTTTATTCATTATTAAGGGCTTTACTATAGATTGGTAATATACTAATAAATTTTTCAACTGTACTAGCTAAAGAAGTGTCGCTTTTACCTCCAGCAGCATTGGTGTGTCCACCGCCTTCGAAATGAGCTCGAGAGAATTCGTTAACAGAGAAACTACCTTTAGAGCGAAGAGATATTTTAATAATCCCTTGATTTTTATCTTCAATAAAAATAGCAGCTAAAACAGTTTTATTTAGAGATAACGCATAGTTTACAAAACCTTCAGTATCACCTTTTTTATAGTCTAGTTTTTGTAATTCATCTTGCGATAATGTAATGTATGCAGTGCGATATTCAGGAAGTACTTTTAAATTCCCTAAAGCACAACCTAAAAGTTGTAAACGATTGTATGAGTTTGTATCATATACATTATTATGAATTTGAGTGTTGTCTGCGCCTTTGTCAATCAAATCTGCTATAATACGATGTGTAGTACTTGTTGTAGAGCGAAACCTAAAAGACCCTGTGTCTGTCATAATTCCTACGTATAAGCATGTTGCAATGTCTTTGTCTATATCTTTTAATACTTCTAATTTTGCAAAAAAATGATATACCATTTCACAGGTTGAACTCATTGTAACATCACTAAACATATATTTAGCATAGTCATCTGGTTGTTGATGATGGTCTATCATTATTTTTATTGCATTACTATTATCAAGAATAGTTTCCATAGAGCCTGTTCTATGTAATGCGTTAAAATCTAAAGTAAATATAATATCGGCAGTATTAATAAGTGTTTCACTGTCTTCTTTTTGAGTATCATATTTTAAAATACTGTTTTCCTTAGGAAGCCATTTTAAAAAGTCTGGATAGTCATTTGGAGCTATTATAGTTGCTTTATGATTTTCGTTTAGTAAATATTGTAATAAACCTAAGGTAGAGCCAATAGCATCACCATCAGGATTTTTATGTGGGACAATCACTATTTTTTTTGGAGTAGTTAATAGTGCTTTTATCTCTAAAATATCTTTTGCATTCATAGGCGACGAATATACAATTTTTTAATATGGATTAGTATTGTTTTTTTGAAGAAATACACTACTTTTGCAGCCATAAAAAACAATAAAATGGCAACAAATAGAACATTTACAATGCTTAAGCCTGATGCGGTTGAGAAAGGACACATTGGCGCAATATTAGAAAAAATTAATGCTTCAGGTTTTAGAATCGTAGCAATGAAATTAACACAAATGACTAAGGCTGATGCTGAGTCTTTTTATGCAATACATAATGAAAGACCTTTCTTTGGAGAGTTAGTTGAATATATGACTCGTGGACCAATTGTAGCTGCCATCTTAGAAAAAGACAATGCTGTTGAGGATTTTAGAACCTTAATAGGTGCAACTAACCCAGCAGATGCTGCAGAAGGTACTATACGTAAACTTTATGCTGCTTCAATTGGGGAAAATGCAGTTCACGGTAGTGATAGCGATGACAATGCGGCCATAGAAGGAGCTTTTCATTTTTCAGGAAGAGAAATGTTTTAAGTATTTCATCGAAAATAACATACACTTAAGCCTAATTTTAACACAATTAGGCTTTTTTTATACTCTCTAATCAGTTAATTTAGCGGAAGTTAAAAAAAACGCTATGAAAATTTATAACAACTTACTCTTTTATGCTCTCTTTATCACTTCTTTTTCTTACTCGCAAAGTACAGAAAGAGCCATTTTAGAGTTTCAAGAGAAATCAAATGCCGCAATTACAATTAATGAAAATTCTAAGATTCCAGAATTTATAAAATTCCCTACTACTCAAGCATTAAAATTAAATGGGACGTCAACTACAGAAAAAGCAATCAGTTTTTTAAATAATTATAAATCTATTTATAAGATAGAAGATATAAATAATTCATTTAAAGCAGGTGAAATAGAAATTGATAATATAGGACTACAAAGAGTTGTCTTAAATCAAGAATATAACGGTGTACCAGTTTATGATGGAAAATTATTATTTCATTTTAATATTGAAAATAATTTAACATCTGTAAATGGTAATTTTATCCCAAACATAAAGCTTAATGCCCAACCTTCTATAGAAAAAACAGTGGCAAATGGAATAGCACTGCAAACAATAGAAAATCAAAATATTAATTTTTCGGGGGAAACGTTGTTTGTTCATAATAGTAAATTATATGTGTTTAATAAAGGTTTAGCTCAGGGTGTTAAAGGCGCTAATTATTTAGTTTATGAAGTAGAAGTTCGAAATGAAATTGATGTAAGAGAATTTGTTTTTGTAAATGCTCATAATGGTACAATTGTAGAACAATTTACTGGTATAGCGCATGCATTGGATAGAATTGTATATGAAGGAAATACAGGTAATACTGTGTGGCAAGAAGGAGATGCATTACCTGGAACTTTAACTATTTGGCAACAAAATGAAGTTGAAGCCTCTGCTCATGTATATAACTTTTTTGTTAATGCTTTTGGTTATGTTTCTTATGATGGGGCAGATGCTCAAATGAGAACTATAAATAATAACCCAAATATTAATTGCCCTAATGCAAATTGGAATGGAGCTACGGCTAATTATTGTAATGGTACAGCATCAGATGATGTTATTGCACACGAATGGGGACACGCATATACAGAATATACTAGTGGTTTAATATATCAATGGCAATCTGGAGCTATCAACGAATCGTATTCAGATATATGGGGAGAAACCGTAGATCTTTTAAATAATTATGAAGATGCAGATGATGATAACTCAATAAGAACAGCAGGATGTGGAAGTAGTGATCGTTGGAGAATGGGAGAAGATGCAACAGCTTTTGGTGGAGCGATTCGAGACATGTGGAATCCACCTTGTAATGGGGATCCAGGTAAAGTTACTGATGGAGAATATTTATGTGGTACAGCAGATAATGGTGGAGTTCACATAAATTCAGGAATACCTAACCATGCTTATGCATTATTAGTAGATGGAGGTGCATATAATGGACAAACAATTACTGGAATTGGTTTTACAAAAGCGGCGCATATTTTTTGGAGGGCGCAAAGTCAATACTTAACAAATACTAGTGATTTTAATAATTTAGCAGATGCTTTAGAAGCTTCTGCAAATGACTTAATAGGTGTAAATCTTGAAGGCTTATCTACTACAAGTATTGCTGCAGGTCCATCAGGTGAGATTATTAGTGCAAGCGATGTACAACAAGTAATAAATGCAATTTTAGCAGTAGAAATGCGTATTAACCCAGATGTATGTGGTTATACTGCTCTACTAGGAGATTCTCCAGCTTTATGTGATAATGCGATTAATAGCCCAATATTTTTCGAAGATTGGGAAACAGGAATGGATGGCTGGACAGTAACTCAATCTCCTGCTAGTTTACTTACCTGGGAATCAAGAGATTGGGTGGTTTCTGGAGATTTGCCTAATAATAGGCCTGGTAGTGCGGCATTTGGAATAGATCCTATAAATGGAAACTGTACAAGTGATTTTGAAAATGGAATTATTACAATAGAAAGCCCAGTAATTACAATGCCAGATTTTACTGAAGGAAATTATGAAATAGCTTTTGATCATTATGTTTCAACTGAAGCAAATTGGGACGGTGGAAATATAAAAGCAAGTATTGATGGAGGTGCTTGGACATTAATTCCTACTGTTGCATTTACTACAAATGGATATAACGCAACTCTTAATGATACAGCTGCTGGTAATGATAACCCAATGGAAGGTCAAGATGCTTTTACAGGATCTGATGAAGGATCTAATAAAGGGAGTTGGGGAACTAGTATTATAAATTTAAATTCAATTGGTGTTGTAGCTAATTCTACAATTCAATTTAGATTTGAAATGGGTACAGATGGTTGTAATGGAAGAGAAGGCTGGTATGTTGATGATTTAAGAGTATATAATTGCGCTTATGCCTTATCTATATCTGATTTTGATAGCATTAATAATTTAGTTAAAATATACCCGAATCCTTCAAAAGGTATTTTTAATTTAAAGAAAACAAATCAAATAGATTTGATAAAAGCAGAGGTTTATGATATTAATGGACGTTTTATAAAAACTATTGATTTATCTAATGTAGTAGAAGAAACAACAATTGACTTATCTAATATTGCATCTGGTTTATATTTTATGACGCTAACGTCTAAAGAAACTAAATCTGTTATTAAATTGATAAAAGAATAGAATATTTTTAATTGAAAAAGCACAGCTAAAAGCTGTGCTTTTTCCTTTTTTACTAGAATGTATTAATAATAAAAGCCCATACACTGTATGGGCTTTTGCTTAAAAAAATTTATGTAGTATATATTAAATTACTTTTACATTTACTGCGTTTAATCCTTTTTTGCCTTCTTGTAGATCGAATTCAACTTCATCGCCTTCACGAATCTCGTCAATTAAACCCGAAATGTGTACAAAATGGTCTTTGTCTACACCTTCTTCAGTGATGAAACCAAATCCTTTAGTATCATTGAAGAATTTTACTGTGCCTTTACTCATTGTAATAAATTTTAAATTAATTATTTAATAGAAGGCAAAGATGATGCCATTAATTAACATTACCTATTTATTAATAGGTTTTTAAATTATTATTGCAAAAAAAAACTTACTAAATAAATAGTAAGTCTTTTTTGTACAAGGTAAATTGAATATATATAATTATACTACTTTTACGTTTACTGCGTTCATACCTTTACGTCCTTCTTGTAGATCGAATTCTACTGTATCTCCTTCACGAACTTCGTCGATTAAACCAGAGATGTGTACGAAATGGTCTTTGTCTGATCCTTCTTCAGTTATAAAACCGAAACCTTTAGAATCATTGAAAAATTTTACTGTGCCTTGAGCCATTTTAAAAAAAATTTAATTTATAATAAGAACCAAAGATAGTATTTTAATTTAACAATTACTTTTTTAAACCTTTTATTTTGAATTAGTAACAATTTATTGGTCTTTACCGCAAGACTAATTTTTTTATTAAATCTTTTCCTAAAGTTTCATTTAGCATTGTGATAATTTTTTCTTTCCCATAACTTAATTCTTCCCTCAAAACACTAGAACTTAATTGAATAAATAGGGTGTCGTTTTTAAGTTCTATAGCTGTAGTATAATTATTTACACCATTTCCCATTAAATTAGCCCATGCCTCTCTAACATTTACTTTATCTAAACCTTTTTCTAATTTATTGGTTTCTACAAAATCTTTTAGTGCATCAGAAATATTTAATATATTATTATTGCGTTTTGCCATATTTATCTCCCGAAACAAGGGAAGTATTATTTAATTTAAATTTATAGGAGTAAAGCGTTTGTATAAATATACATCGTTATTTTGGTTTACAATCTGTAAATGACTTGTATTTACCATTAAAATTGTTTCTTTCCATTCTGTGAATTTTGTAGAATAATATAGATTTATACTATCGTTTTCAATTTTTATATGAAGTATTTCCGTATCATTAGATGTTTTGTATTTACCATTTAACTGCGGTTTCATTTTTTTTCTAAACCCCTTTAAACTATCATTTAAAGCAATGTAGTCTATAGTTTGGTTTACTTTGTACTCCTTTTTATAACCGTTAGCTAATGTAACGCTTTCTATTTCCCAATAACCATCAATGTATTGGATATAAGTTTCAGTTTCTTTTGAGCAACTATTTATTAAAATAAATAAGACGAATAGAACTATAGTTTTTTTCATTTTATAATTTAAATATTTCATAAGATTGATGAACACGTTTTACAGCATTTTCGGTACGTTCTGCATGAGTATCACTAATAAATAACTGTCCAAAATTCTCATCATCTACTAATTTTATTATTTGTGATACACGTTCTTCATCTAATTTATCAAAAATATCATCTAACAATAGAATTGGGTTTACACCACTTTGTTTTTTAATAAAATCGAATTGAGCTAATTTTAAGGCAATTAAAAATGATTTTTGTTGCCCTTGGCTTCCAAATTTTTTTATAGGATGTTGATCTATGTTAAAAAGTAAATCATCTTTATGAATCCCTACACTTGTGTATTGTATAGCTTTATCTTTATTGATAACTTGTTTTAAGAGCGTCTCTAATTCTGTTTCGAATAGATCACTCTTATAAGATAAATTTACTGTTTCATTACCATTACTAATAGCTTTGTATCTAGCTTTAAAAATTGGAATAAAATCTTTTAAAAACGTATCTCGTTTTATAAAAATAGAAGTTCCGTATTGATGTAATTGAGTATTGTAAATGTCTAAAGTATCTTGATTAAAAGTGTTATTGAGAGCAAAATATTTTAGTAAACTATTACGCTGTGCTAATGCTTTATTATATTTTATTAGGTCGTTTAAATACGTTTTATCACTTTGCGAAATAACACTATCAATAAATTTTCTACGTGTTTCACTACCTTCAATAATTAAATTTCGATCTGCTGGAGATATTATAACTAAAGGTAGAAAACCTATATGCTCGCTAAATTTTTCGTAGGCCTTCGCATTTCGTTTTATTATTTTCTTTTGTCCGCGTTTTAGACTTATAACAATTTTTTCAGACTTATCTTCTTTTTTATAATCACCATTTATAACAAAAAAGTCTTCATCGTGTTTTATATTTTGAGATGCTATAGGATTAAAATAACTTTTTCCAAAAGATAGATGATAAATAGCATCTAAAATATTGGTTTTACCAACGCCATTGTTACCTACAAGGCAGTTTATAGTATCGTTAAAAGTAAACGATTTGCTATCGAAATTTTTATAATTTAGTAAAGAAAGTGATTTTAAAATCATAGGTATTTATCAAAAACGAGCATACGCTTAAAGAGTTAATAAATAAGAAGTGCAAAATAACAAATAAATAACCTTTTATATATGAAGAAAAATTTTATTTTTGCCACGCATAAATAAACTATACATGGCAACTTATAAGAAAAGAGGTTATAAACCTAAGACGGAAAAAGAAAAGGAAGTTATCGAGCAAGATTTAGGAGAAAACTCAACAACTGCTGAGGTTTTTAACACCTTAGATGAGACGGCATCTAGAACTGAAGATTTTGTAGCTGCAAATCAAAAATACATTTTTATTATTATTGGTGTTGTAGCAGCATTAGTATTAGGATACTTAGGTTTTAAAGAATTTGTAACTAAGCCAGCTCAAGAAGAGGCTATGAACGAAATGTATCATGCACAAAAACAATTTAACGATGCTGTAAATGGTATTTCTAGTGATTCATTATATAGTGTAACATTAAACGGAAGCGAAGGTAAGTTTGGTATGTTAGATATTATGAAGGAATATAGCGGAACTCCAGCTGCTAATTTAGCAAAATACTATGCAGGAATGTCTTATTTAAACCTTAAAGATTATAAAAATGCAGTATCGATGCTAGATGATTATAAAGCAGAAGATGAAGCAACAGGACCTTTAGCAAAAGGAGCTATTGGAGATGCATTTGTTCAATTAAATCAAAAAGAAGATGCTCTTAAATATTATATAGATGCAGCTAAAATGCGTGATAATGAGCTTACAACACCAACATATTATTATAAAGCTGGTACGATTGCTTTAGAATTAGGTAAGGCAACTGAAGCTTTAGGTTACTTTAATATTATTAAAGAAAAATACCCAAGCACAACCGAAGCTTCTTCTGTTGATGTGTTTATTGGAAAAGCAGAAGCGATGTCAAATAAATAATATTACCGCTTTAGCGGAAATGACCCATTATGGCAACAGTAAATAATAATTTATCAGAATATGATAAAGCATCAATCCCAAACGCGAGTAATTATCGGTTTGGGATTGTTGTTTCAGAATGGAACGATAACATAACCGAAGGCTTGTATAAAGGTGCTTACGAAACCTTGTTAGAAAATAATGTAGCTAAAGAGAACATTATAAGATGGAATGTGCCGGGAAGCTACGAACTTATTTATGGTAGTAAAAAAATGCAACAACAAAATGTAGATGCTGTTATTGCTATAGGTTCTGTTATACAAGGGGAAACAAAACATTTTGATTTTGTATGCGAAGGTGTATCTCAAGGCATTAAAGATTTAAATGTACTGCATGATATTCCCGTTATTTTTTGTGTATTAACAGATAATAACCAACAGCAAGCTATTGAGCGATCTGGTGGAATACATGGGAATAAGGGCACTGAAGCTGCTGTAGCAGCAATTAAAATGGCTTTTCTAAATAAGCAGTAATTTTTTTAAGCATAGACATAATAGAACAGTTCTTATTGTACTATCTAGTATTTGTTAACAATTTTTAGTATTTACTACGGTTAATTCTATCGTATTTTCAGTATTTTTGAGTGTATTTCAATTAGTGATAACACATGCTCAAACCGCGTAAAAACAAAAGCTTTAATTATAAGCCAAGATTTTCAGAGTCAGAAAGAACAAGACCTGAAGATTCGTCAGTATCCCGAGCATTCAAAAACAAAAGAAAACCTAAAAGATCAACCTTACCAATATTACTTATTATTTTAGGCTTGGTTATTGCAGTAATGTACTATTTAGAAACTAAATTAAGATAGTTGTTATGGGATTTATGAAATTAAGACAAAATAAGCGCTACAATTATAAACCTAGATTCTACGAAGGTGAAGGTAGCCCGTTTCAAATGAAACAAAAGTTCGATGAGCATCGTACTACTCTTGAGTCTGGAGGTAATATAAAACAACGGTTGCTTAAAGCGCTTGAAGAGTCTAAAACTAATAATAATACAACTGTTAATAAACGTGTTTTGATAATAATAGCAGTATTAGTTTTATTTTTTCTTTTTTTAATAGATTTCGATCTTAGTATATTTTTTTAAGTAGTAAATGGCAGATATTATTCAGTTATTACCAGATCATGTTGCTAACCAAATTGCAGCAGGAGAAGTTGTGCAACGTCCAGCTTCTGTTGTTAAAGAGTTACTTGAAAACGCTATAGATGCTGGTTCTCAAAATATAAAACTTATTATTAAAGATGCAGGTAAAACCTTAATCCAAGTTATTGATGATGGTAAAGGTATGAGTGTTACAGATGCTAGATTAAGTTTCGAGCGACATGCAACTTCTAAAATACGCACTGCTGATGATTTATTTCAATTAAATACAAAAGGGTTTCGAGGCGAAGCTTTAGCTAGTATAGCTGCTATTGCACATGTAGAGTTAAAAACTAAACAAGAACAAGACGAGGTTGGTACCACATTGGTTATAGAAGGTAGTGATGTTAAATCTCAAGATGTTGTAGTAACTCCAAAAGGAACATCAATAGCTGTAAAGAACTTATTCTTTAATATTCCTGCGAGACGTAACTTTTTAAAATCTAATGCAGTAGAAACGCGTCATATTATTGATGAATTTCATCGTGTTGCTTTAGCGCATCCAAATATAGGCTTTGTTATGTTTCATAATGGGAGCGAATCTTTTAATTTACCAATTAGTAACTATAGGCAACGTATTGTTAATATATTTGGTAATAAAACGAATGAAAGATTAGTTCCTGTAGATGAAGATACAGAGGTTTTAAAAATTTCTGGATTTGTAGGTAAGCCAGAATTTGCTAAGAAAACGAGAGGAGAACAATTCTTTTTTGTTAACAATCGTTTTATAAAAAGTGCTTATTTAAACCATGCCATAGGCTCTGCTTTTGAAGGGTTGTTAAAAGATGGTGCGCATGCCAGTTATTTTTTAAATTTAACGGTAAACCCTCAAACGATAGATATTAATATTCACCCAACGAAAACTGAGATTAAGTTTGATGATGAGCATACATTATATGCTATTTTACGTTCGGCAGTAAAACACAGTTTAGGGCAATTTAATATTGCACCAGTGTTAGACTTTGAGCGTGATGCCAATTTAGATACACCATATAGCTATCAACAAAAAGGAACGCCTAGTGTTACTGTAGATAGTAATTTTAACCCTTTTGCAGATGAAAAAATAAGCAAAGGCAATACTACTAATACTGTAAGCTATAAAAAAGAACCAACAGCGAATTGGGAAAGTTTATATGTTGGTTTAGAAAGTAAAGGGAATACGTCTCAACAAGATTTTGGAGAAGTACATTTTGAAAGTGAACAAGAGAATACTTCTGTTTTTAGTGATATTAACGCAATAGAGCAGAAGCAAAGTACGTATCAATTTCATAATAAATATATTGTGAGTACTATAAAGTCTGGATTGCTATTAATAGATCAAAATAGAGCACATCAACGTGTTTTATATGAAGACTTCTTAAAGCATATTACCGTAAAAGAAGGCATGAGCCAGCAATTATTATTTCCTCTAGAACTTCATTTTTCGCCTCAAGAAATTGAAATTATTAAAGAATTAAAAAACGATTTAGAGCATACAGGTTTTGTGTTTCAAACGTTAGAAAAAGAAAAGATAGAGATTACTGGAGTTCCAGTCATGGTTCCAGAAAGTGAGGTCTCTATTATTTTAGAACAATTAATAAGTGACGTAGAAAACGAAGTGCCAGATAGTCATTTTAGCGCTACAGATTTACTTGCTAAGTCTATGGCTAAAAGTTTAGCTATAAAAACGGGACAAAGCTTAACTACTGTTGAACAAGAACATTTAGTGAATTCTCTTTTTGCTTGTAAAGAACCAAATGTGTCTCCAGTAAATAGAGCCACTTTTATAACCATGACGGTTGATGAACTAGATAAAAAGTTTGTATAAGGTATGATGAAGATAACAGATACAGTAAAGCATTTAATAATTATAAATGCAATAATGTTTTTAGCAACCATGGCTATTGGTGGTGGTGAATTGCTATACCAATGGTTAGCTTTATATTTTCCTAAAAATCAAAACTTTCAATTTTGGCAAATAGGAACGCATATGTTTATGCATGGCGGTTTTACCCATTTGCTATTTAATATGTTTGCACTTTGGATGTTTGGTACTGCAGTAGAGCAACGTTTAGGGAGTAAAAAATTTCTGTTTCTATATTTTTCTGCTGGTTTAGGAGCTGTATTATTTCAATTGGGGTATTATTATTTTAATTTCTATTCAGGTTTTAATATCCTTACAGATGCAGGCTTTGAGGCAAATCAAATATTAGAAACATTAAATTCTGGCGCAGGAATGAGGGATACACGTTGGGATCAGTTTTTTCAAGGTGAAGGATTAATAGATTTCTTAAGAGTTTTTAATGCTTCCATGGTTGGCGCATCTGGTTGTATTATGGGCGTATTAGTTGCTTTTGGAATGTTAAATCCAGAAGCAGAATTAATGCTTATCTTCTTGCCTATTCCTATAAAAGCAAAATACTTTATTCCAGGTATAATTGCATTAGATATTATTTCAGCTATAACTGGTCAATCATTTTTTAGCCCAAGTAATACTGCATATATGGCTCATGTTGGAGGTGCAGTAATTGGTTTTATTATTATGTGGTATTGGAAAAAAAATCAATTTAAAATACATCGTCAGTACTAAATGAGTCAATTAGATAGCTTAAAATATAAATACAATAAACTTAATGTATTAGAGAAGCTTATAGCAATTAATGTTATAATCTTTGTTTTGGCATTAATTTTTAAACCTATTGTTCCTGTATTATTTAGATATCTAGAATTGCCTCCAGATTTTTATGATGCACTATTACAGCCTTGGAGTATAATAAGTTATGCTTTCTTGCATTATGGACCTTTCCACTTATTATTTAATATGCTATGGCTGTATATCTGTTCGCGTATTTTTCTAAACTTGCTAAGCTCTAAAATGGCTTTAAATATTTATTTTCTTGGAGCTATAGCTGGAGGTTTAACCTTTTTGTTGTTTTATAATCTTTTTCCAAGTTTTTTCTCTAAAAGCTTTTTTCCATTAGTAGGCGCAAGCGCTGCTGTAAGAGCATTGTTTATTTTCTTATGCGCTTATATTCCTAATAATGAGATCAAATTTTTTACCTTTAATATTAAAATTTGGCACATTGGAGCTGTATTAATAGGGATTGATGTTCTTGGCGTTTTTGGAACTAATGGCGGTGGCAATTTAGCACATTTAGGAGGTGCTTTACTTGGTTATATATATGCAAAGCAAATAGTTAAAGGGAATGATATAGGAAAAGGATTTGAACGCTCTGCAGACGCTGTTTCTAGTTGGTTTAAGCCTAGTAAAAAGAGTAAGCTTAAAACAGTATATAAAGATAAATCTAAGGTTGGTGGTTATACTAAAGGAGAATTTAACGAGTTAAATAAACAGAAACAAATAGATGTTATTTTAGATAAGATTAGTAAAAGTGGCTATGAAAGTTTAACAGCAAAAGAGAAAGATTTTTTATTTAGAGCAGGCAAATAGATATGAAAAAACTGAAGTTTTTTGGGAAAATAATATTCTTCTTCAACTCGGTTGCGGCATTCATACTCTTATTATCTTATATTCTTCCATTTTTACCTCCAAAAACATTTTCAGCTTTATCTGTATTAGGATTAGGTGTACCTTTTCTAATTATTATAAATGCTATTTTTTTCTTGTATTGGTTAGTTAGAATAAAGAAACAAATGCTATTATCTCTTCTGGTGCTAGTGATAGGCTACATGTCTTTTGGCTCTTTATATAAATTTTCTGAAAGTAAGACTATAGAAAGTGATGGTAATATTTCTATAATGAATTATAATGTAAGATTGTTTAATCTCTATAAATGGATTCCTGAAAATAACACCGAGACACAATTAGTAGATTTTATAAAAAGAGAATCGCCAGATATACTTGCTATGCAGGAATATCACCCGCATAAAAATGTAGACTTATCTTTCTATGAGTATAAATATGAAAAACTATCTGGGAAAAAAGTAAAATATGGCCAGGCTATTTTTTCAAAATTCCCAATAGTTAATTCTGGTTCTATTGCTTTTCCAGAAACTGGTAATAATGCTATTTTTGCAGATGTTGTAAAAGGAAAAGATACCATTAGAGTTTATAATGTACATTTACAATCACTGCGTATTAATACTAATGTTGAGCAGCTTACGACTAAAGAATCTGAAAAGCTATTTATAGGTATTGGAAAAACCTTTAAAATGCAACAATTTCAAACCGAGTTATTTTTACTTCATAAACGTAGTTGTAATTATAAAATGATTATTTCTGGAGACTTAAATAATACGGCATTTTCATACATCTATAAAGAAATAAAAGGTGATTTAAAAGATACTTTTAAAGCCGCTGGAAATGGATTTGGAAGAACATATAACTTCAAGTTTTTCCCAATGCGTATTGATTTTATATTTACAGACCCTGTTTTTAAAATTAATAGTTTTAAAACTTATGATGTTGAGTTTTCTGATCATTATCCAGTAATGACAAAAATAAGTCTTGAGAAATAGCTACATCATTAAACAGTCTACACTATCGGCTATAATGTGTATTACTAAACCTAAACCAACCAGTCGTGTTTTTTTTGGAATTAAAAGTAAAAGATATACAGCTATAGCATAATAACTATGTAAAGGATGAAAGTTAATACTACAGCGATTACTCTCAAAAATTGGAGTTGCTAGTAAGTGGTCTAAATCTATTAATAAGCCTAAAAGCATTATTAGATATGCCTTTCCCCAATTTTTATTAAAAAATATTAGTGCAAGAATTAAAGGTAAAATATAATGGATACCATAATGAATAATTGGCTGTATCATTATGGTAAATCTTGAGATTGTAAATAATTAAGTGCGTTTGTACCTTCATTAAAAAGCAAGTCTAGTATGCTAAGGTTGTTTATAAATCCATGCTTAGTATTAAAAACTTGAGTATAAGGTTCTACAGCTATTGGAGTCTCTTTTTTTGCATTAACAAGAAAACGGTAATCAATACTATTTTTAGGCTCTTTTTCGTAAATAACAGTTGTTTCTATAGATGTATCGATTTGTAAAAATTCACAAATAGTTTCAAAACATTTTAAATTAAATTCTAAAATAGAGTTAAAAGGTGTTTTAAAAAGAGGCTCTAATTCGTCGCAATAAAATTCAAAAAAAGGAGATGTTCTATAGGCAGATTCTAAAGATTTCCAATGTAGATCTTGCCATTTATAGTCGTTTGCTATACATACGTCTTTATACTTTTGCCTGTTTTTTTGAGTGAAAATAACAGGAATGCTTAATTGTAACTTTCCATTAGCGGCATAGATATAGCTTCTATTTCTATAAGTTTGTTTTTGATAATTATCATTTACTTCAAAAACTATTTTATCTGCTTTAGCAATAGCAATAAAGGTTGCTATATTTGGAAAATAAGTTGGATGTAGTAATATGTTCATTTGTTAATGAGGTTATTTGTTTGTCTCCTAATTTCTCAAATCATTAAACATATAAACAAGTAAACAAATTCTTAAAAATAATAGTAATAGATTTTAAGCTTTCTGCTTACGCTTTTTAAACTTATTATAACCAATTAGCCCAGCAATTAATAAAAGTACAGGAATAAGGTAAGATACAGGTTTACCACTACCATGAACAGTAGTAAACAATCTATTCCAGCGTATTTTATTGAAACCACTTGCATTATTATCCCAACTCATCCATACCATAACAGGTTTTCCTACAACATGATTAAATGGTACAAATCCCCAAAACCTAGAGTCAATAGAGTTTTGTCTATTATCTCCCATCATCCAATAATAATCTTGTTTAAAGGTGTAATTAGTAACTACTTCATCATTAATTAAAATTTGATTGCCTCTTGTCGTTAATTTATTACCTTCATATTCGCGAATAATACGTTTGTATAGAGGTAGAACATCAATAGTTAAGTCTATAGTTTTTCCAGCTTCAGGAATATAAATCGGTCCAAAATTCTCAGTAGAATATCTATATTCTAAATCTTGAGGAAATAAACGCGGATTAGAATTTTTAGAAATATTTTTCTCAATAGCTTTTACAGCTGGATCTTTAGATACTTTTTCTGCTAATTCTTCAGTCATATTAGCAGTATATACTATTTCGTCTACGCTCATTTTAAGCGCATCATAAACTTTACGAGTTAAAACGCCTCTTAATTTTGTAGTTATAGAATCATAAGAGACAACACTTAGGGATACATTTTTATTTTGGGCAAGTGCTTGTCTTATCTCAGGTTTTTGCCATTTTTTTGTAGAAATACTGTAAACCTCATAACCGCTATCTTCTGTAATACCATATTTACTTCTAAAATACTGCTCGTCTTTATTGGTCTTTATTTCATAAAAAAATTGAAGTTTAGCACGATCTGGTAAAACATTCTTTTCTCCATTTATATAAACTATTCCATTCTTTAATTCTAAAGAATCTCCTGCAATTCCAACGCAACGTTTTACTAAGTTTGTTTTCTTGTCAATTGGCTTATAATAATTTCTATCTGGTGTAAAATCATTCATATCCAACAATGTATCTGCTGGCTGATTAAATACTACAATTTCATTCCGTTCTATTTTTTCAAAACCAGGAATACGGAGGTATGGTAATTGCAATTTGTTTAATAGCGATGTTTTACGCTCTTCGTACTTATCACTAAATAAATATGATTTTTGTTTTGTAGTAGGAATCGAATCATGCACCATAGGCAAAGCAACAGTTGTCATTGGAACTCTCGCTCCGTAATGAAACTTACTTACAAATAAGAAATCACCTACTAAAAGAGATTTTTCTAAAGAAGATGAAGGAATTACAAAAGGTTGAATAAAATAAGTGTGTACTATTGTAGCTGCAACAATTGCAAATAATATAGAGCTTACCCAATCTCCAGCACTAGTTCTAGGTTGTAAACTTCTATCTTCAATATAATTTATATCTTTTGCCGCATAGTTTAAATAGAAATTGTAAAAACCTAAAGTAACGATTGCTAAAAAAGTATCTAAATTTGAGTTTTTACCAAAACTGCGAGCAGTTTCTACCCAAATAACTGGAAACATAATAAGATTAACAATTGGTAAAAATAATAAGATAGTCCACCACCATGGGCGTCTAATAATTTTCATTAAAATAACAGCATTGTATACAGGGATAAAAGCTTCCCATGCTTGTCTTCCAGCCTTAACATATAGTTTCCAAGTAGCTAAGCCATGAATGACTTGAATGACGAAGAAAAATATAATCCATTGTGTACCGTTCATAATCTGTATTTTATAATATTTTTTATTTGTGATCTAACTTTAACAAATGTTACAAATTTATTTAAGCTTAACCAATATTTAACACATCTTTCATAGTAAAAATTCCAGTTTTACCAATTATCCATTCTGCAGCAATTACTGCTCCTAATGCAAAACCTTCCCTGTTATGGGCAGTGTGTTTTATTTCGATTGTGTCTACTTCACTTTTATAAGTTATATTATGCGTTCCAGGAACATTTTCTATACGCTTTGCTACAATTGGTAAGCTATTGTCTTCGTTAGAGTCTAGTTTCCATTGCTTATAATTCTTATTATTCTCAATAATATCATTAGCCAAAGATATAGCGGTGCCGCTTGGCGCATCTAATTTTTGTGTGTGATGAATTTCTTCTAAATTAATATTATAAGTATCTAGATTAGCCATCATTTTTGCCAAGTTTTTATTGAGTTCGAAAAAAATATTGACGCCTAAACTAAAATTAGAGGCATAAATAAAAGCACCTTGTTTTTCTTTACACACATTAACAACATCATTATATTGCTCTAACCAACCTGTAGTTCCTGAAATTACGGGAATATTATTGTTTATAGCATTTGTGATATTATTGTATGCAGCAGATGGAATACTGAAATCTATGGCAACATCTGCAATAGAAATCTCTTGGCTTGTTGTGTTTGAAGTTTTTAAAACAATTTCATGGCCACGTTTTAGGGCAATTGCTTCAATTGTTTTACCCATTCTTCCATAACCAAGTAAAGCTATTTTCATAGATAATTATGTTTAATCTAATTTTAAATTCATAGTTAGACCAAGACTTCCTGTTCTATCAAATTTATCAATCTTATAATGCGGCTTGAATGATAGATTATCATCTACATTATATTGCAATAAATGAGCATCTACATTAGCATCTATTATATTTAAAGCATACAAACCAACAGTAATTAAAAGTGATAACTCTTTATTTCTTCTAAAGGTCTTTTGTCTTTCTAGTAAGCCATCATCTGTAAGTCTACCTTGAAACTCATCATCTGTAAAACCTGCTAAACGACGCTTATATGCATTTCTTACACGTTTATAGTTTTTATTATTAGAGGTATAAAAATAGACACCAGCTCCTAGTGCACCATAAACAATAGGTATTTTCCAGTACTTTTTATTATAGGCTTGGCCTAAACCAGGTAAAACAGCAGAGTAGAAGGCAGCTCTTGCTGGATCTAATGGATTTATGGGTTCTCTAAGTGCTGTACTATCTATAACAACATTAAGGTCACCAATTTTTTCGGTTTTAGTACCTGTCTTTGTTTTGTCTTCTTGCGCAAAAGCAGAAAGGCTTAAGAACAGAGATAAACAAGATATTAGAATTTTATTTAGCACTTTGCACTAACTTTTTAATACGGTTAAAATCTTCTTCAGAATGGAAAGGAATCATGATTTTCCCTTTTCCATTACTAGAAACTTTAACGTCTATTTTATGTCCGAAGTATTCTGAAATTTCTTTTATACCTTTTTTAACAAACTTTGGCAGTTCTGCTTCTGTTGTCTTTTTAGGAATTTCAATTTCATTAGTTGTATTATAGTTTTTTACTAAAGCTTCTGTTTCTCTAACCGACAATTTGTTAGATAGAATTTTTTCATAAATATCTAATTGAATGGTTTGATCTTCTATGTTTATGATTGCACGACCATGACCCATAGATAAAAAACCATCTCTCATACCGGTTTGAATGATAGGATCTAGCTTTAATAAACGCAAATAATTAGCAATTGTAGAACGCTTTTTACCAACACGTTCACTCATTTGCTCTTGTGTTAGTTGTATTTCATCAATTAAGCGCTGGTATGATAATGCAATTTCAATAGGATCTAAGTCTTGACGTTGAATATTTTCAACTAAAGCCATTTCTAGGCTTTCTTGATCATTTGCAATACGTATATAAGCAGGGATGGTTTCTAAACCAATAAGGGTAGAAGCTCTAAAACGTCTTTCTCCAGATACTAATTGATATTTGTCGAATCCTAATTTTCTTACGGTAATTGGTTGTATAACACCCAATTCTTTAATAGATGAAGCTAATTCACGAAGTGTTTCTTCATTAAAATTAGTTCTTGGTTGAAATGGATTCATTTCAATAGCACCTAATTCTAATTCTACAATGTTTCCAATAACTTTATCTGCATTTTTATCCTGAACAGATTGTATATCGTTGCTTGGGTCTTTCAATAAAGCAGAAAGACCTCTACCTAAAGCCTGTTTCTTTGTTGCCTTCGCCATGTTTTAGGAGTTTTTATTTATAATTTCTTTTGCCAAACTTAAGTAATTTGTAGCACCTTTACTACTAGCATCATAATTTATAATGCTTTCACCATAACTAGGAGCTTCGCTTAGTTTAACGTTACGTTGTATAATGGTTTCAAAAACCATGTCATTAAAGTGCTTTTGGACTTCTTCTACTACTTGATTAGAAAGGCGTAAACGCGAATCGTACATTGTTAATAAAAGACCTTCTATGTCTAAATCTGCATTATGCACTTTTTGTACACTTTTAATTGTATTTAGTAATTTACCTAGACCTTCTAATGCAAAATATTCACACTGTATAGGAATAATTACCGAGTCTGCAGCAGTTAAAGCATTAAGTGTTAATAAACCTAATGACGGAGCGCAATCAATTAATATATAATCATAATCGTTTTTTATAGAGTCTAATGCTTTTTTTAACATATACTCACGATTGTCTTTATCTACTAATTCGATCTCAATGGCTACTAAATCTATGTGTGCAGGAATAATACTTAGATTAGGTGTTTCAGTATTTACTATAGCTTCTTTAGCTGTATTTGCATGTTCTAAAAGTTGGTAGGTTCCAATCTCTACAGCTTCTACATCTAACCCTAAACCAGATGTAGAATTGGCTTGAGGATCTGCGTCAATTAGTAGTACTTTTTTTTCTAGTACACCTAAAGATGCTGCTAAGTTTACAGATGTTGTTGTTTTTCCAACACCTCCTTTTTGATTGGCTATTGCAATGATTTTACCCATTAATGATTTGGTTTTATTAGTGAACTTAGTTAAAACAAGTCCAGCGTAAAAATACAATTATTTATGGGTTTAAAAAATGGAAGTTGTTAACAGTTATAAAAACAGAAAAAGCAGCTATCTATAGCTGCTTTTCATGATTTTAAAATAATAAATTATTAAGCTTTTTCAGGATTATGAATACCTAAGATATAACCGTTAGTTAAATACTTTTTAGCCATTGCTTGTAAATAATCTTTAGTTAAGTTATTGACATCTTCTTCATAAGAAAATATACTATTAGGGTCTTTATCTTGATAATCTGCATCTTTAAGTAAACGCATCCAGAAACGATTTTGTTTTAATTTTTCTTTTCTTTCAAGAATTTGCGCCTCTTTAATTTTAGCAAGGTCTTTATCTGTTGGTCCATTTTTTATTAATTTGTCTACTTCTGCTAAAGCAGCGGTTTTTAGTTTTTCAACATTTTCAGGTCCACATGGGAAGTTTACATTAAATCTATACCAACCATATGGCATTTTACTTATACTACCTCTTGCACCAGCACCGTAAACACCGCCTTCTTCTTCTCTAAGTTTTTCAATTAATTTAATGGTTAAAATTTCACCTAGACTTTGAAGTGCATGTGCTTCTTTTGCATTATAAGTTGTTGGTCCATGATATGTAATTCGTACAGCACTTTTAGGATCTTTTCCTTTTTCTACAATTTTAGTGTGTTGTCCAGTTAAAGGTCTAAAACTTGTTGTTTTATAATTCTCTTTACTATTTTTTGATGGTAAGCTAGCAATATACTTTTCTGCATAGGCTTTAAGTTTTGAGTCGTCTATATTTCCTACAAAGTAGAATTTAAAATCACCGGCATCAGCAAAACGTTCTTTATATTTTTTATATGCTAAATTATAATCTGCTTTATCAAAAGATTCTGCAGTTGGGAAGCCTGTATATCTAGGGTTTTTGCCATACATAAATTTCCCCATTTCATTAGAAAAGTAGAATTGCGGACTAGCCATCATATTTCCTATAAACGCTTTTTGTTTGTTTACATAAGAATTATATGCTTTATCATCTTTATTTAATGCTGTAAAATATAAGTGAGTTAATTGAAAGAGTTCTTCTAAATCTTTTGGTGTAGTTGAGCCTCTAAAGTTTTCACTATATGTTCCAATACTTGGTCTTACAGAGACTATTTTTCCAGATAACATTTTAGTTAGTTGAGTTTTGTCAAAACCATTTACTCCAGCTTCTGCCAGTCCTCCATTTGCATAGACTACACTTTTATAGTCTGCATCAGAATATAGTGACGTACCTCCAAAACTAAAAGCTTCAAACATAATTTCATCATTTTTGAAATCTGTCTTTTTATAGGTAATAGTAGCACCATTGCTTAATGTTAAAGTCGTGGTTCCTAGTTTATCATCTTTAACAGTATTTGTAATACTTCCTTTTGCTGGTAATTTTGTTATTAAAGAACTAGCGACTGCTTCATCTTCGTAAGGTTTTATATCTGCAGTTTTTAAACCATCTAATAAAGCATTAACTTCTGCTTTTGTTACTTTAGTTAAACCTTCTTTTTCTGGACCAGTAATTACTACAACTCTATTGTCGTCTCTTAAATAGTTTTTTATTAAACCATTAACTTCTTCAAGCTTAATGTTTGGTAATTCTTTTTTATACATATTGAATTCCCAAGTAATTCCTGGCATTACTTCTCCTTCTAGAAAATTCCTAACGTATTCGCCAATAATTCTATTAGATTCCATTTTATCCTTGTCTTTATAAGACTTTTCCATTCTAGCTAAAATGTTCTTTTTTGCACGTTCGAACTCACCTTGTTGAAAACCAAAACGTTTAACACGTTCGTTTTCTTCTAGTAAGGCTTTTAAGGCTTTTAAATGGTCTTTTTCGCTATTCATAGCAAATGATTGGTAAGCATTTTTTGTTCTAGCCCACGTACCTCCATAAAAACTAGACCCAAATACAAATGGTGGATTTTCGCTATTTCGTAATTCACTAAGTCTATTGTTAATCATTTGAGAAAATAATCCTTTTACTATAGACTTTCTATAGTCTTCAATAGTTTCTTCAACTTTTGAATTATCCGTGTCTTTAAACATAATTTGAACTTGAGAGAAGCTTGCTTCTTTATCAGATTCAATAGCTATAAATGTTTCATCATGATTTGGAACATAAAACACTTCTCTCTTTCTTGGGTTTTTTGCAGGAGCTATGCGGCCAAAGTGAGTTTTTATTTTTTCTTCTAAAATGGCAACATCTACATCTCCAACAGCCATTACCGACATTAAATCTGGTCTATACCAATCTTTATAAAAACGTCTAAGGCTTTCATAACTAAATGTTTCTAGATTTTCTTTTGTACCTATAGGTAATCTTTTTGCATATTGAGATCCATACATTAATTTTGGTAAATACTTCTGCATCATACGCTCATTAGCACCTTTACCTAATCTAAGTTCTTCTAATACAACACCACGTTCATTATCTATTTCTTCTTCAGTTAGCAAGGCATTGTGTGCCCAGTCTTCTAGAATTTGAAATCCTTTTTCTAGTTTTTCAGGATCTTCACTTGGAATAGGCAGGATATATACAGTTTCATCGAAGCTTGTATAAGCATTTAAGTGTGCTCCAAACTTAACACCTATACTTTGAAGATAATCTACAAGTTCATTTTTCTTAAAGTTTTTTGTGCCATTAAAGTTCATATGCTCCATAAAGTGAGCTAAACCTAATTGATCTTCGTCTTCTAAAATAGAACCAGCATTTATTACTAATCTTAATTCTACCTTGTTTTCTGGTTTACCATTATTTTTTATGTAGTATTTAAGGCCGTTACTTAATGTTCCTGTTTTTACTTCAGGATTAAAAGGAACTTTAGGAGAGTTTTTAGCTGTAGAAGCTGATGTTTTCTGCGTTTTACTTAAGACTTTTGTTTGTCCATAAGAAAATGCAATAGATGAAGATATTAATGCTGTAAGCATTAACCTCTTAATTGTTTTGAAATTCATAATGATGATAGTTTTTTGATTAATTTATTTGTTAATATAGTAGTATTAAAAATAGCGTTTCTGTTACAGAACGATTTATTATTTAAAAAATTTTAACATTTAAACACTTTTTTAAATATACTTATATTAAAAGCTAAAGAATAACTCTTGCTTTATATATGAGTGCAGTAATTAAAGTTTTGTTACCCTAATTTTTTTAAAAAAAAATATAACTATTAGATTAAATATTTAAAAGAGTGATTTATATCTTATTTATGGACTTGAAAATTATTTTTTGAGTGGCTTCATTTCTTGAAGCAATAAGCTTTTCTTTCTCTAAAGTATAAATTGTCCACTTGTTTTCGCCTCTTCTGTCTTTTGTGTAAATCACATTTTCTTTTAATTCCCAATGGCCTTCTAAATCGAAAACGAAACCAAAGGTAAATGTTGAATCATTTCTAAATTCTATATATGTACCTTCTAACATAGATTTTATTTCGTCCAATTCTTCTGCTGTCTTTTTTGAATTGATAAGATCGACCATTTCCCATTTTTTAGATAGGTTGTCTATGTTTATTTCTACATTTTTCTCAACTTGAGAATATATTGATGAAGAAATGAAAATGATAATTAGTAGTAAATTGAATTTAGTCATCTTTTAGTTATAGTTTTTAATTTGAAGCTGTAGAAAAAATTTCTTTTTTATTTTTAATAGTGTCTATAACTTTTACAATGTTATACTCTCCTTTTCTAATATAGTAGTTTCCATTATGATCTATAATAACATAACTTCCACAAGGATAAGATATAGGGAAAAACGTGTTTTCAATTATCTTGGTTTTATCATGTAACCAATTTATATGTTTGCCATATTTTTTTGCTTCACCAATTTCTCTATAGATGAAAAAGCTAGTTACGTTATCTAGTTTTTTTATTTTTCTTGTGAAATATTTATATTTAGCTCTAAGGCGAGTAGTACTTGGTCCTGAATTGCATCTATCTAAACCATGATAATAATTTATTACTAAAGTACTTTGATTATTAATTTTTCGATTAGAGATAACGGATAAATCGTTTCTAATAGAATCTAATCTACTTTTTGAAAGTATTCCTTTTTTTATTCTTTGGACTTTAATATTAGCTATTAATGAGTCTAAATCGTAACGCAAATTATAATATTTGTGTGGATCTGTTTTTTTATCAAATTCAGGTTTGGTGATTTTAATTAAATTGTCATTTAAATATATTTCATTTTTTTGGCCAAAAGAAAATAAACAAATTAATAAGGAGAATAAAATTAATAATAGTCTTTTCACTTGGTACTTAATTACTTACTTAATCAATCAAAATTTCCAATAGGGTAATAGCAGCTTCACTAATTTTGGTGCCAGGACCAAAAACTGCTACTGCTCCAGCATCAAATAAATATTGGTAATCTTGTTTTGGTATAACACCACCAACAATAACCATAATATCTTCGCGGCCATAATTTTTTAACTCTTCAATAACTTGTGGCACTAATGTTTTATGGCCTGCAGCTAAAGAAGATACGCCCAAAACATGTACGTCGTTTTCAACAGCTTGTTTAGCTGCCTCTTGAGGCGTTTGAAATAAAGGACCAATATCTACATCAAAACCAACATCTGCATAACCTGTAGCTACTACCTTAGCACCTCGATCATGACCATCCTGTCCCATTTTAGCAATCATAATACGTGGTCTACGGCCATCTTGTTCAGCAAATTCATCTGCTAATTGCTTTGCTTTTTCAAAGTTAGAGTCATTTTTTATTTCTTTACTATACACACCAGAAAATGATTTTATTTGCGCTTTATAACGTCCAAAAACGACTTCTAAAGCATCACTAATTTCTCCTAAAGTAGCTCTTTCTCGCGCTGCTTCTACTGCTAAAGCTAGTAAATTTTCGCTACCAGATTGAGCACCTTCTGTTAAATTATTAAGTGTTTGTTTTACTTTTTTTGCATTGCGACTAGCTTTTATTTGGTCTAAGCGCTCAATTTGTTGACGTCTTACAGTTTGATTGTCTACTTCTAATATATGTAATGGATCTTCTTCGTCTAAAACGTATTTATTAACCCCAACAATAATGTCTTGACCAGAGTCTATACGTGCTTGTTTTCTAGCAGCTGCTTCTTCTATTCTAAGTTTTGGAATACCAGCTTCTATAGCTTTTGTCATGCCGCCAAGTTCTTCAACCTCTTCTATTAAAGTCCAAGCTTTTTGAGCAATATCATGAGTTAGTTTTTCAACATAATAACTTCCAGCCCAAGGATCTACTGTTTTAGTGATATTAGTTTCTTCTTGTAAGAATATTTGAGTGTTACGTGCTATTCTTGCCGAAAAATCTGTAGGTAATGCTATGGCTTCATCTAATGCATTTGTATGTAAACTTTGTGTGCCACCAAATGCAGCAGCAGCAGCTTCAATAGTTGTTCTTGCTACATTATTAAAAGGATCTTGCTCTGTTAAACTCCAACCACTTGTTTGACAATGTGTTCTAAGTGCTAGTGATTTTGCATTTTTTGGGTTGAATTGTTTTACCAATTTTGCCCACAGCATTCTTGCAGCTCTCATTTTAGCAATTTCCATAAAATGATTCATGCCTATAGCCCAGAAAAAAGAGAGGCGAGGAGCAAAAGTGTCAATGTCCATGCCAGCCGCTAATCCTTTTTTTATATATTCTAAACCATCGGCAAGTGTATAGGCTAGCTCTATATCGCAAGTTGCTCCAGCTTCTTGCATATGATAACCAGAAATACTAATACTGTTAAATTTTGGCATATTTTTACTGGTGTATTCGAAAATATCGGAAATGATTTTCATAGAAGGTGTTGGAGGATAGATATAAGTGTTTCTAACCATAAACTCTTTTAAAATATCATTTTGTATTGTGCCCGCTAAATCTTTTGGAGCTACACCTTGCTCTTCAGCTGCAACAATATAGAATGCAAGAATTGGCAAAACAGCACCATTCATTGTCATAGAAACAGACATTTTATCTAACGGGATTTCGCTAAATAATACTTTCATATCCTCAACACTATCTATAGCAACTCCAGCTTTTCCAACATCACCAACAACACGCTGGTGATCACTATCATAACCACGATGTGTTGCTAAATCGAAAGCAACAGATAGTCCTTTTTGTCCAGCAGCTAAATTTCTGCGATAGAATGCATTACTTTCTTCAGCCGTAGAAAAACCAGCATATTGTCTAATAGTCCATGGTCTACGTACATACATTGTTGAATATGGTCCACGGAGATTTGGTGCTAATCCAGCAACAAAACCAATATGCTCTACGTCTTGTAAATCTTCTTTGTTGTAAGTTGATTTTACCTCTATATCTTCTGCCGTTGTAAAACTGTTTTTAGCTTTTAACTTTTGGCTTTTTTCTATTGAGTTGATTTTTATATGTTGAAGGTCTTTTCTACTCATTACATAATTAATTTTGTCAGATAATCATCAACCCCATTTTCGTAGGGAGAACTTACTTGTATCCAAATTGTTTTCTTATTTGAAGACATAATATACGTAGAGTTGTAGCTAAAATCTTTTGTTTTATTGTTTTCAATTTTAAAAACGGCTTTAAATACTTGAGGTCCATTTTTATCACTATACTTAGCTGTTACTTTACTAGAAATAATATCTGGATTTGTATTATTGTTCTCATAATTTTTTCTAATTACACCTAATAAATATTGAGCGTCTCTTCTATAAATTGGGTTGTAGGGCATTGTATTTAAAGTAAATGTAGAATGTGTGTCTTCATCAAAAAAGATGTAGAAGTTGCCGTCTAATTTACGAAGGTTATTAAGGCGTTTTTTTTCAACGTTATAAACTTCTTTAGAGGTTAGTGAATCAACAATTTTTTTATATTCTCTTAAAGAATGTTTTTTAAAAACACTAGGTAAATATAATTTTATACCATCCTCATTTAAATTGTGATAGCTACCTTCTACTTCTTCGATATTAGAGGCTTCAATCCAACTTTTTATTTCTTTTACACCTTGTATACAAGATTGTACACTTGTAAAAAAAACAAGTGCTATTATATATTTAAAAGGTGTTGAGAATTTCATTAATTGTGATTATGTCCAGCGTGAGGATCTTTTTCTTCTATTATTTCTGGACGTATCTCTTGTTTTTGAGGTGTTTTATTAAAATCTACTTTATTATTATTTACTACTTGAGTTTTTAAGTTTTCAGCTTTTAAGTTTGATACAAGCGGGTAATAATATTCAAATGCTAAAAAAGATATTAAGCTACCATCTGTAGGTATAGATCTAGAATAACCTTGTAATGACGGTAATACAACATTTTTACGCATACTGTTAGTTGCTAATAAAGAATTAAAAGTTTCTTTCAATTGTTGTGTTTTTATATTATTTGCAATACAGTCTACTAATGGGTGGGCATAGTTTAAAGTTGTTTCTTTTGTAGATGTATTCCATAGCTTGGCTTCTTTTTTAAGTGCTAATGCTATACTTAAACTATGCTTACTTGCAATTTCTTCTATTTTCAAGCCGTTTCTTAATGTATTATTTATGAATCCATTATAAGCTTTGATCCTATTTTTACCGTCTTTGTCGTAAAAAGCAATGATGTCATTTTCAAAAGAATGAACGGCTTCATTATAAAGTTTTCCATTTTCTAACTCACAATTTAAAGTTTTAGAGTTATTTTCAAATTTGTAGTTTATAGAAGGTTCCGTTTTACAGCTGTAAGAAGTAATTAGTAATACAATAACTAAAAGTTTAAAAATTGGTGTTTTCATTGTCTTAAAATTAATTTATTCGGTTTTTAATCTGTCTTGTTCTATGGTTTCTGCTAATCTTCTTTCTAAAATAGGTTCAATTAGCGTTTTTCTAGTATTTGTTTTTAAGAATGGAAAGAGCTCTAAATCATCTTTCATTCTGTCTTTTTCATTAGGGTGTTTATTAGTGCCTAATAATGTAATATTTCCGCTATCAAATTCAACTTGTTCTTTATTGGCACTTTCTTTTATTTTTTTCTGAATAGTACCAGATTTTAATTGACTAAGAAAACCACCGTTTTCTTCAATATTTTTAAAAAGATCTAATGCTTTTTCTGCTAATTGAAGTGTTAGGCTTTCAATATAATATGAACCATCTGAAGCATTTTCAACTGCATTAAAATAACTTTCGTGTTTTAAAACTAACAATTGATTTCTAGAAATGCGCTCACCAAACTCATTATCTTTATGATAAATAGCATCGTATGGTATGTTACATATTGTATTTGCACCTCCAAGAATAGCACTCATGCACTCGGTAGTTGTACGTAACATATTTGTATTATAATCGTATAGGGTTTTATTACGTTTTGTTGGCGTTGCTATAATATGGCAATTTTGATTTACACCATATTCTATAGCTAATGTTTTCCATAATTCTCTTAAAGCACGTAGTTTCGCAATTTCGAAAAAATAATTTGTGCCTATCGAAACATTAAATGTAATTAGTGATTTTAAATTACTATTAAAATGATTTAAATATTCATTAGCGTGTGCTAAACTATATGCTAATTGTTGAACTATTGTGGCTCCAGCATTTTGATATAAACTTAAATCTACACTTAATGTATTTATAGGGGTTTTAATAATTTTTTCTAACTGTTGATGGTCATTATTTATATTAGTATACCAATTACCAGATTTGGCTAGATTACCAATAATATCAGTAAAAAGAGAAACACCATCTATTGAGGTTATTTTTTTAAAATACTCTGCATCTAAAAACTGTAATTCAAAATAAACAGGAATAGTTTTAGTGTCTATATTTCTTAATAATTCCTCAATAATAACGCTTTTATCTGGAATAATAAATTTTAAGCTTTCTGCACCACGTTCAATTATATCAATAGCTTTTTTGTTAGACTTTGTTGTGTCTTGAACAAAAATGGATTGGCATATTTGCCATGGATTAGGAACTATATCTATTAGTGATTTATCTTCTAATTCGTCTGCATGATAAAATGGTTTAACATTAATATCTTCAGCTGTATTCCATATTAGTGTATTATTATAGTCGGCGCCTTTAAGATCAGCCTGTATTTTTTGTTTCCATGCTTTTGCAGAAACTGTATTAAAATCTTTAAATAGTGGCTTACTCATCTTTCTCTTCTGCTTTAATACTGTCTTGATATTCTATAATATATATATCCTCGTTTTCACGTTTCATATAATATTCTTCTCTTGCAAACTTTTCTAATCCTTCTTCTTTTTGTAATTCTTTTAATGCTTTATTATCCTTAACTATTTCTTTTTTGTAATATTCTTTTTCATTTTCTAGAGCTTCAATTTCATTATTCAATTCATTGTGAATAATTAGCGAATTACTATCAAAAAATAACATCCATACAGCAAAAGCTATGAAAATAATTAAGAATATATTTTTAAAATATTTTAGCATTAATTTAATTTCTCATTAATAATAGTACGTACTATATCAACCGCAACTGTATTATATTTATTGTTTGGTATTATTAAATCTGCATACTCTTTCATTGGTTCAATAAATTGTTGATGCATTGGCTTTAAAGTTGTTTGATAACGTGTTAAAACTTCATTAATATCTCTCCCACGTTCAGCAATATCTCTTCTAACACGGCGAATTAAACGTTCATCGCTATCTGCATGAACAAAAATTTTAATATCGAACATGTCACGTATTTTTGGTTTGCTTAAAATTAAAATACCTTCAACAATCATTACTTTTCTTGGTTTTGTAGTAATGGTTTCTTTTGTTCTGTTGTGTTCTACAAAAGAATAAACGGGTTGTTCTATACTATTACCAGCTTTTAATGTTGTTAAATGTTGTCGTAACAATTTAAAATCTATAGATTTTGGATGATCAAAATTAATTTTAGTACGTTCTTCATAAGATAACCTTGTTGTGTCTTTATAATAAGAATCTTGAGAAATAATACCTACTTCACCATCTGGTAATTCATTCATTATTTGTTCTACAACTGTTGTTTTTCCACAGCCTGTTCCTCCTGCGATTCCTATTATTAACATGTTTATTTTATTAAATTTAATCGAACAAATTTAGGAATTTGAAACAAAATATTAGCGTTCCACCTTTGAAACTTCTTCTTCAGTTATTAACGATGTATTTGTGTTGCCCCAACTATTTGTAATGTAGTTCATTACATTTGCTATTTCTTTGTTACTTAGTCCTTGAGATGCCATAACACTATTATATTTTATACCATTTACAGTTATTTCACCAGACATGCCATATTTTAAACCTTTTATGCTTTCTTTTCTGTAATTTTTTAGGTAATCTGATTTTGCTATTGGCGGAAAAGCTTTTGGAACGCCTTCACCATTTGCCATATGACAATTAACACAAAAGTCATCGTAAATTGCTTTGCCTTCAGAAAAATCCTGAACTTGAGAATTTAGATTTTGAGCTGTTTTTTTATCTGAAGAATTACAGGCAAATACTAAAAGGAATAGTAATAAACCAAAATTATTTTTTTTCATATTTAATTTTTTTAAGTGCGAATTAATTTTACTATTCCTAAGTTTTCAACACCAACATAAATAAATCCATCTGGACCTTGTTCAATAGAACGAACACGACCAATATTATCTAATAAACGCTCTTCTTTTATTACTTTACCATCTTTAAGAACACAACGATCTAAATAACTAAATTTAAGAGATCCAACTAATAAATTACCTTTCCAATCTCCATATTTGTTCGAAGAAATAAATGCCATACCACTTGGAGCTATAGAAGGCGTCCAATAATGTAAAGGTTGTTCCATACCTTCTTTAGCGGTTTCATTGGTAATAGTAGTACCACTATAATTTTTACCATATGTAATTACTGGCCAACCATAATTCTTTCCTTTTTTTATAATATTAATTTCATCTCCTCCTTTTGGTCCATGTTCATGAGTCCATATTGCTTTAGTTTCTGGATGAAGTTCCATACCTTGAGGATTTCTATGCCCATAAGACCAAATTGCTTTTTTTGCATTTTTAATATTGTAAAAAGGATTATCATTTGGAATAGTGCCATCATCATTTAACCTATATACTTTACCACAGTCCCTTGTTAAATCTTGTGGGTTAATGTCTCTTTGTCCACGTTCTCCTATAGTGAAAAATAAATACCCATTTTTATCAAAAACAATTCGAGATCCAAAATGTTGACCTCTGGTAGTGTTTGGTTCTGCCTTATAAAGTAGTTCCTTATTAACTAGAGTGTTGTTTTTTATTTTAGCACGCATAATTGCTGTATTGCCTCCTTTGTTTTCTCCTTTAGGAGATGCATAAGAGAAATAAATCCAACCGTTTTCGCTATAATTGGGATGTAAAGTAATATCTAATAATCCACCTTGCCCTCTAACATAAATATCTGGAAGCCCAGTAATTTCAGTTTTTACTTTATTTTTGAAATGAATAATTTTACCTTCTTTTTCATTTATTAAAATAGAATTGTCAGGTAAAAAAGTAAATCCCCAAGGATTATTTAAATCTGGAACTATTACCTCAAAACTATTTTTTGTATTTACTGGATTTTTATCTTGAGCACAGCTATTTAGTGTGAATAGCAAAAGAAAATAAAGGGATAAGATTCTTATAGTCATAGTTTAAGAAAAATGTTTTTACAATTTACAATAAAATATAGTTTTGTATTTAATAAATAAGTTATATTTGCACCTCTAAAAATTGAGACTATCCAATTTATAGATTTTAGATAACCTAATTTCGGGGTGTAGCGTAGCCCGGTTATCGCGCCGCGTTTGGGACGCGGAGGTCGCAGGTTCGAATCCTGCCACCCCGACTTTAAAAGCTCAGTTTTACTGAGCTTTTTTTATGCCTATTATTAAGCTGTAAATTATTGGTATACAATTTGTTTGTAACAATTTGTTAAGTTGTAAGACTTATTAAATAAACAAGTATAATATTAAAAGAAAAATTATGATTAATAAAGGAACAATAGCATTAGGATTAATAGTTGGTACAGCTGTAGGCGCAGCATTAGGCGTTTTATTTGCCCCAGACAAAGGCAGTAAAACTAGAGAATACATAAAAGATGAAAGTTTAAACGTTGTAGATGTAATTAAAAAAGATGCTTCTGTCTTAAAGGAAGATCTTACAGCTTCAGCTAAAGCAGGTAAAGCTAAATTTAATGAAGAATTTGGAAAAGCCGCAAATAAAGCAAGTCACAAAGCAGATGATCTTATTGATTTGTTAGAAAAAGGATTAAGTGCTTTAAAGGAAAAAAACAAGAAATTTCAAAATTCGTAATTAGCATCTTATTAGTTCATTCTTCAGAATAATAAAACTTTATTGAATTATAATTTCTGTTGATAACTTAACTGTAAGGTTTCTTTCAAAAAAACTACTTTTGCTGTATTAAATAAATCAATATGTCTGATACAATAGAAAAAGTAAAATGCCTTATAATAGGATCTGGACCAGCAGGATATACTGCTGCTATATATGCAGCCAGAGCAAATATGAAACCAGTTTTATACCAAGGAACACAACCTGGAGGTCAATTAACAACAACTAATGAGGTTGAGAATTTTCCTGGTTATCCTACTGGAATTACTGGACCAGAAATGATGATGGAATTACAAAACCAGGCAGAGCGTTTTGAAACAGATGTAAGAAACGGTTGGATTACTAAAGTAGACTTTTCTGGAGAAACACATAAAGTGTGGGTTAATGATGAAAAGGAAATACATTGTGATACTGTAATAATCTCTACTGGAGCAAGTGCAAAATATTTAGGTTTAGAATCTGAACAAAAATATTTAAAACTTGGTGGTGGTGTTTCTGCATGTGCAGTTTGTGATGGTTTCTTTTATAGAAATCAAGAAGTGGTTATTGTTGGAGCAGGAGATTCTGCTGCAGAAGAAGCACATTACTTATCTAAATTATGTAAAAAGGTAACTATGTTAGTTAGACGTGATGAATTTAGAGCATCTAAAATTATGGCAGCTAGAGTAAAGAATACCGAAAACATAGAGATTCTTTTTAATACTGAAACAGAAGAAGTTTTAGGAGATGGACAAGTTGTTACTGGTGTTCGTGTTAAGAATAATCAAACGAATGCAGTTCATGAAATTCCTGCAACAGGATTTTTTGTAGCAATTGGACATAAACCGAATACAGATATTTTTAAAGACTTTTTAAATTTAGATGAAACGGGATATATTATTAATGAAGCAGGTACATCTAAAACAAATGTAGAAGGTGTTTTTGTTAGTGGAGATGCTGCAGATCATGTATATCGTCAAGCAATTACAGCGGCTGGAACTGGCTGTATGGCAGCATTAGATGCTGAACGTTATTTGGCTGCAAAAGATTCAACTTTTGAAGTTTCTACATCTAATTATAATTAGCAAAATTCAAGTTATTGAGTCGTCCTAAAATAGGTTGACAGATTATAAAATAATTAATTACTATCCTGTGAAGCTAGCTTCACAGGATTTT
>NZ_CANMRQ010000018.1 GCF_947500325.1 uncultured Lacinutrix sp.
TTTTGTCTCAAATTATAACTTGAAAAAGTGTAAACTATGTCCCTTTAACTTTGTAAACTATGTGCCTTTAACGTACCGTATTAAGCACAACGTTTAATATATGGCAAGTAGGGCAGTAGAAAGCAATAAACTTTCGGGTTTGCACTGAGCTAAAACGTTGTGTTTTGTTTTTAATTTATTCATTCTTAAAAGCCAAAGCAACGATTTGGCGGTGTTGGTTATTAGCACTGAACTTTCATAAACTACCGAACGCTCTATTTGCTATATTCCGTGTTGAGTGCTGGCTTTTTCTATTAGTTGGTATTTTTCTTGTTCATGGTTTGTAAATATTACGCTTAAATGGTCAGCCCAGAAATTAGCTCGTTTCTCACCATCAATTTCAAGGGCAGAAATCCAAACTTTTTCATTATCAAAGCTTAATTCCCAAGTCTGAGGTAATTTCGTAATGCTATTTTCTTTTTTTATGATTCTGTTTTCAGAGTAAGTCGAGGTTACACCTTCACTTATATCCCACAATACTTTAATTCCGCTAATTGCCTTGTCAATGAATTTTTTCCAATTCGAATTATTAGAAACGTTAATAGTTTTAAATCCTTCTCTTTTTATTATTTCTGGTAGGTTTTCAAATCCAATACCATAACAATAGAATTCATTGTCCCATTTGATTTGCAGAAGCTGGTCATTGTCTAATCTGAAAATTACATTCATATCAACAGAATGAATTTCATCTGAAATTTCCCAAAACTCAGAGTCAGTGTCATAATCAAGTTCTTCGTAATAGACTTCCTTTATTGTCTGTCCGATGAAACTTGACTTTATTCTCTTATAATATTTCTGTTCTTTATCAGTCATTTCTGTGCACATAACGTGTTTGTGTATGATTTCGTTGCGTTTAGAAACTAAGATAGCAAAAGGTATGGACCTGAGGGAAATTCGTGGAATTTTCCGATTAGAATATACGAGACTCTAGCAATTAACTATACACGGTGTTGTAAGTTCGTTTCTATTAATTCCCAATATCAAATTCTTTGTATTTCATTCTTTTAGCGTCATTGTATTTCTCAATCCAATATCCATCTTCAAATTTTTGTACAATTAATCCTAGTCTGAGTTTACTTTTGATAAGTTTCTGTATTACAATTGTCAAATCAATATCCATTCCTTTATACTTAAGTTCGGTTCCAAATCCATCTTTTACTTCAAAAGCGTGATAATTAAAATCAAACCAGATGCTTTTCCTCAGTAACTCTTCACAAATTATCAATTTAAAGTAGTCTTCCAGAGTTTCTTCATACATTTCTTCTCCTTGAAAATTAAATATCGTTCTAGTTGGAATACTAAATCTTAAACTCTTTATATTTTCCTTACTCATTATTTATGAAGTTTTTAAATGACGCACAACGTCTCTTGTGTGTAGCGTTTGCAACCCAAAGGGTGTATATGTAATATACAAATTGTTAGACAAAGTACTTCTAGTTAAAAGTGTTGAATCTTACCCGTTTAATAAGTCTTTCTGAACCCTGTTCAAAACCTTCACGTCCGTGTAGAATTAGGTCATTTCTAAATAAAACTAAATAACCTTCTTTTAACTGAAAATTGAACTTGCAACTTTCGAAAATTTCATCTAATTGATTTAATTTTTCAACTTCATTTTGACTTATTTCAGAAAAAGATTCGATCATAACTCTATCATAACATATTCCGTAATAATCTTTTTTTTGGCTTAAAATTGAACGGTTTTGATTTCTAAATGACCATTTCTTTTTTATTAAATAATTCAGATCCTGTTGACTAAGTTTTTTTAAGATATTTTTTAAAAAAGCAAAGTTATTGATTCCTTGTTTTTCTATTGCTGTTTCTATACAGAGTAAACCTATGCAATTTGGGATTTTTTCAAAATCAGAACAATCTGTATGTAAAGGTAATCGCAAATTAGAGTTCGCCAAAGACTTAAAGAGATTATTTTGACGAGATATTTTTACATCAAAAACAGATCTTCCTTTATTGTTTCTTCTTTCAATTATTGGATTACCTAATTTGGAAATAAAAGTTTCATAAATTAAGTCTTCTTTTGGGAAATTTTTAATTTGTATTATGTATCTACCAGAATTTAATTTATTAACGATCTCATTCGGATCGATATTTTTTTTAAAATCATATTTAATTAACAAATCCTTCATTTCTTTCTATAAACAAGCTGAGTTCTCCGTTTAATCCATATTTTGGAAATTCACTTATTTTTTTACTTGAATCCTCGATTCCGCTATAAACTCCTCCACTCGAATCAGATTGAAAGAAATGACTACAAGAGATTTTGATGATTTCCCCATCATATTTTAGCTCCTTATGTAATGGTTCTCCTATAGCTTCGTGTAATTTAATTATTAGTTCCTCAATTGGAGCCTCTTCTATAATATCAATATTAATATGTTTTAAAATTGGGTTGCCATCTTGATCGTGATCTAAGAAATACTGAATGTCCATAATTTTTTTTTGATCAATAGATTGTTTACTATTTTGTCTAACGTGTTTATGTATGTATAAGCAACTAATTTAGTAAACAAAAACGAGCGCGAGAAAATTCCTTAGGAATTTTCCAAATAAGTACTTGTCAAAGCAATTAATTATACACGGTGTTCTAGGACGTTTTTATTTTACGCAACACTAAAAATATTTATCAATCTTCCAATGATAATTAAAAGTATCATCGTCAAGTAACTTCGTTTGTTTGATATTTTTCCGTTCATTAATTTTATTCCAAAGTATAAGTTAATAACACTTAATGTAATGTTTGAAAGTATAACCCAATTCGGAAGCCTAAAGAAGAAAGAGATGTTTGGATTTTGATAAGCTATGTAAAGAGAAATTATATGATACAACCAGTAAATTGATAAAATAGATTGAATTATGCCTAAAATGATATGAGTATTCTTTTTCATTTCACAGCTTTAATTCAGCTTTTGGTTTTCTAATACAGAAAATTTTTGCTTATCCGTTGGTAATATATCAACCAATGTAAAATGTTTTTTATCCAATGTATTGAAGTCTACCAAATTCAGATATTGTTCAATAACATTTCTGTCAATCATTATTTTTCCTCCACCTGCCCAATGTCGGTCAGCTCCGTTTTTTTTAATTCCTGAAACCCAATATTCTTCTCCAGTCTCAATATCATAATGATTACCACCTTCAATTCCCATTGCATTAGTGTTTTTTAAAGCCTTGCCATTAAAATAAACAGTTCGTCCAGATTTAGAAAATTCCGCTATTCCAATCCAAGCAGGTCCATAATCTCCAAATCCGCTTTTTAATTCTATGTATTTTAATTCAGGTTTCATTGGTTTTCAAATGTGCTACAACAAGGTTATATAGTTACCTTGTATATAAAATAATTTAAGAAGTTCAATTCTTTTAAACTATAGTTTTTAGTTAGTTAATAATTCTCAGTGATTTTAAAAATTACTTTCCCCTAAGCTTCCCCTGAAATTAAAAACCCTTGAAAATAAAATGTATTCAAGGGTTTAATAGTGGAGTCGGAGAGAATCGAACTCTCGTCCAAACAAGTAACAAAAGAGCTTTCTACACGCTTATTCTTTTCTTAGGTTTTCGATTAAAAACTGGTTAAAGACAACCTACTTTTAACTTATCTTCTTTAGTTTCGAAAAGGCATCAAAGCGCTACCTAATCTATATTGACATTTACGATGCCTCAAAATGGAACGCCGTCAATCAAGGCTTTCCGGAGACATAAAGCTTGTACACCTTGTGTACCGAGGCTTAATCCTACTATAATTCAGATTAGGCAGCTAAAGCGTAGTTATTCTCGCCGTTTAAAAAGTTGACTTAGCGTTTTACGAGTTCAAAATCATTACTCGACGTGCTTACCATTTTATTAATCTCGCTGTCAAAACCAGTCGACCCCAAATAGTAATTTTATCATTTCCAATTAAGAAATATTCAATATTTATTAAAATATAATCTGTGTCTAATTCTTAATACGGGCAGCAAAGTTACCAAAAAGTTTGTATAAGCCTGCAAATCCACTTATTTTCGTGCAAAAAGTATTCCATTATAAAGCTTTGTCATTTAATGTCAGTAGTTTAAGTGGTAGATAATAAAGTTTTCACAACTGGCTTTGAGACGGTTTTAAGATGTGGAAATGAAAATAAGTGATTTTAAATGAAGTTTGCAATAATAAAAGAACGCAAGAATCCTCCAGATCGTCGAGTAGTTTTTTCTCCTAAAGATTTAAAAACATTACAAGAACAATTTTCAAATGCTGAAATAGTTGTAGAATCATCAGATATTCGTGTGTTTAAAGATTCAGAATATAAAGACTTAGGTTTTAACGTTTCAGAGAATATAACAAATGCAGATGTTATGTTTGGAGTTAAAGAAGTCCCAATTAAAGATTTAATTCCAAATAAAAAATACTTTTTCTTTAGTCATACTATAAAGAAGCAGCCATATAATCGTAAACTTCTTAAAGCGATTTTAGATAAAAAAATAGAATTATTTGATCACGAAACTATAGTTAAAAAGAGCGGAGCAAGATTAATTGGTTTTGGTCGTTATGCTGGTTTAGTAGGTGCTTATAATGGTTTTAGAGTTTTAGGTCTTCGAGATGGTTTGTTTAATTTACCTAAAGTGGAAACATTATCAGATTTAGATGCTGTTAAAGCAGAATTAGACAAAATTACTTTACCAAATATTAAAATTCTTTTAACAGGAACAGGAAAAGTAGCTAAAGGCGCCAAAGAAATATTGGATCATTTAAAAATAAAAGAAGTTAGTGATGCTTTATATTTAACAGCAGACTTTACTGAGCCAGTATATTGTATGGCAGATGTTATGGAGTATAATAAAAGAGAAGATGGTAAAGTAGGAGACAAATTTGCTTTTTATAAAGATCCTAGTGGTTATGAAAGTAATTTTATGCCCTATGCTAAAGTAACAGATTTCTTTATTGCTGGACATTTTTATGGAGATGGAGCACCTTATTTATTTACACGAGACGATGCAAAACATCCCGAATTTAGAATAAATTTAGTAGCCGATGTGTCTTGTGATATAGATGGACCAGTTGCTAGTACAATAAGACCTTCTACTATAGCAGATCCTTTTTATGGATATGATGCAAAGCAAGAAAAAGAAGTAGATTTTAATGCAAAGAATGCTATTACAGTAATGGCTGTAGATAACTTACCTTGCGAATTACCAAAAGATGCTAGTGAAGGTTTTGGAGATATGTTTTTAAAACATGTTATTCCTGCATTTTTTAATAATGACTCTAATGGCATTTTAGAGCGTGCGCAAATGACAACTAAAGACGGAAAACTAACCAAACGCTTTGCTTATTTACAGGATTATGTAGATGGTAAAGAATAATTTATAAAATATGTCCCAAACAGCAGTAGTAACTGGAGCAGCATCCGGATTAGGGTATGAATTAATGCTTTTATTAGCTAAAGATAGCTATGATCTGGTTTTAATAGATATAGATAAGGATAAGCTTCTTGCTATTGAATCTAATATAATCGCAACTTATAATACTAACGTAAGAAGTATAGCTATAGATTTAAGTGAAGTTAATAGTGCAGAATCTGTTTATAATAAAATAAAAAGCATACCATCAATAGATGTGTTAGTAAATTGTGCTGGTTTTGGACTTTTTGGTTCTTTTGTTAATACAAGTTGGAAACGAGAATTAGATATGTTAAATCTACATATCGTTACTACTACACATTTAACTAAGCTTGTTTTACAAGGAATGACTGATAGGAAAAAGGGGAAAATATTAAATGTTTCTTCATTGGCGGCGTTTCAACCAGGACCAATGATGGCATTATACTATGCTTCTAAATCTTATTTGTTATCGTTTTCAGAAGCCATTGCAAATGAGCTTAAGGACTCTGGAGTATCTGTAACTGTTTTATGCCCTGGTCCAACAAAAACGTCTTTTCAAGAAGTAGTATCTAGTAATTCTTGTGATAATAAAATTAGCTTTAATATGGCATGCCCAAAAGAAGTTGCTGCATATGGATATAAAGCCATGCTAAAAGGTAAAGTTGTAGCGGTACCTGGAACGTTTAATAAGTTTTTATCAAACTTACCACGTTTGTTATCACGAAAAAGAGCAACTTCAATTGTAAGAACTATTCAAGAGAAGAATAGAGCAACTTCTAATGAAGTAAAAATATTAAAAGAAGTTTCTTAACGTTTAACCTAGTAGTTAAACTATATTAATTGTTAATTTAAAGACGCAACCATTTTACTAGTGTTGTATCTTTATAGTATAAAATCAACGTTATAGACTATGAAATCAATCAAGAATATCATTTTACTTGTATTATTGTTTTCAATTGCTGCATGCGAAAATGATAATAATGTCCCTATTAATGAAACAACAGAGCAAGGAGATGTAAATCCATTTTTAGAAAATTTTGGGGCAGATATCCAAGCAAGATTTATTGGAACTGTAGTAAATGAACAAAATAATCCCGTAGTAGGGGCAGAGATAAGTATTGGTACAGAGTCTACAACCACAGATAGTAATGGCGTATTTTCTATTTTGGATGCTACGGTCTATGAGAAATTTGCATATATAACAGTAAGTAAAGATGGTTTTATTGATGGTTCAAGATCATTAGTGCCAACAGCTGGTGTAAATCAAGTAAAAATTATGTTATTATCTATAGAACCTACAGCAGTAATAATTAGTGGGCAGCCTTTAACAATAGATCTACCTGATGGAGCAGAAGTAGAGTTGCCTGGGGATTTTCAAAATGAATTAGGACAACCTTATCAAGGCAATATTAGTGTTACTGTAAGGTCATTAAGTGTTGATGATGAAAATATGCCATTACAAATGCCTGGTGCTTTATTAGCGGAAAATGCCACAGGTGATTTGAGAGTATTAGAAACCTACGGCATGTTATCTGTTGAGTTAAGAGGTGATAATGGAGAAGAACTAACTATAGCATCTGGATCTACGGCAACCATAAGAATTCCTGTTGTAAGTACAATTACTAATCCACCAGCTACGATTCCTCTTTGGTATTTTGATGAAGACAATGGGTATTGGAAAGAAGAAGGTATGGCTACTTTAGATGGCAATAGATATGTTGGAGATGTATCTCATTTTAGCTTTTGGAATTGTGATGCGCCGTTTGAAACTATAGATTTTTGTGTTACTATGGTAGATGAAAACAATGTGCCTCTTACTAATACTTTAGTTCAAATTACAACAGATATTGCTACATGGTCTCCAACAACATCTGGTTGGACAAATAGTGATGGTTTGGTTTGCGGTTTGTTACCTGCAAATGAATCGTTAGTATTAACGGTTCCAGATTATGGCTGTGTTAATAATAATTTTACTACTACTATTGGACCCTTTTCCGATAATCAGAATATTACAATTACTGTTGTCGATTCAACAGCTTTAACAACTACTTTAACAGCGACTTTAAATGATTGTAACGGAGATCCAATTACTAATGGATATTTGCAATTGCTTTATAATGGGCAATTTTCTACTATTCCTGTTGTAGATGGAATGTTCTCTAGTGTAATAAATTATTGCGCTTCAGATACTACATATTCAATTCAATTAGTTGATGTGGCTAATGGGCAATCTTCCGATGTTATTTCTGGAAATTTTATATCTCCAACTACAGACTTAGGTTCACAAATGTCTTGTAATACATTAGGAGATGCCGATAGTGATGGTGTTTTAGATATAGATGAAGATATAAATTCAGATTTTAATTTTGATAATGATGATACAGATAACGATGGAACTCCAGACTATTTAGATATAGATGATGATGGAGATGGAGTAAATACTATAGATGAAGACTATGATAATGATGGTAACCCAATGAATGAAGATAGCGATGGCGATAATATTCCAGATTATTTAGATTCTCAAGATGTACAAGTATTGTTACTTGAGATACCTAATACTAGTGGTTGCCTTCCAAGTCTTGTTTACGATTTTAATATTATGGTTAGTCAATATTATAATCCAGCTTTTATAAACAATACATATGTGTTTTATTTAACTCAAGCTGATGCAAATGCAGATATAAATGCTTTAGTTAGTCCATTTACAATAAGTACAAGTCCTCAAACTATTTTTGTTCGTGCTACTAATAGTATAACTAATGAAACAGCAGTAGTAGATGTGTTATTAATTCAAGAAGATTTAGACTCAGATAATGATGGGTTAACGGACTGTGAAGAAACAACAGGTGTTGATAGTTCAAGTACAGTATGTAATCCTAATGGAAATATTACGAATCCAAATAATGATGATAGTGATAATGATGGTTTTAACGACTGTCAAGAAGCTATTGCGGGAACAGATCCAAATGATGATATGAGTATACCTACAATACCTACTTTAACAATTACTGTAAGTAATTCTGTAGTAGAAGGAAGTAGCTTTAATTATCAATTTAATATAGATACACCAGCTTTAGATTTAATACAAGTAGATTTTCAAATAGTAAATGGAAGTACTAGTAATGATGATTTTGAACTACAAAGTTTTTCGATGTTTATAGAGCAAGGCGATACTGTTGCGAATACAGTAACCATTTTAGCTACTGATGATATATTAATTGAAGGTGATGAAACTTTTACATTAGAAGGTACCATAATTCAAGGTACTTTAAATGCTGTAACACCAGTTGCAGGAATTATTAATGATAATGATTAGTGTAAAATAATCAATATAAAAATAAAAAAGAGGCTCGTTTAGAGTCTCTTTTTTATTTTAATTAAGAGATCTAGCTTATTTAAATACATCATCATTTATGTTATTTCTAATAGTAACGTTTATTCTATTTGTTATTAAAAAAATTAACACATGTTAATATATAGTGCTGAATTACAGAGGAAATGCATATTTGCTAGATGTATTACGTTTAGTAGAACTGCTTTCGTTTTTTTTCGGTTAAGCACTAAAAAGACATGATGATAGATTGGTGTTTTAATATAGATTTGTAACAGAAATAAACCCCAAACCTATATTATGAAAAATTACGCTTACCTATTAATCGTATTGTTATTTACTGCAACCGCTTGTCAGAATGAACAAGAAATAGATCAAGAATTTAATACTGAAAATCTTGATCAACCTATTATATTAGAAACTGTAGTAGGAAAAGTAACTACTTCTTCAAATAAACCTGTTGCAAATGCTTCTGTTACATATGAAAAAAATGGAACGACATATTCTTCTAAAACAAACAATTCTGGAGATTTTGATATTGTAATTCCCGTAGGAGAAGGAGAATTAAAAGTTTATACAGGAACAGGTAGATTATATAATAAATCTTTAGCTATAAATGTAGAAGAAGGTAAAAATTTAGTAATAGATACTCAAGACTTAAGGTTGTCTATGGTAGGCCAGATAGCTTATCTAGGTGGTGATTTAGATAGTATTGAGACTGTAGCTACAGATGCTGGTTATGCTTTAGTAGAAATAAGCAAGGCTGACATAGAAAATAATGCGATTATGGCTTATGATGCTTTAATGTTAAACGCAGATGATTATTCTACACAAATAGAATCTGCAGCTTTCTATAGCAATTTAAAAAGTTTCGTTGAGACTGGAGGTAGTTTGTATGTTTCTAGTTGGGGATTAGAATACCTTATTGGTAATGATGAATATGCTCAAGATTGTGGAACAACCCGAACAGGTGGATTTATTGATGATTTTACTATATGCGCTACAAGATCTGGAGCTCCAAGTTTATCTATTAATAATACAATTACAGATGCTAACTTTGCAACTCACATGTCTTCTACTACTTTAAATTTACATTATGAGTTAGAAGATTGGATGCAAATAAATACTATCGATACTAATTTTTGGGATGTTTTAGTTGAAGATTCAGCTCAACAACCATTACTTATAAAAACAAATGGATTATATAATGGCGTAGGTAAAATAAATAATGGAGTAGATACTCCTGGTACTATTTTCTATGCTACTTTTCAAAACTATACAGAAGGAAGTGTTTTACCTAGAGTAGATGAGATTTTAGAATACATGGTTTTAAATATGTAGAAACTAAGAATTTAAACTAAAAAGCGGATTAAAATATTAATATTTTAATCCGCTTTTTAGTTTAAAACAATTTATAATATAATAACCTGCAACTAAAAACAATCCAAAAGCTAAAGTAAATAACCATACTTCTATTGAAACTATTGGATGATAGATCATATTAAAAACATCTTCTATTAAAGGCATTGGATGGCTCAATATTTCCCAAGAATTATAACGTAAAAAGCGACCAATATACACGCCAAATGCAGAAAGAAATATTGTAACTATTATAATTATCTCTGAAACTTTTTTATTAAAAAAATCTAATAATAGAGCTTTCATCAGATTTAATGAAAAATAAAAAAGAAGTATACCAGTAGCAGCAAATGAAGTAATAAGCAGTGTGTCTATCCATATAATATTATATGCACTACGCTTTAAGTGAAACAAATCAGTAATAATATAAGGCGCATTAGGTAAAAAGGCTAACCAAGAGGCAAAGAGTAAAACAAACCCAATTTTATTTAAATTCTTTTTATTAGATAAATGTATGGTAATTAAATATGGAATACATGCTAAAAAAACATTCCAAATTAAAAAGAAATAATTAGTGGTTTTAGTAATGACAACTCTTATGGATAGGATGGAAAAACTCATTAACAGTAATAGAGATATTACAATCAACGATTTATTATGTTTTGGGATTGTACTTTTAATTAGATTCATTTTTAATTTTTTTTATAATTATTAAATCAATAAATAGAATAAAAACAATACCTAAAGTATATGCTATTAGGTCTTGAATGCTAAAAGAAGTGCCAAGAATAATGCTAATTATTTTATGGTTTCTTAAATTTAAATAGTCTAGAATATTGAATAGCTGTAAAAATTCAATTGTATATGCAATTATTAATACAATTATAGATGCATAAAACGATTTAATGTTTACGAAACTTTTAATTAAGCAGTAGAGTAAAATCACAACTAAGAAATCACCAAAAGTATGTCTAATAAAACCACTTTTTAATAGTAAAGCAATGGCAATTTCTATTAACAATAGCGTATAAAATGCCGCAAAATAATAAGGTTGGAAGTATGTCTTCATAAGATGTCTATTTTTTCGACTAGAAACTTTGGTTGAACGTTAAATACAACATCTATTATTGCTTTAGTTTTTGCTAAATATTCTCTTAAGTTTGTTTTTATACCATAGCGACCATTTATATTTTTTGCATTGTAGGCGATTGCATTAATACCATTTTTTTTTGCTAAATAAATAGCACGTTCGTTATGAAATTTTTGAGAAATAATAGTGCACTCTGTTAGTCCAAAAATTTCTTTTGCACGAATCATAGAATCTAGTGTCCTAAAGCCAGCGTAATCTAAAAATATTTTATGGGTAGGAATACCTTTAGCTATTAAATCGTTTTTAAAATCTGAAGGTTCATCGTATTCTTTACGACTATTATCACCACTTATTAGAATAAATTCTATTTTACCAGCTTTATAAAGTTTTTCGGCAGCTTCTAATCTATATTTATAATACAGATTAATACGATTTCCATTGGTATACTTACTTGCTCCTAAAACTAAACCTACTTTGTTTTTGGGGAGGTTTTCAATTTGTAAAAATGTCTTTCCTTCAGCATTGTAGATAATAAGAGTGTTACATATTACAGCGAAAACTACTAGTAAAGTTGTAAAAATAGAAAGTCTTTTTATGTATTTTAAAAATTTAGTTTTAAATCTGTTCACAATGTAATTTTTTTAAAGTTTGAATTTGTTTCTTAGTGAAAATAGCTTCTCGAAATTGCTCTATATTTACCTTTAATAAGGGTCTAAAGTCCAAGTTGTGGAACACATTTACTTGTTTACCTATTTTATAAGATTTTATATAATATGTTAAATAATCTGGTAGAATAATAGTCCCCAAAATTATTGCTCCAAACAAGTATGGGCTGTTTTTTCCATTACCTAAGCTTAAATACTGTAGCGCAATTTCGTCTTCTACTTTTGTGCTGTAGTTAGTTAGCACGTGAAAGCAATCATGACGTTCTACCTTTGGGATTAATTCAAAGTTGTTTTTATCTAAAAATAGACCTAAATGATATCCAAAACTATCTTTAGTATAGCCAAGTAGTTCTTTTTTTGTAATTCTCCATGGCTTATGATCTTTAAATAATTGTGTGTATATTTTGCTAGATATCTCAAAGAGCCAATTAATAAGTTGTTTTCTAAGTGTTTTCATAATCTATTTTTCTTTCGCAAACCATACCCAAGATTGCGCTGTTGTTATGTATACGGTTATATAAAAGCTTACTAAATAGAATTCTAAATTTGATACGACCGCACCAAATACACATAAGCTAAAAGCTAAAATGGTATAAATAGGAAACCATTTTTTAAAAAAAAGCGTATTGCTTTCGTTTTCTTTTTTTAATAACCAAAATATAGGACATATCGTACCTATTATTACTGCTGTTACGGAAATACATATTGGGATTATAGACATGAAAACAAGTAAAAAAATATCAGAATCAAAATCTTTGCTAAAGTTTATAGTCCAGAAAATACATGTAGCAAGTAGTGTGGATTTTCCTATGTTTGATGGTATATGCATTAGTAGTTTAATGTTTTATAATTACTGTTTTTTTGAAAATTTGCATAAGTGTATTCTTGCCAGTTTCTATTATTTAACTGCTTTATATAGGTTTTATATTTTTTCTTAATAGCTTGGTTTTTGTCAAAACTAAATACCTTAGTTTTTTTATATTCATTAAGTAAAACAGCATTTTTATTAGATAAGTTTATTAAATAATCTAAATCTAAAGATTGTGCATGATTAATATTATATTTAGTAATAGTACAATCCCAATTAATTGTACTTAATAGAATAAGTAAAACAAAGGCTATTTGAGTATTAACTCTAAATAGAAAATATAGATTCTTGATTTTAAGTACCTTTATAAAGGTTGTAATAAGTCCAATAAATGTTAGTAATAGATAGATATAAACACCAATGCGTTTGTAAGTAAAACCGAAAGTAGTTACATAATCATTGTTTTTTAAGGTTATGAGAATGACTAAAGTAGCATTTAATATTATCCAAATAAAGGATAGATTTTTCAATGTTTTGTTGGCTTTATAGAAATTTATATTCCCTCTAAAAAAATATAATATGATTATTATGGCAATAATGATTGAAGCTATTAGAGCATTAATGCCACTATGTATTTGATTTGAAAGCGTAACAGCATTATTTGTTAAAGAAGTATTTAAAGCAATAACTTCTGTTATTAAATAGAAAATAATCAATACATTAAGACATAACATTAATGTTGTACCTAATTGTATTTCTTTTTTTAAAATTTCTACTGAAAATGTATCGGTTTTATAAAGTGTATTCCCTGTTTTTAAATCAGATTTAGTTGCACTATCTACTTTAACTGGATTAATAATATTATTGAATAAATAGTAACCCAAAATCGAAAATAGAATCCATTGTAGATTGATGAATCTAAAATCTATTTGTGAAATAAAATCATTAAAAACAGAGTTTCCATTTTTGTAAAGCAGAATAAAAAAAACGAAGAAAACTAAAGGAATTCCAATGAGTTTTATCCAATGAAAAAAATCAATATCTTTTTTAAGTTTTGGATGCTCTTTTGTTTCGTCAAAATCAAAATTTCGATAAAAAAAACCAGCAATGCTAGTGTATAATCCATTTAGCCAGTTTACAAAAATAGAAGACTTGGTTTCTGAAACACTGCCTATTAAAGTAAAATAAGCAATACAATTAGCTATTATAGATAATGTAGTATGCTGAAAGAATACCAAAATAGCAGTCAATAAATATAGTACAGCATAAGTAACTGTTATTCTATTTATTAATTTTTTTGAATTGCCAATAATTAGAACAATAATTGATAATACACTGAAAAGAGATAAGTTTAAACCTATATTCTGATTATAGAATATAGTACTAAACAAAAGAGACGAGATAATAATAATAATTTGCTTCATGATAGTATTTAAAAGTACTTTGTTTTTCAAAGTGAATTAATAAAAAATATATGTTATTGTTTTTTTATAAGTTTTTCTAAAGCATTAATGTGTTTTTTAAATTCTGCTTTGCCTAAAGCAGTAGTGCTATAACGTGTATTGGGTTTTTTGCCAATAAATTGTTTTTCTATCTTAATATATTCTGCTTTCTCTAGTGCTTTTACATGACTTGCAATATTACCATCAGTAGCACCTAAGAGTTCTTTAAGAGTATTAAAATCGGCGTATTCATTTACCATTAAAATAGACATGATACCTAATCTAATACGATGGTCAAAAAGCTTATTTATGTTAGTTATTATGCTCATATTATGTTCAGCTAAACTGAGAACTTTTTTATTAATTGTTTAATGAACAATTTCAGTTTTTTTGACATTCATTACTTGTCCATTTTCAAAACTTAGTTCTAAACTATTAAATTGCCAGCCAAATCCGGCACTTGACATTCCTAAATCATATACCCAAATATCTAAAGAATCATTATTTTTAGATTCTCCTATTAATTCTACAATTTCAGACTTGTTTTTTCCATTTAAAATTCTGCTTTCAACTATATCATCTCTCATTTCATGCCTTAAATGTTTGCTTGCCATCCACTTGTTTTTATTAAACTCATATTGTGGTTGATAAAAAAGGTAACTCATAAAAATGAGTATAAATCCAATGTATATAAATGGAGCCAAAATAGCTGTTCCAACTATTGATGTTATTTTTAATGTTTTTATATCAACTATAAATCTTTTTAAAAGCCATTTCACGATAAAATATGTTGGAATAGCTATTATTAGAATTATTATTGGAACCTCAATACTCATTACTTATAAAGAATTTCATTATCATTAATTGTTTTTATCTTTTTAAATAGGTAAGCCATTCCAAATACAAATAAACCAATAATTAATGAAACAGGAATTAATATTATCATTGCTTGTTTTGTTGATTTTCTTGCTGCTTTTTTATTCAAAAACTCACGAGTAATATCTGTTATTTCATCACCATTTAACATGTTGTTTTTATCCAAATCGTATAAATCAAATTGCTGCTGAAATTTATAATCTGAATAATATGTATAGGTTAAACCTCCAGCATAAACCAGTAATACTGCTATTAATGCTATTTTTAAAATTGTATTCATTTTACATCATATTTAAAATACATTATAGTGCCATATACAATATGCATAACACCAAAGCCAAGTACCCAAAGCCAAAAGCCATAACCAGGTAATAGCGCACATATTAATCCTAAAACAATTTCAGTATAGCCTAAATAGCGAATATCTCCAATGCTGTATTTTGAAGCATTTACTAGAGCTAAACCATAAAAAATAAGCATTAGCGCTCCAGTTTGTCCATATTTTTGCTGATCTAAAATTATTAAAATATAAAGGCCTCCAACTATTAAAGGTGTTATAAAATTGGCTACTAATCGTTTTGAAGAAGTATCCCAAATGCCTTCTCCATTTTTTTTAGCTTTTCTAGTTGTTAAATAAATACCCGTAATAATACTTAAAGCTGCAACTGCTAATAAGATAGCAACACATATGTAGAATATTTTGCCATCTAACATTAAATAACCTCTAGAATAAGTACTAACAATATAATAAGCAGTTGCAGCTCCAATAAGTGCATAAATACCTGCTAATATTCCAGACAAACCGCTTAATGAAATAAAGCGAGAGCTTTTATTCATTAAATTTTTAATCTCACTAATGTCTTTTAAATAATCTTCGTTGCTCATAATAAAAGTACTTTGAATTACAAAGTAAAATAAAATAGTTGAATTCAACAAGTTAAAAGTTTCATAATTTTATAATGTATTACTGTTTTGAAAAAAAGTATTATTAAGAAATAGGTAAAAAAAATAGGCTACAATCTAAAAGATTGTAGCCTATTTTTATAATTTATATTCTTTTAAAAGAATCTTGTATATGCTCTAAACGATCCGCTATTGGTTGGTCTAGTTCTTTTTACTTGTCTTTCTGTATAATCAGAAGTATAGTAATTTGCGTACCAAATACCATTTGTAAAATCTACTTGGTATTGTAAATGCCATGAATAACTATTAAATGGCCATATACCACTACTTTTCCATGCATAGAATTGTACTCTTGTTAAACCACAAACCACATTAGTCCATGTTTGAATATCATCACGTTCTCTCCATGATCCTCCATAATGAGAATTACGAGTATTTGAAGTCCATAATCCATTATCACAGAATCTAATGTCTGTAGGAGTAGAGGTTACTGGAGTTCCGCCACAGTATGAATTTCTAAAGCCTGTGTAACCTACGTCATAACATCCTTTTTGAGTTAAAGAATCTGAATAATTAACATCTAAAATTTCTACAGGAAAGTTAGACTTATCAATTTGTCTTCCTGAATTTTTGTAGATAGATTCTTTTGCTGTTATAGCAATACGTTCTGGAACTTTAACAGCAGCATCTGTTAAAGCAATAAAGATTTCAAATGGTGTTAACTCTCCATCTATATTGCTACTTTCAGAATTCTTTTCAGCCATACCATATAGCTTTTCAATAACAACCATATCATCATTTTCTCCTACAGCAATAAACCTATATTCATGTCCGTTTTTTTGAATTTTTGCAATTTCTTTCGCAATTTCACTTACTTCTGTTGGAAAAACAGCATCATCAGTTGGAGTTTCGTTAAGCTCTTGTTCATTATTAGGCGATTCTTCTATGATTTCAGTTTTTTCACATGAAGCAATAAATAATGCAAGTGTTGCTAACACTAAATACTTTTTTAAATTATTTAAAATTTTCATTTTTTTCATTTTTAAATTAATACATACTTTTGGTTAATACATTAGAATTTAATAGTTCTGCTAGCAAGAATTTTAAACTCAGTTTTAATATATTATGATGCAAATTTAGTTTAGCAATGTATCATGTGTAAGAGGAAAATAACCTAAATAAGAATTTAATAACCTTATGGAAAAAAGGTGTTTTTCCTTATAAAAATATAATAGATATAGTAAAAACAAAGCTATATGGTTAGTGTTATTATTCAATAACTAGTTTTTTGATTTGTAACATTTTATCTATTTAAGATACTTACTATATATATTAAGAAAAATTATAATGGGGTTTTCGTATGCAGTAGACATGATTAATAGAATGAAGCAAGAACGCTCAAGGTATCTTCTTAATAAAAAGAGATCTGATTCTATAAATAAGGCATTAACTCTAAATAAAAAATATTCTAAGGAGCTAAAATTTAAAACAGTTACTCCTGAAAAAATGAGAGTTATTAAAGAAAAAATTCATATTAAGAAAAAACAAGAGTTCAAAAAGACAATTTTGGTTACTATTATATCTATAATAATAGCAGTATATATTACTTTTAAGATTTTTAAGTTCATTTTCTCTTAACTACATAAAAAAGTAATGTTAGTTTTTTTGACTTTGAGTGAAATTCTTTTTAAGAATTTTGTAACGAGACGTATTTTTTGATTAAATTTATGTTCTAACCAAATACTATTTAATATTATGATTGTAACACTTTTAACAATTGCAAATATTGCAGGAGGTATATTATTAGGGCTTGCTACACTAGATAAATTAGACGGCGAGCGTAATTTTTTTAATAAAATAGCTGCTTTTTTAGCACCTTTTCAAACTGCTATAGGAGGAGCCTTAGTTGTTTTAGGTTTAATGCGAATATTTGGAGCAGGAAATGTTTTGTTTAATATTGTTAGTGTAGTAGGAGGTTTTTTATTGTTAACTCATGCCATTGGAAAAGCACCAGCTTTTAAAGATACACTTCAAAAATTATCAGATAAATTAATGCCATTTAAAGCTATTATTGGTATAGGTTTAATTGCAATAGGCTTAATTACTTTGTTTTAAATAGCATCTATTTTAAAACTAATAACTGGATTGCCATTCTCGTAGATTGTTAATCTAGTATTGTTTTTTTTCTTAAAAATAATACTAGTAATGTATTTTTCTTTTCTTTTTTTTAAAGTTAAAACAGAAGGTAATTCATCTTTATCAAATTTGTATAAATACGTTTTTCTTGGATCAATAGTTTCAAAGGTTAACGAAATTTTATCATTAGGCTTTACTTTTATTAATCCCAATGTTTTGTCATGAAGTTTGAGTTTGGAAAAATAATACGTGTCATGAAAAAAAGGAGCATAAAAAAATGTAGTTCTTTCTACTGTATTATTTAATAATTGCCATTCTTCAAACTTAGGGAAATGCGAAAGAATTAAATCTTCAGGTTCAACTAAAAAATAATTATCATTAAAATTAAATTCTTCTTGATTTGTTCTAGTTAAGCCAGTAGACATAGTTGCATCGATTAATCTCCATGTATTATTAATTTTTATTGCATTCCACGAATGATTTTTTATATCACTAATATTTCCTATGTCTTGTATTCCCGTTTTTGCATAACCTTTTATTAATTTATTTTCAATGTTTAATATATCTAGGGTATTTTTTATTATTAATGAATAACCTTCACATACGCCTCTATTTTCTTTTAAACAGGTTTTTGCATAGCGATCTATTAATATCCTATCGTATTCTATTTTGCTTTGATATGAATCAGTCTCATTTATTTTTATTTTTAAACTTAGATTATGATCGTAGTCATATTTTATATTATTGCTAACCCAAAAGTATAAGGCTCTAACTTGATCTATTTCTGAATCAAAATCATTACTAATTTGTTCTGCTAAGTTTTCAAATGAATAAAAGTACTTGGGATAGTATTTAACAATATTATCAATTTTGCTATAATCTTGAGAAAAAACAAAGTGTATTGTTAATATAAGTAGTGCTGTTAAATAATTTTTTTTCATACATGAATTTAAGAAAAAATAATTAAATTAAATTTGATTATGAATCCAGCTGAAGATTATATACTAAAACAACCAGAGCCATATCGTTCAATATTAATGCATTTACAGGTAATTGTAGAACAGACTATTCCTGAAGTTGAATTGAAATATAAATGGCGAATACCTTGTTATTATGTTGGTAAACGACCAATATGTTATTTTAATGCCAGCCATAAAAATGGGTTTGTAGATATTGCATTTTGGCATTCTGCTTATATTACAAAATATACAGAATATTTAGTGGGTGAAAAGCGTAAAGTGGTAAAGTCACTACGTTATAAAACGATAGAAGAAATTAATGACACTGTTTTAATATCTATACTTAAAGAAATTAATAATTATAAAACAGATGGTTTTTACAAACGTTAAAGCCTAAAAATACCACCAACTGAAATTACACGTTGTAAAAACCAAAAATGTTGTGATGCACTATCGTTTGTATTATTTGTTGTTCTTATGTCAGGCATATTAATAAATCCACCACGTAAATCTCCTTGAATATAAAAGTGCTTAAAGAAGGTAAGATTTAAACCTACATTTAAATGCACTCCATAACCAGAGATATGAAATTGATCGTATCGTTCTTTTAATAGTAAAGTTGTATTTGTTTTTGGGTATAAAATACCAGCACCCAAACCTTCAGTAATATTTACTTGAAATTTATCTGTGTTTGGTAAGTTAAAAATACTCGAAATGTCATCATGTCTGGCAAATTCTGCATACACATAATTTAAACCATTAGTATGTTCAAACTGAAGAAATTCTCTAGAAACAAAATAGTCTTCACCATTAAAAGTACCATTAAATTGACTTCCTGGTTCACTTACAGGTAAGTTTATATGACCAGTAAGACTTTTAGTTGTATTTTCTACTAAAACATATTTCATGTGGTCTACACCAAGAGCAATAGAGTAGTGATCATTAATAAAATAACCTAATTTAAAATTGGTTTGTGGTATAGTAATTCGCGTAGGGTTAATATAATCTATATGCCACCCTTTAGGTTTATCTCTGGCTGAAGCGTTTTTAATAGTGAAATCGTAATCTTCACCTTTAAAATGAATATCAGATTGTGAGAATGTTTCTCTGTTTCCTCCCCAGCTAATATAAAACTTACCTTTATTAGAGCTTGTATATTTTTTTATATCGTTATTGTCTTGAGCAAATGTAATAAGCGAGACAAAAAGAGAAGCTATAAGCGTTAGCTTCTTAATATTTAGTTTAGTCATTATAGTTTTTGTAGGACGGTTATAAAGATTTTACCACTTTGCGAATAGCAGTAAGGTTAGTTAATAAACTTTCTAAATTATCTAAATGCAACATATTAGCACCGTCACTTTTAGCGTTGGCTGGATCAAAATGTGTTTCTATAAATAATCCATCTACATTATTTACAACACCAGCTCGCGCAATAGTTTCTATCATATCTGGTCTTCCGCCAGTAACTCCAACAGTTTGATTAGGTTGTTGTAATGAATGTGTTACATCTAAAACAGTTGGTGCAAATTCACGCATAGTTGGAATACCACGAAAATCTACAATCATATCTTGGTACCCAAACATAGTTCCACGATCTGTAATCCATGCTTTATCACTACCAGAATCTTTTACTTTTTGTACCGCATGTTTCATAGCTTCAGGACTCATAAATTGTCCTTTCTTTAAGTTTACTACTTTTCCTGTTTTTGCAGCTGCGACCACTAAATCCGTCTGTCTTACTAAAAAGGCAGGTATTTGTAATACATCTACATATTGAGCAGCTATAGCAGCATCACTAGCTTCATGAATATCTGTAACTGTTGGTACATCAAATTTTTCAGATACCTTGGCCAAAATCTCTAATGCCTTTTCATTTCCTATCCCTGTAAAACTATCTATTCTACTTCGGTTAGCTTTTTTAAAACTACCTTTAAAAATATAAGGAATGGCTAATTTGTTTGTAATTTCTACAACACGTTCAGCAATTCTAAAAGCCATATCTTCTCCTTCAATGGCACATGGACCACATAAAAGGAAAAAATTATCACTGTTTACATGTTTTAACTTTGGTATGTCTTGTAGATTCATATACTATATTCTTAATTAAGGTTGCAAAGATACTATTAAAAACTGATTTTAAAGCAAGTATGCTATTAGGTATTACCTCTTCATTTTATAGCTTTAAAAGCTTCGATTGTGTTGTTATTAAAGTAAGTATAACAAAAATCTTGAGACTTTGTTGCTCAGTTACTTACGTTAAATTTTTCATAAAAAGGAATTGAATAGAAAAGGTAATGTCAAAATAATATTTAAATGGTTAATAATCCATAAAAATTAAGTACCTTTGCACGCTTAAAATAAGGCACAGTTATTATGGCTAAAACAAAAAACATCGCAATTATTGCACACGTAGATCACGGGAAAACTACTTTGGTAGATAAGATTATGTATCATTGTCAACTATTCCGTGAGAATGAAAACACTGGAGATTTAATTCTGGATAATAACGATTTAGAGCGTGAACGTGGTATTACGATTACGTCTAAAAATGTTTCTGTAGTTTATAGAGATACTAAAATTAACATTATTGATACTCCTGGTCACGCCGATTTTGGTGGAGAAGTAGAACGTGTTTTAAATATGGCAGATGGTGTTTTATTATTAGTTGATGCTTTTGAAGGGCCAATGCCACAAACGCGTTTTGTATTGCAAAAAGCAATCGATTTAGGTTTAAAACCGTGTGTTGTTGTTAATAAAGTAGATAAGGAAAACTGTACACCAGAAGAAGTACATGAGAAAGTATTCGATTTAATGTTCGAATTAGGTGCAGAAGAGTGGCAGTTAGATTTTCCAACGGTATATGGTTCGGCAAAGAATAACTGGATGAGTGACGATTGGCAAAATGAAACTGAGAATATTGAGCCTTTATTAGACATGGTTATTGAACATATTCCAGAGCCAAAAATTGAAGAGGGTAATACACAAATGTTAATTACATCTTTAGATTTCTCTTCTTTTACTGGTCGTATTGCAATAGGTCGTTTAACTAGAGGAAATTTAAAAGTAGGACAACAAATATCTTTAGTAAAAAGAGATGGTTCTATTGTTAAAAATAAAATTAAAGAGCTACATACTTTTGAAGGCTTAGGTCGTAAAAAGGTAGAAGAAGTAGCTACTGGTGATATTTGTGCAATTGTAGGCTTAGAAGGTTTTGAAATTGGTGATACTGTTGCAGATTTTGAAAATCCTGAAGGTTTAAAAACTATTGCTATAGATGAACCAACAATGAGTATGTTATTCACAATTAACGATTCTCCTTTCTTTGGAAAAGATGGGAAATTTGTAACATCTCGTCATATTAAAGATCGTTTAGCTAAAGAATTAGAAAAAAACTTAGCGCTTAGAGTAGAAGATACTGATAGTGCAGATAAGTTTATGGTTTTTGGTCGTGGTGTATTACACTTATCGGTTTTAATAGAAACAATGCGTCGTGAAGGTTACGAGTTACAAATTGGACAACCACAAGTAATTATCAAAGAAATTGATGGTGTTAAATGTGAGCCAGTGGAAGAAATGACTATTGATTTACCTGAACATGTTTCTGGTAAAGCGATTGAAATGGTAACAATGCGTAAAGGAGAAATGCTTAGCATGGAAGCTAAAGGTGAACGTATGGTATGTGAGTTTATAGTGCCATCTCGTGGTATTATTGGTTTACGTAATCAATTATTAACAGCTACTGCAGGTGAAGCAATTATGGCACACCGCTTTAAAGAGTACCAACCATTAAAAGGTGGTATTCCTGAACGTCAAAATGGTTCTTTAGTATCTATGGAAAAAGGAACAGCTATTCCTTATTCTATTGATAAATTACAAGACAGAGGTAAGTTTTTTGTAGATCCAGGAGAGGATATTTATGAAGGTCAGGTTATTGGAGAAAATTCTCGTGGAGATGATATGACTGTAAATATTACTAAAACAAAAAAATTAAGTAATGTACGTTCTTCTGGAGCAGATGATAAAGCGAAAATTGTACCTGCAATTAAATTTTCTTTAGAAGAAGCTCTAGAATATATCCAAAAAGATGAGTATGTAGAAGTTACTCCAAATTTCTTAAGATTACGTAAAGTATTTTTAACAGAAAACGAGCGTAAGAGAAATAAGAGTATCTAGTAGCATTAGAAAAAGAATACATTTAAAAAGAGAAATGCTTAAAAGTATTTCTCTTTTTTATGCAATAAAAATATATAATTATGGAATTATTTGGAATAACAGGAACAGAATATATAGGCTATTTAGCGTCTTTTATGGTGTTATTATCATTTACAATGAAAGATGTTAAAAAACTACGTTTGGTAAATATGACAGGTTGTATCTTATTTATAATTTATGGTTTTTTAATGCCAACATTAAGAATAGGTTTACCTATTATTATAGCTAATGCAGCAATATTATTAGTAAACTTATATTACTTGTTTTTTAAGAAGACGACCTAATTTTTCTATATTTACAAAAAAGAACTTTATGACCTTTCTTTATTTTGATCCAGGTTTAGGAGCAATGATTATACAAGCTATAATTGCAGCAGTTGCTGGTGTAGTTTTATTTTCTAAAAACCTAATGTATAAAATTAAACTATTCTTCGGTTTAGTTAAAGAAGAAGAAGACCTGTTTGATGATATTAATATTGAAGACACAGATATAGAAAATAAAACCAATAGTGACGTCTAAAGAAAAGCACTCTTCTTCCTTTCGAGATCCTTCAGGTTATATCTTCTTTGAAGATGGTATCTTGAAAAGACAAATTAATCCTATTTACTTTAAACAGTATAATAAACTTAAAGACTCTGGTTTTTTTGATACCCTTTTTAAGAATGGTTTATTAATTAAACATAAAGAAGTCTCTTCTTCAGGTGCTAATATTGTTATTCAACCAGAGATAATTCCTTTTGTTACTTATCCATACGAGTGGAGCTTTAATCAATATAAAGAAGCTGCTTTATTAACTTTAAAGCTGCAAAAATTTGCTTTAGAAAAAAACTTTTCCCTTAAAGACGCTTCAGCTTTTAATGTTACATTTCATAATGGTGCTGCAATTTTTATAGATACATTATCATTCGATTTTTATAGTGAAAACAAACCATGGCGAGCATATAAACAGTTTATAACTCATTTTTTTGGGCCGCTAATTTTAGCACATTATAATGGTTCAGAAATGTTAAAGCTCATGAATAGTTTTATTGATGGTATTCCTGTTAAAACTATAGCATCACTTTTACCATTTAAAACGAAACTAAATCCATTTTTATATTCTAATATTCACTTATTAGCAAAGTTTGAAGAGAAGCATAATGAAGACTATAAAGGGGAAACAAAAACAGTAGCATTATCTAAAAAAGGGCAATTAAATATTATAGAAAGCCTATATAATTATATTAAAAAATTAGAGCTTAAAGAAAAGAGCGAATGGGGAGAATATTATAATAAAACGAACTATAGTAATATCGCTTTTCAAGAAAAATCGAAATTAATAAACTTATGGGCTAAAAATATAAATGCAAAAACAGTTATTGATCTTGGAGGAAACGATGGTACTTTTGTAAGGCAAATAGATACTAACTTAAATCAGGCTTTAGTTTGTGATATAGATAACAATGCTGTAGATTATAACTATAAACAGGTTAAAACGAATAAAGAATCTTACATGTTACCTTTTGTTTTAGATGTTTTAAATCCATCTGCAAATATTGGCTTTAGTAATAAAGAACGTTTTTCATTCATTAAGCGAATTAAAGATTATGCTCCAGATGTTACTTTAGCATTAGCTGTTATTCATCATATGACTTTGAGTGGGAATATAACATTTGATATGTCTGCTGAGTTTTTTGCTCAATTTTCTAACCATTTAGTAATAGAATTTCCAAAGCAAAAAGATTCATGGGTACAACGCTTATTAAAAGCTAAGGGAGAATTTGAAGCACATTTTGATTTTTATACTATTGAAAATTTTAAATCTAGTTATTTAAATCACTTTAATATTGTCGAGGAACAAGCAATAAAAGACTCTGAGCGTGTTTTGTTTTTATTAAAACGGAAATAGTATAAATCTTATGGAGTAATATGGAAAAGGAAACACAGTCTACTTTTTTATCTATAACAAACAAGCCTTTAATAATAGGTTTAGCTTCTGGTTTACCTGCATTATTACATTATTATAGCTCTAATTTTACTCAAGTAAATTCTTGGAGCCAGTTTTTTTTCTTCTTTTCATTTTACGTTCTTTCTGCAGTTATTATTTTGGGGATTGTAGCCTTATTACTAAAATTCATTAAAAGAAACGCTTATTACAGAGATCAAATTTTTATTACGTTAAACTTAATTTGGTTTCTTTCATTGACGCTTTACAGTACTATTGGTTTAGGAAAAAAAAGACTATTAGTTATTATTCTAGTTGCAGTATTATTAGGCTTTCTTTTAAAAAAATATATAAATAAAATTGTAGGATTTCAATTGATTTTGGCTCTAATTATGCTAATTAATTTTGCCCCTAAACTTTTTAAACACCTAAGCTATTCTCAAGATTGGATGCAACAACCTGATGGAATTGAAACATTAACTTTTAAGAAAAAACCTAATATTTATATTATTCAACCAGACGGATATGTTAACGCTTCAACTTTAAAACATGAACCTTATAAATTGGATAATTCCAGTTTTGAAGATTTTTTAGAATCAAATAAGTTTAAAATATACCAAGATTTTAGAAGTAATTACTATTCTACTTTATCAAGTAACGCTTCATTATTTGCTATGAAGCATCATTACTTTTTTTACCCAGAAAGTAAAGTGAATGAACTTTATAATGCAAGATCAGTTATTGCGGGAGATAATCCCGTAGTTTCTTTGTTTAAAAAGAACGATTATAAAACATTCTTACTACTTCAAAAAAACTACTTATTAGTTAATCGTCCTAAAATAATGTATGATTATTGTAATGTGAATTATAGTGATATGTCTTTTATAACGAGAGGATTTGGGCAAAACCATAATACTTTAGAAATACTTCCAAGTTTAATTGAAAGTAATAAAAACACATCAAATTTTTATTTTATTGAACAAATTTCTCCTGCACATATAGCATCTTCTAAATCATATTCTCAAGGAAAGGAAAAAGAACGGAAAGATTATTTAGAGCGATTGCAAAAAACAAATACTTGGTTAAAAGAAATAACATCTTTAATTAATAATAAAGACCCAGAAGCTTTAATTGTAATTGTTGCAGATCATGGAGGATTTGTTGGTTTTGATGCCACTGAAGAGAGTAGAGCTAAACAAGAAGATTCAGTTTTAGTAAATTCGATTTTTTCTTCATTATTAGCCGTTAAATGGCCAGAAAACGATGTGCCGGACTTTGATTATAAACTAAAAACTAATGTAAATTTATTTAGGGTTATTAGCGGGTATTTATCAGAAAATGAATCTGTTTTAAACCATCTAGAAAAAAATAGTAGTTATAATATTATTGAGAAAGGCGCAGATTATGGCGTTTATGAATTAATAAATGGAAAGGGAGAAACTGTTTTTAATAAAGTAAAGAAATAGATTTTACTTTGTACATGTTACAATTACTGAAGTATAAGGTATATTAAAATAGGTCTCATCTATTTTAGTAGTAACAGTGTTAAAATGGTTATTGGCTAATACTTTGTATTCTTCTTCTCGTCTCACAAATTTACCTCTATCTAATTGTAATAATTTTTTTGCAATAGGATTTTGTTTATCTATAAAGCAACCATCTAATGTAATTAGTCTACCATTTGGTTTTAAAGCTCTTTTTGCAAGATCAAATAAGGCCGAAGCCTGTTCATTATTTAAATGATGGACAACTCCAGCAGCTATAACAACATCAAAAGTATTTGGCGATTCTAAATTAAAATCTTCTACAGGTGTACAATAAAAGGTTTTGTCTTTATACCTTTCTTTTGCAGTTTTAATATACTTTGCATCAATATCAATACCTGTATAATCTACTTTGGGAAGAAAATCTATTAAATAGCCTGGACCACATCCAATATCCAGAATCTTTTCATTAGCCTTTATTTTTACGTCATTTTTAATGAATAGACGTCTCGCTCTTACACCACCAACGATATGTTGAAAGGTATTGTAAACTATAGAGTTTTCAAGTATACTTCTCGGGTCAAAAGTTTTAGGCATAAAGTTCTTTCAATAGTAATTTGTATTGGTAAAATTACACTATTTTGAGTTTATTAAAGAATCTTATTTTATATCTTTAGCAACGATTTTGAATACTCATGATTAATCTAACTAAAACCAATAAAGGAGAATTATATTTAGTTCTTCTAGCTTCTATTTTTGTCCAGTTATTATTAGCGTTTCAAGGCTTTGATATATGTGATGATGGCTTTGCCTTAACTTTTTATCAGCAAATTTATAACGATCCTTCAAGTGTAGAATATAGTTTTGTGTATTGGCTTTCTGGTGTTGTTGGTGGTGTTTGGTATGAACTTTACCCCAATGGAGGTATTATGTGGTTTAAATTATTCACTATTATTATTAATACAATCACGTTTATTGTAGGCTATAATATATTTAAACAATTTATGCCTAAGCGTATTGTAATATTAGGTATGTTAATCATATTGTTTGTAAACGATTTTGGCTTTTTAATATATTATCATAATCATTTAACAGCTTTATTAGCTATTGTTAGTGTGTTATTTTTATTAAAAGGACTAATTAAAAATAATACACTAGCTATAATTCTCTCTGGTAGTATTATTGGAATGAATGTATTTACCAGAATACCTAATCTTACTTTAATAGTTTTCATTTTAGCAATTCCGTTTTACTATGTTCTTAATAAAGAAACAATAAAAAAAGCAGTAAGACCTATTTTGTATTATGCTTTAGGGATAGTAATAGGATTTGTAATTATCACTTTATTGTTATTGGTTTTAGGTCAATTTAATATTATGCAAAATGCTATTTTAGGTTTATTTGATTTAGGAGCAACAAAAGATAGCACACATAATGTTGGTGGATTATTAAGAACATATTATTATAATTATAGAATGTTATTTAGAGTAATAGGCGAGCTATTACTAATTATCATTGCATTTTTAGCAATCTATAATAATTTTAAAAAGTTACTATGGCTAAGATATGTATTCCTCTTTTTAGCTTTTTGTTTCGTTTTTATATGGTTTAAAAATGGCAATCTTTTTACTGTTTATGCTATAGCTTATGTTGGAGCCTTTTTAATTCTTTTTACAAAACAAAATACAGGTATAAAAACATTAGCCTTTTTAGGGATATTAATGCTTACTTTTTTACCATTAGGAAGTGGAGGCGCCATTGTTAGTAGTGGCTATATGTGTATTTGGTTATCTGTTCCTTTCTTTTTTTATTTTTTGTCTAATACAGAAAATACAACGATTACTATTAAGAATAATTTGATTAGTAATATTAGCTTAACAAAACAGAGCTTTTCTGCTTTAATTTTATTTATTTCAATTGCATTTTTTTCTGCAAAGGCTTTAAACCTTTCTAAAGAGGCCTATTTTGATAAAGGAAGCCGTTTAAAAAAGACGTATACAATAAAAAGTGACTTAGCAAAAGGTATATATACTACAGAAAGAAGAGCAGAAATAACTAATGATCTATTACTTAATCTTGAAAAGTACGTTAAGCCAAATGATTATTTGTTGACCTATGATAAAATACCAATGGTTCATTTTTTAACTAAAACAAGACCATATATGTATAATTCATGGATTTGGATATATGATAGTTATTCGTTTGAAAAGAAGTTGAAAAAAGCCGAAGAAGAAATAAAAATATATCCTGTAGTAGTGACACAGAAATTTGAAACTACTCGTAATTTTTCTGAACCAATCCCAGAATATTTAGCAGAAAATTTAACTAATACTAAAGGCTATATTAATGCCTATGATGCTAAAAAAAATAAAACAATGAATACGTTTTTAAAAGAAAATGAATATGAAATTGTTTGGAGTAATGCCTATTTTAATATTCTTAAAACTAAAAAAACATACAAATAATTAGTTTTACTTTTTATATTGTGGTCTGTATATGAAAACAACACAAAAACTTTCTGTAATAATTCCAATTTATAATGAATCAGGGATTATTAATACGTTATACGACCGTTTAATTGCTGCTGTAAAAACAGTGACTAATAATTATGAGTTTATTTTTGTAAACGATGGTAGTAAAGATGATTCTTTTAAGGAGATTTTAGCATTAGCCCAAAAAGATAAGAATGTATTCTATGTAGATTTTAGTCGTAATTTTGGACATCAAATAGCAGTTTCTGCAGGTCTAAAATATGTGTCTGGAGATTGTACAGTAATAATAGATGGAGATTTGCAAGACCCTCCAGAATTAATTCCGGAGTTGTATAAAGAATATGAAAATGGCTTCGATGTTGTTTATGCAAAACGTAAAAAAAGAGATGGCGAAACGTATTTAAAAAAGTTGACATCTAAATGGTTTTATAGAACATTAGCGAACATTACAAATTTCGATATTCCAATAGATACTGGAGATTTTAGACTTATTAGTAAAAAAGTAGTCGATGCATTAAATAAAATGCCTGAACAAAATAAATTTATAAGAGCACAAATTGCTTGGTTAGGCTTTAAAGATACCTCAGTATTGTTTAATAGAGATAGCAGAAAAGTTGGCGAATCTGGCTACTCGTATGGTAAATTATTAAAAATGGCATTAGATGGCGTTACTGGTTTTTCAGACAAGCCATTACTTTTTGTAAGTCGTTTAGGATTGCTTATTTCTCTAGTGTCTTTTGTTATTATTTTATATGCTTTAATTTCTTATTTCTTTTTTAATCAAGAAGTAACTGGATGGACATCTTTAATTGTAAGTACTATGTTTATTGGAGGTATTCAGCTTATTTCAATAGGAGTTATTGGCGAATATATTGCAAGAATAAATACAGATGTTAAAAAGAGACCATTATATATTGTAAACCAAACAAATATTGATTCAACAGAAGCTGTTGAATTAAAATAAACCAAAATAAAACTATATTTTTTCAGTAAAAACATATCAGCCAGATTATTACAATTTGTGGAATGACTTTGTTAACAAAGCAAAAAATGCTACGTTTTTGTTTCATCGCGATTTTATGGAATATCATAGTGAGCGTTTTGAAGATATGTCATTATTAATTTTTAACGAAGAAAAACTAGTAGCGTTATTACCTGCAAATAAAACAGAAACTATTTTACATTCTCATCAAGGTTTAACTTATGGCGGATTAATATTAACCGAAAAATTAAAACTCAATGAAACTATTGAGATCTTTAAAGCGATTTTACTTTTTTTAGAAACACAGCGGTTTGAAACATTAAATATTAAATTGTTGCCTAGTATATATAGCAATTTGCCAAGCAAAGAAATAGACTATATTTTATTTTTATTGAATGCAGAAGTAACGCGCAGAGATGTACTTTCTGTTATTGATTATAGAGCGTTTCCTCAATCTATATCTACCATTAGAAAGCGTGGTGTAAAAAAAGCAAAGGAACATCAATTAATAATTAAAGAGAATAATGATTTTGAAGCATTTTGGAATCAAGTTTTAATTCCCAATCTAGAAAAACGATACAAAAAACAGCCAGTACATACTTTGTTAGAAATACAGAGACTTCATAAGCATTTTCCTGAAAAGATAAGGCAGTTTAATGTATATAAAGATGATAAGATTGTTGGTGGTACTACAATTTTTGAAACTAAAACAGTAGCACACGCACAATACATTTCGGCAACAGAAAATAAGCAGGAATTAGGAAGCCTAGATTTTTTGTTTAATGAATTAACTAGAGAAATATTTAAACATAAAGCCTTTTTCGATTTCGGTATATCTAATGAAAATAATGGAAAAAAATTAAATGAAGGGTTATTATATTGGAAAGAGAGTTTTGGAGCAAGAACCGTAACTCAAGATTTTTATAGACTTACAGTAAAAAATCATAAACTCTTAAATACAGTAATGTTATGATAAAGTTTCTTGATTTAAAAAGTATTAATAAAAGGTTTGATAAAGCGTTTGAAAACGAATTTTCTCAATTTTTAAGTTCTGGTCAGTATATATTAGGACAAGGTGTTGTAAAATTCGAAGAAAACTTTGCGAATTACTGTGGAACAAAATACTGTATTGGAGTAAGTAATGGGTTAGATGCATTAATTATAGTTTTTAAAGCCTACATGCAATTAGGTAAGTTGCATAAAGGGGATGAAGTTATAGTTCCGGCGAATACATTTATAGCAACTATTTTGGCATTAGTAGATGTGGGATTAAAACCTGTTTTTGTAGAGCCTAATAAAAAGACATTTAATTGTGAAGCAGTAGAAATAGAAAAATCTATTACTAATAAAACAAAAGCAATTGTAATTGTCCATTTGTATGGGCAATTGGCAGAAATGGATTCAATAATTAAATTGTCGAAAGAAAAGAATTTATTGCTCATTGAAGATGCCGCTCAAGCGCATGGAGCCATATCAGATACAGGAAAAAAGGCAGGAAATCTTTCAGATGTAGCTACATTTAGTTTTTATCCAGCAAAAAACTTAGGTGCTTTAGGAGATGCAGGAGCAATTACAACAAACGATAAAGATTTAGCCATTATTTGTAAACAGATTAGAAATTATGGTTCAGATACAAAATATAAAAATGAACGTTTAGGAGTTAATAATCGGTTAGATGAAGTTCAGGCCCTTTTTTTAAATGTAAAGTTAAAAGCTTTAGATAACGATAATGAACAGCGAAGACATGTTGCAAAACGCTATTTAAAAGAAATAAATAATCCAAAGATTAAACTTCCATTCTATAGTGGATCTACAAATCATGTATTTCATTTGTTTGTTGTTTTAATTGATGATAGAACTCATTTTATAAATTATTTAAAAGCAAAAGGAATAGAAAGTGCTATTCATTATCCTATTCCGCCACATAAACAAAAAGCTTTTGAGGTTTTTAATGGATTACAATTACCTATTACAGAGCAAATTCATAACAATTGTGTAAGTTTGCCTATGAGTCCTATTATGACTCCTAATGATATTGATGCTATTATTACAACTATTAACGAATACTGTTGAAAAAACTAATTAATTATATTAATAATAATGTTTTAGTTAAAGTCGCTTCTCTTAATTCTGTCTCAGTAATAATTAAGATTATAGCTGGTTTTTTAACTTCAAAATTTATTGCAATTTTTGTAGGTGCAGAAGGTTTAGCACTTGTTGGAAATTTAAGAAATTTTGTGAGCTCGGCACAGTCTTTTTCAATTTTAGGCTTATATAATGGTGTTGTAAAATACATAGCTCAAAACAAAAACAATAAAGCAGAGCTATCAAAAACAATTTCTACAGCTTATTATCTTGGATTTATTGCTACTTCTATTATATGTGTCTTAGTATATTACAATGCAGAAGTTATTAATGATTATATTTTTCATGAGTATAATGATTATGCATATGTTATTAAAATTTTTGCTTTAGTATTACCATTCTATGCGTTGAATATGATGTGCTTTTCAATAATGAATGGTTTTTCTAAGTTTAAATTCCTTATAGTTTTTAATATTTTCGGGCAGATTCTAGGAGCTATTATTACTATCTTTTTAATCTGGCAAAATCAAATAGATGGAGCATTAGTTTCGGTTGTTATTGCAGAATCAATTTTGTTTTTAATAACATTAGTAGGGATACTAAATAGAAGAGATTTTTCAAAACTTATTAAAGCAAGCCAGTTTAGCTTTTCTTATGTAAAAAAGCTGAGTTCTTTTTCCATTATGGCACTATTTTCTGCCATTGTTATGCCTTTAGTAGCTATAACTGTTAGATCATATATTATAGATGAAGTGGGTTTAAAAGAAGCAGGGATGTGGGAAGCAATGAACCGTATTTCTAAGTATTATTTAATGTTTGTTTATTCTTTATTAACCTTATATATTTTACCACGATTTTCTGAAATAGATACCATTAAAGGTTTTAGAAAGGAAGTTTTTGGGTTCTATAAAACTATCATACCTATTTTTGCTGTAGGCTTAATAATTATATACTTTTTGAGAAAATTTATAGTTCAAATTTTATTTACATATGAATTTGAACCTGTAACCGAATTATTTTTATGGCAATTATTAGGTGATTTTGTAAAAGTACTATCCATAATTATTGCTTATCAATTTTTGGCAAAAAAAATGTTTTGGCACTATATTATTACTGAAGCTTTTTCAGTAATTATTCTATATCTAACTAGTGTTTATTTTATAGATAACTATGGTGTTAAGGGCGCAAATATTGCTCATTTTGTAACTTATGTAATGTATTATGGAGTGATTTTATTAATTTTTAGCTCTTCGCTATTTGGAGTCATTCAAGAAGAAAAAGATGATGTATAAGAAATTAGTAAAATATGCGTTATTAACTAAACCACTAAAATATGCTTAGAAAAAATTGCCAACTTATAATAGATAAAGAACCTTATTCATTTGAGGTAGAAGGCGATTTTTTTTGGGGAAATGAAGAATTGCTTTTTAAAAAAGAGAATAATATTATTTCTAAAATGCCATGGAAGGATAGAGGTTATGATGTTGTCGATATTTTTTCGGATAAAGAATTTCAAGACTTAAAAAAGTCTGTAACAGAGCAAATTCTCAAAGCAATTATAAGTAATAATATTCCTGTAGATCCTACTAATTTTACTATTGATAACTATCATGAAGTTGTAACAACTAACACAGATCATCTAAAAGTTATAGATATTACAAGAAATTTAGAGACTATAGATTTTAATTTCGATATTGAAGAATTAGCAAAAAGATTTGGAAAAATATTAGGTTATGAGTTAACATCTTGGGTTGAAGAGTTACAGAAATCTCATGTACAAATACGTATTAGCAGACCTAATTCTTTAGATATTAATCCGCCACACAGAGATGGCTATTTAAGTTATTGGGAAGACATTGTAAATGTATGGATTCCTATTAGTGGATGCAATGAAAATTCATCATTACCTGTATTTCCTGGAAGTCACCTTATATCAGAAAACGAAGTTTTGCGTACAGAAAGTAAAGGCGCTAAAATTAATGGCAATACATACTATGTGCCTTGTATTTTAGAAACAAAAAATGGAAGTATAGAAATGATTAGGCCAAATCCAAAAGAAGGTGAAGCTATTGTGTTTACGCCTTTCTTGATACATGGTTCTGCAGTAAATAAAAATAAAGATAAAACAAGAATGTCTTTAGAGTTAAGATTTCCAAGAGTTAAAAACTAAAAGGCTTGTAACCATGTTTCTAAATATTTTTTAGAACAATCAATATAGTGATGTTCTTTTAAAATAAACTCATGAGCATTTTTTGATATTTCTTTAATCTTTAAAGGGTTTAAAATAAGCCACTCTAATTTCTTTGCTATAGCATTAGCATCTGGTAAGGCATTAATGGCAATAGTATCTTCTTTAATATTATATAGAGATAACCATTCTTTTTCTGCTCCAGTAAAAACAACTTTTCCTTTTGCCATAGCTTCAAGAGCATTAAACCCTTGATCATATGCAAAGACTTGATCTAATACTATATGTGCGCTATCAAAACTTTTTATATAGTCATGATATGGAAGACTTTCTACAGTTATTATTTTAATTTTTTCGGCATATTTTGATGCAATAATATTTAAAGCTTTTTCAAAAATGTCATTACCTTTTTTATAATAATTTTTTCTGTTGATACCATGAAATATTACAATTTCGTCTTTAACATCCAAATCGATATAATTCAGTTTGGTTATGTTAATAGGGTTTGGGACTAAGCCTAAATACTTAGGGTGATTTCTTAAGGGAATATCGTAATCTAGATCTGAAGCGATAACGCCTTTTATGTTTTTAAAAATATACTTGTGGAGTTTAATGTATTCTGGCGTTAAATACATTAAAGCATGCCAAAACTCTTTCTTTGTACCTCTATTTTCTTTATAGGGGTCTAAAATCGAATATCTAAAATATCCATCGTTTGCATATTTTACACTAGAATAATCTGTGCCACATGATAATAGAAAAACATTTTTATTATTATTAAAAATAAATTCTAATAGTTGTTTTTCGATTTTTGGATTGGCTTTAAAAGGGCTTTCATTAATAAGTTGTACAATATCATAATCTTTAAATACATGTTTAAAACGATTAAACTGTTTTTTTATAGCTATGGATGTCAAATCAATTTTAAACAATTTATAGAGTAATCTTTTTACATAAAAAGAGACGCCATCAACATATCTTAAATTTAATTTTATGTCTACTTTGCGAGCTTTAAATCCATCTCCATTACCAACTACTGTGACTTGGTGTCCCAATTCTTGTAGGCCTTCTTTTAAGGTGTAATGAGATGAATTATATTCACCTAACAATAAAATCTTCATTCACTATATTTGTTTAAAAATTTAGAACAGCTAAGTGCAAAGAAACGATAAAAAAAAAATATGCCTTGTAGTGTCTTCACTTGGTCAAGGAGGCGCACAAAAAGTAGGAGCTTTACTCTCTGTTATGTTAGATAATTTAGGGCATGATGTACATATTGTAAGCGTTTTAGATATTATAGACTTTAATTATAAAGGGACGCTTTTTAATCTAGGAGCATTAAAAGTAAGTCGTTTTCAAAGATTTTTAGCATTTAAAAATTATTTAAAAAAGGAACGCTTTGATTGTATAATAGATAATCGTTCTAGAGTTCAGGCTGTAAGAGATTTTATTGTAATTAAATTAATATATAATATTCCTACATTGTATGTAGTTCATAATTATAAAACTAATCATGCATTTTCAAAATACAATTGGTTAAACAAATGGCTTTACCAAAATGAAATGCTAGTTATGGTTTCTAAAGCAGCTGAAGAAAAATTTAAGAGTAAATTTAAATTAAAACATACCGAAACTATATATAATCCAGTAGATTTTGAAGCATTAGAACAACAAGCAAGTGCAGTTGATGACCATGAGTTTAAACTTGATAAATATATTTTGTTCTTTGGAAGACTTAGTGAGCATCATAAAAATTTGAAATTTTTATTACAATCTTATAAAAACTCAATTTTAATAGAAAATGGATATAAATTGGTCCTTTTGGGAAGCGGAAATGACAAAGAAGAATTAAAGGAACATGTAAAGACTTTAGGTATTCAACCTAATGTAGAATTTATATCTTATATAAAGAACCCATTACCATATGTAAAACGTGCAAAATTTACAGTTTTAACTAGTAATTTTGAAGGTTTTCCAATGGTGTTATTAGAGTCTTTAGCACTAAGCACACCGGTAGTTTCTGTTAATTGTAAATCTGGTCCAAGTGAAATCTTGGTTAATAATAAAAATGGATTACTTGTTGAGCAGAATAATGAAGAGGCCTTTGTAAATGCAATGAATAGCTTTATATTAGACAAAAAATTGTATCTAAATTGCAAAGAAAACGCTAAAGCAAGTATTCAAAAGTTTGCAATACAAGCAATTGCAAAAAAATGGGAGAAAGCTATTTTTGAGCTTACAAATTAGTTAATGAAAAATACTACAATAGCATCAACTAGGATAATAGAAATTCCTAAAATTGAAGACCCTAAAGGACGTGGTAATTTGTCTGTAATAGAAAAAGACTGCGTGCCTTTTGATATTAAGCGTGTATATTATTTATACGATGTGCCTAGTACTTCGTATCGTGGCGGTCATGCTCATAAAGAATTACAACAGTTGTTATTGCCCTTAAGTGGTAGTTTCGATGTTATGTTAAAAGATGGGAAAGAAACTAAAACAATAACATTAAATAAACCTAATAAAGGTTTGCTTATAGTGCCTGGTATATGGAGAGAATTAGACAATTTCTCTTCTGGAGCAGTCTGTTTAGTATTAGCTTCAGAAGTCTATAAAGAAGACGATTATATATACGATTTTGAAGACTTTATAGCTGCCAAAAAATAAACATTATTCTTTAGGTTTGTAGCTATTACACATAAAAGATATTCTATAAAGTTGTAATATTTTTATACTTGGCTTTTTTCCTAAAAGGTTATTCTTCATAGCTACTTTGAGCCATTGGTGTATGCTACTAAAAATACCAGCTAGTTTCCAGCGTTTTAATGTCATAAAAAGGTTTAATAAATCATTATCACTAGAGATAGAATTATTTTTATTATACAATTTTAATAGCGTTAAAGCAGCTTGTTCTTTTTTTCTTAAGTAAGTATCGCTTTTTTCAATGCCTAAATGGTAAACTTCATTATCAATATGTAAAACAGATATTGCTTTTAGTTTTAAAAAAGTACCAAAATAATTATCAAAACCATAACCTTTAGATGTTGGTATTTCAGAATTAATAGTTAAAAAAACAGTCTTTTTAATCAAGAAATTTGCAGAAATAATAACCTTGTATTTTTTTTTGTTTCTAATGTTAGCAGGTATTTCTTCTTTAGTTTTTCCATAAGTCCAACGTAATAAATAACTGTCTTCTGGTTTCGTGTCATGATAAGTAAATCCTCCAAAAACAGCATCGTTATTACTGTCTATAGCTTTTAAGTATTGAGCTATAAAAGTTTCGTTTTTTGGAGCCACATCTGCATCTAAAAATAGTAACCAGTCATATTGCGCTTTTTCAGCTAGAAGCTGTCTAGCTTTTACACGACCATTATTGTTTTTGTTTACAATAATAGTAGTGTGACTTAGTGTAGAATTATCATTAATATCTTTAGTACTTCCATCTTCAAGCACTAAAATTTCAAATGCTTTTTTTGTTTTAATAAGTTGTTGGTGTAGTTCTGCGATTAATGCAGAAATGTCATAATTATATGTGGGAATTAATACTGAAAGCATAAAAATTTTCTTGCCTTAAAAATACATTATTTTGCTAGGGTAAATAAAGAAAAATAGCTTTTAATTTTTAAATGATCATTTGGAAAGAAAATATTAAATTGCACTAACTAAAACCTAGTGATTTTTGGAAACTAAAACCATAGCTAATTATATTTTTAATAGCATTTTAAAGCAAAAAGAAAGTATTGCTAAACAATATAATGCTTCAAAAAATACTATTGGTTTTTTTTATATTGATGATGTGTTACCAGTAGATTTGGCAAAAAGGTGCTTTGAGGTTTTTCCTAAACCAGAAGAAATGAATATGCTAAAATCTTTAAAGGAGTATAAGTATGTCTCTGCTCAAATGAATGAGCATAACGAGTTATTAGAAAAAGTAATTTATGCTTTTCAAGATCCTAAGATTGTGAAAGTTATTGGTGAATTATGTAATATAAAATCGCTGTTTCCAGACGATTCTTTATATGCAGGCGGTTTATCTTTAATGAAGTTAGATAACTTTTTAAATCCGCATTTAGATAATTCACACGATGCTAATCGAGACCGATGGCGCGTATTAAATCTATTGTATTATGTAACGCCAAATTGGAAAAAAGAAAATGGAGGCCATTTAGAATTATGGCCTAATGGACCTAAAAAAGAGCCGTTATTAATAGAAAGTAAATTTAATAGATTAATAGTAATGGCAACGCATCAAACCTCATGGCATTCTGTTAATAAAGTAACTGTAAATGCTAGTAGGTGTTGTATTTCTAATTACTTTTTTAGCGATAATGCATTAAAAGAAAAAGATAAATTTCATGTTACTAAATTTAGAGGGCGTCCAGATCAAACATTAACAAATATTATTTTAGATGCAGATGCTCAATTACGTATGTTAGTTAGAAAAATATTTAAAAAAGGAGTACGTAAAAACCCTCATGTGTATAAAAAACTAGACAATTAAGCTTGTAAGCGTATGTTTAGAAAACAGTTTTTATTAACGCAGGAACCTTTTCAATTAATCGAAGGATTTATAGCAGAAAGTATTGGTAATTTTAATTTACAATACCATAAAGATTGTGTTTTTACTAAAGTAGTTAATAATAACTTAGAGCTTATTTTACTTGGTGAATTATATAGTTATAAAACACCAGCATTATCAAATAAGCAAATTCTTGAAAGCCTTTCAAACCTAAAAGAACTAAATGTATTTTTAGATGAAATCTCTAATTTTTATGGACAGTTTGTAGTTCTTTATAAAACGGAAAAGGATTTTGTGCTATTTAATGATGCTTGTGCGCAAGCAGAAATATATTACAGTAACGATTTTTTAAGTTTTGGATCTCAAGTAAAATTACTTCAAGAAAAAATAGAATTAATACCATATAAAAATACTCAAGCAAAAGCTTATTATAAATCTAAAGAATTTAATGAATTAAGACTTTTTATTCAAGACACTACAGATGTAAGTAATGTGAAGCATTTAATGCCAAATCATTATGTGGGGATATATGACAAAAAAGTAGTTCGGTTTTATCCAAATGCAAAACGCGAAGAAAAATCAATAGAAGAAACAGCAATAATAGTTGCTAATATGTTAAAAGGGTATATAAAAGCAATAGCATTACGACATAAAATATGTTTACCCATTACAGCAGGTTACGATAGTCGCGTATTATTTTTGGCAAGTTTGGACTTGGATTGTGATTACTTTGTTACTAAGTTTAAAAACATGCCAGAAAACCATAATGATTTAGTTATATCAAAACAACTCGCAAAACTATATAATAAACCATTCAATATTATAGACGATATTGAAATGGAGCCAAAAGATTTTGAAACAAGTTATGCGGCTAGTTTAGATAATCCTTTATTTTTAAGTCCAGATGCAGTTGGTGATAAAGTTATTATTAATGGAAATATTAGTGAGATTGGACGTAATGGATATTATTATTGTGCTAATCCTACAGCTAAAAACCTAAATAATATTAATTTTTTTAAACCCCATAAGTTTATTAGAGAAGAATATAATAAGTGGTTATCTAATAATAAATCAATTTTAAAAAAGACAAAATATCACATACTAGATATTTTTCTTTGGGAACAGTTTATGGGCATTGTACATGCTAAAGCGAAATCTCAAAATAAACAATTAGGAGTTAGTGTTGTAAGTCCATATAACTCTAGAGTATTATTAGATACTATGCTTAGAGTGGATAGAGATAATCGAGATAGAATGGATAATGCACTATATAATAAAATGATAGCTTATTTATCTAATAACAACCAAGAAGTAATTAATTTACCTATAAATCCAAGTAAAGAAAAAAGTAGGTATTTAATATTTAAAAGACTAGGTCTACACAAAGCCTATAGTACATTAAAAGTAAAATTAAAATCGCTATAAAGTTGAAAAATAATTATAAGCTATATGGAATTATTGTTTTAGGATTTTGCCTAACACTAATTCAGTTTGCGTCTAATCGTAGTTTATGGTTAGACGAAGCTAAATTAGCGTATAGTATTATCGATAGAGACTTCCTAGGTTTGTTAGCGCCATTAGATAGCGGACAAATGGCTCCAATACTCTATTTATGGATAACAAAGTGCTTTAATTATTTATTTGGAGATTATGATTTAGCTTTAAGAATATTTCCCTTATTATGTTTTTTAGTATCTATTGTTTTAGTCGTTAAATGGAGTGCGTTATTAGTTAAAAATAAGACTATACTTCTTATTATTACAGCATTATATTGCTTGTGCCCAACATTAATATATTATAGCTCAGAAGTAAAGCAGTATAGTACAGATGTAATGGTCTTTTTATTGTTATTATACTGTTATTTTAAAGATTATAAAACCCAAAAAAGTAAATGGATTGTTTTAAGTTTAGTTGGTGTTTTAGCAGTTACATTAAGTAACGTTTCTATTATAGTATTTTTCGTTTTAGGGCTGTATACTCTTGTTTTTGAAGTGAAAAACCTAAAAACTTTAGTTATCCCTTTTTCAATATGGTTACTAGCTTTTTCAGCCTATTATTTTACTTTTTTACATCAACATCCTTCAAGAGCATTAATGAAGAATTATTGGGAATTTGCTTTTATGCCTATAAACCCATTTTCTATAGAGTTTTGGCAATGGTCTTACAAAGCTATCACTTTGGTTTTTACTAAATTATTAGGGTTTAGCGATCGATTTTATTTTTATATATTGATTATTATTTTCTATTGTATTGGTATTGTTTCTTTATTAAAAAAGAAAAACTATAAACTTCTATTTATTCTTACTGTTCCAATTATTGTTCACTTATTACTATCTAGTTTAAAGCTATATCCATTTTTTACACGTATTATTTTGTACCAGGTGCCATTATACTTTATAACTATAGCTATTGGGATGTATTACATTTATAAAAAAGTTGAAAAGCATATACATAAAAGTGTTGCTGTATTAGGTCTGTTGTTGCCATTTATTGTGTTTTCGTACATCAATGCTAAAAAAATGCCTTTTTTAAAAGAACATATAAAACCTATATATTCTTATATGAATACGCATGTAAAGCCAGAAGACAAAGTGTATGTGTTTATTGGTAATTATGATGTGTTCGATTATTATAAAAAAATAAACTATATAAACTTTAATAATGTTGTAATCCAAGGCGAGTCGCACCATTATGATTATACAGGGCACGACCAGCAATTAAGTAAGTTAAAAGGAAAAGTATGGTTTGTGTTTTCGCATGTATTCAAGTCTGGAAATACAGGGGAATTAGAATCTAGATATATTATAGATTACTATAAAGACAAAGCAGAAACACTATATAAAATAGAAGAAGGTACTAATGCTGCTTATCTTTTAGATATAAAGTAAAACTATTAAGCTCTACGCTGTACAACTTCAAAAACTTTATTGTCCTCACATTTTAAAGTCTTGCTTGGGTATTTTAAAAGTAACGCATAATCGTGAGTTGCCATTAAAATGGTATTTCCATTTTTATTAATTTCTTGAAGTACTTCCATAACCTCAATACTGGTTTGCGGATCTAGATTTCCAGTAGGTTCATCGGCTAAAATTAATTCAGGATCGTTTAATAAAGCACGAGCAATAGCGATACGCTGTTGTTCTCCACCAGATAATTCATGAGGGAATTTAAAGCCAGTGGTTTTCATACCTACTTTATCAAGTACTTCTTCCATTCTTGTTTCCATAGCGCTTTTGTCTTTCCATCCAGTAGCTTTTAAAACAAATAATAAATTATCGTTTACAGTACGATCTGTTAATAATTTAAAATCTTGAAATACAACACCAAGCTTACGTCTTAAAAAAGGAATGTCTTTTTCTTGAAGTGTTTTTAAATTAAAATCAACAATGCTACCATCTCCAACTTTTAAGGGGATATCGGCATATAAGGTTTTCATGAAACTACTTTTTCCAGATCCCGTTTTCCCAATTAAATACACAAAATCACCTTTATCCATTTTTACATTAACATCAGATAAGACAAGATTAAGTCCTTGAAAAATAGATGCGTCTTTAAATTCTAAAATGGTATTTGGCATATTTAATTTAATTTTTTCTGAAGTATTTTGTCTTAAAACGGAAAGAAAAACACGATGTTGTAAATGTATCATTTTAGTTGAAATTATAAAAATGACAACCTCATTTTTAATAATAAAATTTCAACGTTTAATAACTCGGTTTATAATTATAATAAAAATCTAGCGTTAAGATATTAGTATTAATTTATCTTTGAGTTTTAATAAATTCAAGTATAAAAATTCACAGTCAATGACTAGAAATCATATAATAACTGTTCTTTTTGCAATGGTATTTAGTATCAATGCATTCGGACAACAATCTGCTGCGTATACTAATCCTTTTGTAGACTATCAAAAAGCATTGTCGCTATATAATAACCAACAATTTTTGGCAGCTCAAGCCATTTTTAGTCAGATAAAAAAGAACACGCAAGAAGATGTTATAAAAAGTGATTGTGCTTATTATATAGCTAATTGTGCAGTACGATTAAACCAGCAAAATGCAGATCAATTAATAGAGAAATTTGTTGAAGACTACCCAACAAGTACTAAAAAGAATACAGCCTTTATAGATGTAGCAGATTATTATTTTGAAAATGAAAAATATGCCTATGCTCAAAAATGGTATGAAAAAGTAGATGAGGAAGCTTTAGCTAGATCTGAGCAAGAGAAATATAACTTTAATAATGGTTATGTTGCCTTTCATACAAAGAACTATAAGGATGCCAAAAAATATTTAAATAGAGTAGAATCTTCTGAAGAATATGGTTCGCAAGCCAAATATTATATTGGTTTTATGGCTTATGAAGGCGATGATTATGATAAGGCTAATGAATACTTTGATCAAGTTAAAGATCAAGAGAAATACCAAGAGAAACTGTCTTATTATCAAGCTGATTTAAATTTTAAATTAGGAAAATTTGAAAAAGCCATAGAACTAGCAAAAACAAGATTAGACGATAGTAATGAAGAAGAAGTGTCTGAGTTATCTAAAATAATAGGAGAAAGTTATTTTAATCTTGAAAAGTATGCCGAAGCTATTCCTTATTTAACAGAGTACAAGGGCAAAAAAGGAAGATGGAATAATACAGACTATTACCAATTGGGCTATGCACATTATAAGCAAAATGATTACGAAAAAGCGATTTCAGAATTTAATAAGATAGTTGATGGTAATAATAGTGTGGCGCAAAATGCATACTACCATTTAGGAGAAAGTTATATAAAATTAAATAAAAAACAAGAAGCTTTAAATGCGTTTAGAAATGCATCACAAATGGATTTTGATCTTAAAATTCAAGAAGATGCATGGCTTAATTATGCTAAAATTAGTTACGATATAGGTAATCCGTATCAATCTGTACCGCAAGTGTTATCTGGTTACTTAAATAAATATCCAGAAACGACTTTTAAAACGGAGATAGAAACGTTATTAATAGATTCTTACATCACATCAAAGAATTATAAAGAAGCGCTTACGCTTTTAAAAGGAAAAAATAGTCCAGAATATAAGGCTGCGTATCAAAAAGTAGCATTTTACCGTGGTATAGAGTTATTTAATGAAAGCAATTATAAAGAAGCAAAAGACTTATTTGAAAGCTCTTTAAAGCAACCGCAAGATGCTAAGTATGTTGCAAGAGCAACATTTTGGAAAGCAGAAACAGATTATAACTTAACTAATTATAGTGATGCTTTAAATGGATTTCAGACGTTTCAGCAAATGGCAACTCAAGATTTGCCAGAGGCTAAAAATTTAGATTATAACATAGCCTATACGTATTTTAAACAGAAGGATTATGCGCAAGCAACCCAGTACTTTAAAAACTTTACTACAAATAGAAAAGAAGATAAAATAAGACTTAATGATGCTTACTTGCGTTTAGCAGATGGTTATTTTGTGTCTAGTAGTTATGATGCAGCTATTGCAGCATACAATGAAGCATTAAGTATAAACAAAATAGAATCGGATTATGCCTTTTTTCAAAAAGCAATTAGTTATGGATATTTAGGTCAAGAAAGCAAAAAGATTTCAGAATTAGAGGCCTTTATTATAGAATATCCTGAGTCTAAATTACGAGATGATGCCATGTATACTTTAGGTAATGCCTATGTAAAAACTGGTAATACAGATAAAGCAATGTCTACTTATAATAGATTGACATTAGAACATAGTAACAGTACTTTTATTTCAAATACATTGCTTCGCCATGGATTATTATATTATAATAAAAGTGAAAATCAAGAAGCGTTAACTAAGTTTAAAAAAGTTGCAAAAGACTACCCTGGATCACCAGAAGCAAATCAAGCAGTGTTGACAGCGCGATTAATTTATATAGATATTGGAAAAGTTGATGAGTATGCTGCTTGGGTTAAAACATTAGATTATGTTGAGGTAACAGATGCCGATTTAGATAATGCAACATACCAATCTGCAGAAAAACAATATTTAGATGGCAATACTAATGCAGCTATTAAGCAATTTGAAAAATATATAAGAGGTTTCGAAAATGGTTTACATGCTAATCAAGCGCATTTTTATTTAGCGCAGCTGTATTTCAAAAAGGATGATATGCAAAAAGCAGCACCGCATTACCGTTATGTTGTAAAAGCATCTCAAAGCGAATTTACAGAAGAAGCACTACTTAGATTATCTCAAATTACTTTAGAAAATAAAGATTGGGCTGGCGCTATTCCTATTCTAGAAAGATTAGAGATAGAAGCTAACTTTCCACAAAATAGTTTATTTGCACAATCTAATTTAATGCAGGCAAACTATCAATTAAATAATTATGATGCAGCGGTTAGTTATGCAGAAAAAGTGCTAGCTAATGTTAATCTAGACAATAAAGTAAAAAGCGATGCTCAAGTTATTATTGCACGTTCTGCAATAAAAACAGGGGACGAGGATAAAGCAAAAACAGCGTATGCTAAAGTAGAGCAAACAGCAACAGGTGAAACAGCAGCAGAAGCTTTGTATTATAATGCTTACTTTAAAAATAAAGAAGGGCAATACCAAAATTCTCTTAAAGCGACACAGCGTCTAGTTAAAGACTATTCAAGTTACAGGTATTATGGCGCAAAGGGATTAATAGTTATGGCAAAAAACCAATATGCTTTAAATGATGCCTTTCAAGCGACTTATATTTTAGAAAGTATTCCAAAGAATTTTGGTGAGTTTGATGATGTTGTTACTGAAGCTGCAGAAGAACTAAATAAAATTAAAGCTGAGCAAGCAAAAACGAATGCTTCTGTAGAAACAGAAGATTAAAAATTATAAATCATAATTCGTAAATCGTAATTAAAAATTATGTTTAATAGAAAACAAATCATATTATTAATAGCATCTTTAGTATCTACAGTGCTTTTTGCCCAAGAGCGTGAGCAAGATACATTGAATCCAGATGTTATTAATGTTATAAAACCATATACGCCAACAATTTCTGATGCTTTTAAAGTTAAAGAATCACCAACTTTAGATGATGATGAAACATTGGCAAAAAAAGATATTAATTATAATATTTTTTCATTTCCTGTTGCGTCTACATTTACACCAGCTAAAGGAAAAGCTGCTGTAGTAGATAAAGCTAAAAAGATGAAATTGTATGATAATTATGCCACTTTAGGTGTTGGTTCTTATACAACGGTTCTTGGGGAAGTGTATTTAAATCATGAATTAGGTCGTGGAGAAAGTGTTAGTGCACATCTTGGGCATCACTCTTCTCAAGGAGGTATAGATAATGTTTTTGTTGATGATGATTTTTCAGATTCTAAATTGAATCTAGCTTATAGTAAAAGAGATAAAAACATGAGTTGGATGCTAAATGGAGGCTTTCAATTACAAAAGTTTAATTGGTATGGCTTACCAAGTTACTTAGTAGGAACTTCAACTATTCCAACCGAAACAGTAAATGGATTAGATGTTGGTCATACATTTACTAATGCTCATATTGGCGGAGACATTTCTTTTGAAGATTCTTATTTTAAAAGCGCTAACGTTTTGTTTAGGCGTTTTGGAGACAACCAAGGTTCTGGGGAAAATAGGTTTGTGCTTAAAGGCGTTGCAGACATTCCAATAAAAGATGAAAGTCTATTAACAGCTGTGACATTAGATTATTTAGGTGGTGGTTTTGATAGAAACTATTTTACAGATACAGAATTAAATTATAGTAATTTTCAATTAGCTGTTTCTCCAACTTACGAGCTTAAAGAAGATGATTTAACAGTTAATTTGGGTGCTACATTAACCTATTTAAACGATGGCGAAGCAGGTGCTAATAAATTTTATATCTATCCAAATATTAGTGCATCTTATAGGCTGTTAGAAGAAACAGTTATAGCTTTTGGAAGTGTAAAAGGTGGTTTAATTCAGAATTCGTACTATGACTACGCTAGTGAAAACGCATTTGTGTCTCCTACATTATTTATTGTGCCAACAGATCAACAATATAATGCTACTGTTGGTTTTAGAGGGAAATTATCTAATGCATTAAGTTATGTTGTTAGCGGAAGCTATAAAGCAGAAAGAGATAAAGGTTTATTTCAAAATAATTTGGTGCCTTATGGCTTTAATAGTGATGAAGCTTATCAATATGGAAACTCTTTTGGTATTGTTTACGATGATGTTAATACATTTGCAATTGCAGGAGAATTAAAGTTTGATCTTAATAGAAACTTTACATTAGGCATTAAAGGAGAATACTTTTCTTATAATACAAAAGGGCAAGAAGAAGCATGGAATTTACCAGATATTAAAGCTTCTGTGTTTTTAGATTACCAAATTTCTCAACAATGGTTTGCTGGTGCAAATATTTTTTATGTAGGAGAAAGAAAAGACTTAATAGGTTTTAATACCGTAACAAATACAACATTACCAACATTTTTAAACCCAACAGAAACGGTGACTTTGGGTGCTTTTTTAGATGTTAATGCACATCTAGGTTACCATCTTAATGAGCGCTGGTCTGTTTATCTTAAAGGAAATAACCTTGCAGAAGGCACCTATAATAAATGGTTAAATACTAGAGTACAAAGTGTACAGGTTTTAGCAGGTGCTACTTATAAATTTGATTTCTAATACAAAGACATGATACTTATTCTAAAACGTCCTCTAATGAGGACGTTTTTATTATTATATTTATCTTAAAATTTTAAAAAATGAAAAAACCGATACTTCTAATAATACTTTTAATAGCGTTTAGTTGCACTACAGATAAAACAGAAGTAGATGCTATTGTTACTAATGCAAATGTATATACTGTAAATTCAAGTTTTGATAAGGCTGAAGCATTTGCTATTAAAGATGGAAAGTTTATAGCTATTGGAAGTACTTTAGAAATTCAAAAAAACTATTCAGCAAAAAATAGTATTGATGCTCAAGGTAAAACTATTGTTCCTGGTTTAATAGACGCACATTGTCATTTTTATAACTTAGGATTAAATAAACAGACTGTTAATTTAGTGGGAACGAATAGTTTTGATGATGTTATGAAACGTGTTCTAGATTTTCAGCAATTAAAGAATACTAATTTCATTATTGGCCGTGGTTGGGACCAAAACGATTGGGAAGATAAAGAGTATCCTAATAAAATATTATTAGACAAATTGTTTCCAAAAACACCTGTTGCATTAACACGTATAGATGGGCATGCTATGTTGTGTAATCAAGCTGCTTTAGATTTAGCTAAAATAACACCTAGAACGAAAGTAACTGGAGGAGAAATTAAAATTGATAAAGGAGAATTAACAGGTATATTGATAGATAACCCTATGGAATTGGTAGAGGCCATTTTTCCTAAGCCATCAAGAAAACAACAAATAGAAGTATTATTAGAAGCGCAAACATATTGTACTAATTTAGGATTAACAACGGTTTCAGATGCTGGCTTAGATAAACAAGTTATCGAATTAATAGATAGTTTGCAGAAAGCTAATGCATTAAGCATGCGAGTATATGCTATGATTAGTAATAAAAAAGAAAACTTAGATTATTACTTGAAAAAAGGAAAAATAAAAACAGATAGGCTTAATGTACAATCTGTTAAAGTATATGCAGACGGTGCTTTAGGATCTCGTGGTGCAGTTTTAAAGCAGCCTTATAATGATGAGCATGACCATTATGGTGCTATGGTTATTGGCACAAAAGATTATGAAGTTTTAGCAAAGAAAATAGAAAAAGCAGGCTACCAAATGAATACACATGCTATAGGTGATTCTGCTAATAGATTTGTATTACAAACTTATGGAAAAACCTTAGCAAATAAGAAAGATAGACGTTGGAGAGTAGAACATGCACAAGTAGTGACCGATAATGATTTTGACTATTTTAAAAATGAAAATATAGTACCTTCTATTCAACCTACACATGCAACTAGTGATATGTATTGGGCAGAAGATAGAGTAGGAGCTAAACGAGTAAAAGGTGCTTATGCTTATAAAACATTATTGGGTAAAAGTGGAAAGGTCGCTCTTGGAACAGATTTTCCAGTGGAGAAAGTGAGTCCGTTTTTAACATTTTACGCAGCTGTAGCCAGAAAAGATTTAAAAGGGTATCCAGAAAATGGTTTTCAAAAAGAAAATGCATTAAGTCGTGAAGAAACCTTGAAAGGAATGACAATTTGGGCTGCATATGCTAACTTTGAAGACCAGGAAAAAGGGAGTATAGAAGAAGGTAAATTTGCAGATTTTGTAATATTAGAACAAGATATTATGCAAGTGCCAGAAAATAAAATACCTTTAACTAAAGTAAATAGAACTTATATTAATGGTATGGCACAATAATTGTCATTGCATTAAAAGATATAATACCAATTAAAATAATATACAGTAACAGATGAAAAATATAGCAACACTCATTTTATTTTTAACCTTTTCAATAACTTCATTTGCACAAGTAGATGATTATAGTGTAGCTGTAAAAAAATGCATTACTAGTAATGGTACTATGGCTTATTATGACGACGTAATGGAGCAAATGTATGATATGCTCAAGGTGCAGTTTAAAGCAGAGAATGTTCCAGATACATTATGGGCCGAAGTAAGAAAAGGAAAAAAAGTAGCTATGGATGAATTAGCGCAAATGATAGTATCTGCTTACAAAGGACATTTTACGTTAAAAGATGTAAAAAACATGAATGCCTTGTATGCCTCTCAAGCAGGTAAAAATATGTTTAAAAAAGACGCACTTACCGAAAGTGATAAAGTCGCTTTAGGTGAATTTTATAAGACAGATACTGGTAGAAAAATTACAGGTTCACAAGATTCTATGAATGATGCTATGAGTAAAATATCTGAGATGTGGAGTAGTGATGTATACAGAGGAGTGATTGCTTTATTGTCTGAAAAAGGATATAACTTATAATATGCAAAAAAAGTTACTACTACTAATGTGCTTTATCTTTGGTGTTAATTCAGCATTTGCACAATACGGATGGACTAAAGCAGACGTGTTTTTAAAAACAGGAGACGTTAAAACAGGAGAAGCTTTTTTGCCATTACAACCATATAATGCTATTACGATTTCTTCTAATGAAATGGTTAAGTTTAGAACAGCTAGAAAAGCAAAAAAGGAAAAATTTAAGCCTAATCAAGTAGATAGTATTCTTTTTAAGGTTGAAGACAGAATTGATAAATATATCACGACTTATATAACAAAGAAAAAAAAGCGTTTAGCATTTGTACATTTAATTATAGAAGGAAACGTATCTTTAATTGGTAGAACAGAAAAAACTAATATGCAAACATCTAGGCATAATGATGTAGATCCTTGGGATATAGAAAAACCTTCATTAAGTAACTATTTTAATCACAATAGATTATTATTAATTAAAGACGGTAACGTTTTAGAACAGATTAAAATTAAAGGTTTTAGAAAAAGAGCCATGGAATTTTTTAGCGAATGCGAATTGCTAGTAAAAAAATTAGATGCAAAAGAATTCAAAAAAGAAGATCTTATAGAAATAACTGAATTTTATAATACTAATTGTATTAATTAACTCAATTTTGCCAAATAATCAAAGTGCTCGCCTTCTGCGAGCATTTCACATTTTAAACCTACTGAGGCACAAGCAATATTTAAAGTATTAAAATCTAGATATAACCATTTCATTGGTGTTTCACTTTCTCCTTTATAACTTAAAAAGTAATCAAGTTCGCCATAATAATTAGCATTCATATCTTGCCAAAAACCACCATCTTCATCTTCAAACATATATTTTATATCACTAGAATCTATTAATATTTGTCCATTTGGATTCATTAGACTTTTAATATGCTTTAAATAATAAGGAACATCTTTTAATGTTTGAAAAATACCGGTGCCATTCATTAATAATAGAATAGTGTCAAATGTTTCAGTTTCATCTAAAATAGAATGTAATTCAGTGTGTTTTACACCACGTTTTTTGCAAACAGTAATAGCGCCTTTAGAGATATCAATAGCCTTTACATTTAATCCCTTGTCTTGTAAATACAAACTATGACTTCCTGCGCCAGAACCAACATCTAGAATACTACCTTTAGATAGCTTAAGGGCTTTTTGTTCTAATACTGGCATAGCTTTATAACTTCTAAAAAGATAATCCAAGGGTAAAATGTCTTCATCAGAAATATTTGTTGAAGTAATAATATCTTCAGTAGCATTACCATTATAGAAATCTAATAGAGCGTTTCCAAAAAGGTCTTTAGTCATAGTAAATTTTATTATTCCATACTTAATACAGAATCTATTTTAATTATTTTTGTCTTATGCAAGACATTATTAATAATCTTCCAAAGCTCGCCAAAGATAAGCATAAGGAAAACAAAACCTTTTTCACTAAGCTTAAAAAGAAACCTCCAAAACAATTAGATTATATCATGCAAGAATTGCATGAAGAAGAATTTGAGAAAACAGATTGTTTAAAATGTGCTAATTGTTGTAAAACAACAGGACCATTATTTACAGATAAAGATGTAGATAGGATAGCGAAGCATTTTAAAATGAAAACACAAAAATTCGTAGAGCAATTTTTAAGAGTAGATGAAGACAATGATTATGTTTTACAAAGCGTGCCTTGTACTTTTTTAGATGCCGATAATTACTGCTCTATTTACGAGGTTAGACCCAAGGCTTGCCGTGAATTTCCACATACAGACAGGAAGAAGTTTCAACAAATTTCTAACTTAACTCTAAAAAATGTTGCTATTTGTCCAGCTGCATTTAACATTGTTGAAAAAATGAAAGCACAAATAAGAAATTAGTAAAAAAATGTTACTTTTAAAGGAATATTAATAATATATATTATGAGAAACATATTTACTTCTTTAATTGTAGTCTTATTGTTTACTAGTTCTTTAAGTGCCGATAATTGGTTGTATTCTTTTGATGATGCTAAAAAAATGGCATTGAGTACAAATAAATTAATTTTAGTCGATTTTTGGGCAACTTGGTGTGGTCCATGTAAACGAATGGATTCTGAATCATGGAGTAAAGAAGAAGTTCAATCTTTAATGAATAATTACGTTCCTGTTAAAATTGATTTAGATAAAAATAAAAGCTTGGCTCTTAAATATGGAGTAAGAGGTATACCTTATGTTTTTATAATGGATGGAAACGGTAAAGTGATTTATCAGCAAATGAGTTATAAACCAAAAAATGAGGTAATCACTTTACTTAATAAATATGCTATTAGTACTCAGTTTTTAAGCCAAGATCTTATTAATTATTATAAGAAAGATAGTTTTTCAAATGCCTATAGATTGGCCATTAAATATCAAGATTTTTGTGTATTATTAAATGAAGATTTGAGGTATAAATTTATTAAAGCTTCAGACAGTTATTTTGATGAAGCAAAAATAGCATTGAAAAAAAGTGGTTTAAAAAATAAAGATAGATTTAGTCAAAAAATTAAACTCTATGAAATTCAGAAAAAAATTATTCTTAACAACTCTAAAAAGGCTTTGAAACTACTTGATAAATTTAATAAAAATAAGCTAGATGAAAAGAATTTACAGCTATATAATTACTTGTGTTATATAGCTTATAAAAAAACGAAAAATATTGATAAGGCATCTGAGATGAGTGCTAAATTAAGTGAAAAAGACTTGAAAAAATCTGAAGTTTTTTTTAAATCTGAAGTTTAAAAAGTGGATTCTATATTACATTATTTTGAAACCATACCAACTCTTCATAGAAGTATACTTTTAGTTGGAGGTATTACACTATTTTGGTTTTTAGAAGGTGTTTTGCCCTTGTTTAATTTTACTTATAAAAAGTGGAAGCATGCAATACCAAACTTCTTTTTTACGCTAACAACTATAATCATAAATTTTGCTTTAGCTTTTTTACTTTTAGAAACCGCAGATTGGGTAACAGTTAATGATTTTGGCGTTATTAACTGGTTACCAGACATGCCATTATGGTTATATATAGTTTTAGGTGTATTGCTTCTAGATTTTATAGGTGCTTATCTAGCACATTTAACAGAGCATAAAATAAGTGTTTTATGGATGGTACACTTAGTACATCATAGCGATCATGAGGTAGATACTACCACAGCTAATAGACATCATCCTTTAGAAAGTGTTATTCGTTTTTTGTTTACTCTTGCAGGCGTTTTTATTATTGGAGCACCAATAGGAATAGTAATGTTATATCAATCCATGTCATTAGTATTTACTCAGTTTACACATGCAAATGTTAAGATGCCAAAAAAAATAGACAAACTTATTAGTTATGTACTCGTGTCTCCAGATATGCATAAAGTACATCATCATTACAAATTACCTTATACCGATTCTAATTATGGTAATATTTTTTCAATTTGGGATCGTTTATTGGGAACTTATATGTCGTTAGATAGAGAGAAAATTGTTTATGGTGTAGATACATTTCCTAATGCAGAAGAAAACGGAAGTTTAAAACACTTATTAAAACAACCATTTCATAAGTATAGAAAGCCAACTACAGAATTATAATTGTAAATTACTTAACATAAAGCTTCTAATATTATAATCTTCTTAAAAAACTTGTTGTGCTATTGAATAATTAATAGGGTTTTATTTTAACTGATTGATAATCAGATATAATTGTATTTTAGCGAACTTTTTACGCCCTTTGGCTAATAATATGTAAATTATATAATAATTAGTATGCTATACGCAAACTATATTATAGTTTTACAGTCCCTTTGAAAACTAACAATGATTGATTTATAGCGAACCAAATTAATTGTAAATTTTCAAAAAATGGAAAGATTCAAAACATTATACCTATTAATTTTCGCTTTATTAATAAGCTTAACTAGTTATTCTCAAGAAGAATTAACTTCGATTCAAAAAAATGTTAATCGAGAAGCTAATGGTTTAGAGCAACATCTTAATGCTACACGCGATACTTTAACACTTAAAAGTGATTTGGTGATTTTACGTGTTACTTTTTTAAGTCACTCAGAAAAAGATTCCGAAATTATAGATGTTGGTAACAATGAAATTAAAATACCGTTATATCATTTTAAAAAAGGACGTTATACAATAGCTGTTTATAGAGAAGATAAAATTATAGCTTTAGGAGTAAAACGCATTAATGATATTCCTGTTCCAGAAGATGCAATTGCAGATTTAGAAGAAAGCATATTAAGATCTAGTTTAAGTGCAGAAGAGCAATTAAATAGAAATATTAAACCGTTAGTAAAGAAAACACGAAATACGCGTTTAGCATCTACAAAACCTAAAGTTAAAACTAAAAAAAGAGTTGAAAAAACAAAACGAGTAGCAGCTGCAAAACCTAAACGGGTTTTAAAACCTAAAACAAAAAGAAAGCAAAAGAAAAAAAGATATACTTCTTCTAATAAAAAAACTGGTTTTGCTTTAGCAGCCGAAAGAGAAGCTGCAACTGCAAAAAAGAAAGCTATTACTAAAGTTATTGAGAAAGAAAATAAAGAAGAGGAGGTTAATGCTGCTATTGCTTCAAATAATGAACAAGAAGTTGGGACTTTGATTACGGTTACAAAAGTAACATACAATTTGTCTCAAAGAAGAAATAATAAGTCTATCCAGAAGCAAAGTCGTGAAGATTATAGAGCAAATAATTTACGCCCTAACGGTACGCCATATCAAGATTAATTGTATAATAAATACTTGTTTCTTATAATAGAAAAACTATCTAAGCCATTTTTCCAAGTGGCTTTTATTTCTTTTTCAGTTAAACCTTTTTCAATTTGATCCTGTAGTTTTTGTGTGCCTGCATGTTTTGTAAAAGAGGCAGTCTTAAAAAAGGTTTCTTTATTCTTACTATTCTTATATGCTTTAATAATATATTTTAATGTTACACCGTCTTTAGTTTTTACATTAGAAAGGTCTTCTCCATAACATAATTTATTTTTATGTTTTGGAAATTTAGCACCAAAATTTTCTTTTGGAGTGTAAGTAAAACTTAAAGCAGTACTATCTAGAAAAGGTGCCCCATAACGTTGGAACTGAAATTCTGTACCACGACCAGCATTAATTGTAGTGCCTTCAAATAAACCTAAGCTTGGATAGAGTTTTATAGATTGATCATTGGGTAAATTTGGTGATGGACGTAGCGGTAAGCTATAAGGTTTGTCGTGTGTATAGTGTTTCATTTTAATTATAGTTAAATCACACTTTACGTTGTTTGCAAGCCAAGATTCACCATTAATCATTGTAGCATATTCTCCAATGGTTAAACCATGAACCAATGGTATAGTATGCATACCTAAAAAACTAGTATGCTTAGGTTCCATAGTTGGACCATCTATGTAGTGGCCATTTGGATTTGGTCTATCTAATACTATAACAGATATATTGTTTTCAGCACAAGCTTCCATAACATGATGTAATGTAGAAATGTAAGTATAAAAACGAACACCAACATCTTGTATGTCAAAAACAACAATATCTAGATCTTTTAATTGTGTGAGAGAAGGTTTTTTATTTTTGCCGTATAGAGATGTAATTGGTAAGCCCGTTTTGGTATCTAAACCATCTTTTACTAATTCTCCTGCATCTACATTGCCTCTAAAACCATGTTCAGGCGAAAACACTTTTTTTATATTAACATTTAATAAGAGTAATGAATCTACAATATGAGTGAAACTTTTTACTTTTATTTTTTCACTTTTATCTTTAAAAATCACAGAAGTTTGATTAGCTACAATACCAACACGTTTGCCTTCTAATAACTTGATATAGGTTTCTGTTTGGTTAGCTCCAATAATTATTGGTTTTATACTATCTGTTTTATTGTCTATAACTTCTTTAGTTTGTGTATTAGAATTATGATTTGAAACCGCATTATTTGAGTTAGATTTTGGTTTCTTATTGTTAGCACAAGAAAAACCTAAAAAAAGAAATAATAAAACTGTATTTTTGACAAAAGTTAACCGCATATATATAATTTGAATTTCGAATACTTTATAGCTAAACGCATTATTGATAGTAAAGCGTATAAAAGTAGCATATCGGCACCAATAATAAAAATTGGTATTGCAGCAATTGCAATAGGTATTGTTGTAATGATGATTGCAATTGCTACAGGTATTGGCCTTCAACATAAAATAAGAAATAAAGTTGTAGCGTTTAATGGACATGTTACCATTACAAATTATGACACTAATAATTCACAAGAAAGTGAAAATCCAATTTCTAATAAACAAGATTTTTATCCCAATTTTAATGCTGTAGACGGTATTCGTCATATTCAAGGTGTAGCAACAAAAGGATCAGTAATTAGACTTAAGGATGCTGTAGAGTATGTTATTATTAAAGGAGTTGGTGCAGATTATGATTGGCAGTATTTTAAAGAGTTTTTAATAGAAGGTAGATTGCCAGATTATACTAAAGATAGAAATGAAGATTTACTTATTTCAAAGTATTTTGCGAATAGGTTGAAAATAAATATTGGCGATAAAATACAAGCTAATTTTATAAAAGAAAATATAAACTTGCCTCCTCGAATTTTACCTTATACTGTAGTTGGTATTTATGATTCTGGTTTTAAAGAATATGACGAGTTATATGCTATTGGAGATATTAGACATATTCAAAGAATTAATAAATGGGGGAAAGATCAAGTCGGAAATTTTGAGGTTTTTATTGATGATTATGATACTCTTACAGAAACAGGGAAAGCCATAAGACATGAGATTCCATCGCTTTTAGATTCTAAAACAGTTATACAGCGTTTTCCTTCTGTTTTTGAATGGATATCTATTTTCGTGAAAAATATTTTTGGTATTATAGGTATTATGATACTTGTAGCTGGAATAAATATGATAACGGCACTATTAGTACTTATTTTAGAACGAACCCAAATGGTTGGTATTCTAAAAGCCTTAGGAAGCAATAGTCTAAGCATTCGTAAAATCTTTTTATATAACGCAACACACTTAATCCTATTAGGTCTGTTTTGGGGAAACCTTATTGGTTTAGGTTTGTTGTTAGCGCAAAAGTATTTTCAGTTTTTAAAATTCCCAAATCCAGAACAATATTACATGACCAATATTCCAGTATATATTAACCTTAATTATATTTTGGCATTAAATATTGGCACATTTGTACTTTGTTTATTAATGCTATTAATTCCATCTTACATAATCACAAAAATAGCTCCAGTAAAAGCGATTCGTTTTGAATGAATAAGATTATATACGGTTTAAGTACAGGTTTAAATTTTAGAAGTTTATATTCTATTTGATGCTTAAGTAATTTAACCAAACTTTCACCTTTTTACTTTTGCCTTTTCATTACTTTTGCAAAAGCAAAAAAATATATATGCAATACGCAAATAACATCTTAGAGACTATTGGTAATACACCTTTAGTAAAAATAAATAAACTTACTGCAGAATTACCATGTAAAGTATTAGCAAAATACGAAACTTTTAATCCAGGAAACTCGGTTAAAGATCGTATGGCATTACAAATGATAGAAGATGCTGAAGCAGATGGAAGATTAAAACCTGGTGGAACAATTATAGAAGGAACATCTGGAAATACAGGAATGGGGTTGGCATTGGCAGCAATTGTAAAAGGATACAAATGTATTTTTGTAATGGCAGACAAGCAATCTAAAGAGAAAGTAGATATTTTAAAAGCTGTAGGTGCTGAGGTAGTAGTCTGCCCAACAGCAGTAGAACCAGATGATCCTAGATCATACTATTCTGTATCTAAAAGATTAGGAGAAGAGACACCAAATTCATGGTATGTAAATCAATATGATAATCCTAGTAATACTAAAGCACATTATCAAAGTACGGGCCCGGAAATTTGGAAGCAAACAGAAGGGAAAATAACTCACTTTGTTGTCGGAGTAGGAACTGGAGGTACGATTTCTGGAGTTGGTAAATACTTGAAAGAGCAAAATCCAAACGTTAAAATTTGGGGAGTAGATACTTATGGATCTGTCTTTAAAAAGTATCATGAAACGGGAGTTTTCGATGAAAATGAAATTTATCCATATGTAACAGAGGGCATTGGGGAAGATATACTACCAAAAAATGTAGACTTTAGTATTATTGATGGTTTTACTAAAGTAACAGATAAGGATGCTGCAGTTTATACACAACGTTTAAGTAAAGAAGAGGGCATGTTTCTAGGTAATAGTGCCGGAGCTGCTATAAAAGGCGTGTTACAATTAAAAGAACACTTTAAGCCAGATGATGTTGTTGTTGTTTTATTTCATGACCATGGGAGTCGTTATGTAGGTAAAATGTTTAATGATGATTGGATGCGTGAAATGGGATATATCGAATAATATATAAATAACTATATAAACGTAAAAAAGGCAAAACAAAAATGTTTTGCCTTTTTTATTAGACTAATTTGGGTTTATTTAATAATTAATTTCTCAAAGCCTTTTCAATACGGTATTCTATAGCATCTTTAATTCCTGGATAACCTGCATCTAGTATATTAAAATAACGCCCTCTTTTATCTATAATTATATTTGTAGGTAAACCGCTAACTTTAAAATGTTTAATAGTCGTATTGTCATCTGTAACAATAGGGTATTTTAAAGCATATTTTTTTAAAAACGTCTTAACTGCATTTCTTTTATCAAATGTTACAGAAGCAAAAACAATATTTTTATTGTCTTTATACTTTTCATGTATTTTATTTAATTCGCTAATTTCATCAATACATGGTTGGCATGTAGTGAACCAAAAGTTTAAAACAACAACCTTTCCTTTTGTGTTTTTAGAGTTTATGAAATTACCTTCAATATCAATTAAGTTAAAATCTGGTGCTTTTTCACCAATTAAAGGAGAATCTAAATTAGATTTATTGTCGTTAAGTTTTTCTTTTTCAGATTTTGTTACTTTTTTTAATTTAATGTATTCAGATCCAAATCTATCTTTTTTTGATTGTAAAACATAATCACCAGAGTTCATCAAAGTCATAAATTTATTGAGAGGGATTTTATGTCCTTTTTCGTTTTTTATGTATGTGTACTCATTGATAATTAATTCATTACTTTGAGCATTTACTATTGTTAATAATGAAAGGGATATAATGATAAGACTAATTATTTTTTTCATTTTAATAGTTTTATAGGGAGTATATATAATAAATAACAAATGAAAATGAGAATACCCTAATTTATACTTTAATTATTTTATAATTAATTACATTTTTATAAATAATTATATTAAAATAAGTCTGGGTAATAGAATTAAGCTTACAAAGCTGCTAATAAAAATATGTTATGTTTACCTTTATAAAGCCTTATCAATACTATTCTCAATAGTTTTACCTATTTCTGGAAAACCACCAGTTATTATATTAGAATAATTACCTTCTTTATCAATAATAATATTTGTAGGGTAAGAATTAACACCAAAATCACCAATTATTGCCATGTTATTTGGAACTACAGGATATTGTAGTGGATGTTTTTTTAGAAACGTATTTACTGTATCCTTAGAATCAAAAGTTATTGAAGCAAAAACTACATTTTTATTATTCTTATATTTTTTGTAAACTTCATTTAACTCAGGTATTTCCATAATACAAGGTTTGCATTTAGCAAACCAAAAGTTTAATACCACTATTTTACCTTTTGTGTTTTCACTTGTAATAGAGTTTCCGTTAAGATCTTTCATTGTATAAGTTGGAGCTTTAGTGCCAATAAGTTCATTACTGCCATCCTGGTTATGGACCATTTCATTCATTGCTACTTTTTCATCTTTTGTAGCTTTTCTAAGTTGTAAAAAGTCATTACCATTTTTGTCTTTTTTTTCATCAACCATCCATTCTCCACTTTGCATAAGAGACATAAATTTCATTAGTTCTACTTTATTACCTTCTTTATCTTTAATAACTGTGTTTGCATCAATCATCATTTGACTTTGAGAAAGTACAGTTTGAAAGTTGAAGGCTAGTATTACTAATAAGATGTAAATTGATTTTTTCATAATAATTTTAGTTTTTTGTTTGGACAAAAATTAAAAATATATGTAACATTGTTGGTTAACGAGTGTTAATTAAAGTTAACTCAAATATTATATAAAGGATATTTGTTGCTTTAGTTTTAGAATTCTATATTAGTTATATGCAAGAAGATTTTCTCCACTATTTATGGAAACATAAAAAAATAAACTTTAATACTCTTAGCACTACAAAAGGGGAAAAGATTACTGTTATTAATGTTGGAGAACATAATTATAATACTGGTCCAGATTTTTTTAATGCACAACTTAAAATAGGAAATCAATTATGGGCTGGGAATCTAGAAATACATTTGCAATCTAGTGATTGGTATGTCCATAATCACGAAAATGATTCTAATTACGATAATGTAATATTACATGTTGTTTGGGAACATGATATTGAGATTTTTAGAAAAGACAATACAGAAATACCTACCTTAGAATTAAAACATTATGTACCTGAAGAGACTTTAAGAAATTATCAAAAATTATTTAATCAATCTCAAAAATGGATTAATTGTGAAAATGATCTTCATATAGTTGATGAATTTACAGTTTCTAATTGGTTAGAACGTTTGTATTTTGAACGTTTAGAGCGTAAAGCAGAAGATGTTTCAAAAATTTTAGAACAAAATACTAATGATTGGGAAGCTGTATTGTTTAAATTATTGTCAAAAAACTTTGGGCTTAAAATAAACAGTGAGTCTTTTTTTAGTATAGCTAATTCATTTGATTTTTCAATAATAAGAAAGCAACAATCAAGACAATTGAGTGTGGAAGCTTTATTGTTTGGTCAAGCAGATTTGCTAAATGAAGATATTCAATATTCTTATTATATAGCACTCCAAAATGAATATCAATTTTTAAAACAGAAGTTTAATTTGTCGTCTAAAAATGTAATTCCTTTACAGTTTTTTAGATTAAGGCCAGCAAATTTTCCTACTATTCGTTTGTCGCAATTGGCGAATTTATATCATTCGCATCATAATATTTTCTCAAAAATTATAGAGACGAAGTCTTTAAATGAATTTTATAATTTGTTTAGTATAGAAACATCAATATTTTGGGAAACACATTATACCTTTAATAAAGAATCAAAGTCAGCAAAAAAACGTTTAACAAAATCCTTTATTCATTTATTGCTAATTAATACTATACTGCCTATAAAATTTAGTTATGCTAAGTATCAAGGGAAATTAATAGATAATGAGATTATACAAATCATTCAGCAAATAGCTTCAGAAAAAAATAGCATTGTCAATAAATTTAATGGCTTAAAAAAAATCTCTAATAATGCAATGCAGTCGCAAGCAATTATTGAGTTAAAAACAAATTATTGTGATAAAAATAAATGTTTACAATGTGCAATTGGAAATGTAGTATTGAATAGAAATTAACTAAATTGCAATATGGAAATTTTCTACAAACCTTTATTGTATTTTCAAAAGCATGGCTATTTCGTTTGTCAACGTATAGCAGATAGATTGGGAATTCGTGCAAAAATAGTACGTACTTCTTTTATGTACTTAACTTTTGTTACAGTAGGATTTGGTTTTGCTTTGTATCTGTTTTTAGCCTTTTGGATGCGTATAAAAGATATTGTATATACTAAACGAACATCTGTATTTGATCTGTAATTTTAATGAGTAATCCTTTAATAAAACTATTTAGAAGCAAAATATCTACAGCATTATTTTTATTAATATTTGTTGTAATAATTGGAGTTTTTGGTTTTAAAATAATTTCTAATTATTCTTGGGTTGATGCTTTATACATGACAGTAATTACAATTACTACTGTTGGTTTTGGAGAGGTTCAACCATTAGACGACGCTTCAAAAGTTTTTACCATATTTTTAATCCTTTCAAGTGTTGTTATTGTAGGTTATGCTTTAACATTAATTACTGAGTTTATATTAAGTAAAAATAATATTGAAGAACTAAAACAAAAGAAGATGCAAAAGAAAATTGATAGTTTTCAAGACCATACTATTATATGTGGTTATGGGAGAAATGGAAAGCAAGCTGCTAAAAAATTAATGTCATATAAAAAACCGTTTGTAGTTATTGAAAAGGACAAAGAAATTATAGAAAAATTTCAAAGTGAGATGTTACCAATGGTGCATGGAAATGCAAATGAAGATGAGATATTAATTCAATCAGGAATAGAAAGAGCAAGTACGTTAATTTCTGCTTTGCCTAATGATGCAGATAATTTGTTTGTTGTATTGTCAGCAAGACAAATTAATAGTGAATTATGTATTATTAGCCGTGCTTCGCAGGAAACATCTTATCAAAAATTAAAATTAGCTGGGGCAAATAATGTCATTTTACCAGATAGAATAGGAGGTGATCATATGGCATCTTTAGTAGTAGTTCCAGATTTAATAGAGTTTATAGATAATTTATCTATTGGAGGAGAAGATAATGTAAATATAGAAGAGGTTAATGTGGATAAACTATATAATGCTTCAAATAATATTCAAACAATTAAAGACTTAGATCTTAGAAATAAAACAGGGTGTACTGTAATTGGCTATAAAGGAAACAATGGAGAATATATTGTTAATCCTGAAGCAGAGATTAAATTAACTAAAAATTCTAAAATTGTAGTTTTAGGAAGGCCAGAGCAAATACAAAAACTAAATTCGGTTTACGATTTAGACTAATAAGCGGGTTTTAACAAGTGATGTTTTAAAAAGTCATCATTTTTTTGCATATTGCTACACTTAAATTAACAATTAACTAATCCAACAACTAATTATGAAGAAGTATCTTCTTTCAATTTTCACATTAATATTACCATTATTATCAATAGCCCAAGAAGCGACGGAAGATGTAGGGATCGACCAAAAAATAGATCAAGCATTTCAACCAATTTCCGACTTTTTTAGTGCTGTTATCTTTTTTGAAGTAATGGACGGAGTGCCATTTGTATTATTACTATTAGTAGGTAGTGCTTTGTTTTTTACAATTTATTTTGGTTTCCCAAATATTAGAAGATTTGGAACAGCAATTAATGTAGTAAGAGGGAAATATGATGATGTAGATCATGCAGTTTCTGAGCCAATGTATGGTGATTCAACACCAGGTGGAGATGCTATCGAAACAATAAGAGATGAAAGTAAAGAAGGTGAAGTAACTCACTTTCAGGCTTTAGCAACAGCTGTATCTGGAACCGTTGGTAATGGAAATATTGCAGGTGTAGCTTTAGCAATTGCCTTAGGAGGACCAGGAGCAACATTTTGGATGATTATTTGTGGCTTTTTAGGTATGTCTACAAAATTTGTTGAATGTACTTTAGGTGTGCAATACAGAGATGTAGGCGAAGATGGAACGGTATATGGAGGTCCAATGTACTATATAAGTAAAGGTCTTAAAGAGAAAGGTTTTGCAATGTTAGGTAAAATAGCAGCTATATTTTTTGCTATCTTCTGTATTGGTGGTTCTTTTGGTGGTGGTAATGCGGCACAATCTAATCAAGCAACAATTGTATTAAAAGAGCTTATGGGCTTCGAAAGTACAGGAGCAGGCTTCTGGATTGGAGTTGTATTAGCTGTATTAGTTGGAATTATTATTATTGGAGGTATTAAAAGAATTGCATCTGTTACAGAGAAAGTTGTACCGTTTATGGCTGTTATGTATTTAGTAGCATGTTTGTATATTATTTTAAGTAACTTTTCTTTTGTAGATGATGCTATTGGTTTAATTATCTCAGAAGCATTTTCGCCTAAAGCAATAGGAGTAGGTGGATTTATAGGAGTGTTATTAGTTGGTTTTAAAAGAGCGGCATTTTCAAATGAAGCTGGAGCTGGTTCTGCTTCGATTGCGCATTCGGCTGTGAAAACAAAATATTCAGCTTCTGAAGGATTAGTAGCCTTATTAGAACCATTTATCGATACAGTTGTGATTTGTACAATGACAGCTTTAGTGATTATTATTTTTAACTTTGGAGGATTCTTTGAATATGGAGGAGACGGAACTGGAGGTGTTATAATAGAAGGTATGCGTTATGAAGGAGCTGGAATTACTTCTAAAGCATTCGCAGAATATATACCTTATTCAAATGTGTTCTTAACTATTGCTGTAGTATTATTTGCAGTATCGACAATGATTTCATGGTCATACTATGGATTACAATCTTGGAAATTTTTATTTGGTAGAGGACCAAAAGCAGATATAGCTTATAAAATATTATTCTTAACATTTATTATTATTGGAGCTGCAGCTAGTATGGGATCTATATGGGCCTTCTCTGATGCTATGATTTTTGCTATGGTGTTCCCTAATATGGTAGGATTATTCTTCCTGTTCCCTGTAGTGAAAAAACAATTAACTCGTTATCTTGATGCAATAAAAACTGCAAAAGAGTAAAAATGATATAAATAAAAAATATGCAAATCAAATCCCATTTCAAGTTCACAATGCAACAACGAAATGGGATTTTTTTATTACTATTACTTATTATAACTTTTCAATGCATTTATGCTTTTGTAGATTTTTCTTCTGAAGACATTAAAATTGACTCAAAGACTTTAGAGTTATATGAAGCTGAGATAGACTCATTAAAACTAGTTGAGATTGAAAGACGGAAACCCAAAATATATCCTTTTAATCCTAACTTTATCACAGATTATAAAGGCTATACCTTAGGTTTGACTAATGAGGAAATAGATAGGCTTTTAAAATTTAGAGCTCAAAATAAGTGGGTGAATTCTGCAAAACAATTTCAAAAAGTAACTAAAGTATCAGATTCATTATTTAATAAAATAGCGCCATATTTTAAATTTCCAGATTGGGTGACAAATCCTAAATCTAAAAGAGAATATTCAAATGCATTTAACTATAATAATAATCCCAAAACCGAAACTCAAAAAATAGATTTAAATATAGCAACTTCAGAGCAGCTTCAAAAAGTGTATGGTATTGGGGAAACATTTGCGAAACGCATAATAAAATATCGAACTAAACAAAATGGTTTTGTTTCATTAGTTGAATTAGATCAAATATATGGTTTAACACCAGAAACTATTCTAAATATAAAAAAATCATTTAATTTAAAAACACCAAAGCCAGTTAAAAAGATAGTCTTGAATACTGCTTCTAAAAGTGAATTAGTTACTATACAATATATAGATTATGAAATTGCGCATAATATAATAGAGCAACGTACACTTAGAGAAGGCTTTAAATCTATTGAAGAATTAACAAAAGTAAAGGGCTTTCCAATAAAAAAAATAGAGATAATTAAGTTATATTTACAGCTTAATTAGAATATAATAAAATGGACACCAGATACTTCACAGAAGAACATAATTTATTTAGAAAAAGTTTACAAGATTTCTTAAAAAAAGAAGTCGTTCCTCATATTGAAAAATGGGAAGAAACTGGACATATAGAGCGTTTTATTTGGGAGAAATTTGGAGAAATGGGCTTTTTCGGTATCGCTTATCCAGAAGCTTATGGTGGCATGGATCTAGATTTATTTTATACAGTAATCTTTCTAGAAGAATTACAAAAAATAAATTCAGGAGGTTTTGCTGCTGCTATGTGGGCACATGCTTATTTAGCAATGACACATGTAAATGCTGAAGGTAGTGAAGCTACAAAACAAAAATACCTTACTAAAAGTATCACAGGAGAGTTTATTGGAGCAATGGCAGTAACAGAACCTTTTGGAGGAAGTGATGTAGCAGGTATGAGAACAACAGCTGTTAAAAAAGGAGAGACATATGTGCTAAATGGTTCAAAAACATTTATTACAAATGGGGTTTATAGTGATTATATAGTTGTTGCAGCAAAAACAAATCCTGAGTTAGGAAACAAAGGTATTAGTATGTTTATTGTAGATAGAGAAACTAAAGGTGTTTCAGCAACAAAATTAGATAAATTAGGTTGGAGAGCATCAGATACAGGAGAAATAGCATTTGATAATGTTGTTATTCCTGAAGCTAATTTAATGGGAGAAGAAGGTAAAGGGTTTCCTTATATTATGCAACACTTTGCTTTAGAGCGTTTAATAATGGGAGTTAATGCACATGCAAGAGCGGAATTTGCTCTAGAATATGCGGTTAAGTATATGGGAGAGCGTCAAGCTTTCGGGAAAAGTATAGACAAATTTCAAGCGTTAAGACATACTATGGCAGAATGTTATGCAGATATGGAAGTTTGTAAAGAGTTTAATTATTCAGTAACTGCTAGGTTAGATAAAAATGAATATGTAGTTAAAGAAGCTACTATTTCTAAATTGCGTTCTACAAAAATGGCAGATGAGGTTATTTATCAATGTCTTCAAATGTTAGGAGGCTATGGTTATATGGAAGAGTATCCAATGGCACGCTTATTGAGAGATAGTAGATTAGGACCTATTGGTGGAGGAACTTCAGAAATCTTAAGAGAGATTATCGCTAAAATGGTAATTGACAAGAAAGAGTACAAACCTGCAGTGAAGCATTAATTAAATTAGTGTTTTAGCGAAAATTGTATCACAATTAGCTAAAATGGTAATTGACAAGAAAGAGTACAAACCTGCAGTGAAGCATTAATTAAATTAGTGTTTTAGCGAAAATTG
>NZ_CANMRQ010000019.1 GCF_947500325.1 uncultured Lacinutrix sp.
ATTCGTACAACCTAATAAAACACATATTAGAACTAAGATTAATATTTTTGGTTTCATTCACTTTAATTGTACACAACAATGTTATAATAGCAATTGCTATTATATTCCATGTATTTACTACAAATCTAGTGGATTTTTAATTGATTTAAAATTGTTTACTGCTACTTGAGTATATATTTCTGTTGTTTTTGTACTACTATGACCTAAAAGAGTTTGAATATATCTTAAATCTGTACCATTTTCTAATAGATGAGTAGCGAAGCTATGCCTTAGCATATGTGGGGTTACTCTTTTGCTTATTTTAGATTTTTTTGCTGCTTTAACTACGATTTCTTTTACGCTACTTCCGCTATATTTATTTCCTTTTAATCCCTCAAATAAATATTCTTTTGGATTCCATTTCTTATAATATATTCTTAGTTCTTTTAATACGGTTTTTGATAGTAAGGAATATCTATCTTTATTATTCTTTGCATTTTTGATATGGATCAACATCCTTTTACTATCTATATCTTCAATTCTTAAATTTAATAATTCACTTCTACGTAATCCAGCAGAATATAATAAACTTACTATGCAACGATGTTTTATGTTATTGGTATTGGCAATTATAGTGAGTATTTCTTCTTTAGAAAGTACTTGTGGGAGTTTCTGTTCTTTTCTTGGTCGTTCTATACTATAAAACCTATTGGGCATTCCCATGACAACCTCGTAGTAAAATTTTATACTATTGATGGTTTGGTTTATATAACTATTGGATTTGTTTTCTTGGATGAGTATTTGTAGATATTTTCTTATTTCTTGTTCAGATAGCGTTACAATATCTTTAAGTGGGTAGTGATTGATAAAATTTTCGAACAACGAGATATATATTTTACAGGTGTTTAAGGCATATCGTTTAAGTTCTAATTTTATCAAATAGTCTTCAGGGGCATATTTATAGGAAGCCTTTTTAGCTCTGTTGCGATACCAATTGATATCTACAGGCTGATTGTCACGTATTGCTTTTTCTTTAAAGAAAGAGTTTCCATTGACCCAAGCTACTCCTCTAAATTTGTTAAAAATGATATTAAGATTGTCTTTGGTATTAATAATGTATACCATAGAGAATTTCTTACTCCATCTAGGGTTGGGAAGCTCTTTTATTAAGGCTTGAATTACTTTATCAGGTGAAAATTGTATCCCAATCATTTTTTGATTATCAATCAATAAATGCTTCAGAGTAATATGTTTAGTAAGGTTCATGTTACAAAAAAGCGATATTTAATAATTATAGTAGTATTTTAATCGCATACTATTCGTATAATATTTAATTAATATTAATTGAAAAGAAAAGTTATGACTATATGTCCACATTGTAATTCTAAAATTATAGGCAGATCTGATAAGAAATATTGTTCTATACACTGTAAATCTGCTTATCAATATCAAAAACGAAAATTAGAAGATTCGCTATATTACGTAATAGACAAAAAATTAAAAACGAACCGAAAGCTCTTAAAAGCATATAATAAATCTGGGAAATCTACAGTGCGAAAAGATAGATTGCTAGCAGAAGGTTTTGATCCACAGTATTTTACTCATTATTGGAAAAATAGTAAAGGACAAGTTTATCTTTTTTGTTATGAATATGGTTTTTTAGATTTAAAAGAGAATATAAAAGAAAAATACCTTTTAATAACCTGGCAAGAGTATATGAGTCGTTAGTTATTAAATTTTAAACAAAAACAGGCTAAAAAAACAAAAACCTCTTGAAAATCAAGAGGTTTTATTGTAGCGAGAACGAGATTTGAACTCGTGACCTCCGGGTTATGAATCCGACGCTCTAACCAACTGAGCTACCTCGCCATTTATTGAGGGTGCAAATATAAAAACAAATTTAGAGTGCGCAAACATAAAAGTGAATAAAAATATTTATTTAAAATGTTTCCAAAAAGGTATTACTCAAATTAAAAATAATTAATTGTTTTGGTGTTTATTTCGTATTAATGTATATATTGAGCAAAATATTTTTAATACCAACCAATGGACGATAAAGTTAAATACGAATTAGAATTCCCTATACACGCCTCACCAAGTTTATTATATCAATACATTTCTACACCTTCAGGATTGTCTGAGTGGTTTGCAGATAATGTGAATTCTCGTGGAGAACTTTTTAAGTTTATATGGGATGGAGCAGAAGAACAAGCTAAACTGCTAACTAAAAAGAGTGGAGAACGTATTAAATTTAGATGGTTAGAAGATGAAGATGAACCTTATTATTTTGAAATAAGAATTCAAGTAGACGAAATCACAAAAGATGTATCTATTATGGTTACAGATTTTGCTGAAGAAGATGAAATAGAAGAAGGAAAAATGCTTTGGGAAAATCAAATTTCAGGATTAAAACAAGTATTAGGTTCTGCTTAAATAATTATAGATTTTAAACTTATATTTGTCCTGATTTTTGATCAGGACTTTTTTTTATGATAAATATTAATGGAAATTTTAGCGAAAATAATTCGGTTTTAACATTTGAAAACCGTGGTTATAGCTATGGAGATGCATTATTTGAAACTATTAAGGTATCGCATGGCAAGATATTATTTTTAGAAGACCATTATTTTAGGCTTATGGCATCTATGCGTATTATGCGTATGGAAATACCTATGCATTTTACAATGGAATTTTTTGAGGAAGAAATAATTAAAACAATCACTAAAAATGAGTTGGCAAATGCTTCTTCAAGAGTTAAAATTCAAATACATAGAAATGTTGGAGGCTTATATCTACCAACAAATATTGATGTTAGTTTTATAATATCTGCAAAAGCCTTAGAAAGTGACTTCTATTTATTGAATGATAATACATATGAAGTTGATTTATTTAAAGATTTTTATGTCTCACCAAGTCTACTATCAACGCTAAAAACTAATAATAAAGCTTTAAATGTTGTCGCTAGTATTTATGCTAAAGAGAATGATTTAGATAATTGCTTATTATTAAATACTAACAAAAATGTAGTAGAAGCACTTAATGGTAATATTTTCTTAGTAAAAGGTAATACTATAAAAACGCCACCTTTAGCAGATGGTTGTTTAAAAGGAGTGATGAGACAGCAGTTATTAAATCTTTTAGAGTTATTACCAGATTACACTTTAGAAGAAGTGTCAATCTCGCCATTCGAATTACAAAAAGCAGATGAATTATTTATAACAAATGTGATTACTGGTATTCAGTCAATTACAAAATATAGAAAAAAGACATTTGGAAATGAAGTAGCTAAAATGTTACTTCAAAAAATAAACGTGAAGATAAGGTTAGGTTAATTATAACTTGGGTTTTCTGGAGCATTAGACCAAATACTATAATCGCCACCAAACTCTACCATTTTTTCTTTCCAGAAAAACTCATAGTCTTTTTCTATAATCGATTTTTTGTAAATGTTTTTAGTTACTACCCATGAATTAGATTTTAACTCATTTTCTAATTGGTTAGTTTCCCATCCAGAATACCCTAAAAAGAACTTGATATCTTTCTCACTAATTTTGCCTTCCGTTATTAATTTTGAAACTTCTGCAAAATCGCCGCCCCAATAGATTCCTAAAGAAATCTCTATACTATTAGGTATAAGTTCTGGTACTTTATGAATAAAATATAAATTATCCTGTTCTACTGGACCGCCATTGTATACTTTAAAAGCTGTTTCAATTTCTGGAATTAAGTCATTTATAGTATAATCCAAAGGTTTATTTAAAATAAAACCTATTGAGCCTTCGTCGGAATGATCTGTTAATAAAACAATAGAGCGGTTAAAAGATAAGTCACCTATTATCGATGGTTCTGCGACTAACAAATCTCCTTTTGTTGGTTTAGTTGAAATCATAAAAAAGAAATTTATCTAATAAATGTAAACTTTATTTATTAAAAAACCAATTGTTTGCTTGTTATAAAACACCTTGAGAAAGGTGTAAAATGAAAAAAGCCTTCATAATGAAGGCTTTAATACTATAAAAATGTAGTAAAACTTAGTTTACTGCACTTGCTAAATCAGATCCAGCTTTAAACTTAACAACGTTTTTAGCTTTGATTTTGATAGTCTTTCCAGTTTGAGGGTTTCTTCCATCTCTTGCAGCTCTTTTAGAAACTGACCAAGATCCAAATCCTACTAAAGAAACTCTGTCACCTTTTTGTAAAGCACCTTCAATTTCAATTAACGCACATTCTAAAGCTTTTTTTGAAGCTGCTTTAGTAATTCCTGCGTGTTCTGCCATAGCATCGATTAAATCTGTTTTGTTCATAATTTAAATTTTAATTATTAATAAATAGTTGGTAAACAATATTTTGTTAAATCCTCTACAAATTTATACGGATTATGCTACTATGCAAGTAATAGCAAGGGAAATACCCTATTTTGTTGATAACTTCGGTCATTTGTTAATAAAGGAGTGTTGTTTTTTGCGTTTTTTAACTTTGTTAGCAATGATAAGGCTTTACAGCATTTTTGCATCATTTTCAAAATGATAACCATTTAAAAGCGATTTTACATCCATGGTTCGCTTACCTGGTAACTTAATATCTAATATTTTTATAAAGCCCTCTTTTACAGAAACTTTGACTTCTTTTTTTGAAAAAACGATGCTGCCAATGTCATGTTTATGCTCTTTTATCTCTTTTTCGGTTGTATATATTTTTACATCTAATACAGCATCTCCGTTATGTAACTCACACCAAGCAGCAGGATATGGACTTAAACCACGTATCTTATTATATATAGTATCTATAGATGCAGTCCAATCTATTTTGCAGTTGTTTTTATTAAGTTTGTATGCCGTTTTACTAATGGCATCTTCAGGCTGTGGCGTAGTCTTTACTTTATCTGTTTCAATTAGTTTTACAGTTTTAATAACTAATTCACTGCCTATTATCATTAATTTATCATGCAGGCTACCTGCATTTTCATCTGGTGTAATCTCTAATTCCTCTTGAAGAATCATTTCGCCAGTATCTATTTTTTTATCAATAAAAAATGTCGAAACACCTGTTTTTTCTTCACCATTAATTATGGCCCAATTAATTGGTGCAGCACCACGGTAATTTGGTAATAGAGATGCATGAAGATTAAAAGTTCCATATTTTGGCATTTGCCATACAATTTCTGGAAGCATTCTAAAAGCAACTACTATTTGTAAATTGGCTTTAAGTGCTTTTAATTCTGTAATGAAATCGTCACTCTTTAAATTGGTAGGTTGTAAAATGTTTAAATGTTTAGATTCAGCAAATGTTTTAACTGCACTTTTGTTAAGTTTTCTACCTCGCCCAGCTGGTTTATCTGGAGCAGTAATAACACCAACAATATTGAAATCGTTTTCTAAAAGTGTTTGTAAAGTGGTTACAGCAAAATCTGGTGTACCCATAAAAACAATGCGTAAGTCTCTTTTTTTTGTCATTATATATGTGCTAATTTATAGGTGTTTGTTTTTGTAATACTTATTATTCTTAATTCTAATAGTTCTTTAATGGTATTATTTATTTGATTTTCAGAGTAATCTAGTTGCTCAAGTAAACTTCTAGACGATAAATCACCATTCTCTAATGCTTTAATAATACTTTGTTTTATAACTTTAGAATCAACTGTTTTAGATCCTTTTCTTTGAATACAAACAGAGCAAATACCACAAGCATCAATATCTTGTTCTCCAAAATAGGAGAGTAGTTGTATACTTTTACAAAGGTCATCATTATTTATATAGTTTAATATAGAAAGTACTTGTTTTTCTTTTAAAGTATTTTGTTGCTTAATAATTGTAGAGATTCTATTAATGGTTTTGTCGTCTTCACGAGGTTCTAAATAGGTTATTTGCGCATCTGTTTTAGAGTTTTTTAAGGTAATGATTTCTGCTTTCTCTAATTGGTGTAATACCGCAAAAACAGCCTCTTCTTTAACTGAAGCTTTGTCTGCTATAAGATTTGTATTTATTTTAGTCTCTTGCTCAAAAATACCACCGTAAGTTCTTAAAATAGATTTTACAATAGTGTTACTGTCTTTATGAGTTTCTAAATAACTAAATAAAGCAGTATTGCTAACAATAAAATGTACTAATGTTCTTTGATTAAATTGTTTAGAAAGAGAAATAACACTTGTTCTGTCTAATAATAATAAAGCGTTATAGGCCAAGATGGTATTAAACTTATAAGTTTTACAAAAAGTATTAAAATTGAAATCAAAAACATTATCAACGCCTTCACCGTAAGACACTTGAAAATAACTACTTAGTTTTCTGTAAATAGTTTTAATAAAACTAACACTAGGTAATACTTTTAAAAACTGATTTTTTACTAATAGTTCATCACTATTGTTTTTTAAAATAACAGCAAATGCTTTGTTTCCATTTCTACCGGCACGGCCAGCTTCTTGAAAGTAACTTTCCATACTTTCTGGTAGATTTAAATGTATAACCGTTTTAACATCAGGTTTGTCTATACCCATACCAAAAGCATTGGTTGCAACCATGATTTGCTTTCTGTTTTGCATCCAACTCTCAAGAGCATTATCTTTTTCTGCATGAGATAATCCACCGTGATAATAAATAGAACTATAACCTTTACTTTCTAGAAAAGAACTTATTTCAAGTGTTGCTCTCCTATTTCTAACATATATTATAGATGGTGCTGGATTTTTTTTAAGAATGGCTTCTAATTTATAGTATTTATCTTCTTCATGAAAAACCATATAGGCTAGGTTAGACCTTACAAAAGATTGCTTAAAACATTTTGGGCTAATAAAATCGAGTTCTTTTATAATATCATCAACAACTTCAGGAGTAGCACTTGCTGTTAAAGCTATTACATTTACAGTAGGTTGTATTTCTCGTAGCTTTACTATGTTTTTATAGCTAGGCCTAAAATCATTTCCCCATTGGCTAATACAATGTGCTTCGTCTATAGCTATAAGGTTAACATTCATTTGTCTAATACGCTCTTGTACTATATCTTGTTGTAACCGTTCTGGAGATAAATACAAAAATTTATAATTCCCATAAATACAATTATCTAACATGGTGTCCAATTGCGAATAAGAAATCCCACTAGTTAAAGCCATTGCTTTTATACCTTTATCTTGTAAGGCTTGAACTTGGTTTTTCATTAATGCGACTAAAGGAGAGATTACTATACAAATACCATCTTTAGCTAAAGCAGGTATTTGAAAACATATAGATTTTCCGCCGCCAGTTGGTAATAATGCGAAAGTGTCTTCGCCTTTTAAAACCGAATTTATAATATCCTCTTGAAGTGGTTTAAATGAAGTAAATTTCCAATAACGTTCTAATATGTTTATTGGATGTTGCATTAATACCTATTGAATTTGAAATTATGCTGGGTAAATTGAAATATTTTGCGCTTAATTGAGTTTAAAAAAAATAGCATAGTCAAAGCTACGGTTATATTTTTAAATGATAAGAAAGTGCAAAAAAAACTATTTTGATGTATCATTTCAAATTCAATAGGTATTATAACGCTTTCACTACATTTATAATATGGTCTGCTCTTGATTCAATAGATCCAAAAGGAACATCTCTTAAGTTATAACCATACTTAGTATAGGTTTCTAAAAGCTTTTCATGAATTTCTAATGCTTGATCAAAATTTTCATAACGTTCACTATCACTAGTAAAAATATCTTGCCAAGGCGCTAAGATGAATACATAGTCATAGATGTTTTCTTTACAGGCATTACGAAATAAATCGGGATAAGTATCACCTTTAAAATCCATATAAGCAGGAATATCCGGAATACCTCTATCTAAAAAAACAAATTCATTCTTACTATTTACGGCTTCTACATGCTGCTTTATTCTACCTTCTAAAAGTAATTCACTAAATTGAATTGGGCTAGTAAGAAATAATTGTTCTATGCCATCTTCTCTAGCTTTTAATGTAATTTGTCTAGAGATTTCTTCAAAACAGGTAAACCCTCGATTCGTTAATTCGTTTATAATAGAGGTTTTACCGCTACCTGGACCACCAGTAATAACTATTGTTTTTGTATTCAATTATGGTATAATTTTAGCTGTAAAAATCGTAATAAAAAAGGTATAAAAAAAATGACAAGGATAACTTATCTTTGTGAGATATATAAGACTTATGAGTAAATCACAAAATCCAGAGGATTTTTATACAAAATTAAAGAGCCAATTATTAGATACAACACTTTGGCCAACAGAATATTTATATAAATTTATAGTATTGTCAGATCAAAAAAAAATAGCAGAAATTGAAGCTATATTTAACCATTTGGGTGCTGTAATACAAACAAAAGAATCTAGTAATGGTAAATATACAAGTGTCTCTATTAATGTCCGTATGAAAAACCCAGATGCTGTAATAGAAAAATACAAAGAAGTTGCAGAAAAGATTGAAGGTGTAATTTCTTTATAATTTTATCGTTATACTTTAAATAGTTTTGTATTTTGCGAAGGCATTAGAGAACTACAATGCAACACATTAATTCTACACAATTTTTATTTTGATAGACGATATAGAATATAACACAGAACGTGAACATTTAATTATTCCAGAATATGGAAGACACGTTCAGAAAATGGTAAACTTTGCCATTAAACAAGAGACTAAAGAAGAACGTAATAAGGTAGCTAAAGCCATTATTTCTGTTATGGGTAATCTACAACCGCATTTGCGAGATGTACCAGATTTCCAGCATAAGCTTTGGGATCAATTGTTTATTATGTCTAAATTTGAGTTAGATGCAGATTCTCCATATGAAAAACCATCTAAAGAACTTTTAGAAGAACGACCAGAACCTTTAGAGTATCCTCAGAATTTTCCTAAATATCGTTTCTATGGCAACAACATTAAGACAATGATTGATGTTGCTATTTCGTGGGAAGATGGAGAATTAAAAGAAGCTTTAACATATACGATTGCTAATCATATGAAAAAGTGTTTTTTAAATTGGAACAAAGATACGGTTGAAGATTATGTGATTTTTAATCACTTATTTGAATTATCTAATGGTGAAATCAATTTAAAAGAATCTAAAGAAGATTTAATAGATTCTGCTAGTTTATTAAAGAGTAGTGCTAAAAAGAAGTACACGAATAATAATAAAAAAGGAGGTTCTAATAAGAAGAATAATAATCGCGGAAAAAAACGATACTAGTAGCTAATGGGTACATTTATAATTGAAGGCGGTCACCAATTAAAAGGTGAAATACAACCACAAGGCGCAAAAAATGAAGCATTACAAATTTTATGTGCTGTATTGCTTACACCAGAAAAAGTAACCATTAATAATATTCCAGATATTATAGACATTAACAAATTAATTGCTCTGTTGAGTAATTTAGGAGTTAAAGTTGAAAAATTAAAAGCAGGTTCTTATTCATTTCAGGCAGATGACATTAATTTAAATTATTTAGAGTCTGCTAGTTTTAAAGAAGAAGGACGAGGTTTGCGTGGCTCTATAATGATAGTAGGTCCTTTGTTGGCACGTTTTGGTAAAGGTTATATACCAAAACCTGGTGGTGATAAAATTGGACGTAGACGTTTAGATACACATTTTGAAGGGTTTATAAATTTAGGCGCTAAATTTAGATATAATCGAGAAGATTATTTCTATGGTGTTGAAGCCGAAAAATTAAAAGGAACAGATATGCTCTTAGATGAGGCATCTGTTACTGGAACAGCAAACATTGTAATGGCTGCTGTTTTAGCTGAAGGAACAACAACAATATATAATGCTGCATGCGAACCGTACTTACAACAATTATGTAAGATGTTGAATCGTATGGGAGCAAAAATATCTGGTGTAGGTTCAAACTTGTTAATTATTGAAGGTGTAGATAGCTTAGGTGGTACAGATCATACGATGCTGCCAGATATGATTGAAATTGGTAGTTGGATTGGTTTAGCGGCTATGACTAAAAGTGAATTAACTATTAAAAATGTAAGCTGGGATGATTTAGGGCAAATACCAAACGTTTTTAGAAAACTAGGAATCACTTTAGAAAAAAGAGGAGACGATATTTATATTCCGCAACACAAAGACGGATATGAAATACAAAATTATATTGATGGCTCAATTTTAACCATTGCAGATGCACCTTGGCCAGGTTTTACACCAGATTTATTGAGTATTGTGTTAGTTGTTGCCACTCAAGCAAGAGGTGAAGTTTTGGTACATCAAAAAATGTTTGAAAGCCGTTTGTTTTTTGTAGATAAAGTAATAGATATGGGAGCAAAAATTATTCTTTGTGATCCGCATAGAGCAACCATTATAGGTCATGATTTTAAATCTCAACTTAAAGCAACAACAATGACCTCTCCAGATATTAGAGCTGGTATCTCATTACTAATTGCTGCATTATCTGCTAAAGGAACGTCTACTATTCATAATATAGAGCAAATAGATAGAGGTTACCAGCATATTGTTGAGCGTTTACAACGTATTGGTGCTAAAATTACCAGAGTAGAATAATAAGGGCAACAATGTCTATATATACAAAAAGCTTCAGTATAATACTGAAGCTTTTTTTGTATATATTATTATAAAAGCACTATTCTATAGTGTAAAAATATTGCTCACTAGCAATTTTTCCATCTTTTACTTCGTAAACACAAACTTCCTCCATTTGTTGTCTTCCTCTGTCTTTAAAAGTACAATCAAAGCCCATTTTTGCAGTAAAAAAATTTCCAGCTACAACAGGTTCAGAAATAGAACTCGCATGAAAATCTTCTACATTTTCTAACCATTCTTTTCCTTTGTTCCAAACATTTTGTTTTCCAGTAATTTCTTCTCCAGGCATTCCAGGCATTTCTTTACTTACTACATTTTCTGCATATAGCTCGTTAATACAATCAAGATTTTTGCCTTCTTGACACATTTCTTTCCATTTTTGAGCGACTTCTTTAGTATTCATAACTTTAAATTTTAAGATTGAAAGCTAAAGTTAGTAAAAAATGAAATAGTATTTATTAACTAAATGTTAGGTTTAACTTACTGCAGCTTTGTAAACTTTTAAACAACGTTCTCTGGCCATTTTATGATCAACAATGGGATTTGGGTAAGTGAGTTCTTGAAAATCAGGAACCCATTTTTTTATATATTCTAATTGTTTATCAAATTTATCTATCTGTGTTGTTGGATTAAAAATTCTAAAGTATGGAGCAGCATCAACACCACATCCCGCAACCCATTGCCAGTTACCAATATTACTAGACATATCATAGTCAAGTAATTTTAAGGCAAAATAAGCTTCACCTAATCTCCAATCTATAAGTAAATGTTTGCATAAAAAACTACCTACTAACATGCGTACACGATTATGCATAAACCCCGTTTTGTTTAATTGCCTCATACCAGCATCTACTAGGGGATAACCAGTTTTACCTTCACACCATGCTTTAAATTCTAATTCATTATTACGCCATTCTATTCTGTCGTATTTTGGTTTAAAACTATTTTTAGACGTATATGGGAAATGCCAAAGAATATGCATGAAAAACTCGCGCCAAATTAGTTCTTTAAGGAATGTTATATTTTGTTGTTTTGAAGCTTCATTAACCATTTTACGAACACTAACTGTTCCAAAGCGAAGATGAGGTCCTAGTTTGGAGGTATTGTCTTGGGCAGGAAAATTTCGAGTAGCTTCATAATCTGCAATTAAATTTGGAGTTATCGTATATTTTTCAGCTTTTATTTTCGACTCAGTAAATCCAATAGCATTTAAAGATAAATTAGGGAGAGTATTAGATTTTAAAGTATTATTTAATAGTGTTTCTGATGGGTAAAAGGTAATACCTTCTCTTTTATACGTATCTAACCAAACTCTAGAGAAAGGTGTATATACTTTATAAGCAGTACCATCTTTTTTTACAATGTCGTTGCGTTCAAAAATAACTTGATCTTTATAGGATTTAAAAGCAATTTTTTTTGACGTTAAAAGTGTTTCTATAGCCTTATCTCTAGCTATTGCATAGGGTTCATAATCGTGATTTGTATATACTGTATCTATAGTATATTGCTCTACAAGTGTCCTAAAGATCTTTTCTGGTTCTCCAAAAAATAAAGCAATATTAGAATTGTAGTCTTTTTTGAGTTTGCTTTGCATGTTTTGTATACTTTCATAAATAAAAGTAATACGAGCATCATTTTTAGGTAGTTTATTAAGAATATTGCTATCAAAAATAAAAATAGGTAAGACAAGATTATTGTCTTTTAAAGCTTTATATAAGCCATGATTATCATCTAAACGAAGGTCTCTTCTAAACCAGAATATATTTACTTTTGGATTCATTATATTAATATTTTCCAAATAGTTCTTCTAATTTTTTTGTTCTATAATTAAAAATCTCTTCCAACTTAGGTTTTACTAAAAAAGGATGCACCATTTGACCCAAAAACCCCATTGGTATTTTGTAATCTATAATATCTTCCATTTCAACACCACCATCAATTTCTTTTATAAAGTGTTTATGATGCCATAAAGCATAAGGACCAAAACGTTGCTCGTCTACAAAATACTCGCCGTCTTTTACATGTGTAATTTCGGTAACCCACTTGGTTTTTATGCCCAAAACAGGAGTCACTATATATTGTATAATTTGCCCAGCAAACATAGGTCTGTCTGCTCCAGATAGGATATTAAACCCCATATAATCTGGAGTAATGGTTTTTAAATTTTCTGGGCTAGATAAAAATTCCCAAGCCTCTTGTTTAGAAATTGGAAGCTTTTGTTTTTTATGTAAACGATATATTTTCATGCATTATTTTCTTAGTTGTTTAATAATATATAGGCATTTAATGAAGTTGCTATAATTAACCAAGTCATATATGGTAACAGTAGATAACTTTTAGATTTCATAGTTTTCTTATTACTAATGAAAAATGTAAATATCACAATAGTTAATGCTCCAATAACAACTAATCCTATGGTTATCATGTGTAGATTAAAAAACACATAATTCCAAATTACATTTAAAAAGACTTGAAATATAAAAGCTAATCTTAATTTTAGAGAATCTGAATTTAAAAATAAATGGGCCAAATATATTGAAAAGCAAATCATTATAATAGTCCAAGTAACCCCGAAAACCCAACCTGGAGGTGTCCAAGGTGCTTTGTTTAATGCTATATACCATTCTGTTTGTGGACCATTATTCATTAACCAACTGCCATAGGCTAAGCCTCCAAAATTGATAATTAAAAAGATAATAATTCGAGTTGTTAATTTCATAAATGTTTAATGATTTTTTTACTTAAAGGCTTTGTTATAGAATAAAAATAATCTATTAATTCTCCATTTTCGTTAACTAAATATTTTTGAAAATTCCATTTTACAGAAGAGTTTTTAGAACCATTCTTTACTTTTTGTGTTAGCCATTGATAAAGCGGATGAATATCTCCTCCTTTAACATCAATTTTTTCTGAGATTAAAAAAGTAACACCATAGTTCACTTTGCAAAAACTTTCTATTTCTGAAGCTTTTCCAGGTTCTTGCTTTCCAAATTGATTACATGGAACGCCAATAACAACAAGAGATTCTTTATAAGTGTCACTTAATTTTTGAAGTGCTTTATATTGAGGAGTAAAACCACATTTTGATGCTACATTTACAAAGAGTATTTTTTTTCCTTTAAATTCTATAAAGTTTACTGGTATACCATTTATAGAATTAATTTTAATACTATATAAAGATGAATGATTATCTATACTTGACATTGTCTTCTTTAGTTGTTATTTAATATTTAAATATACTAATGTTTATTAATAAAAAAACCTGTCAAATTGTCGAAATTTGCCAGGTTTTGTTTCTATAAAGTATATTTTTTCTTACTACAATATTTATTATTAATTTAATGAATAAATAAAATAAATAAAATAGATAAAATAGTTAACCAAGAGGTTTATATTATGATGATGGGCGACCTTTTAATCGCTTTTCAATTTTTTGTTTAATAACAGTAAGACGTTTCATAACGTCCATTAATTCTGGGTCTTTTGTTTCTTTATAAATTTCGTTTAAGCCTAGAATCATCTCTTTAGCCTTTCTAGAAGCTACAATACGTTCGTTTGTAGTCTTAAAAGAGGTTCCTTCTTGTTCAAATTCTAGTGCTCGTTTTAACATGTCCATTTTTAATCTTTTATGTAATTCTGTAATTCATTTATTTTAGCTTGCTTATTAAACACGTTTCCATAATAAGAAGTTGTAATTGTTTAATCTATTTGAAAGAAATAGATAAATGCTGAGCATTTATTTTACAACAACACGTTCTGTTAGTAGAATTGTTTTTAATTCGTTTGCTATTTGATTTATTAAACATTCTTGTACTTGAGGCCGTTTTGCGAAATATTGTACAATACTGTTTAAGTTTGATAGACCAATAACCTTGCCAGAAGAAATAAATATCACAAAAGTTTTACTAATTTTTAAGGTAAATTAAGCCTATAAATTTGAATAAAACAAGGTGTTTTTTTCGAAAAGCATCAGGTTAGATGGATACTCAATTGCCAAATAAAGCAATTTTTACCAAATTAATGGTCTTTAATCGATAAAATTTTTCGATAATCTACATTTCTCTATGATTTAATGCGTTTTTTGAATGATTTTTATATTAATAATCTTATTTATAATGTATTAAAATTGTTAATTTTTATGTTTTGAGATTTTAAATCGAACATTAAATTATATAAACCAAAGAATGTTCTATTGATATATATAAAATGTTTAGATCCACGATTTCCATTCATTTTGCGTAATTCTGTACTTTTGCTATAGCGTTCTCCAAGATCTGTAATTTGTTGAAAGAATTCTCCATCGGAAAAGTCAAATGTTTCATTATGAAATGGTTTAGTAAATAAACTAAGCATATCGAAAAACATATCTGAAAAGAAATCTAATTCCTCTTGAGAATCATCTTCTCGTAAAATCTCCAATTCATACATTTTCTGCGCAAACTCTTTTGGATTGTTTATTACTTCTGGTTTTGCCAATTCAAAATATGGAACATAAAACTCTTGAGGTACTGCCTTCATGCATCCAAAATCTAATGCTATTAAATTTGCAGATTTAGAGATTAAAAAATTACCTGGGTGTGGATCTGCATGTACTTTCTTTAAAACATGCATTTGGTACATGTAGAAATCCCAAAGTGCTTGTCCTATTTTATTAGCCTTTTCTTGATCTGTATTATGTGCAGTAAATTCTGAAAGGTGTTCACCTTCCATCCAATCCATAGTAATTATTCTTTCAGATGATAATGCCTCGTAATAGTTTGGAAATTTTAAATTTGGTATATGTTTACATGCTTCTACAATAGCTTTACTTTGTTCAACTTCTAAAAGATAATTAGTTTCTTCGACCAATTTATCTTCAACTTCTTTAAAGTATTTATCGCTATCCTTTCCTTTTATATTAAACATTTTTATAGCAATTGGCTTTACCATAGCTAAATCACTAGATATGCTTTGTGCTACTCCAGGGTATTGAATTTTTACAGCTAATTTTTTGCCATCCTTTTCTGCTAAATGTACTTGACCAATACTAGCTGCATTAACAGATGTAGAATTGAATACATCGTAAATCTCTGTTGGTAATTTACCAAAGTATTTTTTAAATGTTTTTATAACTAATGGCGCAGATAATGGCGGAACAGAAAATTGAGCTAAAGAGAACTTTTCTACATAAGCGCGAGGTAAAATACTTTTTTCCATGCTAAGCATTTGCGCTACTTTTAAGGCGCTACCTTTGAGTCTTTTTAGGCCATCGTAAATATCTTCTGCATTGTTTTCATTTAAACGTGCCTTGGCTTCGTCTTCAGTCTTTGTTAATTTATCTCCGTAATATTTAATATAATTAACACCTACTTTAGCACCAGTTTGCACTAGTTTTGAAGCACGTTGTATTTTGGATGTAGGTATTTTATCTATAGTTTTCAATAGTTCTAGTTTTAAATTAATTCATCTGCATTTTTTCTTTGAAAATGAATTTCCCTAAGTCTATTAAGCTTTTTATTGGGGCAACATTTAAAACATCAAAACTTGTGTTTACAGATTTCTCTATAAAAATGTCTGTTTTCTCAAAGCTAGGAGACACATCATCTAGCCAAAACTTGATTGTAATTAATAATTGTAACCAGGCAGATTCTTTTAAACTTCTGTTTTGAATTTTTTCTAAGTCTTCATGTTTAACATCTATCATTTCAATGCCTAACTCTGAAATATAATGTGTAAAAGATGACTTTAGTTCTGAAAGTAATGCTAAAGATTTTATTTTGTTTTTGTGCTTATCTAAGGCATAAACAACATAACTTCTATTGGCCGTTAAGTTTTCGAAAAATGTAAAATAAAAACTTAGCAGTTGGTTTCTAGGTTCAAAATTATCATAATCATTACTACTACTAAGTGCTACTATTGTATTGTCGAAGAAAGCTTTAAAAATACCCTTTTCTACTGCTTCGAAAGTCCCAAAATGTTCATAGAATTTCGACTCTTCAAAGTTGTTATGTTTTGCAAATATGTATACAGAATTTGGTTGTTCGTTATGCTCTAAGACATAGTCCATATAAAATGAAATAATGTCATTTTTATTGAGGTTTTTCTTTTTTGCCATTGTAAGTAGTTTAATAGCATAAAGATACGAAATGTTTAACGATTAATCGTATTAGTTAAACAAAAATTAACAAGAGTTTACAATAGATTTTAATTAATAGAAACTAACAATCATCATCACAGCAATTACTATCTTTTACTAATTTACAAGAAGATACAGCAGCTAAAGCACCTAATATTGGAGCAGTAATATATAGCCATAAGTATTGAAAATTACCTGTAAATAGAGCAGGAGCAATAGAACGAATAGGATTCATAGAAGCTTTAGTCATTGGGCCAGCAAACATGGCTTCTAATAGAATAACGCCACCAACAGCAATTGCTGCCATAGTTCCAATTTCTTTACTTCCAGTAGAAACATTTATAATAACAACCATTAAAAAGAAAGTGAGTATAAATTCTAAAATAGCTGCTTTATATGGAGGAAAACCAGTAGCAGGTGTTGTCTCTCCAAGAAATAGACTCTCTGGAAATAGAAAGCATAATAAGCCACTTGCAAAAACGGCTCCAATTAATTGAGCAAATGCATATTTTGGTACTTCTTTCCAAGAAAACTTTTTTGCGAAGGCAAAACCAATAGAGACAGCTGGATTAAAATGAGCTCCAGAAATATCTCCAAAAGCATAAATCATAGCCATAACAATTAAACCCCAAACTGCAGCAACTCCTACATGAGATATACTTCCGTTTGTAATTTCGTTTATAGTCATAGCACCAGTACCACAAAATATCATTGCAAATGTTCCTATAGCTTCGGCGTAATACTTTTTCATTAGTTATTTTTTACTTGATTAAATACGTATTTCATTTCTGTGGCAATTTGATTTGAACGCTCTAAATATTTTTCATTTTGTTGAGGTGTATTATCAAACAATTTTGGATCTTCATAAGTAATAGGAATTCTTTTTTCTGCTCCAGAAATAAATGGGCAACCTTTATCTGCACTTGAACAGGTCATTATAGCAGCAAAGTTAGAAGACGGATTAAAATTTGCATCATATGTTTTAGAAAAACCAATAACTGGATGTGTATTAGTACTAAATTTAATACTATAAATTGGATTCTTTTCAGATGACAAAGTTTCTATCTCAAATCCACAGTTTTTTAATGTTTCTGCAACTTTGGGAAACAATGCAGTGGCTTCTGTGCCTCCAGAATAACAAGTTACATTTTCTACCGAAAAGTAAAAAGCCATTACTTGTGCCCATAGTTGAGACAAATGACTTCTACGGGAATTATGTGTGCAAATAAAATTTAATTGAATAGCAGCATTACTATTATATTTCTCTGTGATGTAGCTAATAAGAGGTTCTAATGTTGCTTTTCTTTCTTTAGTAATTAATGAAACATCTAGAGAATTTATATGTTCCTGTATAGTTTTAAAGGTCATTTTTACTTCAGGTTTTATCATTTTTTGATATTTTTAGTTTGCGCATGACTTGTTTTAACAACAACCAGATTCTGGAGTACAACAGGCTTGATCTTGTATATTTGAGAGTTTAACTTTAGGTTTCGTAGGAATACCGCATTTATCTTTTGCTAAGCAATCTGTTACTAAAGATGTTAATAAGAAAGTGCCATTTTGGTAGTCCATTCCAAATTTCTCAATGGTATATTCGCCTTGATATTCTACTTCTATTTCTAAGTTTTCCAGATTTAATGTATCTTCAGATAATTCTATAATTTTTAATAATTTTTCTGGATGCAATCTGTGGTCATAATCATTAGCATTCCATAATTGAAAATTCACTTTCTTTTCTTGTCTTAAAGTACCACCACAATCAATAAAGGTTTTAGAGATTTTTCCAATCTCTGTTACATGAAAATGATTAGGAACTAAGTTGCCATTTGGAAGTGTAAATGTTATTGAATCTAATTGCTCTAAATGTTGTTTTACTTCTATAAGTGTCATATTTTTTTTATTTTCTAACAGCAATCACTGTCGTTTATAATGTCTTCATTTAAAAAAGCACCTAATAAGGCTTTCATGTTTGTCCAGTTGTCTTTATCTATACAGTAACATACACTTGTACCTTCAACAGTGCCTTTAATTAAGCCTAAGGCTTTTAGTTCTTTTAAATGTTGTGATATTGTAGGTTGTGCTAAACCAATTTCGTTAACTAAATCCCCACAAACACAGGCTTTAATTTTAAATAAATGTTGAATAATTGCTACTCGTGCAGGATGTCCAAAAGCTTTTGCATATAAAGCAATGCTGTTTTGTGTATTTGTAAACATTTCGGTTTTTACTAATCCCATATTATTTGTTTATCGCAATGTTACGATTAATAAAAATGCCTTACAAGTGAAATAGGTTTAATTTAAGGTTTTGTTAACAAGATTAGCTTTTGGATATTCGTAAATTTGAGCTTGATTTATAACTAATACATTGAAAAAATTATGAAAAAATTATTAACTATTGTTTTAGTACTTGCGGTGTCATTTACTATAAACGCACAAATAGAAACGCCACAGCCAAGTCCGTTTTCTAAAATAGAACAGAAAGTTGGTTTAACAGACGTTACTTTAGAATATTCTAGACCAGGAATGAGAGGTCGTACTATCTTTGGAGATTTAGTGCCATACGGAAAATTATGGAGAGCTGGAGCTAATAAGAATACTATGATTTCTTTTAGTGATGCAGTAACAATTGGAGGTAAAGAACTAAAAGCTGGAGATTATGCTATTTTTATAACACCAAATGCTACGTCTTGGGAGGTTGTTTTTTATTCTAATACAGATAACTGGGGAACGCCAAGAGAATGGGATGAATCTAAAGTAGCTGCTAAAGTAACTACTGAGGTAATGAAAATGCCTATGAAAGTTGAAACATTTACTATGACTTTTGACGATTTAACAAATGATTCTGCAATGTTAGGTATGATTTGGGAAGATGTTTATACTGCTGTAAAAATTAGTGTTCCTACTGCTAAAAAAGTAGAAGCTAGTATCTCTAAAGTAATGAATGGACCAGCTGCTGGAGATTATTTTTCTGCTGCACGTTATAACTTAGAGTCTAATGGAGATATTAAAGAAGCTGTTAAATGGATAGATAAAGCTGTAGAGATGACTAAAGCTGAACCTCGTTTCTGGTATTTACGTCAACAATCTTTAATCCATGCAAAAGCTGGAAACAAAAAAGGAGCTATTAAAGCTGCTAAAGCGTCTTTAGCTGGTGCTGAAAAAGCAAACAATGCTGATTACGTGAAAATGAACAAAGAGTCTTTAAAAGAATGGGGAGCAATGTAATATTGTTTTCTTAGATATTAAAAAGCGCGATCGAGAGATTGCGCTTTTTTATTTTATAAGGGGCTTTTTCAAATCACGCGAATTGATTTAAATTTCACTTATTTATACGTGTTGGTCTACTAATATGGCATTGCCGTCTGGATCTAGAACAACAAAACTTGCTGGTCCAGAAGTTGATTCATCTGCTTCTGTTTCTAGTTTGATATTATTCGCTTTTAAATGTTTTTGTATGGTTCTTACATCATCAAAATTATCTAATGTTTTGGCATTTTCATCCCAACCAGGATTAAATGTTAGTATATTATTTTCAAACATGCCTTGAAATAAGCCAATAAGTGCATTGCCATTTTTCATGATGAGATAATTGTTTTCTAATTGTCCAGCAAAAACAGAAAAACCTAAGGTTTCGTAAAATGCTTTCGATGCCTTAATATCTTTTACAGCAAGACTTGCTGAAAATGCGCCTAGTTTCATAATATTTAGTATTGGTTGAATTATAAAGATAAAAAAAGCACTCATTTTTTAATGAATGCTTATAATAAATATTATTTGATGGTGTTATTCTTTTTTTTCTAACAATAGACCTTCACTCCATATTAAACTTAATATTATTGATAACCTTATTTTTTTCATTACACTACTAATTACTCAACAACACCAGCTTGCTTATTAGCTGCTTGTAACAAACACGCTATAGCAATTACAATGGCGCAACCAACAAAATTTAACCATAAAAACGGTAGATTAATTAGTTCGTATTTGTCTAATAAAAATAGCGTTATTACAATCACTTGCGTAATTAAAGCTGCAGTAAAAACAGCGTTAGATTTTACAAATTTGAAGAAGAATGCTAATAAGAATATACCTAATACATTACCATAAAATACAGAACCTATAATATTAACTAGTTGTATTAAATTCTCTGCGAGATTCGCGACACAGGCGACTCCAATAGCAACAATTCCCCAAGCTAGAGTAAACCAACGTGATGCTTTTACCATATCTGCTTCGCTTTTTTCGCTAGTATTGCGCTTGTATAAGTCGATTGTTGTTGTACTAGCTAAAGCATTTAACTCACTAGATGTACTTGACATTGCTGCACTTAAAATAACAGCTAGTAATAAACCTATTAGACCTTTTGGTAAGTTGTTAAGAATGAAGTTTATAAATACATAATCTTTATCATTGCTTTCTACTTTTAGATCTTGTGCATCTCCAGCTTTTTCAATAAGCGCTTTGGCTTGCTGTCTTAAAACTTCATTTTCAGTATTTAATTTAGCGATAGAAGCTGCATCATTAGTTGCATTAGAAGAAACATAATCGTTAATTGCTTTTTTCTTAACAGCAAATAAGGCTTCGTTTTTTTTCTGAATAGCCTTATATTCATCTGCATACTCAGAATTTAAAACCACTTCTGTTGCAGTAGGATTAAAATTTATTGGTGCTTGATTAAATTGATAAAATACAAACACCATTACACCTACAAATAGAATAAAGAATTGCATAGGTACTTTTAATAATCCATTAAAAATTAAACCTAATTGCATTTCCTTTACAGATTTGCCAGATAAGTAACGCTGCACTTGACTTTGATCTGTACCAAAATAAGATAGCATTAAAAAGGTACCACCAATTAAACCAGTCCAAATTGTATAGCGGTTATTTAAATCGAAAGAGAAATCTAAAACTTCCATTTTACCACTTGCACCAGCAATATCAACTGCTTTTGAAAAAGTAATATCATCAGGTAATTGATTTAATATTAAAATAAAAGCAATAACCATTCCTGTGAAAATGACAACCATTTGGTGTTTTTGAGTTACGTTTACAGCTTTCGTTCCTCCAGAAACAGTATAAATAATAACTAAAATTCCAATAATTACATTCAACAATAATAGATTCCAGCCTAATACCGCAGATAATATTATAGCAGGGGCAAAAATGGTAATTCCTGCAGCCAATCCACGTTGAATTAAGAATAAAATAGCTGTTAAAGTTCTGGTTTTTAAATCGAAACGACTTTCCAAAAACTCATAAGCTGTGTATACTTTTAAACGGTGATATAAAGGAATAAATACCATACAAATAACCACCATAGCAATAGGTAAACCAAAGTAGAATTGAACAAAGCCCATTCCATCATTAAAGGCTTGTCCTGGAGTAGACAGAAATGTTATTGCACTGGCTTGTGTAGCCATTACAGATAAGCCAATTGTCCACCATTTTGAAGTACTACCTCCTTTTAAATAGTCTTCTACATTTTTACTACCACGTGTTTGTAATGTACCATATACTACTATGGTTAAAAGTGTTCCTATAAGAACAATCCAATCTAATGTTTGCATAGTTAAAAGGCTTTCGTAATGAAGTAAAAGATTATTATATAAAGCGCGTTAGCTACTAAAACAGCTGTATAAAGTGATTTCCACTTGTATTTAGATTGTTCCATTTAGTTTTTTATTTCTTGGTTAGTAGTTATATTTTCTTTTCCTATAGATAGCATATTTGCAAATAGGCGATAAGCTCCAGATACACCAGCTGGAAATTCTCTAAAGAAACTTAAACCAGTATAGATATAATGACCTTTACCATGTTTTGCAACTAATAGACTTCCTTTTTTAGAAGATTCTCCTTTATCGTTCATTGCTAATAGTGGAGTAAATTCTTTAGCCCATTCGTTAGGGAAATATAAACCACGCTCTTGAGTCCAACCTTCAAAGTCTTTAGCTGTTATCTTGTTAGGCACATTCATTAATTCATGGTTTGGTTCTAGAATTTTTACTTCAGCAAATTCATCTGTAACACGATCTCTAGACAACTTTAATTTGTATGGTGCGACATTATCAACTTTTACTCTATGACTTGTATTGTATTGCACAATCATATTACCACCATTCTCAACAAAATCGAATAGTGTTTGCTGTTTAAATTTTAATGCCTCTACTGTATTATATGCACGAATTCCTACAACTACTGCATCAAACTGACTTAATCTTTGAGCAGTAATGTCTTCTGGTTTAATAATAACTACATTATAACCAATTTGCTCTAAGCTTTCAGGAACAACATCTCCAGCACCTACAATATAAGCAATGTTTTCGCCTTTCTTTTTAATATCTAAACGTACAATTTTACTTTCGCTTGGTAATAATACTGTTTGAAACGGAATATGCTCGTAGTTAATTTCTATAAGTTCTTTTGTATAGGTTTTATCTCCAATAATAACTCTGGGTTTTAATAAACCTTCACTTTGGTTCTTTGGAGGAATAACAGTAAAAACTATAGTTTGCTCTTGTCCTTTATTGGCAATATTTATTTTTTGCTTTTTAGGAAAAACACTCCAATCTTTAGGGTACTCCATTTCTATATAGCCTTCTACATTATCTCTACCAGCTTTTACAATTACTGGAATTTCTTTTTGCTGGTCATTTTCGAAAATAATTACTTTTTCAGCAATTTTAGCAGAAGCTTCTGGTATAATTTCAAAAGGTCTGTATAGCTCACCTTTGTCTGGTTTAGAATATCTGTAAACGATATCTTTTGTTATAGTTAAAGGCTTGTTATTTACCTTTAAGTTGAAAATAACTGTTAGTGCTCTTGGTGTTTCAGGCTTACCAATTAAACTTTTATCTTCTACAGTATACATTCCTAAACTTCCCTTTTTATCTAACCAATAAGGTGTTGTTGGTTTTGCATTTGTTGAAAGGCTAACCGTTTCTTTAAAATTAAACTTTTCATTTGCTTTTAAAGATTGAGTTTTTAGTGTTGCAGTTTTATTAGTTGAAATATTATAAGAGACTAACTCTATATTAGCCGTGCTTCTATTTAAAACTTCAAGGTTAACATCTATACTTTGACCTGGGCTTGAAGTTGGTGTGTTTGAAGACGCTTCAAGATATAAACCAGCACAGGCTTGAATAATGTTATCTATTTCTTCAGTTTTAATCGTTTTCCAATGATTATTGTCAATTTTTTTAATTAATTCTCGAGCAGTCATTAAATCATTAATATGAGCTGCTGGATTTTGAAAATTGAAATCTGTTTCTACTTTATTTAGAATATTATATACAAAATTTCCATTTTTCACTCTATTCCAACTGGTATCAATACCATCAAAAATATTTGATTTGTCTTTAGGTAAATCTCCTTTTATAAGTTCTACATATTCTGTTTGAGAACCGCGTTGCGTTAACCTACCAAAGCCTTGGCATAAGTGCTTACTACTAGCTAATGAGGCTACTTCATTGTTAGATAGGCCTTTTGATGGGTAATATACACCAATGTCAAAATTTAAAAGCTTAGATTTATCTGCTTTTTTGAACTTTTCTCTACTACCATAAAACCACCAAGAAGTATTAAAAAACTCACGTTTTGGTTGCCATGTACCATATTTTTTTATTTGCTCTGGATAAGCAGATTTGTCGTTTGCTAAATCAAAAGCCTCCAAGCTTAACATCGCAGAACTAGTATGATGTCCATGAGTGCTTCCTGGATTTCTATGATTAAAACGGTTTATTATAATATCTGGTTTAAATTCTCTTATGGCTAATACAACATCACTTAATACTTCATCTTTATTCCAAATTGCTAATGTTTCGTCTGGATGCTTAGAGTATCCAAAATCGTTAGCTCTTGTAAAGCGTTGTTGTCCGCCATCGGTTCTTCTAGCAGCTAATAATTCTTGTGTTCTTATAACGCCTAATAATTCTCTAATTTCTGGACCAATTAAGTTTTGTCCTCCATCACCACGAGTTAAAGATAGATAAGCAGTTCTGGCTTTAACATGGTTAGACATATAAGAGATTAACCTTGTGTTTTCATCATCTGGATGCGCAGCAACATATAAAACAGAACCTAAAAAATTGAGTTTTTTTATTGCATCGTGAATTTCAGAAGCGTTTAGTTTTTGTGGCTGTTGCGCATTACTTATGTTAGCGATTAGTATAGTAAGTAGGAGTGTAGCAATTATTTTTCGCATTGTTTTGTTTTCAATTTGAATGATTTTCAAATATAAACAATCACTTTTCTAATATTGGATTTTAGGTTTTCTTTAACGTAATGTTTAACTCTGTTTGAATTATAAAACAGCATTTTTTTCTAATAATGTCACTGCTTTTTGAAGTAGTAAATTATTGGGGTAAGTTACAAGGTCTCCATTTTCTTTTCTTAAGTGTAATTGAAAAGATCGTATATCTTCAATAACAGCAGTTATCTCTAGTTCTTTATCATGGATTTGTATTTTATCTCCTATTTTATATGGAAAAGAGAAGAACATTACTATTCCAGAAGTAACATTGCTTAAAATAGACCAATTGGCAAATAAAGTAATACCAAGAATAGCAAAGACAGACGAAAATACAACCACTAAATCTTCAATATTTACACCTAAAACAAAAGCTTCAACAAGTAAGGCTATCATTAAAAATGTTACTGTAACATAGCGACCAATAAGTTTAATTCGTCCTATATTCTTTAACTTAGATTTTCCTATTCTCCTTAAAATTAATCTAACAATAAATTGCACAATAAAGAAAATTCCAAAGACTATTAAAGAATTTATAAGTTCGTTTTGATAGGTTTTTAAAAAAGAATTCATACACTATAATAAGAGTATAAATATAGTACAGAAGTTATTCTAACTGAAGTGTTTTACGTAAAATTTCATCTTTATTACTATTTTTATTCCAATAAGCAGATTTAATAGTTTTTAACTTTGTTGCTTTAGTCGTTTTACCATCTATAGTTTCTTCCCAACTTGTAATGTCATAAGGAAAGTTTGTATTAAAATTAATACTTAACGTTCGTTTTAAATCTGGAAATCTAAGCGTATAATTACCGTCTTTTAATTCTGCAATTGCATTATATGCTTTAAGGGGTTTGTGTTTTAAACGCACAAGTTCTAAAGCAGGAATAATTTCTAGTTCTCCTGTAGGTAGACTTTTAGGAGCTATACGTAATTGTGTCCATAATTCATTTTCTAAAATGGCTTTGTTTAAATTAAAATTTTTATCGGCTTCACCTTCAAAATAAGAGTGAGAATTAACTTCAAATTGGTCTCTATTATTTAGTTGTGTATAGGCATGGCCACACCATTCTTGAACAGAACAACTCGTCTTAATAGCATGTTGGTTATTTGCTATTGGGTAAAACGTACTTTGCATAATAGAATACGGATAAATACCTGTGTTAAATTTTTTAGTAGCATTTAATTTTAAAACATTAATATTAGATGGATTATTGTAATCTGCTTTTACTTGTGCTTTTGTTAAAAATGGTTCAGTAACATATACTAAAACGGCCGTACCATTTCTAGTTTCTCCATAACGTGATTGCTCAAGTTTATACGATGAAATTTCTGCTTCTCCAGCATACCAATACTCATTAAATTGTTTTGTAGGTTTAAAAGCTTCAGTTTTTACTAGTGCTTTTGTTTCGGTTTCTGGTTTTGCTATAGCAAGTGTTTTGTCTTCTGTATGTTTACATGAGCCTAAAATGCATAAGAGACCAATAATTCCCCAAAAGATTAATTCGGCTTTAAATATCTTTTTCATCGTATTAGATTTTATATAAAAATACGATTCTAAATGCCTTCAGCAATGGAGTTTAACGTTTCGTAAACAAGATGAGTTGGTAAGCCCATAACATTAAAATAACTTCCTTCAAGTTTTGTAACAGCGATAAAACCAAACCATTCTTGTATGCCATATGCGCCAGCCTTATCTAAAGGAGAATAATTATTTATATAATACCAAATTTCATCAGTATTTAAATCTTTAAAAGTAACTTTGGTTACTGCGCTTACTGTTTTTTGATAGGTTTTAGTTCGTATACATACCGAAGTAATAACTTCATGGGTTTTACCGCTTAATGACTGAATCATATTAAAAGCATCTTGTTTATCTCTAGGTTTACCTAAACAAGTCTCTTCATGCCAAACTATAGTGTCGCTTGTTACAAGAATGTCTTTTTCTGTTAATTCATTTAAAAAAGGCATTGATTTTAATTGTGCGAGATAATCTGTTATTTCAAAATGACGTAAAGCTGGTGGGTATTCTTCTTTAACTTCTTTTAAGCGTATTTCGAAATCTAAACCTAAATCTTTAAAAAATTGTTGGCGCCTTGGGGAACCAGAAGCAAGAATAATATTAAAGTTTTTAAGTTTTTCGTTTAGCATAATCTATAGAATAAAATAATATAAAGCCATTGATAACATTCCTGTAAACATAACTATTTTAAGCATTAAACTAATATGTTTAAACTCTTGTTTTTTCTCTGCAGTAAATAATTTTATAGCAATATAGATTAGTGGAGCAATAACAAATATTAAGAAATAAAGAATAGCTAACATATGCATGTATACAAATGTGCCTACATAATAAGCAATTATTAAAATGGTAAAACAAGTTAAACCAAAAGCTATTTTTGCCGTTCGTGTTTTTCCAAAGATAATAGGTAAAGTTTGCATTCCTGCTTTATGATCGCCATCAACATCTTGAATATCTTTAACGATTTCGCGAATAAAATTAATTAGAAATGCTAAAATTGAAAAATCTGTTAGTATTTCAAACATACTTGATTGGTCTACTTGATTGGTAGTAGTAATTGCAGGAATTAATTCGAAAATACCAACAATTAAAAGACTTAAAGCTACTGCTCCAGAGACTACAATATTTCCAACAACAGCTATTTGCTTTAGGTAAGAAGCATAAATATAAAGTAAACCAGAAATAGTAATAAAGACAATAAAAAAAGGAGGTCTACCAACCGAGTTAGATAAATAAAACCCTAAACCAACTCCAATTACTGTAAATAAAATATAAAGTTTGTTTGCTATATCTTCGCTTATATGTTTGCCTACAATTACCTTAGTGGGTTTATTAACAGCATCCGTTTCTATATCATAAATATCATTTATTATATAACCACCAGCAGCAATAAATAGGGTCGAGAACACTAAAATAGCAAAGCCTAGTCCGTTTAGTGTAATATCTATTGCAAATGCAGGAAATAAAGCATACTTAATTAGAAGTTGCACTCCGGCAATCATGATTAGGTTTTTCCAACGAATGAGGTTTAGTATATTCAATGATTTAAAATTTTAAGTTTGATAATGCGCCTTCAATTATAGCTTGTAAGACCAAAATAATTGGAATTAAAAGTAAAAAAGAAAAAATTATTACTGTTATGTTTTTCTTTCTATTTTCTGAACGTATTTTATCTTTAATATATTTTCTTTCTATTTTAGATAAACTCTTATTGTTAAATTCTAATTTATATTTAGATAGGCTTTTATTGTTTAACTTATTTTTACTTTCAGAAAAAACTGCTCTAGGTTTCCTATTAAAAACAGATGCTTTATTCCCTGCTCCAGTATAACTAAAACTTGTATTGTGTCTTCTTTTTGGTCTTTTCATTGTAATTGAATTAATTACAAATAAGACTAAAGGAATAGTGCTATGTTACAATGAAGCATCAAAAAAGCCATCCCAATCACCGCGCACTTTTAATACTTGTTCAATAACATCACGAACGCAACCTTTACCGCCATTTTTATGTGAAATATAATGAGATATAGCTTTTACTTCATGCACAGCATCTTGTGGGCAAGTAGCTAAACCAACGCGTTTCATAACTGGAATATCTGGAATATCATCTCCCATATATAATACATTTTCAGGAGTTACCTTTTTAGCTTTTGTATACTCTTTAAATTGTTCAATTTTATTATGGGCTCCCAAAAAAACATCTTCAACACCTAAATTTTTCAATCTATTGCGAACACCTTCATTTGTTCCACCAGAAATAATACACAAGTTATAGCCTTTATTTAAAGCTTGTTTCATGGCATAACCGTCTTTAACATTCATGGTTCTTAACATCTCCCCAGTCGAGGTAATAGTTAATGAACCGTCGGTTAAAACACCATCAACATCAAAAATAAAAGTATTAATGTTGCTTAAGTATTCTTTATAGCTTTTATCGTCTGCCATGAGTTTTTTGTATAGATTTTGTTAGTAAATCGTAAATAGCTTTATGGTGGTCACTTTCTAATTGCTTAATATGCCTGCGAATGGTTTTTTTATCATTACGCTTAGCTGGTCCAGTTTGAGCCATATAAGGAGAAAGTGTTTCTATTTTATTAGCTGTTTCCTTAATTAAAGGTTTTAAAATGTCGAATTCTGCACCATTTGCTTCTGTAATTTCGTGAGCTATTCTGTATAATTGGTTTGTAAAATTATTTACAAATACGGCTGCTAAGTGTAAGCCTTGCCTTTGATCACTATTTACTTTGTGACTTTTACAACCAATAGCTTTAGCTAAAGATTTTAATAACGGTAAATCTTCTTTTTTTAACGCTTCAACACATAATGGTACTTCTGTAAAATCAACTTCTGCATCTTTAGAAAATGTTTGTAATGGATAAAATACACCACGTTTCTGTTTCATATCTACAGCATACAAACTAGTGCTTCCAGAAGTGTGTACTACTAATCGATTTTCAAACGGTAATTGCTTAGATAAATCTTCTATAGCATCATCACTAACCGCTAAAATGTATATATCTGCTTCTACTAAACTGGATAAATCATCAGTAATGTCGACATCATTTTTATAGCTATCAATAGCTTTAATGTTACGATTATACCATTGTTTTACATCAACGTCTTTAGCATTTTGAAATGCTTTATATAAATGAGAGGCAACATTTCCTGCGCCTAAAAGTACTACTGAAATCATAGCGCTAAAGTAGTTAATTACAGATAAATTTTTCTTTCAGAGATCGATAATTTATTGGACTTTTCTAATTTTTTCACACTTCTAATAACAGTTTCTACTCTAAGTCCTGTAAGTTCAGAAAGTTGTTGTCTAGTTAGTGTCACTTCATATAGTGATTTTTTATCTGTATTTGAAGCCGTTTTTAGGTAATTTAATAGTGTTAGAATACGATGCTCTGGTGGATAAATAGAAACCTCTTTTATTATTGTTGCTTTATAAACCATACGTTCACAAAGTAACTTAGTTATATTTAGATGAATCTCTGGATTCTCTTTTAAAAGGTCTAAAAAAATAGTTTTTGGAAGTATGTAAACTTCAGTGTTATCCATTGCAGCTGCAGAAGCAGGATATTTAGAATCGACAAATAATGGCGGTTCTCCAAAAGACTTGCCATCTTCAAAGAAACCCTGTACAAACTCTTTACCGTCTTCAGTTATATTGTACATTTTTACTTTTCCCGTTTTTATTTGAAAGTAAAATTGAGGCGTATCTAATTCATTAAAAATAACTCGGTCTTTACTAAAAGATTTTAAAGTTGCTTTATAACGTAGTAAAATATCTGGAGCTATCATAGTATTATGATTTCAATCATAAAATAACAAAGATATGATATAGAAATTTGTAGTGTTAATTTAAACACCACACATTATGAAATATTATAATTATATGCTATCAGATTTTAAAGTAAACTTTATGATATATATACCACTAAGTATCATTCTTCAAAGTTGTATAGGTTCTATTGCTGCTATGTATATTTTGCAAACCAGTGCTGTAGATGCGTTTCCTTTTTTTCAATTAACACTATGTGTTATAGTCTCTATGGCTTATAATGCATCTGTTTTAGCGCAATTAGGTTATAAATTGGTGTTTAATATGTTAGTTTTGTCTATGTTAATTAATATATTATTGATTATCATTAATCTATAATAGTACAGATGATAAAACAAAAAAAAGATATTGAGAATAGAGACAATGTATATAACCTTGTCTCTACTTTTTATAAAAAAGTGAGGCATGATGACGTTCTAGGACCTTTTTTTAATAATAAAATTAAAGATTGGGATGCGCATTTAGAGCACTTAACAACGTTTTGGGAAACTAGTTTGTTTATGACTAGAAGATTAGAGAAAAAATATAAAGGGAATCCTTTAGACGTTCATGTTACTGTAGATAAAGAAAACAATAATAGTATTACAGAACTACACTTTGGCATTTGGTTAAATTATTGGTTACAAACCATTGATGAATTATTTCATGGCGAAGTTGCAGAAAATGCTAAACGACGCGCTCGAAAAATGGGAACTTTTATGTATTTAAAAATTTTTGAAGCTAGACAAAAAAGCGAATAGAACTTTAACAATTAATTACGCACGATACAGTTTAAAAAAACAAACAAAAAGGCTTATCTTTGCACGAGCTAAAATAGCCTTGATATTATGCAAAATAAACTCGCAAAATTTCTCTTCTCTACACGTTTAACCGCTTTTCTATTTTTTGCTTTCGCGCTAGCCATGGGTATTGGTACTTTTATGGATAGGCACATGGAAACATCTCCAACGCCTTATTCTCGATATTGGATATATAATACTATTTGGTTTGAAGCCATTATGGTATTTTTTGTTATCAATTTTGTTGGTAACATTTTTAGATTCAGATTGTATAAAAAAGCAAAATGGGCAACATTAACATTACACTTAGCTTTTATTTTCATTCTATTCGGTGCCTTTATTACAAGGTATATTGGTTATGAAGGTAAAATGCCAATTTTTGAAGGGGAAACAGAAAATACATTCCTTTCCGAAAAAACATATTTATCTGTTTTAGTTAATGGAGATTATAAAATTGGAGGTGTGCCGCAGCGTCTACGAATTGAAGAAACTGTTGATTTTTCTGAAAGACTAAATAATAAATTAAATATTAATTCTAAATATGGTGATACACCAATTAGCATCACATTAGATAAATTTATTTCTAATGCAGAAGAAGATATTATTCCAGATGATACTGGTGAAGAATATCTTAAAATTGTAGAAGCTGGAGATGGAACACCACATAATCATTATTTAAAAGTAGGAGAAATACAAAACATTCATAATGTATTAATTGCTTTAAATAAACCAACTGAAGGAGCCATAAATATTACTTATGCAGGAGATTCTTTAAATATTAAATCACCTTTTGAAGGTGAATTTTTAACAATGGCAACGATGGCACAAGGTAAGTTAGCGAAAGATAGCTTACAACCATTAATGTTAAGATCTCGTTATGTTATTGGTAAAATGCAAATGGTTTTTCCTAAACCAGTTATAAAAGGGCATTTTGATGTAGTAAAAAAATCTAAACTACTTAAAAGTGATGAAGATGGTATTGTAGTTAATGTTACTGCAAATGGAGAAACAAAAAAAGTAAATTTATTAGGCGGAATTGGTACAAATAATAAATGGAAGCAAGTTAATGTTGGCGGTTTAGTTTTCGATTTAAAATTTGGTTCTAAAGTATTAGATCTACCTTTTAGTGTTAAGCTAAATGACTTTGTCGCAGATAAAAGACCAGGAACAACAAATGTATATTCTGCTTTTTCTAGTGCCATTACGGTAAAAGATGAAGAGAAAGGTGATTTTGATTATAAAATATACATGAACCATGTATTAGATCATAGAGGCTATCGTTTCTTTCAATCTGGTTTCGATAATAATGAAAAACGGACCATTCTTTCTGTAAATCATGATCGATGGGGAACTTGGTTTACTTATTTAGGGTATTTTCTTTTATATTTTGGATTAATGGCCATTTTATTTGATAAGAATACACGTTTTGCCGATTTGAAAAAAGCTTTAGAGAAAGTGAAAAATAAAAAAAGCAAGCTAACAATGCTTTTGGTTTTATGTTTTTCTATATCGGCTTTTGCTCAAGTTGAAGAGCATAATGAGCACGATGGTCATGATCATAGTGAGCATACCAAAACGCAAGAACAGCAAGTAAATATAAAAGAAGAGCAAGTATTTTCTTTTGCTGAAAATAAAATTCAAGTAGATTCTATTTTAAAAGCAAATGTTGTTCCTAAACATGAAGCTGAGAATTTTGGAAACTTAGTAATTCAAGATATTGGAGGAAGAATGATGCCTTTAAATACTTATGCTTCAGAGTTTCTAAGAAAGTTAAGTAAAAGTGATACATATGAAACCTTTACTGCAGATCAAGTATTTTTATCCATTCAAGAAAGTCCGTTATTATGGTATAATGTCCCTATTATTTATTTAAAACCTAAAAAGGGAGATTCTATACGTAAGATTATTGGCTTAGAAAAAACTGAAAAATATGCTACGCTAGCTCATTTTTTTACTAATAGAGGTGATTATAAGTTAGAACCATATTTAGAGGAAGCATACAAAGCACAAATACCTAGTGGTTTTCAAAAAGAATTTAAAGAAACGGACTCTCGTGTAAACTTACTATATAATACAATTCAAGGAAAATCTTTAAGAATTTTCCCTGTACCTAATGATGAAAATAATAAATGGATTTCTGATGATGAATTTAGAAAAGATGGATATAATGATAAGATAGAAGATTCTATCTATGCAGGATTTATTAATGGTAGTTTTGATGTTTATTTATATAGGCTAAATGCAGCAAAACAAAACGGAGATTATACCGAAGCTAATAAACTTTTAGCAGCATTTAAGAAAAACCAAAAAGCTATAGGAAGCGAAGTCATGCTTAGTGATGACAAAATTAAAGCAGAAATTCGTTATAATAAATACGATATTTTTAAGAAGTTATATAGTTGGTATATGTATGCTGGCACATTGCTATTTATTGTTTTAATAGTTCAAATATTTAAGGATAAAAGCAAACTAATTAATACAATAGTAACAGTATTTAAAGGTGTTATAATTGGTTTATTTGTATTGCACACACTAGGTTTAATTGCACGATGGTATATTTCAGGACATGCACCTTGGAGTGATGCTTATGAATCTATGATTTATGTAGCTTGGGCAACAATGTTGTTTGGATTATTAATGGGAGCAGCAAAAAAATCGCCTATAAAAAATAAAGTATTGCGTGCGATTTTAAGCATGTTTACATACACGTTTTATCGAAAAACATCAGATTTAACTATAGCAGCTGCGGCTTTTGTAACATCTATGATATTAATGATTGCGCATTGGAATTGGATGGATCCAGCTATTGCTAATTTGCAACCTGTTTTAGATAGCTATTGGTTAATGATTCACGTAGCAGTAATTGTAGCCAGTTATGGCCCATTTACTTTAGGAATGATATTAGGGGTTGTTGTATTATTATTAATGATCTTAACCAATGAAAAGAACAAAGAAAAAATGCTCTTAAATATTAAGGAGTTAACTATAATTAATGAAATGGCATTAACTGTTGGTTTAGTCATGTTAACTATTGGTAACTTTCTTGGCGGTATGTGGGCAAATGAAAGCTGGGGACGCTACTGGGGTTGGGATCCAAAAGAAACTTGGGCATTAATTAGTATTATGGTTTATGCTTTTGTTATACACATGCGATTAGTACCAGGATTACGTGGTAGATGGTTTTTTAATTTAATGTCTATTGTAGCCTTTGCAAGTATTATGATGACTTACTTTGGAGTTAACTTTTATCTTGCTGGCTTACATTCTTATGCAAGTGGAGACCAAATTGTAAGTTTAAAATTTATAGGAATAGCAGTTGTAATTGTTGCTGTATTAGGCTTTTTTGCTTACCTGAAATATGCTAAATTTTATAAAAAATAGTAAATAGGTTTATTTATTCTTTACATTATTTAATTGTTAGTTTCAAAATATTTAGCCATATTTGTTACTTATGATTGTTTAATATATGTTTTTCGTCCTGTCGAAACTTGTTCGACTATAGAGTGTTAGTCATTTTATTATGATTAACAATGTCTTATCTATTAAACATAATTAAAATGCAATCAAATACAATTTCCATAAAACAATTTTTTCAATATTTTAAAATAGCCTTATCAGGTAAAGAACAAGAATTTACTTCTGGTAGCATAAGACGAGCCGTTTTTATGCTTTCCATTCCTATGATTTTAGAGATGCTAATGGAGTCTATTTTTGCAATAGTAGATATTCTTTATGTATCACAAGTAAGTGTTAATGCAGTAGCAACAATAGGTTTAACTGAGTCTGTAATTACTTTAGTGTATGCTGTTGCTATTGGTTTAAGTATGGCTGCAACTGCTGTTGTAGCAAGACGAGTTGGTGAAAAAGACTTAAAAGGCGCATCGCAAGCCACTGTTCAAGTTTTGTTTCTAGGTGTTTTAATAGCTGTAATAATTAGTGTTATTGGTATACTATATCCTAAAGAAATTTTAAAAATAATGGGAGCAGAACCAGATCTTATAGCTGAAGGTTATGGCTATACTAAAATATTACTGGGAGGAAACATTACAATTATGTTACTCTTTTTAATTAATGCAGTATTTAGAGGTGCAGGAAATGCATCTATAGCGATGTGGACGCTTATATTATCTAATGGTCTTAATATTATATTAGATCCAATGTTTATTTTTGGTTTTGGACCAATTCCAGCTTATGGTGTTGAAGGTGCAGCAATAGCAACTACTATTGGTCGTGGTACTGCTGTTGTCTTTCAGTTATTCGTTTTATTTTACGGCTACAGTAAAATAAAGATAAAAGTTAAAGATTTAGTATTAAGAATTGGTGTAATGTTAAACCTTGTTAAGGTATCCCTAGGAGGAATAGGACAGTTTTTAATAGGTACATCTAGTTGGGTTTTTTTAATGCGAATTATGAGTGAATTTGGAAGCGAAGTTTTAGCAGGTTATACTATCGCTATTCGCGTAATGATGTTTACTATAATGCCAGCTTGGGGTATGAGTAATGCCGCAGCAACATTAGTGGGACAAAACTTAGGTGCTAAAAAACCAGATAGAGCAGAAGCTTCTGTATGGAAAACCGGAAAGTATAATGCTTGGTTTATGGGATTGGTATCTGTAATTTATTTAGTATTTGCACCTCAAATTGTAGGGCTGTTTAATAGTACTCCAAGTGTTGTTAAATACGGTAGTTTATGTTTACGTATTATAGCTGCAGGTTATATTTTCTATGGTTATGGTATGACCGTAATACAATCATTTAATGGAGCGGGAGATACAAAAACACCAACATATATTAATTTTATTTGTTTTTGGATGTTCCAATTGCCATTTGCATATCTAGCTGCTATTACATTTGATTTTGGACCAGTTGGCGTTTTTTGGGCCATTACATTAGCAGAAGTATTAATAGCTATTATTGGTATTATTTGGTTTAAAAAAGGGAAATGGAAAACAGTTAATGTTTAAATTTTAAATTACTTATTTTTCAAACTCTATATTTTCTATCTTTACAGTATGAGCAAAAAAAAGTTAGGTTTAAATACCATTTGTGCCCATGTAGGCGAGATAAAAGACGAACAGTTTAAAGGTGCAGTATCTCCAATATATTTGGCTTCTTCGTATGAGTTTTTAGATGTTGATGTTAAGCGTTATCCACGTTATTTTAATACACCAAATCAAGAGTATTTAGCAAAAAAAGTAGCTGCTTTAGAACACACTGAAACTGCTATGATTTTTGGCTCTGGTATGGCTGCTATTAGTCATATGTTTTTAGCTTTTTTAAAGGCTGGCGATCACATTGTAGTTCAAAATACATTATATGGAGGTACTAGTAATTTTATACAAGAGGAATTCCCGAAATTGAATATAGATTTTACGTTTACAGATGGCTATGATGTTAAAGATTTTGAGAATGCTATTAAACCAAATACTAAGCTTATACATATAGAAACACCATCAAACCCTTTGCTTACTATTACAAATATTGAAGCAGTAGCCAAATTAGCAAGATCTAAAAATATTGTTACAAGTATAGATAATACTTTTGCTAGTCCAATAAACCAAAATCCAGCAGATTTTGGTATCGACCTTATTATGCACTCGGCAACTAAGTATTTTGGAGGACATAGTGATATTTGTGCAGGTGCAGTAGCAGGTTCTAAAGAACATATGGAAAAGATTTGGAATGTTTCTAAAAACCTTGGAGGTAGTTTAAGCGATCTAACCGTTTGGATGTTAGAACGTAGTATGAAAACTATGGGGTTACGTGTAAAAAAACAAACAAAAAATGCACGTAAAATGGCGAAATGGTTAGAAGCTCAAAAATTTATAAAAAAAGTATACTATCCAGGATTAAAATCACATCCGCAATACGAATTAGCAAAAAAACAAATGAAAGGGTTTGGAGCCATGCTATCTTTTGAATTAGTTGATGGTTTAGATTCTGTGAAATTTCAAAAAGCTTTAAAATTAATCAAAGCCTCTATGAGTTTAGCAGGTTTAGAAAGTACAGTTTTAAACCCTGCAAAAACCTCACATGCTTTGTTAAGTCAGGAAAAAAGAGATATTATAGGTATTAGTGATGGATTGATTAGATTTTCAGTTGGAATAGAAGCACCTAGTGATTTAAAAGCAGATATTGAGCAAGCAGTAAATCAATTATAACATTGCATAAAAATAATAAACATAAAAAAGGTTATGATTTTGAAAAGCTAATTGAAGTGACTTCAAAATTAGAGCCTTTTGTTTCAACAAATCAATATGGAAATAAAACTATTGATTTTGCGAATCCAAAAGCTGTAAAATTACTTAATACAGCGCTTTTAAAGTTATATTATAATATTAGTTTTTGGGAATTTCCAGACGATAATTTATGTCCACCTATTCCAGGAAGAGTAGATTATATTCATCATATAAACGATTTGTTAAAGACTTCAAATATTAATAATAACATAAACGTTTTAGATATTGGTACAGGCGCAAATTGTATTTATCCTTTATTGGGTTATGCCGAGTATAATTGGAATTTTTTAGCTACAGATTGTAATAAAAAAAGCATAGCTTTTGCTAAAGCGATAATAAATCAAAATAAGCTTGAGAGTAGTATAAAACTAAATTTTCAGCAAGATAAATCACATATTTTTGAAGGTGTTTTAAATGGGACTAATAGATTTGCGGTTACTATGTGTAATCCACCATTTTATAAAAATGAAGCAGAAGCATTAGCAGTCACTACAAGCAAACTGAAAGGTTTGGGTAAATTAAAAGACTCACCAATAAGAAATTTTGGAGGAGAAGCTCATGAACTCTGGTATAATGGAGGAGAAAAAGCTTTTTTGCATACTTATTTGTATGAAAGCTCTTTACATAAAGACTCTTGTTTTTGGTATACAACTTTAGTTTCTAATAAAGATAATGTTAAGTCTATGTATAAGTCCTTAACTAAATTAGGAGCAACAACAGTTAATACCATAGCAATGGATCAAGGGAATAAAAAGAGTAGAGTAGTAGCTTGGACTTTTTTGAATAAAAAAGAACAAACTAAATGGACAAAACAAAATAACTAAAATAGATGAAGTTAGATATATTAGCCTTTGGAGCGCATCCAGATGATGTAGAATTAGGAGCTGGAGCTACTGTAGCAAAAGCTGTAGCTCAAGGAAAAAAAGTTGGAATAGTAGATTTAACCAGAGGAGAATTAGGAACTCGTGGTACCGCAGAAACAAGAGATCAAGAAGCTGCAGATGCTGCAAAGATATTGGGTGTTGCAGTAAGAGAAAATTTAGCTTTTGCTGATGGTTTTTTTATTAACGATAAAACACATCAAATAGAAATTATAAAAATGATACGTAAGTATCAACCTGAAATAGTGATTTGTAATGCGGTAGATGATAGGCATATAGATCATGGAAAGGGTAGTAAATTGGTTAGTGATGCTTGCTTTTTAAGCGGGTTACTTAAAATTGAAACAGAACTTAATGGAGAACCACAAGCTAAATGGAGACCAAAAACAGTGTATCATTATGTACAGTGGAAAAATTTAGAGCCCAATTTAGTTGTTGATGTTTCTGGTTACATGGATGTTAAAATGGCTTCTGTTAAGGCATATAAGACACAATTTTATGACCCTAATAGTAAAGATCCAGTAACTCCAATTACAAGTAAAACATTTATTGATAGTATAGATTACAGAGCAAGAGACTTAGGACGATTAGTGGGAGTAGATCACGCTGAGGCATTTACGGTAGAACGGTATGTTGCTGTAGACAGTTTGTTTGATTTGAAATAAAAATATCAATAAAAAATATTTAAAATATTACTAAAAGTCTTTGTAGTAAAAAGGAATTAATTTACATTTGCACACGCATTACAAAAATGCGCACAAATGGTGGTTGTAGCTCAGCTGGTTAGAGCGTCGGTTTGTGGTACCGAAAGTCGCCGGTTCGAACCCGGTCTTCCACCCAAAAGTAAAAAGCTTCTCAGAAATGAGAAGCTTTTTTTGTTGTACTAGTTTTACGGTTCTTTATTTCTACAAAATAAAAAGGTCCAAGATTGACTTAGACCTTTCTTATTTTATAAATATACTTAATGTCTTTACTCTACAGCTTTATCCACTACAATTCTTGCATCTCTATTAGCTAATTCCCAAGCAGTATAAAACACTAAACGTGTGCGATTTTCTAATAAATCGTATTGGATTTTATCTGGAGTATCTCCTGGTCTGTGGTAATCATCATGCGTACCATTAAAATAAAAGATTACTGGAATATTATTTTTTGCAAAATTATAATGATCACTACGGTAGTAAAAACGATTTGGATCATTATCATCATTAAATGTGTAATCTAAATCAATATTCATGTACTTTTTATTTACAGCTTCAGAAATGTTATGTAATTCTGTACTTAATTTATCGCTACCAATTAAATAAACGTAGTTTCTAGTTTCTTTTTTACGTTTTGGATCTATTCGACCAATCATGTCTATATTTAAATCTGCTACAGTATTTGCTAATGGAAATATAGGATCAATATCTGTATAATATCTAGAGCCTAAAAGTCCTTTTTCTTCACCAGTAACATTAAGAAATACAATTGAACGTTTAGGGCCGTTTCCGTCTTTTTTAGCTTTTGCAAAAGCTTCGGCAATTTCTAAAACGGCAACAGTTCCAGAGCCATCATCATCTGCACCATTATAGACTTCTCCATTTTTAATACCTTCATGGTCTAAGTGCGCAGAAATAATAATATATTCATCAGGTTTTTCGCTTCCTTTTATAACTGCAGCTACGTTTTCAGAACTTATAGCTTCAGAATTATTCTTAAAATCTAAGCTCATATTAGTTGCTACAGGCATTGTTTTTTCATTAGTTTCAATATCAGAAACCAAGCTTTTTGCTAAATCGGTATTTACCATAAAATAGTACATAACATCACTATTACCTGCTAAAGACATTCGTCCACTAGAAGTACCAAAACGCATGGCAGCCATTTGGTATACTTCAGGATAATAAAATAATACAGCGGCAGCACCACGTTTTTGAGCGGCATCTCTTTTAGAGGCATATGCTTGCCTAAAGTCTGACCATTTAGAACTTTGGGTTGTTCCAGTTATAGCATAAGTACCATCATCATTTTTTGGTTCGCCAGATTTAATTAATACAATCTTATCAGTTAAATCTTCCATATTAGTATAGCTTGAATATTTTTCATCATCTATACCAAAGCCAGCATATATAATTTCTTTAGTGTTTAAAACTTGTGTTTTACCAGCTCCAACAGAAATAATGTCATCGACTTGCTTGTATTTAACACCATTTACATCAACTAAAATACCAGGAGCAGACATTAATTCTAATGGTACTTCTTGAAAATAATTACCATCACTTTTAGCAGCAGCAACACCATACTTCATGTAATGTTCTTTTATGAAATTTACAGCCATTTTTTGACCAGGTTTCCCAGTTTCACGACCTTCAAATTCATCTGATGCATATTTGTAAAGTGCTGTTTTTAAATCGGCAGAAGTTATAGAACTTGCATAAGTAGATGCATTTGCAACTACTTTATTTTTTTTTGTAGTAGAATTATTAGATGTGCCACAGGCTGCGAGCAATAAAGCTGCACCTAAAATGATTGTTATTTTTTTCATAAAAACTAAAAAGTTGTTAGTAATTGTAAAAGTACAAGAAAATAAAAGGATTACTGTATGTTTAAAACAGTTTTAACATGTTATATGTCCTCATTATGCTTAAGCATTTTGTCTTTGTTTGCCAATTGCCATGCTGTGGCAAATATAAGTTTTGTACGTTTTTCTAAAAGGGAGTAGTTTATTTTATCTGGAGTATCTGTAGGTTTATGATAATCTGGGTGTTCTCCATTAAAATAAAAAATAACAGGTATATTTTGTTTTGCAAAATTGTAGTGATCACTACGGTAGTAATAATTATTACTGTCGTCTTCAGCATTATATTTATAATCTAATTCTAAATTTGTAAAACTGTTATTGGCTTTTTCTGAAACAAAATTAAGTTCTTTGCTAATACGATCTGCACCTATAATGTAAATGTAGTTTGGATTGTCTTTATGTCTATCATCCACACGACCTATCATATCTATATTTAAATTTGCGATAGTCTTATTTAAATCAAAAATAGGATTTTGAGTATAATATAACGAACCTTGTAAGCCAATTTCTTCGGCAGTTAAATGCATAAAAAGCACGCTTCTTTTAGGTCTATGACCTTCTCTTTCTGCAATTTTAAATGCTTGTGCGATTTCTAGAATGGCCATAGATCCAGAACCATTATCATCTGCACCAAAATAGATATCTTCATTTTCAACGCCTATATGATCTAAGTGGCCAGAAATAATTAACACTTCTTCAGGTTTTTCTGAGCCTTTAATATAAGCCAAAACATTTTGTGAGTCGCCAGTGCCTTCTGGTAAAAAACTTGCAGGGATAGTTTGAAAATATGTAGAGTCATTAATAGCTGGCGCTATATTTTCTTTTACATAAAAGTGTTTAAGAAAATTTACAGCTTTTATTTGACCAGGCTTTCCTACAGCTCTACCTTCATAGTCTTTAGAGGCAAAGATATATAGGTTAGATTTTAATTCTTCGGCTGTTATGGTGTTTGCATATTTTGTAACAAGAGTACTGTCTGTAATTTGTACTCCATTATCTAAATTTTCAATTTTTTTCGAATATTTTGTTTCAGCACAAGAACCAACAAGTGCTAATACACTAAGTATAATAAAGGATTTCATTCATAAGATTTTGAATGTCAAAGATATATAATTTAGCCTAAAAATGGAATACGTTTCTTATTCAGAAATTTCTATATCTTCTAATTCGTCTATTGAATCTTCTAGAGAATCTTCCTCAAGTTGCTCTAATTGTTCTGTATCTCCAACTTCGGTTGTTGTATATATAGATTTATAGGTTGCTAGAGCTAAAGCGATAATGGTTAATAAAAAAATAAGTTGTATGGTATGTTTTTTTTCTCCTTCAGCTTTAGATTTTAAAAGCGCAATTATTCCTAAAAGAAGCGCAATAATCGCAGGGATAAAAGCAAAATTATAAAACGGTAATACAGCCAAAAGTACTGCTAATATTGAAAAAATAAATCCTAAAACTATAGCTGTTTTTCTCATAAATAGTTTAATTTTTTAAACCTGTTGCACTTTTAATTTTTAACTCACCACTACCAATCGCTACTTTAAACTTAGCATATACTGGTATTTTATTTTCATCAGCAGTTAACCAAAGATAGTTACCACTACCTTTTAATACATTATTTCCTACTAAGCTTATTCTTAATTTATAGCATTCTTTTTTACCTATAGCAGTATTAATTGTCTCTTTGCCAACTAAAGTGAAGGTAAATGCTTTTTCTTCATTATCAAATAATACTTTAAAAGAATCACTAGAACCAATAGGTGCTTTCTTTATATCTAAACTACGTAGGTGATAAATAGTAGATACTATATCTTTTGTAGAGTTGCCAATTTTGTAGTTTTTATTAACTTCCCATATAGTTCCATCTCCACGGCGCTTTTTTCTTTGGCTTTTTACACTATTATTTTTTGGATTGAAATTATATTTCATGAACTTATAATGGCCACCTTCATTTATTTCCCTTTTATATAAATATGGTGTGATAGTTCTAGGGTTTACATAACTTTCATATAAATCACGAATTTTAAAAAAACTATCCCATTTAGAATAAGAAGTTGCTTTACATTTAAGACGTAATAATGTAGATGTTTTAGTTTTAACATTACTAGTTTCCATTGTTACCTGAGCAAAATCTGTCATTAAACCAGACATTTTGTAGCCAGCTGTAAATGTTAGTTTTTCTCCTGCTTGAAAAGCATTGTTTTGCGCATTTATTGTTAACGAAAAACAGCTTATTAATACGATAAATAAATATTTCATTATTGTAATTTAAAGTTCAAATATAGAAAATGTAAAACATTAATTATGCCGAAGTATTGTACAAGAACATTAAATATTAAAAAAAACAGTAGAATTAATGAAAGTTACAAAAATGAGGTTGACAGCACCAATGAGTAATTATGTTGGGTTTAAATTGAATTAATACCTCATACATGGATAAATATAAAATTATTAAAGTAGTAATAATAAGAAGAAAAACACCCTACTATTATTCAGGTGTTTTAGGTACTAGTATCTTACTTATTGTATAATTCAAAGAAACAACATAGAAATAAATAAACTGTAACGAATTTCATTACTCTTTATAAGGAGAGTAAATGCAAAAATAGTAGATATAAAAGCATTTGAATATAGATGTAGTTGCAGAAACGGCGAATATATAAATGTTGTAATTAAACCTAAAATAAGGGATGAAGCTAGAGAAAAATTAATAATCATGTATCTCAACATTATTAGATGTGATGAAATAGAAAAGTAGCTAATTCTTAATCCACTTAATTCCTAATTTGAGTAAAAAACGAATGCTTATAAAAGCAATTATTAACGCAATAATTGGATAAGTTATGTAATTATCAAAAAGAAAGTCAAGATTATCTATCCTAATAAAAGCAGTATTGATTGCTTTAGGTGCTTGATAAATAACAGCTATTAAAATAATTAATGCTATGATAATGAATATAATGCCAAATGCTTTTTTAAGCATAACACAAATATAAACAAACTAAAAAAGAGTAGTTATGAGTTATAATCTTCATTGTTTTCACTCTCTCATTTTGCCATTTAATATGTGAGTAAAAAAATAAACCAGCTACAACGAGAAAAATTAAAACACAATTATTATAATATTAATAATAAATAATTAGTCTTAAGACTAAAAAAAAAAAAGACTACTAAGTTAATAGTAGTCTTTCAGTATATAAAAAATGTTATGCATCACTTAACTAATCATATAAACCAATCTTATGCAAAACACAAATACATATATTAAACAGATGGAATGCTCAACACCCTACTTTAAAATATTTTAAACAGTAGAATTATGTATGGAAAATTCCGAAGTAATTTTCAAAATAAGCGCTTGCCAAAACAATTAATTATGCACGTTGTCGCAACCAGTTTTTATTCAATTTCTGCTCTTAAATTTTCAATTTCGGTGTCCCAAAAACTAGATTCAAGATAATAATTAGGATTCAACGTTTTAAATTCATTTTCTAATTCCATCAGGTGCTTTTCTGTAAACATTGATTCGAAAAACCCATCTTCTCCAAACTCGTTGTTTATTCTTTCAATAAAACCTCTAAAAAGAAGAAGAGAAGAAGCTAATTCTGAAATATTTTTGTTCATATTTTCCATAAACTCAAATCCTTGTTCGTGGTCAAGTAGAACTAATTTGTCATTATTAGATGAATCAATGCAAATTGGATTTCCATTATTGTCTGAACCAAAAATCCAATAATCTTTAGTTTTTTCATCTAAATCATCATATTCATAATATCTTTGGATTGTATTAAATTCCCAATTATAACTTCTTAATCCAAATCCTAAAAAAGGTGCTGCATCTTCTGGAAATCCGATTTTTAAAAATTCCTTTGTTTTTTCATTCAGATTTGATTTTTTTACTTGGTCAATTGGAAATTCAACCCATCTTTCAGAGTCATTAGTCATCCAAAGTTTTTTAAATTCTGTAGGATTCATTTCGTTTGGTCAAATTGGTTACAACGGTTTTATGTATGAAATGTAGCATATAAAAGGCACGAATTTTTCGGATTAACACAAAGTCGAATTTTTATATTTTGTTTTTAACGTATTAATCTTAAATACCAAATTTTAAATTTGGCGGTCTTTGCAAATAAGCATAAAAATTTCGATTTATTAGTTATGTTTTATATACCGAGTTGTACATAGGTTTATTCTAAAATTAGTGTCTTATTATTATCTGAAAAAATTTCTAATATGCCTTTAAAATGTTCAGGAAATTTCTGTTTGTATATTTCGTGATTTAACCATTTTAAAGTGAAATTTTCTTTTATTCCAAAGCCACCGTAGAAACAATCATTTAAGGCACTTAAATTTCTTCCAAAATAACCTCCAATTCCGTTAATTGACTCTCCTAGTGCACAATAGAATTTATCTTCACAATCAATATCATTACTATTAATACTCACAATTTTATTAGAAACATCTTCTGAATAAGTTCCTAACCTTATACTTGCATCTAACCAACCTTGAACTTTTTCTGGTGATAAATCTTTCCAAGTTCCGAAAGTTTTAATATCATTGTTTAAACGTTTTTTCGCAATCTCGTAAAACCCTTTACTTGATGGATATAACCAACCATTTATAGTTACATTTAAGTTGTTATTGTCTTTAAATATTTTTGAAACTTCTACTCCAGAAATGAAATTTGATGTTAAAATATTTCCACTTGAGGATAAAATGTAGATGTAAGCTGAATAATCATAATGTTTACTCTCTTTATCAAACCTATTTAGAAATTCTTTCTCTCCAATACTACATCTAAAAAGAGTTAATTCACAATAATCAATAGAATTTTCGTTTTCTAAATGTTTTTGAATGACATTTTCTCCTTCAAGTCCATTGACTTCTTTAAAAGTCGCTATATAGTCATATTCTTCAGGGTATTTGTCAAATCCAAATCCAATTTTCATAGTTATTGCTTAATTGTGTACAACGTTCATCGTATGTTGCGTTTGCTTTTCAAAGTGAGCATATGCAATATACAATTTGTTAGCGTGTCGTTTTTTATTTTTCGTTATAGATGTCACAATCTATAGTTCCACCAATATCATTTATAAATCGTATTGTTCGTTCACTAAAATGAAGGCCTGGAGTTTTATCTCCTAAAAAGATTACAACTTCTAAAACAAATGAAAATTCAGGATTTTGTTTTTTTAATCCAATTAATTCATTTCTATGTTTTTCAAGTTCATTAATCAATTTTTCAATTTCTTCGAAGTAGTAGGGATTTATCAATTTACCTGAGGATAATTCCCAAGTTGTGCATTTCGGAGTTTTTCCGTTTTCAAACATCTTTTTGAATTCCGTCGGCTTAATTGTTAGATATGAATTGAATTCATCCAGTCCGATTTTTTCATTTTCAGTTTTAATAGCAAAATATGTATATCCTTTAGTATCTGTCATTTTATGATTTCGTATCAATTTTAGATTTAATTAAAACTATTAACCAAATAATCCCACCAAGGAAAGTCAAAAGTCCTAATAAAAAAAGAGTTGTATTTATCGGATGTCCAATCTTTACAGTAAATCCAATTCCAGTTAGTAACCAACCAGATATTATCAATAATAATGATATAAAGATTTTAGATTTTCTATTCATTTTTTCGAATGCATGCTAACGTCTCGGCTATGGTTGGAGCGGGAATTAAAAACAATTACTTTTGGGTTAAGTACCTAAATTCGTATTAATTATAGCCATTGTTGTAACCAGTTCTCTTTTTTTAGTTTATATAGTCGCTCATAAGAATTTGTCTTTTCACAATGAAATTCATTTATAAATTCCATTTCTTTTTCAAGAATGTTTACAGAGCTATTATTTTGAACTCTTACGTAAGCTGATAATTCATTCAAACTTATTTTTTCAAAACAATAATCTATTAAACCTTTTGCGATTTCTGTTCCGAAACCTTTTTTCCAATAAAACTCACGAAGTCTATATGCTATTTCAAATTCTGACTTATCATTTTCATAAACACCACAAATACCAATAAAATTGTTATCGTTTTTTTGTTCAACTGCCCAGATGTTAAAGAAAATATCTTCATTTTTATAATAATCCATAAATCGTTTCAATTCATTCTCACTTTCAGAACGATTCATAATTTTTTTTATATGTCGCATAACGTTCGGATTACTTTGCATATTATAAAATCCTTCTATGTCATATTTTCGAAGTTTTCTTATAAATAATCTTTCAGTTTCAAATATCATTTGCGTTTTCTCAAATTGGTTACAACAATGTTATATAATTACTAAGGTAACTATATTTCTATTATAAAAGTTATATAGTTATCTTATATATATAATACTTTAAGAAGTACATTTCTTTATAATTATAGTTAATTACAGTCACAATTATATTCTTGAGCTAATTCTTCACAAGTCATGAAATTATCATCAGGACTTTGAATATTTAATTCATTACAATTAATTGAATTATCATCATTAGAACAACTAAAAAGGAAAAAAGGAAATATTATTAAGAATGAAAACTTTAAAAATTTAAGCATGATAAAATATTTGAGATTAAATATAATTAAAACCGAAAAATCACTTAAACTGTAGATAATTAAGAAATCAATCCTAAGGTAAGTTTAATTAAAAAATATGAAAAACCTATAAAAAGAAGTATTCGATACCATGTTTTTTGCTTTCCTGTTTCTGCATTAATGAATGGTTTTTCATACGCAAATGAAAAAAGAAAAAAAGCCATAATAATATTAGAAATATTTTCATCCATACTAATTAGTATTAATACTAAAGAAAATGTTACAAACCAATTAAACAGTAGTTATTCACCTATTTTCAATTCGTCATAAACTACATGTTTTAAAAAAATGATAAATAAAACCAATAGTGTAAATGCCTTTCCAAACATAAGTCCGAAAATATATAGACAAGCACAAAAAGCAATTATGCTTAATAATGTAATTATAAAAAGTTTAAAACAATTATAAAAGTTCATACCTATTAGTATATAGGTATGAAAAAATGTTACAAATCAAACAAACAGTAATTAAAATAGTATGAATAACAAAAAGAAAAAAATAATTGATATGCTAACAACCAAAGTCAATTTTGTGTTAGAAGTAAATATTTCACTAATAAATTCTAATATTATTTTTAAAACTGATTCCATATCTAATTTGTCTAAGCTATTTAGAAAAGCATATTAAAGCTAAAATGCGATTTAATTCATTGCGTGAACACAAACACGGAAAGAAATATTAAACTGTGGTTAATAACTCTTTATAAAAATGAATATACTAATTATAACAAATATAAAACTAACAATATAAGACATGATTTTATCAAAATTAGAGTAAGGTTTCCCTTTGTGCCAACTTTTTTTAAAAAGCTCCCATTCAAAAAAAGTTGAAAGTATATTTAAAACACCTAAAACACCCATATATATAGAAAATAAAATCATACAATAGATAAGTCAATGAACTATATATAATGTTACAAAATAAATTAAAACAGTAGTGTGAAAAGTAAGAAAAAAGAAAAGCAAACCGAAGTTCGCTTTTAAATTCTACTTAATTATTGTTTTAGAAGATTTATCTCATTACAGAGTCATCTTCTGTTTGGTGATAATCAATTTCTTGGCAACCACCATAGATGGAATATTGATTTTCGATTTCGAATTTTTTAAATTTCTCTAACATATTTAAATCATTTTAAAATTAATAATAAAATAAATAAACTGCATAATAAAAGAAATAACAACATAAAATGTATAAGTGCTATACATAAATGTAAAAACGATAGAAATTATTTAAAAACTGTAGTTAAATAAATATTGATATAAATGAAAAATTTATAACGTTACAAACCAATTAAATAACAGTTAAAATTTCTTAGCCATGTATGTAAGCAAGCCTAATAAAAGTATTGTTCCACCTATTAAAACCAAATCTTCATATAAGGGGAATTGTAAAGAGATTCTGTATGCAACAAATACACTTATAAAAAAGCGAAATGCTAAGTTTTTAATGATATTCATGAATCAAATTTAAACAAACCTAAATATAAGTAATTAATAACATCCATAGCCCCAATATGATGGAGTATGAAATAAATCTGTTAAATCATAAAGCGGTATAATAATAAATAAAGCGCATAGAATGAAAGCTATAATTTTAATAAAAAAAGAAACCTTTTTAGTCTCTAAATATTCAAGATTAATTGTATTGAAATTTTGATCCATAATTCTAGAGTATAGAAAATAATATTAAATACTAAAAACAGTAATTACTTTAATAAAGCATTCCTTAATATTTTTTGAACTTCGTTGTTATCTTTTTGTCTTATAAGATATGCTTCTAATTCATCTTCATGAGAAATTTGTTCAGTTTTATCAATAAAACCATATCCTAGATATTTACCATTTTTTATAATAATAAAAGCGTCTTCTTCTGTATGTCTCCCTTTTTCTTTTAAAACCACATCTTTACTATTGTTAACGATGTGGCAAATAGCATTTGTAACACGTTCGTTATAATCGTCAACAGATTCTTTATTTCTACAAATGCCTTTACAGTTTTTTATGGTATAATGAGAACATTGAGAAACGCCTTCTTGTAAATGACAAAATTTAGGACATAAAGAGAATTGTTCGCATAGTCGTTCTAAAAGTAACCTAGCTTCTCTTAAACTATAAAATGTAATTATTGGGTTGGGTGTTGTTTTAGAATTATTAATGGCAATATGCATAATATCATTTCTATCCTGATAACTAAATAATGAAAACCCTTTAATTGTTTTTTTTGCAACAATATTATATTGGGGAAAATGCTTCTTTATAGCAGCATCTTCCATTAATAAAGCTATGAGTTCGCTGCCAGATAACTCAAAATCTATATCTGCAGTTTCTCGTACCATATCTAGGGATTTTTTCGCCTTACTATAAAAATGACTTAGTACTCGTTTTTTTATATCCTTAGCTTTACCAACATAGATGATTTCACTTTTCTTATTTTTAAAATAATAGATACCTGTTGCATTTGGTAATTTATTAAAAACTGCATTAGGTAGATTAGGAGGTAAGGTAGCCTCTTTATTATTCTTATTTAAAAATGCGTTAAAAACATCCTGAGAATTATCTTGCGCTTGTAATTTTTTAAAGAGAATTACTGTAGCTTCTGCATCACCACGAGCGCGATGTCTACCTACAATATTTATGTTTAAATCTTTACATAACTTCCCTAAGCTATAACTACGATGTCCAGGTAATAATTTTCTACTTAAGCGAACTGTACATAGTTTTTTTCTTGTAAAATCTATATTTAATAATTTAAACTCGTTTCTTATTACATTATAATCGAAATTTACATTGTGCGCCACAAAAATAGAATCTTGAGTAATGTCTATAATCTTTTGTGCTATCTCATGAAATTCTGGAGCATTGGCAACTGTACCATTATCAATACCTGTTAAAGCGGTAATATGATCGGGGATGTAACAATTTGGATTTACTAGTGATGTAAATTCATCTATAACAGTTTCTCCATCGTATTTAAACACTGAAATTTCAGTAATACGATTTGTACGTCCTGAGGTTTCAACATCTATTATAGTATAATTCACAGTGTATTGCTTTGTCCTGTAAAGATAAATGAAATTGACTATATTCTGTTTCTAATTATATTATAATAAAACATAAAAAAACCGTAATTAATATTACGGTTTTTTATAGATTAGATACTATACAGTAGCAATTATTTACGGTGTAAATTCCAATCGTAATCCATATAGTCAATAACGGTATTTTTATTTATTTTAATTCCAGAATGCCTGTTAATAAAAGTTACAATATCAAAATCATCTTTATACCATTTAAATATTTTAGAAAGCTTACTGTGTTTTGCGCCAATTTTGTTTTTCGTTTTATCGTTAATAAAATTACTAGTAGCAACACCTAAATCTTTTTCTACTGTTTCTGGTGTGTATGCTGTTCTTTTTAATACAGGAGATGAAATTGCAGTAGAGTAAAGGGCAAAATGTACTCTTGGATCATCTAATTTTCTTATAACTTCGTGTTCTACATTGTCAAGAGATATTTTATTACCAGCATAAGCAACAATATTTATATCAAAAGGATCTCTTATATAATTAATGCTTTTTATTGGGTAGTTTTCGGCTAGCAATTTTATAACGTTAGCATTGTAAAAATTTATCCAATACGATTTTAATTCACTTTTACTCCAACTTGAATTAGGAGAGATTTTAGAAAAATTGCTAGTAATTTTATTTAATTCACCTATGTTTTTTAAAACTTTATCATAGTTAACTACCCCCTTTTTTGAGACATGATCTTTTAAAAAATCATTATAAGCAGTTAAATCGATTGTTTGAGAATATCCAGTTAAGCAAATAGATAATAATAGTAAAGTTAAGATACGTTTCATGTTTAATTTTGATTTGGTTATTATATTCTATTAGGTCGATATTTTATAAATACCTAACACATGTGTTTATAAAATTAAAAATGGTGGGCGCTTTTAAACTATATTAAAATGCATAAGTTTAAAAGTAATATTAATGGAGTACCTTCTATTAGTCAAGGTAGTTCTAGAGATTATCTTTCTCGAGAAGTTACAAATCCAAAAATAGAAATGGCTAGACGTATACTTGATGATATGCCTAACTACGATTTAGGGCATTATAATAAACAAATTATTAATGACTTTGTTGATGATTTTGTCGATGTTCCTTCAATTCCTCCAGAACATCTTGATCAAATTCTTGAAAAAGTTTCTCAATATTCTAGAGTAAATTTAATAACTGTAGAAGCAGGATATCAACTTATTAAAAGGGCAGTTATAAATGGGCCTTTTATGCCAAAAGATGCACACGATGCAATTAAACCAAACCCTATTTCAATGCTAGCCGAATCTTATTTTAGAAATGTCGCAGATTCTGCTCTATTTAGAGAAAATACCGATTATAGTAGATACGAGTCTAACACATATAATAGTAATATTAGTACACATCCTATGCTACAAGATTTTGGACCAGATTATAGAGAACTTTATAATGATGATGGAAACAATGAAAACGATTTAACGCGTTTTTTAGGTAAGAGCCCATATGTTTTTGATGAAACAGATCTAGGCATAGACGACATTGGAGAAAATGAGAAAACGACAGTGTCTAATAATTATGAAGATCTAAATGATTATGAGTATGAAAGGGATAGAGATCATTATAGAGATGAAATGCATGAACCCGATTTTGGAGATTATGATTTTGATCCTGATTTAGATTTTGGATTGTAATATAAATCATAAAATGTTTAGTATTAAAAAGCACTCGTTTAAAAAAGAGTGCTTTTTAATTTCTAGATAAGGTTCTTTATTTTATGTTGAGGTAGTTTTATGGACGTTGTTAGCAAATACAAACCGAATAGAAAATCTACGAGGATTTTCGTAAGTAGGCGTAAACTAGCCATTAATTATGCAGGATGTTAGCACAAGTATTTTATAATTCGTATTTCCACTTCTTTTTTTCTTTATCAAATTCTATCGCTAAATGTTTAATATAAGGTACAGGAACATTCGTTTTTTTATGCTTTTTAATTTCCCATTTTGGAATTTTACTAACTAATTCAATTGCATCTTTCTCAAATTCAGTTAGTGGCTTTCTTAACTTTATTTTAAATTCTGTTGGAAGCTTAAATACCGAATCAGTTTCGAGTTGATAACCAATGTGTGTAGTTACCGAATTTAGATTACCATTTTTATCAACAAATAATTTTAACCAAGTAAAAGATCTTTCGTAATCTTTAATTTTTCCAGTATTTAATATAGAATCAATATCGGAAATCGGTTTTGTGTAATTAAAATCGTGTTCAAATTGATAAATGTAATTTTCTAATTTGAAAGAATTTCCATTGTCTAAAATTTTCTGTTCACTTTTTGAAATAGTTCTTTTGTATAAAGGTTTTGAATTCGAACAATTGTAGCTAAAAGTCAGTTTTTCATTCCAATAGTCTGCATATACAAGCCAGTTTTCGTCTTTATTTACACTCCAATCACACGAAGTCCATTCTCCTGTGTATTTTCCTTCAGATTTGAAAGTGAATTCTATGGTTTTTGGCTTATCACTTTCTTTATAGTGCTTTGAAATTTCAAAAGTAACAGTGTAAGTCAAAGAGTCCATTGCATAAACTTTAGAAATAACTTTACCCTCAAAAACATATTCAGCAGATTCAAATTCAAGTATTGGCTTTGGTATATCGCAACTACAGGCAAAAGTTATAGCAGGAATTAGAAAAATTAATATTATCAGGATGCGTTTTTTCATATTTGTACTAACGGTTTGTATATGGAAAGTTGAGTGTTTGTGTGCGAGGGTTTTCTGAAGGAGAATCAGAAGCTAGCAAACAAAACAACAGCCATTGTCTAAGCTAAAAATAGTAATTTTTACATACTGTGCTGTGCCATAGTTTTTTAGTCCACAATTAATTTATCTATGAACATTGATCCACTAAATCCAGCATTTAGATGTTGAAGCGAAAGTTTATTTTTTATTATAGGTTTAAAGAGTAAATCTGTTGTGTCATTTACAATATCTATCTCAAATCGATAAGCTCCGAAATCGCCTTTTTTAGTTTTTAATGTAATCGGATTGTTAATTTCATAACCTTGTTTCGATTCATCTCTTTCTGTTCCAAACATTACAATATCTTCCCTAACAACTGGAACAAAAATAAATTCTCCGTAATATTTAGTTCCTTTTTTTACTTGGCTACCTTTAATAGGATAATGCTTAATTTTAACTTGGTCAAATACATACTTATTTTCATATTTTTTTAATTCCGATTTTAAACTGTCATTTTGAGTTTGTATTTGGTCAATTTGATTTTTTAATTCTGTTTGATTTCCACAACTTGTAATTAAAATTAGTAGCAGTATAATGTAAATTTTGTTCATTCAGTTTTTGGTTTAGTTAAATTATTGATTGTTTTCGGTTTAGCACAGACTTAAGCAATTTTGAGTGAATTCGGACGTAGTCGAATCCGCCGTAATTGCGGTTATACATTGTTGTAACACGTTTTTTTGTTTTCTTTTAAGGTGTCAGATTTTCTCTCCATTGAGATTCTTCGACCATTCTTAATTTCTGTTCTAATCCCAATATTTTTCTTAAAAATTCCAAAATATTTATATTCCTTTTCACAAGTTATAACAGTGTCAAAGTCCTTATTATAATCTGTAATCTCAACTACACTTAATCTCAATTTTACTTCATTAAGTTTATCTGCTTTCTTTATTTCAAAATTTGAGTAAGTCGTTTTAATGTATTCACTAATTTTAGTCAAATGTCGATTCAAGTTTTCAATTAGTTCATTGTAAGCTTCTATTTGCTTTTCTGTAATACCAATTCCATTTTTTAGAAAATACAAGTCAAAAAAACTACCATCTTCGTCATAATTGATTTCTGAAAAGTAGAATGAATTAATTAATTGAAATTCTCTCTCAACTTTTTCACGATTCAGTTTTTCAGATATGTCAATTCTTTTTCTCAATTGTGATTAAATGTGTTACAACGTGTTTGTGTATGATTAGTTGCGTGATTAAGGAACTAACTTAACAAAAATAGAACGAACCAGAGGAAAATCCGTAGAGTTTTCCAAGTAGGCAATGACCAAGCAGTTATTTTTATACATTGTTGTGCAACGTTTTTTATTCATTCAAGTTTAAAATATAGTAATCCAATATTACAAAAGTGCAGATTTTAAAAAAGGGATGCTCAAAATCTTCTTCATTTGCAATTTTATCGAAATCATTAAATGCGGTTTTAATGTCTTTTTTGTTTTCAAGAATATCTTTAAAAAAATTCCGCAATTTTTTTGCTTTAGAACTTTTTGACGAATATTTTTTTCCACAACCGATGACATCAAGATCTAATTCGTCCACATCAAGAGCTAGTGTTTTTTCAATCATATTCGGATTGATTTTCCCATCTCCAATCTCTCGTATAAATTTTTTATAGTCTTTTCCTTTATTGTTGTTAATAATACCTTTAGTTTTTAAATAAACTTCGTGTTGGAATATTGCACTTTTAATTAGGGATTTGGAATCAGCAGTTTTAGAATATATGCAATTCATAAATTCAGATTCTGAATCATAACTGTTTTTACAAGAAAAGAATGTAATGAATACAACCAAAAGTGCTTTTTTTAGTAAAGAGTTTATGTTTAATTCCGATTTCAAAGTCAATAGTTAAATTTTAGTTTATGGGCTCGATTCAAATGTTGCACAACGTGTTAGTTTATGTTAGTTGCGTTGGCAAGAACTAAGTTAGCAAAAGAAAACGAGCCTGAGAGAAATCCGTAAGGTTTTCCGAGTACACACAGAACAAGTAATTAACTATACAGGTTGTTGTACAACGTTTTTTATTCCAAATAGGTTTCTATTTTTTTTATTTCGGTTACAATTCGATGATTTTTTGGCAAACACTCAATGAGTTCTGAAGGAACTACTCTGTCAATTTCAGGTAATTTTTTGTACCATTTCAACACTTCCTCAAAGTGCTCTTCTCCAATTTTTTCATTTCCAAGTTTGTATTCGCAATACCCAATTTGTTCAATCAATTTCGTGTATCGCCAAACTTGAAATTCCTTTAATTTTTGTTTGTCAACTTTATTGTAGTTTTCCAATGCTAAGTCTAATTGTTTTAAGTCGTGATAACAATGAGCCAAATGCAATTGCGCCAAAAAATTATTTTCATCTAATTCAACTGCTTTTTTAAAATTCCAGATTGACTTTCCAATATGTTTTTCCCAATCATCTGATTCGAAGTCCACAAGTCCAAGTAAATGATAGCAATTAGAATCTTTTTCAGAGTATTCTTCTAACATTAACTTGATTTCAGAACGTAAAATATCCTCTTCAGTTTTATTTTCAATTAAAACTAAATCATCATATTTTTTAAATATTTTGTTTTTAAAACTCAATGTCTTCAAATGTTGTACAACGGTTGGTGTATGGTTAGTTGCGTGTTTAAGTAACTAATTTAGCAAATACAAACCGAATAGAAAATCCGCGAGGATTTTCGTAAGTAGGCGAGTACTAGCAATGAATTATACACTTTGTTGTACGCTGGCTTTTTTTCTCAATATGGTAATCAGACTATTAAGGTTCTTATTCATTTCTTCGTCAATATTCCATTCAAGAGTTTTATTTCCGATCTTTAGTTGACAAAAGAGTCCATCTAGTACAATTCCAGCATATTTTTTTGTATCAAGTTCTTGTTCCAAAATTCCATTGACCTCATTTAATTCGAATTCAGATAAGTCTAAATCCCTTTCCGTCACAGCTAATCTGTCAAGATTGAAAATTCTTAACTTAAATCGCTCATTATCATAATGTGAATTCCATATTTTCATTCTTAGATATTCTTTTTCTCCCAAAATCAGACTTACAGAAAACCCGTGAGTTAACAATTGTCCAATTTCACAAAATACAAACTTACTTTCCTCATTATTTGATAAGTCAATTTCGGTAAGTTCTTTTATAACTTCTTTGAAATATGAATCTCTATTTGTTGTTAATCGTTCCATTTTCAGCTATCTTTCTTTAATTATGTCAAATGGTGTTCCAAAACAATCAATCTCTTTTAATCGCTCTTTTTGAGATTTAGTAAGCTCATTAGTTCCGAGAGCGATGTCTTCGGTAGCAATTCCATTGATTTTTTTAAGGGCAAATTCTATTTTTTCTATTTTTGGTTTACAATTCATTCCGAGCATTGTTAAATCGATGAAATTTCCGATTTCAACATTACCATTTCTTATTTCACCTAAAACATAAAAATACCCACCAGTTAGCTGGAAAGAAGTATTGAGTTTAAAATCAGCCACTTTTATTTTGTGCCAATTATGTCCGCAATTCCGACACTGCCTTGATTGAGGTGTTCTGGCAAGAAATCCGCATTTTAGGCATTCATTCATGAATATGTCATCTGGACTTTCTTTCAAGATTCTTTTTCCGACATTAATTCTGAAGCTTTTAGAACCGTTTTTTATCAATTCCGCTCCAACATCACTAATTATCAAATCGCCTTTTTTTCTTAAAAGCCTCTCCATTCTCGGATTTCCTTGAGTTTTAGATTTAAGTCTTAAATACCTCAAAGCATTCCATTCTTCACTAGTTAGAAGATTGGGAAAATAGTCAATTATGTATTTTGCAGTTTCTAAATTCACGTGATGTTTTTCAGCTTGCGTACAACGTCTCTTGTATGTTGCGTTTGCTTCCCGTAGGGAGCATATGCAATATACAAATTGTTACCCACAGTTTTCTTTTGTTTTTGTGTCCATTATTTGTAGCAGTGTGGGTATTCTATAATTCCCATGCATTGATTTTATATGTGTATAGGCCAAATCTAATTCAATTCCAATTGCTGATATATAAAGAGGTTTTTTACTCTCCCCTCTTAAAAGAGCTTTTGAATTTAAGGTATTGGAATCATATCCCGATTTTGCAACTCCCACAATTGGAATTTTTTCATTTAAATATTTGTATAAATGACCACCTAAACCATATTTTCCATCATTATTTAATATAACATAGCCATCAACAAGAATCAACTCAACTTCATTTATATTGATTTTTTTTAATAAGCTTATGATACATGGCATCTCCCTCTTATAGAAAGAACCAGGTTCGTATTCTGCTACTCCTTCAATTATTTCACTATAAATTTCAATAGGCTGATTATCATTCCATTTATTAAAGCTGACACCAACAGTTTTGGCTTTGTTATCATAGTAGTAAGTATCAAAAGCAATAATCATAAGTTGTTGTACTATATTTTGTGAATCTGATTTATATATAGGTGTTATTTTGGAATAATAGTATCTGCTTTACTAAGGGTGTAGTTTATTTTTGGATAAATAAAATCTAGACTTTTATTTTCTTCTCCTCTTAACCTGTAATACTCCTTTTTTTGGTTATCATTTGCTAATTCTAATAATTTTCCATCAAGGAAATATGGCGAATTGTTTTTAAATTGAATAAAAGTTTTAGACTCACGGAACGTTATTCCAAGCCATTTGTTTTCAGATTTTAAAGGTTTTTGTTTTGGTACTTGTTCTAAAACAATTTTATGGTAATATCTAGAATTAGCAGATAAAGAGAATAGAATTAAAGAATTATGAGTTAAAGAAAATTCAAATTCCTCATCAGTTATTTTATCTTTAACTTTTAGTTTTCTAATGCTTTGTTCTGTTAATTCATCTGGTTTTTCATAGCAAGAAAACAGACCTATGTAAGAGTTAGAAGCTAAATCTAAACATTGATCTGAATGATATTTCATTTTAGTATAGCTTAACTCATAAATTTCTATTAATGCATTATTGAAATTAATGGGAGCTAAATTTTCCAGTTTGTCATTTATAGTGTTTATAATTCTATTGTGTGTTGAAGAAAAATTATGAGCAGGAATATTATATTGAGTTGTTGTTCTAACAATAGGAATTCCTTTGTCTTCAATTTTGACTAAATGATTTCCAGATCTTCCTTTTCCAACGTTCTCAAAATTAATTTGATTGGATAGTTCATGGAATAAATTCTGGTCAAAGATCAATGTTGTTTTTATAAAATCATCTTGATTCATTTGTGAATTATAGCTTTTTAATACTTAGTATATTGGCTTTTCGTAATCACCAGAATTCATACTGAAATGGACTTTACCATAATCAACATTTTTTTCTGATATGTTTTCTTTATAGTAGGAGTCTCTTAGATCTTCCATATTTTCTTCCTTCATTTTTTCTAACTCTATTAAATGTCCATTTTCTTTAATAAAGGTTTTGTTGTCTTGATATACCGCTTCTAAATTTGAACAACGAATTACGTAGCCCATTCTAACTGGTATTTTGTCAATGTTTAATACAGAAGGTCTAATTTCATGTGTATACAATCTATTTGTAGAAAGTGGTATTGAAAAAACGGAATTGGGATATAAGGTTACACTAAACTCCTTTGCCAAGGAGTCATCATTTACTGTGTTTTTTAATTTAAAAAGAAGCCTAGTTAAACCACTAGATTTTTTATAAACCCAATCAAAGGGGTCTGTTTTTGAAGGAGATAAATATTCAAAATTTGTTTTGTCATAAAAAGTGCAAAAAGTAATAAGACCTTGAGGGGCCATATCTTTAGTCTTATCTGAATGAGCACCAATTTTAGCTTTCACTTCTTTTGAAGTTAATTCATTTTTTTTGTTTAAATAAATTTGAGCTAAAACATGATTTAAGTCTGTTTCTTGCTCAAAATCAAATTTCACAGCTTCATTTATAGAAGTAATAATTTGAGTATCTGTTTTCCTAAAGTTATCTGTTGGGCCAGTTAAGTTACTTGAACACCTTAATAGATGGAAACTGAGAGATTCGATTGTTCCTTTTTCGTGTTTAGTAATTTTACTTAAATAAATTCCTTTTCTTAAAGCAACTGATTGCTTGTTAGATTCTGTTAAGTTTTGAAAATTATGTTCTGATTCTATTTGATTAAATAAATTATCATCATCAAACAGTTTTCTATAGAATACTCCAGCATTCTGAACATTTATAGGGACTTGCCCGAGTCCAACTTGATGAAAATTATTAGCAATTAAATGTTCATGATTAGAAGATAAATCTCTTATTATAAAAATTTTTCTCGTTTCGTTCATTAAATATTGAATATCTCCAATTGCATAAAGTCTTATTTCATTTTGATCGTTTGGAATCTCGGAAATACTACTTACTACAGTACCACAAAAATTAGTTACTAAATAGTGTAAATCTTCAGAACTGTTATTTTCATTTGATAAGTCTATTAAATAGTTCTTATTTTTTGATATACTATTTTCAAAGTCAAATTTCTTCATTTTTTTCAGAATCTACTTGTTTTTTTATTGTGGGTAACGTCTTTGTATATGGTTTGTTGCGTGGTTTAGCACGTAATTTAGCAAATAAAAACCGAATAGAAAATCCGCGAGGACTTTCGTAAGTAGGCTAGAACTAGCAATAAATTATATACTTTGTTAGGCACAGTATTTCTAATATTTATACTTTTCCGATATTTTCAAATTCGTCAAAGAAATCAGATAATTACAGGCATTATAAAAATCACCTTTTTCTGGATAAAAAACACTAACAACTCTATAGTTTTCGGAATTCACTCCTTCTAAAATCCATTCAGAACCATCAGTATCAATTGAATATCTGCCTAATCTCATATTCCAAAAATCAGCTTTTCGGACTAATTCATTGAAACTTTCCCATTCATTTTTAGTAATGCTTTTACTTTCGTCAAGTATTATTTCAATCGGTTTATGATTTTCATTTAATTTGAGTTTTTTCCAGTTCAAATGATATTTTTGTTCCGTTTCTGTAATTCTGATTACAATAGGTTCATCGAAAGACCTTAACCAAGTAAAGCGAAAAATTGCATTGTCGATTTTTCGATTAAAAAGTAATGGTTCTTTCATTCCGAATAGATATTCTGAATACCATTCCATAACTGAATCATCATATTTGTCTTTTGAGTAAACTCTTTTTGCTATGTAGCTCGAATCTTTTTGTTGTATATATTGAATCGAGTCTATATTAGGAAACATTTCTTTTGGAAAGTAAAATTGGTTTTTGTCTAATGGAACATTTAAGGAATCAACTTTAATCGTCTTGTCGATATATTTTTCAATCGACTTTTTACATTGAAAAAGGAAAACAGATTGAATAAGAAAAATAAATAATATCGATTTCCTCATAGGTTGGTTCATATTGTGCCTAACGGTCTTGTGTATGATTTCGTTGCGTGTTTAAGCAACTAATTTAGCAAATACAAACCGAATAGAAAATCCGCGAGGATTTTCGTAAGTAGGCTAGAACTAGCAATGAATTATACACAGTGTTGCCAGTAGTTTTTATTCGCTTTTATGTTCAGATTACCAGAATAAAAATCTTCGATGTTTTTTAGTTCTTATCAAAGTTCCGTTTTTGTCGTAATATTTAAATTCTCCGATTTTCTTGCCTTTTTTATAGTTTCCTTCTTCTTTTATAATATGATTCGGATAGTATTCTTTCCAATATCCATTCTTTACATTTTTGTAACTCGATTCTCCACCAATATTAATATAATAAATTCCGCCTTTATGTTTCTCAACATAACAATTTCGGTGTTGTTCGTCTTTAGGTGCAAATAATGGAATTCTGCAATTATTTTCAAAATCAACGTACATCCGTTTTCTAATAGGATTTAATAGAATTACTTTAATTAGTCGATTTTCGATTTGGTTATGTTCAATTGGATAATCATTGTCGGTTGTTAATCTTGTAACCAAAAATGAAATATTGTCATTTTTGATAATCCAATATTTTTTTCTGTTGGTTGAAGTAAGTTTTGAATTTGGATAACTTGTATAAATATCTTTAACAGTTGTTTTTCCTAACTCGATTTGCGTTAAGTTATTAATTTTACCTTTAAATGGTGAATACAAACGCACTTGCTCAATTAATTCTCCATTGTCATAATTAGCTTGGAAAACTATTCCTGATTGTTTTATGAAAAGTGAATTCACTTTGCTGTATGCAGTTCCACATTCATCAGTATGAGGACATTTGTAGGTTATTGTGTCCGAAATAATCTCAGAAGCATACTTTTCTTTCACATCTGAAAGAGTAGAGTATCCGAATTCAATTCCATTTATAGATTTTCCAGTTTCAATCAAATTTTTCTGACTGAAACATATTAAAGGAAGAAAAAATATGATTATAAAACTGAATTTCATTGGTCTGGTTAAATTCCTGGCAACGGTCTTGTATAACCGTCAGTTACGGGTTTTAAATTACTGTTTTTAGATTAATAACTGACGCTCGCAATTCCGAGCGGATTCGGACGTAGTCGAATCCGCCGTAATTGCGGTTATACATTGTTGCCCACAGTTATTTTTCCATTCGGCTAAATTCAATTCGTTCAGATTCGCAATTACCTAAATCAGTTCTTCCCCAAACGTACTCAGTTATATTTTCACAATCAACGTAAATTTTTCCGTTTTTAATTGTCAAATTCTTAAGTTTTGGTCTTTCAGAAGGTAAAAAGTTGCTTTCCAATTCGGTAATCAATATTTCATTCTCTCTAACATCAATAGTTCCGCTTACCGACATTTCACGATTTTGTTTTTCCGCAAGAGTTTCTTCATATATATCTATTGGCCATTCATCTACCACGAAGAATTGTATTGAGTCCATTTCAGAACTTATCCAAAGTTCATAGAACAAATCATTATTTTCCGCTTTAAACTGTCCTCCATTTTTGAATTCCACTTCCTTACAATTTTGAAGTAATAAAGTCAGCAGTAATAGAGTTAAAATTCTTTTCATATGCGGTTTGTGTTAATTGTGGGCAACGGTCTAGTGTATGATTTCGTTGCGTGTTTAAGCACTAAAGTTAGCAAATAAAACACAGATAGAAAGTCCGCTAGGACTTTCGCAAGTAGACACTAACTAGCAATGAATTATACACGGTGTTGTAGCACGTTTTTATTTCACGCAACACTAAAAATGTTTATTAAACCTCCAATGATTACTAAAATCAACATTGTCAAGTAACTTCGCTTAATAGATATTTTTCCAATCGATATTTTTATTCCAAAATATAAGTTTATCACACTTAATAGAACATTAAGAAATATAACCCAATTCGGATACCTAAAGACGAATAAGATATTTGGGTTTTGATAATCTATGTAAAGAGAAATTATATGATATAACCAATAAAGAGATAAAGAGGTTTGAACTAAACCCGAAAGGATATTGATATTTTTTTTCATATCAGAATTTTAATTCAGGTTTCATTATTCATATTTGTATTTATTCCTCCAAACATTTTCTCCTTTCAAAAAGTCAAGTAGTATTTGAGTCATTTGGTTAACTGTTTCTATTGGCTTTACCATTAGAATATGGTCGTCGTCTGTCACAAATCCTGAAGCCAATCCATCTTCTACTAAACTTCCACTCACGTGTAAACCTTTAAAAGTATTATCACTTTCGTCTTCCAATTGCACAATGTGAAATTCATTCCAATTAATTGATTCCATCGTGCTTTTAATAATTTCCGCTGTCGCTTTTTCAGATATGGTTTTTGTGATTTCTCCATAGTCATAAGAGACAGTAAGTTTTAAATCTCGTTTTTCTTGTCGGATTTCACGATTCCGCAATTCAGTCTTATTTTCCGCAATTCCGAGTGTGTTTGAATTCCGTTTTGAATTCCAACTAATCAAAGCGAATATTCCGATTAATGCTAAAACTCCGAAGATTATGTAGGTATTCATTCTTTTCACGCGATTTTGTTAAATGTGCTACAACGTTTAATGTATGGAAAGTGCGTTTTTGTGTGCGAGGATTTTCCGCAGGAAAATTAGAAGCTAGCAAAAAATCACAGACCTTTCGTTTGGCACTAAAATAAGCATTTTCTATACATATTGTTACCAACCGTTATTTTAATTATTTAGCAATATTTTGGCTTCGTTTTAGATTTCGATTTTTTGTCAGCCGCATGAGTTGCGCAACGTTTGGTATCAGTCAGTTTTTTTAGAGTCCGTTTATCAAATCCGACGTAAAGATTGCGCATGGCTTTGGTCAGTCAGATTTTGAGTGTTTTATCCGCTAATATGCTTTATTTTTTTAAAGCAAGAGTGGCATGGTTGGTAACGTTTAATGTATGGAAAGTGCGTTTTTGTGTGCGAGGATTTTCCGCAGGAAAATCAGCAGCTAGCAAAAAAGCACAGACCTTTGGTTTGGCACTAAAATAAGCATTTTCTATACATATTGTTGTGCACAGGTTATTTTATGTTTTAAAAGTTTTGCAATCCGATTTTTGAGCAATAAAGAGAGAAGTCAGAAAACACGGTTGAGTAAAATCAGCGTATAAAAGCAAGAGTAATATCCGATTAAAAAGGTTGAATGCGTTTTAAATCCGTTTGGGGATTGAGTAAAATCAGAAAGGAGCAGAGTATTTTTTTACATTTAATGTACACTTTTTTGAGCTCGAGTGAGCACTTGTGCACAACGGCTCGTATAAGAAACGTAGGGCAGGTGATAAGCACTTTCGTTTCGGTTTGTTATTAGCTAAATATAAATATTTTGCCTTTATCTTTTCTTCTATAAACGCCAAATTTTATATTTAGCGGACTTTGTTAATATTCACAGTCCCTTCGGTTTAGCACAAACGCCCTATGTTTTTTATACATTGTTACCCATAGTAATTATTCGCGAATGTCTATTTCAACTTGCTTATTTTTTGGGTCGTTTATTTTAATTGAAATTAGATTTTCATTGTTGTAATTCCACTCAATTTCAGGATTTTTTTCGGAAAACCAAAAAACATAGTTTGTGGTAGTTTCAGATATATTTGGCGTCAAATGATTTGGTGCTGTATAGTCGATTAAATAATCCCAAGCTTTTCCAAGTTTTTTCGGCATATTCATTCTCAGGAAATCGATATAGACAAAACCATCTTTGAAATAAGTAAAATCCGTCAAGTCCTCACATTCTTTTGGGAATTCAATTGAAAACTCGTCATATTGAGTTAAAGTCAATTTAGATTCTTCGCTACTGAAGTTTCTTTTTTTAACCAACATTCCATTTATGTCATAGACAACTAATTGGTATGGATTCCACACCATAATATTTGAGATTCCGACAATGTGTTTTTCGTTCTCTGAAATTATTATTTTCGTCAAAGCCGTACTTGGCTTTTTGAAAATTACTTTACCTGTTTTTTTGTCAAGTAATTCTATATATCCGTAGTTGTTGTTTTCATTAAACGGATTTTGGTCAGTCGATATCATTTCGTATAATTCGTCTTTCGTATCAGAAGTCCAATTATGATAATGATTAGCGATAAAATTTTCAGATTCTGTTGTTATTAAAACCTTTCCATTATAAGCAAATGGGTCAGCCTTAGCAATCAGAGAAGATGCTAAAAAGACCAAAAGTATGATGTTAGACAGAGGTTTCATATTATTATGGGTAACGTTTAATGTATGGAAAGTGCGTTTTTGAGTGCGAGGATTTTCCGCAGGAAAATCAGAAGCTAGCAAAAAAGCAC
>NZ_CANMRQ010000020.1 GCF_947500325.1 uncultured Lacinutrix sp.
AGAATGATAACTCCATCATTCCAGCGCACTCCTCCGAAAAAATTGTCCTATCGAAATGGACTATTGCATACAACAATGTTATAATAGCAATTGCTATTACATCTCATATAAAAGTAAAAAAATATAAATTAAAATAAGAGTTTAGTTGTACAGAATTATTAACAAATAACAGTAGGTATGGAAATAAGAGATGAAAAAAGCGAACCTTAGTTCGCTAATGAATAAAAATTGATTATTTGGCGTTATCTGGAGGAATACCTTCACTGTTTGCATGATCTCTACCTCCATAAATTACTTGAGTATTTAAGATCCTGTATTTTTTTAATTTTTCTAACATAATAAATGAGTTTAAAGTTAATAATGATACAATCTAATAAAATAAAAATTAACCATTTTAACAGTAGTATGTCTGAAAACTTAAAAATAGTGGTCAATATGAACCATCAATTATTTTCTCACGCTTCTTTATAGTTAATTGAAGTTGATTCATAAGGTATTCTTTATGCTTGCATTTCTCAGCAATTTTTTTATAGCCAACTACGTATCGGTCAAAATAGGATGTCGCTTATTCTGTAATTTCTTTTTTACAGAATGTTTAATGTTCGTCTGTTTTTTATCAGACGTTAAACGAAATTCGACTATTTTTTTGCAAAGTCAAGTCTTATAAATATTTGTTTTATGAACCACTACCACTTTTAAAATCTTCGAATACTTTTTTGCTGAAATAATATATTTCTCCCCAATCTAATCCTTTAGGAGTGTGTATACCATAACCATCAGCATAAGAAGATGCTTTTAATAGTTCTGTTTCCCATTCGCTAAATTGATATTCCCATACATCATTTCTATATTCTAATCCATTTACACCATAACTTGGTGAGTATATTGAAAATACGTGATTTTGATTTCTATCATAAAAATTTAGTTGTACTGCTCCAGTAAAGCCTTGATACCTATTTGAACTAGTCGTTATTGTTGCTCTTAAACTACCATCATGTCTAATAACAAAATTACCATGACACCTAAATGACTTTCCACTTATTCTGTTTCCTGGTGTTTTAAAATTATACATGATTGATGAGCTTAAATCACTGGTAATTGCATTTTCAGATAAATAGAAAATATTAGAAGATTCTTTTATTGAATTGTCTTCAATAGAATTTTTATCATAATTGTATTCTTTATTATTTTCAATCTTTAATATTGGGTTTTTATAAAACCCTTCATTTAAGTCTGATAGAAAATGTGCCGTATTTTTTGTTACTTGATTTTTTTTTGCACTTGCTTCTATTCCATTAGGAATACTCATTTTTTTGTTCTCATTATTAGCGCAAGAGATTAGTAATACTAATGCAAGAAATAGTTTAAATAAATTTTTCATAATTGTATGTTGTTTTAGTTAATCAAATTTACTTTTTGAAAATCCCTATACAATACCTAGTAAAGGGTATTATAGAATGTATTGATAGATGATTTTCTAATGAAAAACGTTTCAATAATAAAATAATTTTAGAGCTATTACTATTGCAGTACGCTAAACAAAGTTTTACTATTTTTATTACAAAGTCTAGTATCTTCAATGGCATCGTGTAAATTAGTACTACCTTTGCATTTCATTAAAAGAGGTAGCCTAAATAAATAGTGTTTATCTCAAGGAAATACTATTTATGTCATTTAAATTATTAGGCTTGTCTGAGCCTTTACTAAAAGCAATTAGTAAAAAAGGATACGAAACACCATCACCTATACAAGCAAAAGCAATTCCACCAGTTTTAGATGGCTACGATGTGTTAGCTTCTGCACAAACTGGAACAGGGAAAACCGCAGGGTTTACCTTGCCAATGTTACATATACTATCTGAAACAAAAAAAGAGAAATTTAGACCTATTCGCGCTTTGGTATTAACACCAACTCGTGAATTAGCGGCTCAAGTATATGCAAATGTTAGAGAATATAGTGAGTTTTTAAATATAAGAAGTGCAGTGATTTTTGGAGGTGTAAACCAAAAACCACAAGCGGCAAATATTAGAAAAGGAGTAGATGTTTTGGTAGCAACTCCTGGACGATTATTAGACTTACAAAGTCAAGGTTTATTATCGCTTAAACGTGTAGAGATATTTGTTTTAGATGAAGCAGACCGTATGTTGGATATGGGTTTTTTACGTGATATAGAACGTGTCATGAAATTAATGCCAGATAAAAGGCAAAACTTAATGTTTTCGGCAACGTTTTCTAAGGATATAAAAAAGTTAGCCTTTAATATTTTAAAGAATCCTGTACAAGTTGAAGCAACTCCAGAAAATACTGCTGTTGAGGCTATTTCTCAAAAAGTATATCGTGTTGCTAAGGGCTTAAAAACAGGATTAGTTATTAAACTTATTTCTGAAGGTAATTGGCAACAAGTACTAGTGTTTACAAGAACAAAACATGGTGCTAATAAACTAACTAAAAAAATGATTAGTGCTGGTATTACTGCAGCTGCTATTCATGGTAATAAAAGCCAAGGCGCAAGAACTAAAGCTTTAAAAGGGTTTAAAGATGGTAGCATTCGTGTAATGGTTGCAACAGATATTGCTGCTAGAGGATTAGATATTCCATTATTACCACATGTTATAAACTATGAGATACCCAATATCTCTGAAGATTATGTTCATCGTATTGGAAGAACTGGTAGAGCAGGAGCAAAAGGAGAAGCTATTTCATTAGTATCTGCAGATGAGACCGTTTATTTAAAAGCTATTCAAAAACTAATTGGGGAGAAATTACCAGTTGAGATTATAGAAGGTTTTGAGCCAGATCCTAATGCGTCTACCGAGCCTATAAAACCAGGTCAAGGAAGAAATAATCGCCGTGGGCAATCTCAAAATAGAAAGCCTAAAACTGATAGGAAAAAAGCAGATGGTAATTCTAGCAGAAGTAATAATAGAAACAAAAGTCGTTCGCGAAATAGAAATAGACGGTCTAATAACTAGCATTAAAAATGACACCTAGTTTAAGAGATAAAATTATAGCAGTTTGCAATAAAAAAATAGCTCAAAAAGGAGATGCAGTTGGTATTTCATTTTACGCTTTTTTTAAGAATAAAAATGATAATCCAGAGTTGTTAATGGAAGCTGCTACATGGTGGATTAAAACACATCAATTAGATCATTTTGAAAAAGCAGTGAAAATTAAAAAAATGATTGAATAATTATGTCACAACCTAATAATCCTCTTCATGGTATTAAGCTAGAGCAAATTATTAGCGATTTGCAAGCACATTATGGTTGGGAGTATATGGGCTACAAAATAAATATTCGTTGCTTTACTCAAGATCCTTCTGTAAAGTCTAGTTTAAAGTTTTTACGTAGAACGCCTTGGGCTCGTACTAAGGTTGAAAATATGTATTTAGAATATTTAAAGAAAAATGTAAAGTAGGTTATTGCTTTTCAAATATTGGTTTACTTGCTTTTGAATTAGAGATTAAAATGGCATAATCTATAAATTCTGTTGTAGACATCCCCTTAACAGCATTACTGTTTGATGCTTCATCTTCCATAATAACATCAATTAAATCTGGGAAACCATCAGAATATGGTGTGTTTTTTGAGTTTAATTTAAACAAAGTTATAGACGATAGTTTTGAAGCTTTTAAATTATCGATGCCTCTAAAATATTCTTTTTCATAATCGCCAATGCCAAAACCTCCTTCGGTTGTATAATTTTTGTAATGTCCTTCATTATCATATAATTCATCCCATAGTACTCGGCTTTTTGTTAAGTATCCAATTATAGAAATGACATCTTCTCTTTTATATATATTATTTTCAATAAGTAATGTGAAAAAATAAGGATAATCATCTTTCCCTTCTCGAGATTTTTCAATATGTGAAAACCCAAATCTCAAAAATTGAGCGTTGTTTTTAAAATCATATAAATCGTTTAATGAGATATAATTGTTATAAATGGTTGGCTCTCTTTTTCTGCTAAAATCTGTAAAAGTGACTTTTATATTATTTATTAAATGATCTATAATTGTCTTATTCTCATCTAAAATTATATAGTTCTTTGCGTTTTTTTCATAGTCATTAACAAAAGCCTTAAGTGTTTTTTTAGAATAACTTTCATACCTAATTGAGTAATCTGTTGTGTCTAACTCTATTATTTGTTTTAAACTATTTAGAGGAGATTTAAATTTGTCTTTACTCTCTACAAGCTCTAAAAGATGTTTAATAGTGTATTTGTAGGTTACTAATAAATCAATACCAACAACTTTAAGTTTGTTAGCTTCTTTTAATGTATCGTTTAGAGCTTTTAAGGTTTTCCATTTATTAAATGTTTCTATAGTTCTTTCTTGAGGTACTCTTGTACCGCTATGTATGACTAAATCTTTTAATAATGTAGTGTCTCCAGTTTTAAGAAATTTATTGAAATAATGCCCAAGACTAAAATCGGTTTCTGGTAAATAGTATTTTATAATACCATCTTTTGTTAAAGATTTTAAAAGTTTATGCTCTACGATTTCTGTTTTAACACTACCATGATAAGCTCCAAAACCAATAATTTTAAAGTTTTTTTCTGGGAAATTAAAATTTGAAGATTCTAAATTAAATCTATTTTTAGTTAAATAGTCTTTTTTTGATTGTGCTGAAAGAAGACATGATAAAAGGAAAACTGAAATAAAAAATATGTTTTTCATAATTGGTTTTTTTTAAAGACATAACCAAAAATAAATTGTTACAGTTTTCATTTAATTAATCTCAAAGCTTCTTTTTTACTTAAGTTGTTTAATGCAGTATTTTCTACAAAATCTAAAACCCATTTGGGGTTTGTACGACTATATTCTCTTAAAATCCAACCTATAGCTTTATTAATGAAAAATTCTTTAGAGCCTAATAACTTGTTAATAGTATAGGTTAATAATTCTGTATTTATAGCCTCTTTGTATTTAAGTTGAAATAGTATTGCAGCGCGTTGTAACCAAATATTTTTAGATTTTAACCACTTATCTACGTATGCTTTTTGTAATTTTGGAAAAGCTTTAAAATAAGCTCCCATTAGTTTATTAGCAATAAAATCTACTGTATCCCACCAAGACTTATTAATCACCATATATTCAAATAGAGCGATATCGTTTTGTTCTATTTTTTTTACATATTTAAAAGATAGTTCTTGTGCAAAGTATTGAAACTCGCGTTGTGGTTTTTTCCAAAGTGTTTTAATAATAGATTCTAACTCAGTTTTTGGAGGTAGAAATTGAGAAACTAAAAATGGCTTTTGAATACTACGTCTGTCATTGGTTTTTATACCATAACATTTAAACTGGTTACGTAAATAAGCTTCCTGTTGTAATGCAATTTCAGGGTTTGCATTTTTATTAAATTCAGTTTCTAAAGTCTCTATAAAACTAGTCATTATAAATTAGTGTAATTGCCTCAAGCCTTCATAAACAATAATACTTACTGCATTGGCTAAATTTAGACTACGAACATGTTCGCTATATAATGGAATTTTGAATAATTTGTCTATATGGTTTTCTGTAATAGATTTTGGTAACCCAACAGACTCTTTTCCAAAAACTAAAAAGAGATTGTCTTCATAGTCTATATCCCAATGGTCTTTAGTGCCATGACTAGATAAAAACACCATTTTTGAATCTTTGTTTTTGGCAAAAAAATCATCGATACTATCATAGTAATGTAAGTTGAGGTGCTGCCAATAATCTAAACCAGCACGTTTTAAGCGCGAGTCGCTTATTTCGAAGCCAAAAGGTTTTACTAAATGTAAGTTTGAACCAGAGGCTAAAGCCAAACGGCCAATATTTCCTGTATTATTTGGAATTTCTGGCTCTATTAAAACAATATTTAAAGGCATATAATATTAATCTTTATAAAAGTCTTCTGGCATTGTAAAGAGACCAGATTGACCTATTAGTGTAATTACTTTTAAAGTTTCATTAAAATAATTATCGTTGTCTATTTTTAAGTTTTCAGAATAAATAGCATTAACAAGGTCTTGATTTTTAGTATTAGAAGCTAGTATTCCAAATCCAAAACAACCTATAAAAGTACTAGTGTGTCTCTCGCTAAAAACATCGCCATTTAATTTGTAACCATCTTTAATGTTTGTTACACCAACCTTATCAACGAAACCTGCTATTGTATTACAATATTTATAGGCACGTTCGTCTCCAGTCCATAAATAATCCATGCTAATACGCCATGGTGTTCTAATAGCATCATAAAAAAATGTTTTGCCATGATTTTTTGCCCATTCTACTTTTTCTCCAGGAGTTTCGCCATTGGCTTTACACCAATCTGGAACTAAACCAGTATCTTGATTCATAGATTTAAAAAGTGTAATGTAACATTCATCTGCAACTTTAATCCAACCATTATTGCCAGTTACTTTTGCAAATAATTTAAAGTATCCAGGTGCAAAATAAGAAGGATTAGTTACATCGTAATCTCTGCCATTTTCATCTTTCCAATCATCTCCAGCTTTTAAGATATAAGTGTCTTTTCTTACCATTGTTTTATACATGGCATTAATAACTCTAATAGCTTCTTTTTTATAACCTTTGCTTTTATTTATTTTAGAATGCGCAACCAAGAGAGCAAACGCTACATCTTCATCTGCATCAGTAGCAGCATTTTCTCCTACTACGGTTCCGTTTTCGTCAATTTTCCAATGCATTAAGCCATTGCTATCAAGATAATTTTGATAGTATAATAATAGATCATCAAATAAAGCTTCGTCTTTCATATAGACAGATGCTAATAAACCATAAGCAATACCTTCAGATACGGTGTGTTTTCTATCATCAAATAAAACGCGCTTACCTACAGGGCAACCATTAGAAGTAATATATTTAGTTTTCCATTTAGAATAAAAGGTGTCTAAAGCTGTTAAGTTAATTTTCTCTGGTAACAGACCATAAGGGTAAGGCTGCGATTTTTTTACAGCTGTAGTTTCTATTGCTACTTTTTTTTCTTCTTCTTTACAGGAAGCAAAAAAAATAAAACTTATTAAAATGCAGATTAATAATTGCTTAGAGATGTTCGATTTCATAATTGCTAGTTTCAATTAAAAAAATCTAAGTTATTTGTTTTAAGATTAAAATGAAATTTTATTGGAGCTTAAAAGCTTATACCTTTAAAATATTATCAGTAAATGCATTAATAGTATCTATGTTTCCATTGGTTAAGTGTTTAATAAAAGCACTACCAATAATGGCGCCTTTAGCATATTCTGTGGCTTGAGTAAAGGTTGTATGATTATTAATACCAAAACCTACTATTTGTGGGTTCTTTAAATTCATACTTGCAATACGTTTAAAATAATCGGTTTGTTCTTTGCCAAAACCAGAGCTATTACCTGTAACACTAGCGCTACTTACCATATAAATAAAACCATTAGAAATAGAATCTATAAAATTAATACGGTCTATACTTGTTTGCGGAGTGATTAAAAAAACGTTAATCAATCCATATTTTTCAAATATAGTTTTGTATTCTTGGTTGTATACGTCTACAGGTAAATCTGGAATAATTAATCCATCAATACCAATTTCTTGGCATGTTTTGCAAAATGCTTCAACGCCGTATTGTAACATTGGGTTAAAATAGCCCATGATTATTAATGGAATAGATACTGTTTTTCTTATGCCTTTTAATTGTTTGAAAAGCACATCTGTAGTCATTCCATTTTTAAGCGCTTGTGTAGAACTTGCTTGTATTGTAGGTCCATCTGCTAAAGGATCACTAAATGGTAACCCTATTTCAATCATATCTACACCACTTTTTTCAAGGTTTTGAATAATCTTTACAGTATCATTTAAACTAGGGTAACCTGCTGAAAAATATATTGATAAAAGCTTTTTATCTTCTTGTAATTTTGTTTGTATGCGATTCATTATTAAAGTTTAAAATGATCAATATAATTTTGTAAATCTTTATCTCCGCGACCAGATAGATTAATGACTACAATATTATCTTCTTTAAATTTTTTCTGATTAAAAATAGCTAAAGCGTGAGAGGTTTCTATAGCAGGAATAATGCCTTCTAGTTGGCTTAATTCTAGACCAGCAGTCATGGCTTCATCATCTGTAATAGAAACAAATTCTGCACGGCCAGATTTATATAAATGCGCATGCATTGGTCCAACACCAGGATAGTCTAACCCTGCTGAAATAGAATAAGGTTCAGTAATTTGTCCATCATCAGTTTGCATTAATAATGTTTTACTACCATGAATAATGCCTTCTTTTCCTAATATTGAAGTTGCTGCGCTTTCACCTGAATGAATACCTTTTCCTGCAGCTTCTACCGCTATTAGTTTAACATTGGTATTATCTAAATAATGATAAAAAGCACCAGCAGCATTACTACCGCCACCAACGCAAGCTATAACATAATCTGGAGTAGCTTTACCTTCTTTATCTTGTAGTTGCCATTGTATTTCTTCGGATACAACAGCTTGAAAACGAGCTACCATATCTGGGTATGGATGTGGGCCAACAACACTACCAATAATATAATGTGTATCTAAAGGATTGTTAATCCAATCTCTAATAGCCTCATTTGTAGCATCTTTTAACGTGCGACTTCCAGACAAAGCAGGTACAACTTTAGCACCAAGCATTTTCATTCTAGCTACGTTAGGTGCCTGTCTTGCAATGTCAATTTCTCCCATATAAACAATACATTCCATTCCCATTAATGCGCAAACTGTTGCCGTAGCTACACCGTGTTGTCCAGCACCAGTTTCTGCAATAATTCTTTTTTTGCCTAAACGTTGTGCCATTAAAATTTGCCCAATAGTATTATTTACTTTGTGTGCTCCTGTATGGTTTAAATCTTCACGTTTTAAGTAGATTTTTGTATTGTATTTTTTACTAAGTCTTTTTGCAAAGTAGAGTGGAGAAGGACGACCAACATAATCTTTTAGTAATAGATCAAACTCTCTTTTAAAAGAAGGTTGCTCCATTATTTTTAGATAGTTTTGGCGTAGTTCTTCTACATTAGGATAGAGCATTTCTGGTATGTAAGCACCTCCAAACTCTCCATAATACCCTTTGTCGTTAATGTTATACGTCATAGTTGTTTGCTATAAGTTTTTGCTTAAATGCTTTTAGTTTTGTTATGTCTTTAATGCCTGCAGCCGTTTCAAATTTGCTGTTTAAATCTAAAGCACAACACAAATCAGATTCTGGTCTTTTAAAAAATAATAGTAAAGATTCTATCTCTTTGGGGCCAATACCTCCGCTTAAAAAATAAGGTTTGGATGATGGATATTTTTTTAAAACATTCCAATTAAACGTATACCCATTTCCTCCAGGTTCTTTTCCTTTAGTGTCAAATAAATAGTAATCACAAACCGTTTCGTATTGATCTAAAACCTTAAAATCGAATTGATTCTTTATAGAAAAAACTTTTAAAACAATAATATCTAAATCTTGTAATCTTTTACATAACTCAGGAGATTCTTCTCCATGTAATTGTACGCCTTGAAGGTTATGCTTTTCAACTTTACCTCTAATAAAGTCGTAAGTAGCATTAACAAAAACACCTATTTTTTTAATATGTTCTGGTACTTCAGGAATTATACTATTGAAATATCGTGGTGATTTTTCATAAAAAATGAAACCCATATAACTGGGATTTAAATCAGCAACATTTAAAATGTTACTCTCATTTTTCATTCCGCATATTTTTAATTTCATAATTCTAAGTCTTTTATAAATTGTTTTGCACTTTCTCCTGCATTATCTGTTTTCATAAAGTTTTCTCCAATTAGAAAACCTTGATATCCATATAGTTTAAGTTCTTTTATTGCAGCAACACTACTAATTCCACTCTCTGATACTTTTACAAAGTCATTAGGAATAAGAGTACTTAATGATTTACTGGTTTCTAGACTAACTTCAAACGTTTTTAAGTTTCTATTATTTACACCTAACATATCTATACTTGGCATTATAGACTTGTTAAGTTCTGCTTCATTATGTACTTCTAAAAGAACATCTAAGTTTAAACTTTTTGCTAACTCAGAAAATTGTTTTATTTCTTCTCTAGTAAGTATGGCAGCAATTAGTAAAATTACATCTGCGCCATACGCTTTTGCTTCAATAATTTGATAGTCGTCAATAATAAATTCTTTTCTTAGTAAAGGTAAATTACAACTAGCGCGAGCTGTTAATAAATCGTCTAAAGCACCTCCAAAATATTTAGCATCTGTTAAAACAGACATACCAGATACTTTTGCTTCTTCATAACCTTTTGCTACATCAAACACATTAAAAGATTGATTTATAACTGCTTTTGAAGGAGAACGCCTTTTGTGTTCTGCAATAATACCTGTATTACTTTTTCGCAAGTTTTGCGATAATGACATGGTTTGTCTTTCAAACAAAATGGATTGTTCTAATTGACTTATTGGAATAAGTGATTTACGTAGCGTAACCTCTTTATATTTATCTATAACTATACGGTCTAGTATATCCATTATTTACTTAATTCTATTAGTTTATCTAAACTCGATTTCGCTTTTCCCGACAATAAAGAGTCTTTTGCTATCTCAAAGCCTTGAATATGATCTATTTGTTTAACAGTTGCAATAGCCAATCCTGCATTTGCACAAACAACATTGTTTTGAGCTTCTGTACCTTTTCCACTTATAACTTTTAAAAATATTTTTGCAGAAGATTTAATAGTATTACCACCAAAAATGGCATTTTGTTCAATTTGCTCCACATCTAAATCTTTTGGAGTTAACATCGTTTCGGAAGTATTGGAAATAATTTTTGTGTTGCCAGTTAGTGATATTTCGTCATAGCCATCCAGAGCATGAATAATACTATAATTTTTATCTGTATTTTGATATAAATAACCGTATAATCGTTGTAGTTCTAAATTAAAAACACCTACCATTTGATTTTTTGGAAATGATGGATTAACCATTGGACCTAGCATATTAAAAAAGGTTTTTACTCCTAATTCTCTTCTTATTGGTGCAACATTTTTCATTGCAGGGTGAAATAAAGGCGCATGTAAAACACATATACCAGCTTGGTCTATACTTTTTTGTAAAAAACTTTTGTTACTAGTAAATTTAATACCTAAATGTTCCATGACATTAGACGATCCGCAAGCAGAAGAAACACCATAATTACCATGCTTTGCAACTTTAACACCTGCACCAGCTGTAACAAAAGAAGATAATGTTGATATATTAAATGTGTCTTTTCCATCGCCACCAGTGCCACATAAATCAATTGCATTAAATTCAGATAAATCTATAGGAATACAAAGTTCTAATAAGGCATCTCGAAAGCCTTGTAATTCTTCAAGCGTAATACTACGCATCATGAAAACTGTTAGAAATGATGCTATCTGGCTTTGGTTATATTCTCCTTTTGAAATATTAACTAAAACACTTTTAGCTTCTTCACTAGAAATGTTTTCATGATTAATAAGTCTATTTAATAAATGTTTCATTTTAATTGTTTACCCAGTTTTCTAAAATTTGTTTCCCGTTAGGAGTTAACACCGATTCAGGATGATATTGTACCCCTTTTACATCATATATTCTATGTCTTAAAGACATAATCTGCCCGTTTTCGTCAAAAGAAGTTGCTTCTAAAACTTCTGGTAGGTTAGTACTTACCACCCAAGAATGATACCTCCCAACATCAAATGTGTTACCAAGTCCATTAAAAAGGGATTCATCATTTACAGATAATTTAACTTTAGTAGCAACACCATGAAAAACAGTGTCTAAGTTTATTAACTCACCTCCAAAAACTTCTCCTATAGCTTGTTGTCCTAAACAAACACCTAAAATACTTTTAGTAGGAGCATATTTTTTTATAATAGCCTTTAATAAACCTGCTTCTTCTGGAATTCCAGGGCCTGGAGATAATACTATTTTTTCAAAAAGATCAACGTCTTCAAGAGCTAGTTTGTCATTTCTTTTTACGGTTACCATACAATTTAAATCCTCTAAATAATGGACTAAATTATAAGTAAAACTATCGTAGTTATCTATTACTAATACTTTTTTCATGTCTTTAAATCTCTTTTGCTAGTTCTATAGCTTTGGTTAAAGCACCTAATTTGTTATATACTTCTTGTAATTCATTATTAGGATTAGATTTTGTAACTAATCCAGCGCCAGCTTGCCAATGTAATTCATGATTTTTACTCACAAAGGTTCTAATCATAATAGCATGATTATAGTTACCATTAAAATCCATAAAGCCAATAGCGCCACCATAGAAAGCGCGACTCGTTTTTTCATATTTTTCAATAAGTTGCATTGCTTTATGTTTTGGCGCACCGCTTAAAGTTCCTGCAGGAAATGTATCTGCAACTATTTGAAGAGTAGGTGTGTTATCATGCACTTTACCTGTAACTTTACTTACTAAGTGTATAACATGCGAGAAAAATTGCGCTTCCCTATAGTTAACCACTTTAACTTGACTACCATGTCTGCTTAAATCATTTCTAGCTAGATCGACTAACATAACATGTTCTGCATTCTCTTTTTCGTCTTGTGCTAATTGTTTTGCTAACTCGGCATCTTTCTCATCATTTCCAGTACGTTTAAAAGTACCTGCAATAGGATGAATTTCTGCTATGCCTTTATTTACTACTAATTGCGCTTCTGGAGAACTACCAAAAATTTTAAAATTCCCGTAGTCGAAATAAAATAAATAGGGTGATGGATTGATACTACGTAAAGCACGATATACGTTGAATTCATCACCTTTAAAGCTTTGAGAGAATTTTTTTGATAGCACTAATTGAAATACATCTCCACGAGCACAGTGTTTTTTAGCTAAATCTACATGCGCTTTATATTCATCATCTGTTAAATTTGATGCTATTTCAGAATTGGTAGAAAACTTGTAAGAAGCAAAGTTTTTTGATTTTATAAGTTGTAATATTTCGTCTATATTATTTTCATTATCATTAAAACAATGTGCAAAAATATATGCTTCGTTTTTAAAGTGATTAATAGCTATTATATTTTTGTAAACAGCGTAATAAATATCTGGTATGTCTAACGAATCTGGTTTTTTAGAAATTGTAATGTCTTCAAAATACTTTACGGCATCATAAGCTGTATACCCAAAAATTCCATTGTTTATAAACTTGAAATCCTCCTTAGATTTTACTTTAAAACGTTTTGTGAATTTTTGAATATGATCAACAACATTAGTTGTTTTATTATTCAGAATACTGCCATCTGGAAATTTTTGAGAAACATTATCGTTTTCAACCTTGATAGAGGCAATAGGGTTAAAGCAGATATAAGAAAAACTATTATCGTTAGCATGATAATCGCTACTCTCTAATAGAATACTATTAGGGAATTTATCTCTAATTTTTAAATAAATGCTCACAGGTGTAATAGTATCTGCAAGAATTTTTTTGTAATGTGTGTATAGACTAAAAGTCTTCATAAATTTTGATATAAAAAAAAGGCTTGTCGTGAATGACAAGCCTTTTGTATGTTAATTAAATATACGTAGGAGTTTATTCACGAATTGTGTTTCGAGAATTCCACCACCAAGTATGATTTAAATTTGTGTTCATTTTTGTTATAAAGTTCAAATATATAAATGAAATTTTATTTAACAAATTAATTTTAACGTAATTATATGTTAAAAAAAAACTATGGATGACTTTCTGTTATTATTTTTATAAAATGAAAGTATATGTTTTATTCTTTATTATAATGTTTTCTTCTTGTAAAAATGAACAAGAAATTAAAAAGGACATAAAAGTAGAAAATCAAAAAGAACTTATAGTATATGATTTTAATGAGCTAGAGCCGCTTTTAAATATACAAGACGATAAAACATATGTGGTTAATTTTTGGGCAACTTGGTGCGCTCCATGTGTAAAAGAATTGCCTTATTTTGAAACATTAAACAAAGAGTATAAATCTAAAGATGTTGAAGTACTTTTAGTAAGTTTAGATTTTCCTAATCAATATGATAAAAGATTAAAGCCTTTTATTGCTAAGCATGAATTAAGATCTAAAGTTGTTGCTTTAAATGATGTTGATTCAAATTCTTGGATTCCTAAAATAAGCGAAGAATGGACAGGTGCAATACCTGCAACTATAATTTATAATAAAAGTAAACGTCAGTTTTATGAGCAATCATTTAACTACAGTGAATTAAAAACAGAAGTCGATAAATTTTTAAATTAAAGTACAATGAAAAACTTAGTAAAATTATTATTTGTAGCTATTGTAATTGCAGGATTGAGTGCTTTTACTAATGGTAAAAAAGAAATAAAGGATGGTTATAAAATTGGTGATATTGCTACCGATTTTAAATTAAAGAACGTTAATGGTAAAATGGTTTCACTTTCAGATTTTAAAGATGCCAAAGGTTTTATTGTTACGTTTACCTGTAATACTTGCCCATATGCTGTTGCTTATGAGGATAGAATTGAAGCATTAAATAAAATGTATGCAAAAAAAGGGTACCCAGTAATTGCTATTATGCCTAATAATATAGCTGTTAAACCTGGAGATAATATGGAGGCTATGCAAGAACGAGCTAAAGAAAAAGGGTTTACTTTTCCTTATTTAATGGACGAAGGTCAAAGAGTATACCCACAATTTGGAGCAACAAAAACACCTCACATTTATATTTTAGAAAAAACGAACAGAGGAAATGTTGTTAAATATATTGGCGCTATTGATGATAATTATCAAGATGCAAATAAAGTAAAAGTTAAATATGTTGAAAATGCAGTTAATGCACTTTTAAAAGGCAAAGAAGTAGAAACGAAAGAAACTAAAGCTATAGGTTGCTCTATTAAAGTATAATTTAGAAAATTCTAAATAAAATTGACCTGAAGTTGTAACACTTTAGGTTTTTTTTCGTCTATATCTTAAGGAAACGTTAAATTGTGTAACTTTGTAGTACAATAAAAATATAATGGCAGATTTATCTCAAGAGCAATGGGCTCAACAACTTGAAGCAGACGAAAACGCATTTATTCTAGATGTTAGAACAGAAGAAGAAGTTGAAGATGGTTACATCCCGAATATGAAAAACCTAAACATATTTAAAGGACAGGCTTTTATATATGAATTAGAAGCATTAGACAAAAATAAAAATTATTATGTCTACTGTAGATCTGGTGGTAGAAGTGGACAAGCTTGTGCTATCATGAACCAGATGGGATTTGAAAACGCATATAATTTAATAGGTGGATTTCAAGAGTGGGCAGGTGCTGTTGAACAATAATATAATTAGTCAATCAATCAAAATCAATTAATATGAAAACAAAAATAGTAGTAATCACACTTTTTTTAAGTATAGCTATGTTTAGTTGTAAAAAGGAATCTTCAAAAGAAATCACAGTTGTTTCTACTGAAGAAATGCAAACGCTATTAGAATTAGAAGATGTACAATTAATAGATGTACGCACTTCTATGGAATATAAAAACGGACATTTAGATAATTCTCAAAATATAGATTATAATTCTCCAACTTTTGGTGATGATATTATAAAATTGGATAAAGAAAAACCAGTTATATTATATTGCCAAAAAGGAGGGCGAAGTGCAAAATGTGCAGAGAAAATGCAGAAAGCTGGTTTTAAAAAAATATATGATTTAAAAGGCGGTTTTTCTAAATGGCAATTTGAAAAATTAGACTTAAAGCTAAAGTCATAACACATATAAAAGCCTCGTATTACGAGGCTTTTATATTTAGAAAACTAGGCTAAAAACTGTGCCTTCTCCTTCTTTACTATTTACTATTATTTTACCTTTATGTAGTAACATAATTTGTTTGCATAAACTTAAACCAATACCGCTACCAGTTGCTTTACTTGTAAAGAATGGAACAAATATATTTTCCATTATTTCAGGAGGAATACCAGATCCATTATCATAAACCTTAATAATAATATTACGGTTTGGAGTTTGCTCTGCTATTACTTTTATTTCAGCATCTAAATTTCCTTTACAAGCATCTACAGCATTTAAAATAAGGTTTATAAGTACCTGCTCAATTAGATGACTATCGATATCTAATTCTAATTTTGGTGTTTTTATATTAAAATCTATTACTATATTCTTAGCACTAATAGATGGTTTCATTAGTAATTTAATAGAATCAAAAAGATCTGCAATACGTTTCTTTTCTAAATTTAAATGTGTGATTTTACTTAGACTGCGATAGGTTTTTGCAAATTTTAATAATCCTTCACTTCTATTTTTTATAGTTTTTACGCCAGCATTTAAATCTTCTAAATCTATATTGTGTGCTTTAGGTTTGTCTAAAGCCAACTGTAAATGGGTTTGAAGTGTATCTGCAAGAGATGAGATTGGGGCAATAGAATTCATTATTTCATGCGTCATAACACTTAATAATTTTTTCCAGGCTTCAGATTCATTCTTGTTTAATGTATTGTCTATATTTTGAAGCACAATTAATTTAAAGGCATCATCATCAACATGAAATACTGTGTCCGAAATTAATACTTTTATCTTTTCATTTTGAACAGCTATACTAATTGAGTCTGGTTCTCGATGAAAAGAATCAAAAATGACATCATATAATTCTGGTTTTCGTTTTTCAACAAAGCGTACATTTTTAAATGAAGGGAAATCTAATGTTTCTCTAAAGGAATCATTACTCCATAATACAGCTCCAGTTTCTATATTATAAGCAATAATACCTATGTCTACCATCTCTAATATTTTTTGGAGATAAACATATTGCGCTTCATTTTTAGTGTTAATATCTTTAATGGTGCGGTTTACCTCATTAAAACCGGCGTAGAGTTTTCTTATGTCTTTAGGTCCGCGATCTTCTGGAAACCATCTTGAAAAATCACGATACTTTACAGCTTCAAAAAAATCATCCATAACTGTAAATCGACGCTTTATAAAACCATAGCAATTATAACTAATGTATAAAAGAAGTATTACCAAAAGTGCTATATATAATGGTTTCTCAATATATATGGCATATATTAATGCTAATATCGATAGCACTATCAATACTATTCTAATGGAAAGTCTTAAAAAGTAGCCGTTATAGTTCATACTTATCCAGTCTACGGTATAAAGACGCTCGAGTGATACCTAGTTCTTTAGCCGATTTAGAAACATTTCCTTTATTTTTTTCAAGGACACTTAGAATAGCATTTTTTTCTATAGTATCTAGGTTCATGTCTTTTACTGTAGATACTGTGTTTGTTTTGCGTTCTATAGAAGAAAAGACTAAATCTTCAGCTTTTAATTCAAAACTATCTGCCATAATTACTGCTCGTTCTAAAACATATTGAAGTTCTCTAACGTTACCAGGGAAATCGTGTTTCTTTAATTTAGAAATAAAACTAGAATCTAGAGAAAAAGAGTTTTTATTATATTTTTCTGAATAAATAGCAATAAAATGTTTGGCTAATAATGTAATGTCCGTTCCGCGATCTCTAAGCGGTGGCATTATAATATCTACAGTATTAATTCTATATATTAAATCCTTTCTAAATTTTTGTTCATCTGCTAAAATTTTAGGATCTATATTAGTCGCACAAATTAATCTAATATCAATTGGAATGGCTTCGTTACTTCCTAAAGGTGTAACAAGTCTATTTTGAAGGACGGTAAGTAATCTTACTTGCTGCCCTATACTTATATTACCAATTTCATCTAAAAAAAGTGTACCACCATTTGCGACTTCAAAACGGCCTTTTCTATCTTCTTTTGCATCTGTAAAAGCACCTTTTTTATAGCCAAATAACTCGCTTTCAAAAAGATTAGATGTTAAAGCTCCAACATCTACTTTTACAAATGGTTGGTTTTTACGATTTGAGTTATTGTGTATAGCTTTGGCTATTAAATCTTTTCCAGTGCCATTTTCTCCTAGAATAAGAACATTAGCATCAGTTGGTGCTACTTTTTTTAGTTTAAGAAATACATCTTTTAAAGCCTTGCTTTCTCCAATTATAGTATTGCTACTAGATTGTAAAATATTTTTCTTAGAAATATTAGATTTTTTACTTTCTAATATGGTTGTAATAGTTTGAATAATTTTCTCATTCTTCCATGGTTTTACTAAAAAATCTGAAGCACCTTCTTTTAAAGCTCTAATGGCCAAATCAATATCTGCATATGCAGTAATTAGAACGACTGCAGTATCTGGTTGTTGTTGCTTTATTTTGTTTAAATAAAAAATACCCTCATTCCCAGTATTAACGAGTCCATTAAAATTCATATCCAGAATGATAAGATCAAATTTAGAACCTTCAATTTGAGCACCTATATTACTTGGGTTCTTTTCTATAACAACCTCTTTAATAATAGGCTTTAATAATAATCTTAGTGCAGTAAGCACATCAATATCATCATCAATTACTAATATTCTAGCATTTTTTAGTACCATATTATACAATAATACATAATTAATTTCAGCTTAAAAAAATTAGAAATAGGAAAAATAGCATGCTAATAAAAGTGATCGTTTTCGAACAGAAAGTGTATCAAAATCGGACACTTCTATTTTAAAGAAAAAGAATAACTATCTGATAATCAATTAATTGATGTTTTGGCATCATCTTGACTATGTAATTAGTGTATTTAAAAAACTAATAATGGACGTACCAATTCAAAAGAAACAATTTTCAAAATCACGAATAGCTATTTTTATTGGTGGTTTACTCATTTTAACACTAATAATTTTTGTGCTTATAAAATCTTCAGGAGGTTCAAAATTAAACGTTGAAAAAGAGCGTATTACTATTAATACAATTAAGCAAGATGTGTTTCAAGAGAATATTCCAGTTAATGGTATTGTATTGCCAATAACAACTATTTATTTAGATGCTTTAGAAGGCGGTCGTGTTGAAGAAAAATTTGTAGAAGATGGAGCCATTATGAAAAAGGGAGAGCCAATTTTAAGGTTATCTAATACAGATTTAGAATTAAGTTTAATCAACCAAGAAACTTCGGTATACAATTTATTAACACAAATGCAGATTTCTCAAAACTCTGCTAGACAAAATACTATAAATAGGCGTAATCAATTTACAGATGTAGAAAACAGTTTAATTGAAGCGAAACGAGTTTATGAATTGAACAAGAGATTGTATGAGAAGGATGCTATTGGGCGCCAAGATTATGAGTCGTCTAAAAATAACTACGATTATCAAAAAGAACGTATGAAACTGGCAGAGCAAGTATTAAGTCAAGACTCTACATCTACTAAGCAAGAATTAAATCAGGCAAGAAGTTCTTACGCTAGAACTCAAAGTGCTTTAGAGTTAATGAGAAGGAAGGTAGGCGATTTGGTTGTGCGTGCACCAGTTGATGGACAACTTACTGCGCTTGATGCAGAAATCGGACAGTCTAAAACTAAAGGAGAGCGTTTAGGACAAGTAGATGTATTAAGTGGTTATAAAGTACGTGTAGATATAGATGAACATTACATTTCTAGAATTTATAATGGCCAGACAGGAACAGTAACTATAAACAATAAGCCATATACTTTGATAATTAAAAAAGTATTCACACAAGTTAATAGTGGACGTTTTCAAGTTGATATGCAATTTGAAGGCAACGTTCCTGAAGGTATACGCCGTGGTCAAAATTTACAAATAAGAGTAGCTTTAAGTGCAGAAAAGCAAGCCTTATTAGTTGATAAAGGCGGATTCTTTCAAAAAACTGGAGGAAACTGGATCTTTAAAATAAGCGAAGATGGAAGCTCTGCATATAAAGTAAATATTCGTTTAGGTAGTCAAAATACAGAATACTATGAAGTTGTAGAAGGTTTAAGTACAGGTGATAAAGTAGTGACTTCTAGTTATGACAGTTTTGGTGATACAGAAGAATTAATATTAAAATAAAAATCAATCAATAAAAGATATAAACATAATGATACAGATAACTGACTTAGAAAAATTTTATAGAACAGAAGAAGTACAAACTATAGCATTAAACAAGTTGTCGTTTAATGTTAAAGATGGAGAGTTTGTAGCTATAATGGGACCATCAGGCTGTGGGAAATCGACTTTGTTAAACATTTTAGGATTATTAGATGATCCAGATGGAGGAAGCTTCAAGTTTAATGGAGAAGAAGTTGCTGGATATAATGAACGTAAGCGTTCAGATTTACGTAAGCATAATGTAGGTTTTGTATTTCAGAGCTTTAATTTAATTGATGAATTAACCGTTTTTGAAAACGTAGAATTGCCACTAATTTATACAGGAGTTAAGCCAGCAGAACGTAAAAAAAGAGTAGAAGAGGTGTTAGAAAAAATGCAAATTATGCATAGACGTAATCACTTTCCACAACAATTATCTGGAGGTCAACAGCAACGAGTTGCGGTCGCAAGAGCAGTAGTTAATAACCCCAAATTAATTCTTGCAGATGAACCAACAGGAAATTTAGATAGTACTAATGGTAATGAAGTGATGGATTTGCTTATAGAATTAAATGAAGCAGGAACTACTATTATCATGGTAACACACAGTGAGCATGATGCGAAATATAGTCATCGTATTATAAGAATGCTAGATGGGCAAAAAGTAACAGAAAACGTCTTAGTATAGTTATTAATCAATCAATCAATAAACGAATAGTAAATCAATCATCATGTTTAAGAACTATATTAAAATCGCATTTAGAAACCTTTTTAAAAATAAGGTGTATTCTATTATTAATATTTCTGGTTTAGCCATTGGTATGGCTGCTACTATACTTATAGGGCTTTGGATATTTGATGAGCTTAGTTATAATAATTACTTTGATAATAAAGCAACAATTGTACAAGTATATCAAAATGAAACAAATAATGGGGAAACAGATACTGGACCAGCAATTCCTCGACCATTAGAATTTTCATTGCGTCAGGATCATGCAGATAATTTTAAACATATAATAATGTCGTCTTGGGAGCAACCAAGGTATCTAAAATTTGGAGAGACAAATATTTATCGTTTTGGAAATGCAATGCAAGAAGGTATAACAGAAATGCTGAATTTAAAAATTATTGAAGGAGTTAGACATGGTTTAAAAGAGAAGAATTCAATTATGCTATCTAAGTCTGCTGCTACTGCATTATTTGGAAAAGAAACAGCCATAGGGAAAATTGTAAAAGTAAATAATCAAGATGATTTAATTGTAACTGCAGTTTACAAGGATATACCAGAAAATAATTCATTTAGTGAGATGGATTATATAATGCCGTGGAAACATTATATCACTACCCAACCATGGTTAGAAAGAGCTAAAACTGCATGGGGAAATAGTTCATTTCAATGTTACGCACAGATAAATGAAAACACAACAATAGAAGCTGTTTCTGCTAAAATAAAAGACGTAAAGAAAATTGGCGCTCCAGGTGAAGCAGAATTCAATCCTGAAATGTTCTTGTTTCCAATGAAAGATTGGTATTTAAGAAGTGATTTTGAAAATGGAGTGCAAACAGGAGGACGTATTGAAAATGTATGGTTGTTTGGAATTATAGGCCTGTTTATATTGTTGTTAGCTTGTATCAATTTTGTTAATTTAAGTACAGCACGTTCTGAGAAACGTGCAATAGAAGTTGGTATTAGAAAATCAATTGGTTCAAAACGAGGGCAACTTATTTCTCAGTTTTTAAGCGAATCGTTTTTGATTGTTATTCTATCATTTGTATTCGCTTTATGCATAGTATTATTATTTTTAAATGGGTTTAATAATTTAGCAAGCAAGGCAATAGTCTTTCCATGGACTAATGTTCAATTTTGGCTTCTTTCATTCGCTTTTATAATAATTACAGCATTTCTTGCTGGTAGTTATCCTGCATTATACTTATCATCATTTAATCCAGTAGTCGTTTTAAAAGGAACTTTTAAAGCTGGTCGTTATTCTTCATTACCTCGAAAAATATTAGTTGTAACCCAATTTACAGTATCAATAACTTTAATTATAGGAACACTGGTTGTAATGAATCAAATCCAGTTTAGTAAAAATAGACCAGTTGGGTATGATAGAGAAGGTCTATTACAAATTCCAGTAATGAGTTCTGAATTTCTAGGTAAACATGAAATAATGCGAACGCAATTTATTGCATCTGGTGGTGCTGTGAGTATGACTACTTTGAGTAGCCCTACAACAGAAGTATGGTCTAATAGAAGTGGTTACACTTGGGAAGGAAAATCTGTTAATTTTCAAGAAGATTTAGCGCATACGTCGGTTACCTATGATTTTGTAAAGACTTTAGGTTTAAAAATAAAAGAAGGAAGAGGATTTTCTCGCGAATTTGCTACAGATTCAAATGCAGTAATTCTTAATTCAACTGCCGTTAAATATATGGGGTTAATTAATCCTATAGGTAAATTTATTAGAGATTCTGATATAGGTGACCCTAATCCAGAACCACCTTTAAAAATTATTGGTGTAGTAGAGGATATGATAGTTCAATCACCTTATAGCCCTGTGAAACAAGCGATGTATGTCTTTGAAAAATATGGAAATATTGCATTCTATAATTTAAGATTAAATCCACAAAATAGTATTAGCGAAAATTTAGAACGTATTGAAAGTGTCTTTAATAAGAATTTTCCTGAAACACCATTTGATTATCAATTTGTCGATGCTGAGTATGATGCAAAGTTTAGGTCAGAAGAGCGTATTGCTAGTTTAGCTAAAGTATTTACAGCTTTGGCAATTTTTATAAGTTGTTTAGGCCTTTTTGGATTGGCATCATTTGTTGCAGAACAACGTACAAAGGAAATAGGTGTTAGAAAAGTACTTGGAGCATCAATTAGTCAATTATGGGGTTTACTATCTAAAGATTTTATTAAGCTTGTAGTTATAGCACTTATTATAGCATCTCCTATAGCATATTATGTAATGGGACAATGGTTGCAGAAGTTTAGTTATAGAACTTCTGTGTCTTGGGATGTTATTGCAATTGCTTGTTTTGGAGCATTAATAGTAACATTAATTACAGTAAGTTTTCAAGCAATTAAAGCTGCAATGTCTAATCCCACAAATTCATTAAGAACAGAATAATCATCATCTCATCAATCGAAAAACAAATATTATGATAAATACATATATTAAAATAGCGATACGTAATCTTTGGAAAGATAAAGTGTTTACATTTCTTAATGTTTTAGGTCTTTTAGTGGCGTTTTGTGTAGCAATACTTTTAACAATTGCTTCTCTTGATGATTTAGGACAAGATCAATTTCATGAAAATAAGGATAACCTTTACCATGTATATGCAACAGAGCAAACTTCTAAAGGAGCAAAAGCATCTCTATCTCATCCTACACCGTTTGCTAATACTTTAAAAAGCGAAGTGCCAGGCATAAATAAAATTACAAGGCATTTAGAAACAAATACTTTGGTTGCTGTAGAAAATAAAGAGCTTGTATTAGACGTGTCATATGTAGATCAAGATTTTTTGAAACTATTTACATATCCTGTTTTAAAAGGGGAATTTAAATCTCCTTTAGCAAAAAAAGCATCAGTAGTATTGACTAAAGAATCAGCAAATATGCTATTTGGAACAGACGATGTTGTCGGTAAGACAATAATGATTCAAAACACTGAAGTTAAAGAACCATTTACTATTACAGCAATCTTGAAAGATATACCTAAAGGGAGTTCAATGAACTTTAATATGCTATTACCTTTTGAGAATAAACCTGATTATCTGGAAAGTATAGATTCTTGGAATAGTCGCGATCATAATGTGTACTTAGAGCTTGCAGAAGGTGTTACAGTAAAACAATTTGAAGAACGTACAAGGGCTTATGTATCTACTCATTATAAAGAAACTATAGACGATGCAAAACGAGACGGGCTTAAAGAAGATATAAATGGACAGTATTACCAATTTAGATTATATCCATATTCAGATAAAGCATTTGTAACCTTTAAAGGTGGACTTGCAAAAGTTTCGCATACAATGCCATATATGATTTTAGGTATTGCATTTCTAATTTTATTTATCGCCTGTGTTAATTTTATAAATATGAGTATTGCTAAAAGCGCACAACGCCTTCGAGAAATAGGTATGCGAAAGACATTAGGTGCTTCAAAATCTCAGCTTTTTATACAATTATGGATAGAAAGTGTTTTTATATTTTCAGTGTCTTTAATATTAGGATTATTAATTAGTTATGGGCTACTGGGAGATTTTCAAACTCTTTTTAGAACTACAGGATCATTTGATACAATAATGAAGGTAGAAACACTTTTCCTACTATCAGCAGTTATTTTATTAATTACAATTATTGCTGGTGGTTATCCTGCATTATTATTAAGCAAGCTAGGAACTTTAAAAGCTTTGAAAGGGAAAATGGAAGCTAGATCTGGCAATCGTCTTCGAAATACCTTAATGGTAGTACAATTTAGTATTGCAATACTTCTAATAAGTGGAACATTAGTACTTAGTAGTCAACTTGATTTTTTAAGGCATAAAGATTTAGGGTTTGATAAAAATAATGTTATCTCATTTCCATTCAATGGAAGTTTAAATAGTCATGCAGCTTTAAATAGATTACGAAATAGTTTATTAGACGACCCTGAAATTTTGAATATAACCGCTGCCGATAATAATCTTGGTTATGGTAGAGATGGAAGTGGCTATACAAGTATTTCTGGTTTTGATTATGAAGGTAAAAGAATTAAAACACATCACTTAACAGTAGACTATGATTATACCAAAACATTAGGAATGGAGTTAGTTGCTGGTAGAGATTTTAATAGAAATTTTTCTATGGATAGTCTTTCAATGGTTATTAATGAAACTATGGCTAAAGAATACGGAAAAGAGAACCCTTTAGACGTTAGAATAACCTTTGATGATAGTATACATTACAGTGTTATTGGAGTTGTAAAAGATTACAATTTTAGAGGATTAAAAAGACAGGTTGAACCTATAACCATGTTTATGGATAATAAATTTGATTACTATTATGCTTTTGTCGAGGTTGATCCAGCTAATGCCGTTTCTGCTTTTGATAAAATTGAAAAAGTATGGAAAAACTTAGAACCTAATGCTCCATTTTTAGGCTCTTTTTTAAATGAAAATATAGATAGAACATTAAAAAGAGAGAAAATATTAACAACTATTATAACTAGTGGTTCAATTGTCGCAATAATTCTTAGTTGTATAGGCTTATTTGCTATTTCTATGATTATGGTAAATCAAAGAACTAAAGAGATAGGTGTACGAAAAATAGTAGGCGCTAGTGTTACTGGTTTATTAAAACTATTACTTTCAGATTTTATAAAGCTTGTACTATTAGCTTTCTTAATTGCTACACCAATTGCATGGTGGACAAGCTCTAAATGGTTAGAGGAATATTCCTTTAAAATTTCACTTAATATAGGTTTTTTTATAACTGCTGGCCTAATCACTTTAGTTATAGCTTTACTTACTATAGGGTATAAAACTATAAGAGCCGCATTACAAAACCCAGTAGAATCATTAAGAGTAGAATAAATCAATCAAAAATCAATCAAAAAACGAAGCATTATGATCAGGAATTATTTAAAAATTGCTTGGAGAAGTCTTCAAAAAAACAAACTCCAAACTGGAATTAATCTATTAGGATTAACTATTGGTACTGTATGTTGTTTGAGTATTCTAATATATGTTTTTGCACAATTGGGTTATGATAATCATCATGATAATGCAGATACTATATATAGAGTAAGAACTATTATCGACGATCCTAGTACACCTCAATTTAATGCAGCATCAAGTGGACCACCAATTGCGTTTGCAATGAAAGAAGATTTTCCAGAGGTGGTAGAGGCTGCAAGACTTGTATACATGGGTGAAGGGACAGAAGAATTAATTAGAGCAACAGATAGTAACAATGGTTTTTATGAACCAAGAGGCTATTTAGCCGATGCTACAGTTTTCAATATCTTTAAGTTCAATTTTATTGAAGGCAACTCTAGTAATGCTTTAGTAAAGCCTAATACAGTAGTTTTGTCTTCTTCTTTAGCAAAAAAACTCTTTGGTAGTGTCCCTGCTTTAAACAAGACTATTATCTCAGGTAGTGGTGAGGCACAATTAACATTAACTGTTACAGGTGTTTTTGATGATGATAATCATGAAAAGTCACATATAAACCCAAACTATTTAGTGACAATGAACACTCCTGGTCTAGCTGAATTTGTTAGGACAAATCAAAATTTTGCAACTCAAAATTTTATTTATAGCTATGTTAAGCTAAATACAGCAGATAATGAGACATTAGTAGAGCGTAAATTACCAGCATTTTTAAATACTAGAGGTGCTAAAGATTTTGCTACAGTTGGTTTTAAAAAACAACTTGTTTTACAAAAAGTTAGTGACATTCACTTGCATTCAAAAGGAATATCAAGACAAATTGGTCCGGTTTCAGATATTAGTTATTTATATTTATTAATTACACTAGCCTTATTTATACAACTGGTAGCTTGTGTGAATTTTATTAATTTAAGTACAGCAAGAGCCAATAAACGCGCTAAAGAAATAGGTGTTAGAAAAACTATAGGAGCAGATAAAAAGTCATTAATAGGTCAGTTTTTAGGAGAATCTGTATTATTATCACTATTTGCAACACTTATAAGTATTCCAGTTACAGTATTATTATTGCCTTTGGTAAATCAATTAACTCAGGGTAATGTAAATTATACGGCATTATTAGATTGGAGAATTTTAGTTATTTTATTGATTCTAGGCGTGGTTACTGGATTAATAGCAGGTATATATCCAGCATTAATTTTATCTTCAATAAAACCAATACGAATATTAAAAAGTTCTATGGCTTTTAAACCAGGCGGAACATTATTTCGTAAAGCATTAGTTGTTTTTCAGTTTATTATTTCTATTGGTTTAATAGCTACTGTATCTATTATTACGGAGCAAGTACGTTTTGCTCAAAATAAAGATATGGGTTATAATAAAGACAATTTAATAGCAATTCGTTTAGGAACAGAAGAAGCTTTTACGCAATACGAAACTTTAAAAGCAAATATTAGTCAGATTTCTGGAGTAAAATCGGTGTCTGGTTGTAATTTATATCCTTCTCAATTTGTTCGAGGCGATTTAGGAGCGCATTTGCCAGGAGGAGATTCTAAGAATCAAATCTTAGTAAAACACAATGGTGTTAATTCAGATTATCTAAAAACTGTAGGGACTAAACTTTTAGCAGGGAGAGAATTAAAGAGTGAAGATACAAATCAGATAATAGTTAATAAAGCAACATTAGATGCTTTGGGTATTAAACTAGAAAATGCTATTGGATCTAATATTTTATCTGCTTATGAAAATGAAACTGATACCTATGAAATTGTAGGAGTAACAGAAAACTTTCATTTTGCTTCTTTAAAAGAAGCGGTAGAGCCATTAATGATGTATTTAGATAATAGCTTAGAATGGTTAGTAGTTAAAACAGAAACCAAAGATTTTGAAAATATTCTTAATCAAATGGAAACTGTTTGGAAACAAACTAATAAAACAACGCCTTTTGTACACACATTTGTAGATAAAGAAACAGAAAAACTAATCGCAGAAGAGAAACGTTTAGCAAATATTTCGGTTGTATTTACAACGCTAGCAATATTAATTAGCTGCCTAGGTTTATTTGGGTTAATTTCTTTTATGGCAGAACAAAAAAAGAAAGAAATAGGCATTCGAAAAGTGTTGGGAGCTAAAGTAAGTACCGTTATGAAAATGCTAACTAAAGATTTTTTTATTCTTCTAATTGTAGCGTTAATAATAGCAACACCATTAGCGTATTATTTAATGGATAATTGGTTGGCAAACTACACTTATAGAATATCTATTAACTGGTGGGTTTTTATAATAGCAGGTTTACTAACTATGTTTATAACAATGCTAACAGTAAGTATTCAGGCTTTTAAAGCTTCAACAGCTAATCCTGTAAATTCTTTACGCACAGAATAGATCAATCAATCAATCAATCAAAACATAATGATTAAAAACCACATAAAAATATCCCTTCGTAATTTGTCAAAGAACAAACTGCTATCTACACTTAATCTCTTGGGTTTAAGTATAGGAATAGGTAGTGTTTTAACTTTGTTTTTTTCGGTATATGCATATTATAATGCAGACTCTAATATTGAGGATCAAGAAAATATATACTACCTGAAAACAACAACCACTGCAGGTGATGCCTATAAGCAAACGCCATATCCGTTGCTAAAAGAAATAATTAAATCATCACCAGAAGTTATTGCTGCTACTCATTTGCAAAACTGGAACCAACCTTGGCTAGAATATAATGAATCTGAATTTCAAGAAAGGACAAATTATGTAGAACCTGAGTTTTTTCAAGTTTTTTCTTTGCCATTAAAACATGGTAATCCACAGACAGCTTTGAAAGAAAAGTATTCTATAGTCCTTACAAATAACGTTAGTCAGAAAATATTTGGAGACAAAAATCCTGTTGGAAAAACCCTTAAGGTAAATGATAGTTTAAATCTAAATGTGACAGGAGTTCTAGAGTCTATAAGTCCTTATTCTGCATTTCGTCTTGGTGTTCTTATGCCTACAGAACTGTTGGAAGATAATCCAGATTTCGTAGCCCGAGCTAACTGGAACGATAGTTTTTCACTTAATTATTTACACCTAAGATCTACCACTAATATAGAACAGTTTGAAAGTCGTGTCGAAGAATTAATCAAAAAAAATTATAAAGATCCAGATCTAATAGCATCGATAAAACTAATGCCATTTGCAGGTATGAGAACCGATTCTATTCCGGTAGTTGATACCATTATTAGCGGATGTATTGCCGCATCGGTATTTATATTACTTATTGTGCTTATCAATTTACTCAACTTAAATACTTCTACAATGCATCGTCGTACTAAAGATATAAGTGTTCGCAAAATATTGGGTAGTAGTAAGAAACATATAATAGTACAATTTTGTATTGAAAATGGAATCTTGGTATTGGTATCTATCTTTATTTCAGGACTATTGTTTTTAGGCTTTTTGTTACCCAAACTGAACAATATATACGGTGCAGATTTTGGTAAAATTTCTTTTAATATAATAAATGATTATCCTGTAATTTTATTTACTGTTTTGTTGGGAATAGTAGTTACTTTAATAGTTGGTATACTTCCGACACTAAGGCTTATCTCAATACCAATATCTACTGGAATTAAAGGGAAGCTAAATACAATTAAAAGTAATTTTTTAGTTCGTAATTCATTTATTGTTCTGCAGTTCTCTATAGCTATTCTATTCATATGTGTTGCGATTATATTAAATAACCAAATCGGTTTTATGAAAAATGCTTCTTTAGGTTTTAATAAAGAAAATGTTATTGTGGGAAACATTGATTTAGAATTTAAAAATGAAGCATTTGCTACATCAAAGCTTAATGACCTATATAGTAAACTCGAATCAAACCCTTACGTTAAAAATTACTCGATTAGTGAAGTAGTTCCTTCTAATTATAATTTTTCCTATACTCAGTTTTATGATCCTGAAACAGATACAGAAATGCGTACTAGGTATGCACGTACAGACGATGGGTATTTAAAAACCTTAGAAATTCCATTGGTAATGGGAAGAGATTTTGATGAAAATCTGGATAAAGCAGATAGTTACCCAGTAATAATCAATAAGACAGCGTTGAAAGTTTTAGGGTGGGAATCTATTGAAGGAAAACGATTAAAAGGGAAAGGTAGTAGTGGTGTAGGTTATTCTGTAGTTGGAGTAATGGATGATTTTCATTATCAGGATATGCAAAATGAAATAGAACCATTAATACATTTTTATAGAGGTAAAGATGCTTTAGCTTACCATAAATTTCTTTCGGTAAGAGTTACAAAAGGACATGAGAGTGATGTTCAAGAATTTATTGCCAATAGATTTGATAATATAAGTTCCAGAAGGCAATATGAACAGCAATATTTAACAGATAAGGTTAGTGCTCAATATCGATTAATTGAAGGCATGTTGAAAACGGTAAATGTGGTAGCACTTTTAACAATATTTATTTCGTGTTTGGGTATGTTTGGTCTTATTTCTTTTATGGCTAAACGACGTATAAAAGAAATAGGAATTCGAAAAGTTCTAGGTGCAGGCGTTGTAAAAATTGTAATACTACTATCTAAAGATTACATTTTACTTGTTGGTATAGCTTCTGTTATAGCTTTTCCAATAGCATGGTATTCTATGAATGCTTGGTTAATGGATTTTGCTTATAGTATTTCTCTAAAATGGTGGATGTTTGGACTTAGTGGATTCATAGCTCTACTTATAGCATCTTTTACTGTAGGAATTCAAGCATTAAAATCGGCAACTGTTAACCCAACTAAAAGTTTGAAGACTGAGTAAAGCTGTCATTAAAGTAAAAAAGAAATATCAATCAAAAAATCGAATATTATGATTTTAAATTATATAAAAATAGCCTTCCGTAGTTTACGTAAAAATAAAGGCTACAGTTTTTTAAATATTTTTGGCTTAGCTATAGGTATTACTTGTGCTAGTTTAATTTTTTTATGGGTAGAAGATGAAATGAGTTTTAATTCATCTTTTGAAAACCAAGACCAAGTCTTTTATTTACCAACTAATCAAAATTATGAAGGCGAGTGGCGAACATTCTATTCAACTCCAGGACCATTGGCTCAGGATATGAAAAATGAAGTCCCAGGCATTATAAGAGCTACAAGATCTAGTAATGAAGAACGTTTGTTTACGGTAGGTGATAATGCTATAAGTAGAAGAGGTCGTTATGCAGATGTGGATTTTTTACACATTTTTAACTTAAAGTTTATTGAAGGAAATAGGGAAGAAGCTTTTAATAATCCTGAGGCTATTGTATTAACCCAAGATACTGCAGAAGAACTTTTTGGGAAAAATGAAAAAGTGCTTGGTAAAACAATAAAAATGAGTAATAAAGATACTTATTTAATTACAGGAGTTATTGAAAATTTACCAAAAAATGTATCGTTTCCATTTAATTGGATAGCACCATTTGAACGTTATAGTGATGGTGCAGAATGGATGACCGAATATGGTAGTAATTTCTCAGATACTTTTGTAGAGTTATCTCCTGAAGCAAATTTTGAGACTGTAGATGAGCGTGTTCGCGCAATAATTCCTGAAAAAGCTGAAAGTCCAGACACTTATGCATGGCTACATAGTGTTAAAGATTGGCATTTGCGTTCGCGTTTTGAAGGCGGTAAAATTGTTGGAGGTCGTATAACATACGTACGGCTATTTACCATAATTGCATTGATAATTTTATTTATTGCATGCATTAATTTTATGAACCTGTCTACTGCTAGAAGTGAAAAACGGGCGAACGAAGTTGGAGTAAGAAAAGCTATGGGTTCTAGTCGCCCTCGATTAATGTTTCAGTTTGTAGCAGAAGCCTTAATAATGTCTTTTATAGCGTCAATAGTAAGTGTCTTATTCTTATTTATTTTGTTGCCACAATTTAATTTATTAATTGGTAAAGATTTAACGTTAGGCTTAACAGAACCACTTCATTTAGGCCTTTTATTAACAATTACAGTGTTTTGTGGTTTGTTTGCTGGTTTATATCCTGCTTTTTATTTGTCATCTTTTAAGCCTGTTGATGTTTTAAAAGGAATTAAATCAACAAATACTTCGGCGTCTTTTATTCGTAAAGGATTAGTGGTTGGGCAATTTACCGTTTCTATTGTATTTATTATAAGTACTATTATAGTATATCAGCAAATTCAATACGCTAAAAACCGAGATCTTGGGTATAATAAAGAGCAACTTATAAGAATTAGAGCTAATGAAGAAATAAAAGATAAGTTTAATGTTATTTCTCAAGATTTAAAAAATACAGGAATGGTTGTTAATAGTGCTTTAAGTAATTCTAGACTATTAGATGGAGGTAATAATGGTTCTGGCTTTGAATGGGATGGAGGCACAAATACAGAAGATATTTTAATTTCATTTAGGAATATTAATTCATCCTTTTTTGAAACTACAGGAATTAAGCTAAAAGAAGGACGGAATTTTAAGGAGAATGTAGATCTAGATAGTATTAGTCTTATAATATCTCAATCTTTAGCTAATCTTATGGGAAAAGATAATGTTATTGGAAAAACGATTTCTAGAGGAAACGAAAATTACACTGTAATAGGAGTTACAAATGATTATCAATATGGAAATATGTATAGTAAAACCAGTGACCCTGTTATGTTTATTAATAACCCCAATTTTGCACGTTTTATGTTTATTAAAACTATAGCAGGGAAACCTGTAAACGAAGTGCTTTCTAAAATAGAAAGTGTTTTTAAAAAGCATAACCCAGCTTATCCTTTTGAATATGCATTTGTAGATGAAGGTTTTAACGCAAAGTTTAAAAATGAACAGTTAGTAGGTGAACTTTCTCAAATATTTGCACTGTTAGCTATTTTAATTTCTTGTTTAGGTTTGTTTGGTTTATCTGCTTATACTGCAGAGCAACGCCGAAAAGAAATAGGAGTACGTAAGGTATTAGGTTCAAGTATTTCAGGGATTGTTAAACTGTTATCTAAAGATTTTTTAAGACTGGTAGTTATATCAATAATAATAGCAGTTCCAATAGCTTGGCTATTAATGAGTAACTGGCTCCAAGATTTCGCCTATCGTATAGAAATTAATTGGTGGATTTTTGTTATTGCTGGTACTATAGCAATATTAATTGCAATGGCTACAGTTAGTTTTCAGGCAATTAAATCTGCAATTGCAAACCCAGTTAATAGCTTAAAAACAGAATAAAATTAAATACATAAAAAGCATCATTAATTAAAAAATAAGAAATCATGAAAAATTTAAAATACTGTTTAGTAGCTTTTTTAATAAGTGCTATGCAACTAGTTGCTTCTCAAACAGAAAAAGCTGTAAACTCTTTTAATAAAGTTGTTATTAGTCCACATATAGAAGCAGTTCTAGTTGAAGGTAATACAGAATCTGTTTTAATAAAAGATAATACACTAACAGACGATATAGTAAATATTGAAGTAAAAGGAAAGACATTAAGAGTATATCTAGATGATGCAAAAGAAGTTACTAAAACAGAAACAGTTATAAAAAATGGAATTAAACAGCAAGTTCCTATTTATAAAAATAAAGTGTTAACAGTTGAAATAACATATAAAACGTTAGAAGTTTTATCAATTAGAGGAGAGCAAAAAACACAATGTAAAAGTTCTATAAAGCAAGACGATTTTAGCCTTAAAATTTATGGCGAATCTCAAGTTGTATTAGATGATGTAGTATTAAGTGATTTAGATATAGTTATTTATGGCGAAAGTCAATTGATGATTAAAAAAGGAACTACTAATAAGCAAAAAATAATAGCCTATGGAGAAAGTAATGTCAATCTATTAAATGTAGAAAATAAAACATCAAAATTAAGAGCATATGGTGAAGCAGAATTTAAAATAAATGCTTCAGAAGAAATAAAAATAACAGCTTATGGTGATGCAACATTAGAACATAAAGGGAATGCATCTATAAAAAGAGGAATTGCTATAGGCGATATTGATATTTCTCAAATAGATTAATTCAAGATATAATCAATTGTCAATCATCAAATAAAACAAATCATATATGATACTAAAACTTAACAACGCATCTAAAATAGTTAACTCAGGTAGCAACAAAATAGCATTATTAGATAATATTAATTTAAATGTTGAAGAAGGTGAATTTATTTCATTAATGGGACCTTCAGGATCTGGTAAATCGACACTTTTAAATTGTATTGGTATGCTAGATAATTTTACCGAAGGCACCTATGCTTTTTTAGATGAGTCAGTGCATACAATGAAAGAAAGACAAAGATCTAAGTTGTATAAAGAATACATCGGCTTTGTTTTTCAAGCTTATCATTTAATTGATGAATTAACAGTTTACGAAAATATAGAAACACCATTATTATATAAAAACGTGAAGTCTTCAGAAAGAAAAGCGCTAGTAGCAGATATTTTAGATCGTTTTAACATAGTTGGGAAAAAAGATCTGTTTCCAGTACAGTTAAGCGGTGGACAACAGCAATTGGTTGGTATAGCAAGAGCTTTAATAGGTAGCCCAAAACTAATTTTAGCAGATGAGCCTACAGGCAATTTAAACTCTAAGCAAAGCGAAGAAATTATGGAGTTATTTACAGCGTTAAATAAAGAAGGAGTTACCATTATTCAAGCCACACATTCCGAGAAAAATGCAAGCTACGGTTCAAGAATTATTAACCTTTTAGATGGCAATATTGTCGTTGAATAATTTGTTATTATGTCTATAAAAGCAACTCTATATATCGGTTTTTATTTACTGTTTTCATTAGCTTTTTCACAATCTAAAACTTTAAAAAGTTATACTTTAGATGATTGTATTACGATCGCTTTAGAAAATAATTTAGATTTAAAATCTTCAATATTAAATGCTAAAACAGCAAAGGTTAACTATCAACAATCTAAAGCAAATATTTTACCTTCTTTAAATGGTAATTATAATATTGGTGTAAACAATGGAAGAAGTATTGATCCATTTACTAATGATTTTATTAATCAAGAACTAACATTCTCTAATGCACGATTAAATTTAGATGCTACTATTTTTAATGGTTTTAGAATGTTAAATACAGCTAAGCAACAACGTTTAAATAAACAAGCTTCAGAAATGGAAATAGAAGATGCTAAACAAACATTAACTTTAAATGTTACTTTAGCGTATTTGCAAGTTTTAAATAGTCAAGATGTGCTTGCGCTAGCAAAAAAAAGAATAGAAACAACAAATAAACAATATAAAAGACAAGAAGACCTATTTAAAGAAGAAGTAGGTAATCCTGCAGATTTTGCTGATATAAAAGGGCAAAAGACAATGGACGAAACCGCTATTTTAATGTCTGAAAGTGCATTAAAAAACGCAAAATTAAACTTAATTCAATTACTTAACTTAAAAGAAGATATTGATATTGAGACTACAGATATTCTGTTAGATTTTGAAAGTTATAAATTATCTTCAAAAGAGGTGTTTAACGATGCCATAAAAAATTTAGCAACTTTTAAAGCAAAAGAATTAAGACTTGAAGCTTCAAAAAAAGGAATAAGTATTGCTAAAGCTCAATTTACTCCAGAGATTTCTTTTTTTGGTCAATTAAATACCAACTATTCTAGTATAGCAGAAACTTTTACAGCCACAGGCACAAGTATTATAGAAACGGGTGATTTTGTCACCATTAATGGGCAAAATAGTCCTGTTTTAACTAATCAAGCACAATTTGAAGGTAAACGTATTGATTTTGCAGATCAATTTGATAATAATTTAAATACAGTAGTAGGATTATCTGTTCAAATTCCATTATTTAATGGTTTTAGAGCAAAAAATAATGTAGCATTAGAAAAAATTAAGGTTAAGGAATCTATAATTGAATTAGAGCGTACAGAGCAGCAAATTAAAAACGCGATTGAACAAGTACATTTTGACATGGAAACGGCCTATAAGAGGCATATTAGTTTAAAAAATCAAGTAGACGCTTTTCAAGAATCATTTCGCGTAAACGAAATACGATTCAATAATGGTGCTTCAAATTTTTTAGCATATATAACTAGTAAAAACAATCTTGAAAATGCTAAAACTAATCTGACTAACGCTAAATATGAATACTTGTTGAGAGTTAAGGTTTTAGAATTTTATAGAGGCAATATTTTTTAGTAACTTCATAAATATATATTGTTTAAATCTTAAAGTTATTATGAATTTGTTTCTTAACAAAAAACAAAAAATTTAATTTTTCTTAAGTATTAGAGTTGTATAACTTCATAGTACATAGTTGTTATAACTAAAATAAAATGATTTAGGGTGTTTTACCTATGTAATAAGGAGGTTTTTCATAGGTTACTTCAAAATAAAGCAATTTACTTTTGAGGAAATTTTTAAACCATTAAACTATGAATTATTTAAAACTTTCTAAACCAGTCTATTTACTTTTTTCTTTTCTATTTTTATTAGTCGCTTGTAAAACTATAGTACCATTAAATGATAATATTAATCCAGAAATTTTAGTTTCTGTTATAGAACCAAATTCTGGCAGTAAAGTTATAGCTTCTACAGATCCAAGTATTAGTTTAGCAGATTTTGTTTGTCCTTCTGGAACAGATAATGCAGGAGATTCTCGTGTTAGTTATGTTACCAATATTGTAAACAACACTGTAGATTTTAGGATTACTGCAAGTGACCAAGGCGGCGTAAAATATATGTTTGTTAATATATTACATAATCAAGTAGATAATATTCGCATATTAAATACATCTAATGTAACACCTAATATAATACGTAATGCCAACGATGTAAGAATCTCGGTAACCTTCGATGAACCTAAAACGGCACAAATATTAGCCTTTGAAGTAAGCGGAGCTGGATCTGCATTAGTTTTAGAAACTGCTACAAACGATTTTTCAAATAATACAACTTCTATTCCTACAATTAATTCAAATGAACCTAGAATACAAATATTAGATGTCTCAAATTGTAATAATTAGTATTATCATATCTATAATAAAAAAGCTCATTATGTAATGGGCTTTTTTGTTTGGATAATAGCGAGACAAAAAACAAGGTTTTTAATGCGTAATTTTATAGATTATAAAATTTTTAGAGGCGATTATTTAGTGTTTTTCGTAACAAATGAATAAGTAAAGATTTAAAATGTATTTTAAGTTTTTAACTTAGTAGCTATTCTTTATCACCTTACTTATTTAAAATGTTACCCAACTTTGCATTTCCATATTGGTGTTACTTTAAAATAAGCTAAGTGGTAGTACGTATAAAATGAGTACTGGCTCTTATAGGCTACTTATAAGGTTTATTTTAAATTTACAGTAAGGAAATTAAGTAGTATAATTTAAGTATATAATGAATAAAATTATAGTTTGTGTTTTTTTAGTGTTTTCTGTTTTCGCTTGGTCACAAGAAGATTCGATACAAAAGCAAGATAATATTATAAAGGAAATAAAAGCAAAAGATACAACTATACTGCGCTTAGAAAAGAAGTTAAAAGAAATTAAAATTGATACCGCAAGAGCAGGTATTCTATTTAATATTGGAAGTCGATTATTTGGAAAAGATAATACACGTGCTAAAAAACTTTTAAATGAAGCTGTCGAATTATTGCCGGAAGCATCATATAATAATAGTTTAAGAGGGAAAATATACCAATATCTAGCAGCCATAAATAACGATCAGGGAAACTATCCCAAAGCAATGGCGCAGTTTATAAAATCTAAACAAGAATTTGAAATAGTAAACGACTCGCTACGAATTGCTAATTTGTTTTATAATATGGCAATACTTCACAATTTTCAAGGAGATTTTGAATTAGCTAAAAAAAAATTACATAAAGCCATTCATATTAATACTATTTATAAAGATACACTTAGTTTGGCTCATAATTATTCAACTCTTGGAGAGCATTATGGTATGGTTGAAAAACCAGATTCAGCAATGTTATTTTTTAATAAATCAAAAGTATTATTTACAGCATTGAATGATCAAAATGGATTAAATAATTTAAAATCTCATTTAGCTAAATTTTATTTGGGTATAGGAGATTATAAAAAAAGTATTATTCTATTTAAAGAGTGTGTTGATTTTGGTATTAAAAATGATTTTATTGTTTATCAAATTATTTATACCAATAAACTAGCTTGGGCATATAAGGAAGCTAAGGAATATAAAAATGCCTTAAAATATAATAACCAATCACTGGACTTAGCACTTAGGGATGATCATAAACAATGGATTGTAAATGGATATTTACAAAAAAGTGAAATAGAAGAGGCTTTGGGGAATTATAAAGAAGCCTATAAAAGTGCACGACTTCATAAACAATTTTCAGATTCCATTTTCAATAAAAAAAACGTCAAGAAAATCCAGGAATTGGAGTTAACCTATCAGTTTCGAAAAGAAAAGGTGAAAGATAGTATGCAATTGGTCAAGCAGAAGGAAATTGCTGAAACTAAAGCTCAATTATTGAAGTCGGAAAGCAAAATTAAATCACAATGGATGTTATTTGGTGGAATAGGATTACTGGCGTTGTTTTCAATGGTCTATTTAACCCGCTCTCGTAAATTTGCAGTTTCAAAACAAGAATTACAAGAACAGTTTACTCAAGATATTTTAAACGAACAAGAAAATGAACGTTCACGATTGGCACGAGAATTACACGATAGTGTTGGGCAAAAATTAATGCTACTATCTAAGACCTCCAAAAACCTTGGCAGTTCTGAGGCAGAAAACTTAGCAAGTTCAACATTAGAAGAAATACGAAGTATCTCAAGAGGCTTACATCCTTCAAACCTTGAGCGACTAGGGCTAACCGAAGCTATAAATGCCTTGGTGTACGATATCAATGCAAATACAGATTTGTTCTTTACAGATGATATTGATAATATTGATAATATATTATCTAAAGAATCTGAACTACATCTCTATAGAATTGTTCAGGAAAGTTTGAGTAATATTGTAAAACATTCTGAAGCAAAAGCTGTAAAAATGAAAATTCAAAAAACAGCCAATGACATTCAAGTAATGATTAGCGACAATGGAAAGGGTTTTGATCTTGAATCGCAATATAAAAATATGAGTTTAGGCTTAAAAACACTTTTTGAACGCGCCAAAATTTTAGGTGCTAAAATGAATTTAGATAGTGTTGTAAATCAAGGAACCAAAGTAACACTAACTATAACACATTAAACTTATAAAAAACGATAATGAAAAATTTCATATCATATTTCATTGGCTTACTATTTTTGAGTACAACTTTTGCTCAAAATGACAGCCTTCAACTTGAAAACTTATATAAGAATGGAATCAAATATGTATCTATTAAACCTAATACATCACAATCAAATTTTATAGAAGCATTAGATATTGTTAATACTATTTTAAATAAAAAGCCCGCTAATTCGTACTTCTTACTAAAAAAGGCTTCTATTTTACAGCATTTATGTGAACAATATAGGCTAGATAAAGAGTATGTATCAGGTTTAAAAGCCATACAAGAAAACTTACGAATAGGAGAAATTTTAAAAGATTCAAGTTCATTAATAACTAGCTATAACCAATTTGGAAGGTTGTTTCAAAGTAAACGAGATAGTTTGAAAGCTAAAAAATATTATGACAAAGCTTTCGCTTTATTAGCTATATATCCAAATGATAAAGAAAAAATAAATCTACTTAATAATTATAGTAGTTTTTATAATGTTTATAAAGATAATGAGTTATCCAAACTATATGCAGAACAAGCACTATCATATGCAGATTCAATTCATTATCTGAAAGGTAAAGCAAATGCCTTATCTTTTTTGGCACGCTATGAAAGAGCTAAAAAGAACTACAAAAAGTCTTTAAGCTATTCATTAAAGAATTTGCAGGTTTCCAGTTTAATAAATGATAAAATAGGCATGGAAAGAAGTTATAAAAATTCTGGGTATGCGTATAGAAAATTAAATAATCCAAAAACTGCAATTTATTATTATAAAAAATCTTTGGATTTATTACAGGAAATGGAAATAACAGGTAGGTTAGCCAATAGATATTTGGCTTTAAGTAACGCTTATAGTGATTTAAAACAGCATGAAACTGCCTTCTCATATTATAGGTTATATAAACGACAGCAAATAAAAGATTTAAATGTAAAGAGTATCCGAGAATTTGCAGAATTAGATATCAAGTATCAATATAAAAAAGAAAAATTAAAAGATAGTTTATTATTTGTACAAGAAAAAAAACTGTCAGAAGCGAAAATAGAAACTTTATCTGTGCAGAATAGAATAAAAAAATATTGGATATTATTTGGTGGAATAGGCTTATTGGCGCTATTTCTAATTATTTATTTAACGCGGACTCGAAAATTTGCTATGTCAAAACAAGCACTGCAAGAACAGTTTTCACAAGAGCTTATCAATCAACAAGAAAAAGAACGCTCTCGCTTGGCTAGAGATTTACATGATAGTGTAGGCCAAAAATTGATGCTGCTTTCTAAAACAACTAAAAATTCGGGTGATGAAAATGCAGAAAAGTTGGCAAGCAATACCTTAGAAGAAGTTCGTTCAATTTCTAGAGGCTTACATCCTTCAAACCTTGAACGATTAGGATTGACTCAAGCCATTAATGTATTAGTGTATAGTATTAATGCTAATACAGATGTGTTTTTCACAGACGAGATAGAAAACCTAGATAATATATTATCTAAAGAATCTGAATTACATTTGTATAGGATTATACAAGAAACTTTAAGTAATATTGTAAAGCACTCTGAAGCAATGGCTGTAAAAATGTACATTAATAAAACATCAAAAGAAATAAGTGTAGTTATTAGTGACAATGGTAAAGGTTTTGACTTTGAAACCAAACAAAAAAATATAAGTTTAGGCTTAAAAACCTTATTTGAACGTGCTAAAATTATTGGTGCTAAAATGAATTTAGATAGTGAAATTAGTAAAGGCACAAAAATGACATTAACCATCCCCATTTAATATGAATAAAAAAAACATTACTCTGGTTATCGCAGATGATCACCCTATGCTGTTAAAAGGATTGAATGATGAGTTACAATCAAATGGATATAGTATAATTGGGCAAGCTAATGATGGTATTCAAGCATTAGAAATTGTTCTGAAGCTACAGCCTCAAATAGCACTGTTAGATATTGATATGCCTTTGCTTACAGGATTTGAAGTCATCAAAATGGCTAGAGAAAAAGGCTCTAAAACAAAATTTATTATTTTGTCATTTCATAAAGAGTCTTATTATATTGTTCAAGCAAAAACATTTCAAATTGATGGGTATTTGCTTAAAGAAGATACGTTTTTTGAAATTGAAAACTGTATAAAAGAAGTCTTAAGTGGTCATGTATATTTCAGTAAATCTATTGATGATCAGCCTATTAATTTAGCAACTGAAGAACTCAGACGCTTAAAATTATTAACGCTTTCTGAAGCGAAAATACTAAAACTTATTGCTCAAGAGATTTCTAATCAAGATATAGCAGACTCTCTATCATTATCTATAAGAACTATAGAAAAGCATCGCAGTAATATTATAGATAAATTGAACCTTAAAAAAGAAAACAATACACTTACCAATTGGGCTTTGGTCAATAGAAGTGTCATTTTATCTCAATAGCCTAAGTATCACTACGTAATAAATACGTGTTAGTTCTTATTTCAAGGTTAAGGTAATATTTTGATATTGCAATAATTCCTAAAAGACCTAAGCGATTGCAAATAGTATTAGCGACAGCGACAAAAAATATAGACTTAAGATAAAAGAGAAGTTCACTGACAAGCATTTAAATAACATTTATATGTTTAATGAGGGTTTCGATGCTCTGGCACATATAATTAAGAACCACAGCAAGCTCATAATAATAGAGGAGAATCTTCCTAATTTAAATGCTTCTGATATAAAAAAAGCGTTGATCTTCAAAGGCATAAAATCCAGACTAGTGATTATAAAAGATAAGAGCTTTAATTTCGATGAAATTGAAGATCTAATAATTAAAAAGGGCAATACACCTAAAAGGCACATTTTATTGCTAGCTCTTAATTTTTTAGTAAATGACATTAACTCCATTGGCTAAATCTTCCAATTACCTAGAAACCTACGTACCAGTACGTAATATTTACGAGCCGTCTCTTATTTTATAAAGCTAATACCCAAACTACCTTGCACATGATTTAAAAATTAAATAATCATGAAAGCAAAAACCCCTTTAATTGCCCTATTACTATTCATTTTCTTTTTTAGTCTGCAAAGTGTCGAGGCACAAACTGCACGATGCAAAGATATCACTGTTGCACTTGACATAAACGGCCAAGCTTCTATAGACGCGCAAGATATAAATGATAATTCCTCAAGTGGTGGAGTTGCTATTACTTACTCTATAGATGTGAGTACTTTTGACTGTTCTAATCTAGGAGAGAATACTGTACAACTTACGGTTAGTGGTGGAGGAAATAGTAGTAGTTGTAATGCTATAGTAACTGTTATTAGCGGTAATTATGCAGACCTTCAATGTAGCGACTATATTATTGGTAACGATCCTGGTCAGAGTTTTACCACTATTCTTCCAGCAGACTTTGATGGGAGTAACATAACCATTAATGATAATGCGCCTTGCCCTACTGATACATTCACAGGTTCATATAGTGCCTCTGGTTTTGGTTTTACATATTTTATAGGTCAACCAAGAGAAGTTACTTATACGTATACCAATAATTACGGAGAAGAACAATTGTGCACTTTCAATGTCATTGTAAATGATACAGAAGCACCTGTACTTGGTGGATGTCCAACAACAGATGTTGTGTTACTAGAAGGCGAAACATTACAAGAACCTAGTCTTACAGGTAGTAGTGATAATTATGATGCTAACAGTCAATTGGTTATAGAACGATTAGATGCTGGTCCTGCTTTTGGTACAGTACCTACTTCAGATTTTACAGTACAGTATCGTATTGTAGATACTAGCGGAAATGAAAGTAGTATTTGTAGTTATAATGTGGTTATCGACAACGTACCCGTAATTACTTGTCAATCGCCTTCTGTTATAGTTGATGAGAGTACAAGCACATATGAGTTTACACTAAATGAACTTGCAAATGCTACCAACGATTTATCAGCAACTGCTAATCTTGCTTTTGGTACAGGAACAGAAGTTTCGGTTGTATTAGATAATAATAGCCCTACAGATCAAATTCTTAATATACCAACAGGTTTTCATTATCAGTTATTTGAGCTAATACCGCCAACTACAGGAAGTTATACGTTTACTTTGTCTGGTAATAATTCGAGTAATTTATTTATTTGGGAAGATAGTTTTAATCCAAACACAGGAGATTTTGCTGCAAGACCAGGCTATGTGGGGTTTGCAAGTTTTAATGCAAATGGATCACTAGCTCAAGGAAGTAACAACAATACCTTTACCTTACAACGAGATAAAACCTATTACATGTCTGTGATAGAAGATGGAGAAGATCTATTTTTTACAGGAACACTAGCTTTTAGTTCAGAATTAATTTATGTAAATGGGGCTTCTTCAATTACCTTAGATTTAGATTGTTCTGACGCCGGAACTATTATATCAACTAATAGAGTATATGCATATGAAGATAATGGGCAAAATACTAGTTGTGTACCAAGTATAAATGCTACCGAGAATGTAGCACCAGTATTTATAGATTGCCCAACAGATATTACTGTTGATATAGATCCAAACAGTGCAGGTGCTATCGTTAATTTTACGCTTAACGCTACTGATAATTGTACAGCGACACAAGATTTACAAATTTCTCAAACCAGTGGATTGGGTAGTGGAGAATTGTTCCCAACTGGTGAGACCATCCAAACGTTTATAGTTACAGATGCTAGTGGAAATACAGATGAGTGTACATTTACTATAACTGTAGAAGATACAGAGGTACCAATTATTAGTTGTCAAGATGTTACTGTTCCACAACTTCCAACAATAGATATTGGATATACCATTTTACCTTCAGATTTTGACAATGGCTCTACCGATAATTCTAGTCAATTAGATTTTTTAGCAGAGTATGATCAATTTTACATCAATATAGACAATACAAGTCCTGTACATTTAAATTTACACCATCAATCTTCAATTTTCATGGTGCCATCTAATGGAGCGTATACGTTTGATTTTGACCTTACTCCAAACGATGTAGTTTCACAATTTAGCTATAGTATATGGAATATTCCGCCAACAGAAAATGGAGATGGTCTTATTGCCAATACAACAATTGATATTACTACAGGTCAAGTTGTAAGTGGAAATACAACCACAACCTTAAGTGCAGGTGTAAAATACTATATGCATGTATATCAGTCAACAAGTACAGGTGCAACTTTTGAGAGTTTAACAGGAGTAATGTCTGTAGATACAAGCATAAGTTCGTCTTTACCAATGTTTATTGATTGTAGTACTGTAAATATTGATGATGTTACAATTACTGCTATTGATGGAGTAGGTAATACAGATACTTGTACAGCATCAGTATCAGTATCTAATATTAGTTGCCCAATAGAATTAATTATATTACCTACAGCAAACCAGGATTTTCAGTTGCCATTTATGCCATATACAGGTGAAACATATACTGTAGATTGGGGCGATGGAACATCTACAACAGGACATACAGGATATACTAACCACACTTACGCTCTTGCAGCAGAGTATACTATAAAAGTATATGGAAATATTTCCTATTTCAGATTCTCAGATGTAGATCTAAATGATGCAAATGCTCCAATATTAAAAAGTGTAGTAAGTTGGGGAGATAATGTTTGGGAAACCATGCTCGAAGCATTTAATGGATGTAGTAACCTAGAATCTTTGCCAGTCACGCCACCAAACTTGTCTAACGTTACAAATATGAATCATATGTTCGCTAGGGCAAGTATATTCAATCAAGATATAAGTAACTGGGATGTATCTAATGTGACTGATATGGAAGGGACTTTTGCTGCCACAATATTTAATCAACCCTTAAATGGCTGGAATGTATCTAATGTAACTACTATGGAAGGAATGTTTTTATCCGCCACAGAATTTAATCAACCTCTTAATAACTGGAATGTATCTAATGTAATTAACATGGATGGAATGTTTTTAGATGCATATGCGTTTAATGGAGATATTACTACTTGGAATACATCAAATTTAGTTAGGGCTAATGGTATGTTTGCTAGTGCATCATCATTTAATCAGAATCTTGGAACTTGGGATATAAGCTTATTAAATAATGCTTTTGCAATGTTTAGTAATACTAGCTTATCAACTACTAATTATGATAATTTATTAATAGGTTGGGCAAATTTAGATGCAGGAGAAACGCAGATACCTACAGGTTTAGCTTTTGATGCACCTCAGAGTCGCTATTGTAATGGAGAAGCTGCAAGAACCGAATTAATGAGCACATACGGTTGGGCTATTAGCGATGGTGGCCGAGATCAATTTTGTGGTGTTTCTGAAGAAGAATTATTTATTACCGAATGGAATGCAAATGGTAATAGAATTATAGAAATACCTACAAATGGAAATGGCTATAATTATAGTATAGATTGGGGTGACGGTACTTTTAGTTATAATCAAACAGGTAATGTTTCTCATGAGTATACGTCTACTGGACAATATGATGTGAAAATATATGGAGATTTCCCAAGAATTCATTTTGGAAGCTCAACATCTACAAATAAAACTAAAATAAGAGAAGTTAAACAATGGGGCGCTATAGAGTGGTCTTCAATGGAAGGTGCTTTTATAGAATGTAGTAGTTTAAAAGTTACAGCTACTGACATACCAAATTTATCTAATGTTACAAATACGTCATCTATGTTTAAAGATTGTACTTCTTTAACAGAAAATGATATGTTTAATAATTGGGATATGTCTAATGTTTCAAACATGAATAATATGTTTGAATCAGCAACTAATCTCGATCAAAACGTTGGTAATTGGAATATTGCAAGTTTAGTTACCGCCAATAATATGTTTACAGATACAGCACTCTCTACTGATAATTATGATGCGCTCTTAATTGGTTGGTCAACACAAGAAGCAGGAGAAGGTTCAATACCAAATAGCGTTTCATTCAATGCCAATGGCTATACATATTGTAATGGTGAAAATGCTAGATTAAATTTATTGTTTAATAATTTTTGGAACATTTTTGGTGATGGTCCAGATCAGTTTTGTGGTTTAGGAAGGCCTTTTATTACCGAATGGCAACTTACAGGTGATTTCCAAACTATAGAAATACCAACAACTGGTAGCGGATATGATTATGTAATAGATTGGGGAGATGGTAGTGATTTTGAAGGTGCTACTGTAGAATATGATCAAACGGGTGATGCTTCTCATCAGTATGACATACCCGGTACATACGTAATTAAAATTTATGGCGATTTTCCAAGAATAGATTTCAGTAGTTCTACTGGAGTAAATAAAAGTAAAATAAGAAAAGTTACCCAATGGGGAGATATACAGTGGTCTACTATGCTAAATGCTTTTACAGAGTGTAATAATTTAAGTATAACCGCTTCTGACACGCCAGATTTGTCTAATGTAACCAGCCTACAAGGCATGTTTAATTCATGCACATTTCTAGTAGGAAATGATTCGTTTAACAATTGGGATGTCTCAAATGTCTCTAATATGATAAACATGTTTAATAATGCATTCTCTTTTAACCAAAATATAGATAATTGGGATATCACAAGTTTAGATAATGCTTCTAGTATGTTTGGAGGTGTAACACTTTCAACAGAAAATTACGATGCTTTGTTAATAGGTTGGTCTACTCAAGAAGTAGGAGAAGGCCCAATACCAAGTAACGTTAATTTCAATGCGGGGAATAGTCGTTATTGTAATGGAGAAATTGAAAGGGCTCGTTTAATGACAAATTTTAGTTGGTCTATTGATGATGGTCAACAAGACCCAACATGTGTTAATCCTGAACCCTTTATAACAACTTGGAATACAGATGTTTCTGGAACATCTAACACTTCTACAATTCTAATACCAACATTTCCTGGAGAAGTATATAATTATACGGTTCTTTGGGGAGACGGTACCTTAGATGAAGGCTTAACAGGTAACGCCTTTCATGATTATACTACACCAGGTGTTTACGAAGTGAAAATTTATGGTGATTTTCCTAGAATTTATTTTGAGGCTTTTATCGATCCATCAGGTCCAGAAAAAATACTTGAGGTGAACCAATGGGGAAATATACAGTGGTCTTCTATGCATTATGCTTTTTCTAAATGTAAAAACTTAACAGTAAACGCAACAGATGTACCAGATTTATCTAACGTTGATAACATGTCTTATATGTTCAATGAAGCCGAATTATTTAATACTGATATCAATTCATGGGATGTCTCTAATGTAACCTATATGGATGGAGTGTTTTTAGGAGCAAGATCATTTAATCAAGATATTAGTTCTTGGGATGTGTCTAATGTAACCCATATGAGTGTAATGTTTTTTGAAGCAGAATTATTTAATCAAGATATTAATTCTTGGGATGTATCTAATGTAACCAATATGAGTTATATGTTTTCTGGCGCTACTTCTTTTGATCAAAATCTAGGCGATTGGGATATTACAAGTTTAGATATTATAAATAATATGTTCACTGGTGTAACACTCTCTACAGAAAACTATGATGCTTTATTAATAGGCTGGGCAACTCAAGAAACAGGAGAAGGACCAATACCAAGTGGTTTAAATTTCGATGGTGGTGGTAGCAGATATTGTGATGGAGAAGCTGCAAGAACCGAATTAATGAGCACATACGGTTGGGGTATTAATGATGATGGTCTCTATTTTAGTTGTAATTTTTCACCTTTTATTACCAAATGGATTGTAGAAAATGGTCAAAGTATAATCATACCTACTACCGGAACTGGCTATAATTATTATATAGATTGGGGAGATGGTAACATTGAAGAAAACTTAACAGGTGATGCTTCTCATGCCTATGCCAATGCAGGGGAATATGAAGTGAAAATCTATGGAGACTTCCCAAGAATTACTTTTGGGAACTTGGGCTCAGTTAGTGATAGACAAATGATAAGAGAGATTACACAATGGGGAGATATAGAGTGGACATCTATGGAGCAAGCTTTTTTGGGTTGTACTCATTTAAATGTAACAGCAACAGATATTCCAGATTTATCTCAAGTAACTAATGCTTATGGTATGTTTGCTACTTGTAGGTCACTCACAGGAAATAGTTCGTTTAACAATTGGGATGTGTCTAACATTACCAATATGGAAGGTATGTTTGCTGCTACAGATATATTCAATCAAGATATAGGTAATTGGAATGTTTCTAATGTTACCAATATGGCCTTTATGTTTTTTGATGCTTATAATTTTAATCAAGATATAGGTAATTGGGATGTCTCTAATGTTACAAACATGGGTAAGATGTTTTATAGTCAATATACTTCTGTTATATTACCATTTGACCAAGATTTAAGTAATTGGGATATTACAAGTTTAGATTTTGCTACTGATATGTTCAAAAATGCAGCACTTTCTATAGAAAATTATGACGCTCTGCTCATAGGTTGGGCAGACGATACTAGTCCTTTAATAGATGATGGAATTGATGATATCCCATCAGGTGTTACTTTGGGCGCAAATGGTTTAATATACTGTTTATCAGAAAATGATAGACAAACACTTATAGATGACCATGGTTGGACAATTAATGGAGATAGTCTTTGTAATACAATTGTAATAACATGTGAATCGCCAACAGTTACCTTATCTGCTGATGGTACATATGATTTAACACCTGCTGAACTTGCAAGTGCTACTAGTGATTTATCAACACCTACCCTTGCTTTTGGTACAGGTTTAGAAATTCCTGTTAATATTGATGATGAAAACCCAAGTGATGCTCTTACTGCTGGCTCATCTTACTTTTACGAGTTGTTTGAGTTAAAACCACCTACTACAGGAGACCATACATTCAATATAATATCAGAATTTGGTCAATCATTTGTTATTATTTGGGAAGGAGAGTTTAATGAAAATGGGGGTAATTTTGATACGCGTCCTGGTTATTTAGGTATTGCTATTTTTAATCAGGATGGAACTGTTTCTAACGGACCAGGTTCAAATACATTTACTTTAGAGAGTGATAAAACATATTATTTAACTGCTGCTAATACAGTTTCAAATAGTTTTCTTGATGGAACGCTAACTTTTAGTTCCGAAATGATTTATATAAATAAACCTTCATTAACAGTAGATTCCTCTGATGTTGGTACTACAATTCCAATTAATGTATTTGCATATGAAGATAATGGTAATTCTTCTAGTTGTTTGTCTAATGTTACTGTAGAAGAACCTATTAAACTTTCCCCAAAAGTATATTTACAAGGCGCAAGTTTAAATCCAAATGCAGGAGAAGAACACTTAATGCGTGATGATTTACGCGTTGCTGGATTAATACCTACTACAAGCCCGTATGCAGATGCTTTAACTTGTGAAGCTTCGGTATTTAATGATGGAGGAACTTCTGGTTCTGGTGTTATTGATAATGATATCGTAGATTGGGTATGGGTAGAACTAAGAGATAAGAATGATAATACAATAGTTATAGATAGCCAATCTGCCTTATTACAGCGTGATGGTGATGTTGTAGATGTTGATGGAATCTCTGCTTTGAGTTTTAGCCAACTATTTGATGGTTATTATGTAGCTATTAAGCATCGTAACCATTTAGGAATAATGAGCGCTTCTGCTATTTCATTATCAAGCACATCAACAGTAGTAGATTTTACAGATGGTAGCGTGTCTACTTATGGTACTAATGCCCAAACTTCATTTGGAATGCCAAGCGGAATCCTTGGGATGTGGGCCGGAGATAGTAATGGCGATGGACGTTTAAATTACTCAGGTGCCTTATCAGATGTGTCAGGAATAAGAGCTCAGGTGTTTAATGACCCTAATAACTCTGTATTTGGCGGTCCGCCAGTAGCTAGTTATCCATCAGAAGGATATAACTCAACAGATATTAATATGGATGGTGTTAGTGTGTATTCTGGAGGATCAAGTGACGTATTACATGTTAGAAATAATATTTTTAATAACTCATCTAATTCCGTTTTTGGAGGCCCACCAACATCTACTTATATCTTTATTCAACAATTACCGGAAGGGGCAAATTAAAACTGGTTTAACACTATTAAGATAAAATAATATAAAAATGAAAACAAAATTAGTATTACTAGCTTTAGTCTTGAGTTGTGCATTGCAAGCTCAAACCTACCAATTAACTCTTATTCAAAATAGTGCATATAATTATTCTGTAGTTGCTATTCCAGATTTTAATTCAACAGCGCCGCATCCTTATATTAATGATCAAAACTTTACAATAACAATACCAGATGGAGTTACAGTATCTGGAGTTTCAGGAGGTTATGCTGTGCCAATATTTACAGATATAGATGCATTTAATCCAGGTGAAGATGCTATTGCATTTAATTTAGTACAAGATGTAGTGTTGCCAGTACATACAATAGGAAGTCCAATTGTATTAACGACCTTTAGTGTTGATGGTTCACCAACATCTGGGGCAATAAGTCTATTAGATAATACTTCAGGATTAGTAATGGCAGCACCAAGTATTTTTAGTTCTTTTTTTATAGGAACATTATCAGGGAATCTTATAGATTCAGCAACAGATAACTATGCAGGTCAAACAGGAATAATATCTTATAGTTTTTCAACACTAAGTACAACTAGTGAAGAATTAACTGGTGTTTCAATATATCCTAATCCAGCTAAAGATATGGTGTATTTAAAAGGTGATACCTCTAAACTCAATCGTGTTGAGATATACAATATTGCAGGACAACTTGTCTTAGTACAAAATAGTGGTTTTGATCGTATAGATATTAGTCAATTAGAATCGGCTGTGTATTTAGTGAAGCTATCTGCAGAAAATGCAGAAAAAACAATACGATTGATAAAGAATTAGAAATGATACAATTTTAAAAAAAAACAATATGCTAGACGTTTTTTTATGTGTCTTCTATACGATTATTGTATTAATAGTGGTTTACATTTTTTGAATAATCTAAACTAACTATGAAAAAGAAAAAAATATAAATCTAAGTATTAATAGCAATTAAATATGACTGTTATATTTTATTTGTAAAGGGGTCAAATAAACAGTCATTTAAACCTTCTAATCAAAAGATTAGGAGGTTTTTTATATAAAAATACAATCTACGTACTGGTACGTAATATTTACGAGCCGTCTCTTATTTTATAAAGCTAATACCCAAACTATCTTGCAATCGATTTAAAAAATGAAAATCGAATGAAACTAACAACGAACATATTAATCATTGTATCCTTTCTGTTTTTTGGACTACAACACACATTAGGACAATGTGACGGAACCAGTGATATTATACAGAATAGTAGAAACCTAGAACTAACGACTACTACAAATATTAATGTAGGAATGGGGAATTCGTTTACAGCTACCTGTTCAGGCGTTATAGAAGGTGTTTCTTTTTGGACTTATAATGTTCCAGGTAATATTGGTCAAACGTCAGTTACGATAGAATTATACAGAAATCCTTTTAGCAACAGCCGCGTATTGATGTCTTCTGTGACAACCGATATTTCATTTCAAAGCGAAGGATCGGTTGAACGATACTTTGAATTTCAAAATTTACCATCATTAGTCGCTGGAACTGTATACGGTGTGCGATTCATCAATAATGAACCAGGTCAGCTAATTGATCTGGATTTGCATACAGGAAATCTATTGGCAGGCGGAAATATGTTTGTAAATAATTTTGATCAAAGCAGTCCGTGGTCAACAAGAGATTTACGATTTCAAATTCATTATGAAGACAATGTAGCGCCAGTAGCCAACTGTAGAAATATTACACGTGCATTGGGAGCAGACGGAACCGTGAGTATCTCAGTTGCAAATATCAATAACAACTCTACGGATGCAGATTCTGGTATTTCATTTTTTGGAATCTCAAAAAACACCTTTGATTGTAATGATGTTGGTTACAATTCGGTGACATTATTTTTAACAGATCAAAATGGAAATTCAAGTTCTTGTCAATCTGTAGTAATGATTACTGATGGTAATGCTCCTATATTAACGTGTCCAGAGAATATCACCGTATATGCTGATATTGCAGGGAACGCTAACGCAGTAGTAAACTTTGATGAGCCTCTTTATGATGATTGTACTTTTGAATGGATCGATGGCTTTGATTTTTTAGGTACTCACGATGGTAAAAGTTATTTTGTATCACAAAACCCTTTAGTACCAAGTGAGGCTTTTGTAAATGCAGAATCTCTTGGAGGGTATGTAGCCACTGTTATTGATGCCGAACAGAATGAAATGCTTAGGGGAGCATTAGAAAATTTAGGTGTTACAGAAACGGTAATGATTGGATATAATGATGTGGCCAATGAAGGTACTTTTGAATGGCACAATCCCAATACAACTTCTACCTACGAAAATTGGAATACTGGTGAACCAAATAACTCTGGAGGAAATGAAGATTATACCCAGTTAAGAATTAATGGAACTTGGAATGATATAAATAACAATACCGCAAGAAATTATATATTAGAAAAATCGGAACCTACTATAAACTTTTTTGGTATTCCCTCAGGAGGAACTTTCCCGTTAGGAACAACGGTAAACACCTTTTCTGCTACGGATGCATTTGGAAATACAGGATTCTGTTATTTTACGGTTACGGTACTTGAAAACCCAGATGAAACATCGGTTGAATTATCTAATGGAAAACTAACCATTACTGATATTGAAACAGATTCTGACGATCAAATTACGTTATCAAATGACGGAACAACATTAACCATTAGCAATTTAGTATTGCCAACGGTTGTTGGCGGACCTATATTGACAGATTTAACAACCGTAACTGTGCCGCTAGCAAACATCACTAATGGAATAGAATTCATTGGCGGTAATGGATTCAATACCATTACTTTTGCCAATGATTTAACACTAACTGGTGTTGATAATGATATTACACTTTTAGGTTTAAAAAACTATATACAAAATGGTAGCATTAATACTGAAGGTGATTTAACGATATCTGGTTTTGGTTTTGACTTGACCTTAGGTGAAATTACTGCAAATAATTTTACAATAAACGGAGTAGACAAAATTCTTGATCAAGAATTGGCAATAACTATAATGGGAGTCACACAATTGCAAGCTGTAGGCACAATTGATATAAATAATGGTCAATCAAGACACGCTTTTGGCGGTGAAGTAAGTTTAACATCTCATGAATTAATTTTCTCAGCAGGAGCAAATACCACTTTTGGAGATCTAACAGCAACTAACTCTGGGAGTAGTTTTCCTCATTCACTTACTGTAGCTCCAGGTAATATCATTTTTGACGGAAATGTCTCTATTTCTGGTAGTAACTCGAATCTGTATATCTATGGAAATTCTAATATTTCTCAAACTTCAGGTATCATTCAAGTACCCTTCCTTATTCTAAGAGGAAATGGAAATACGACGGTATCGTTAGATAATGATAATAACATTCAGGGATTAGGTACATCAAATCCATTCGATGTCAATGCTGTAGACTTAGCATCTTTGTCTTTTACCAATGTAAATAATATGTTTTTGGAAGTTATTCATGTGAATGAATTTTCACTTACAGCACCACAATTCGATTTGGAACCTAGTTTCACTGTTATAACAAAAGAAGGGACTGGGACAAGTAGTTTTAATGCTGATATGGATGTAAATAATGGTAGTGGAACGATTCTAATTAATCACAATGCAGGTATCATTAACTTTAATGGTCAGGTTAATGATTTTAAAAGTCAATTGACCTACAATGGCGTAGCAGGTACCACCACAAATATTAATAGTACTACTACAAATTTCCCACAAGGAGGGCCTGATAGAAGTTTTACATTTGGCATCTTAAATGCTGTTGGCGCTATTGATATTGGTGATATACAACTTAACATTTTGGATGGCGTTAATTTTTCTGGTGCATCTACTTTATTAACAGGGTTCCCTTTTATTACGGGTGGACCAACAGTTATCCAAAATAATGCTACCATTACACCAAGTGGTGGAGTATCAGGTTCTGGATTGGCTTATGTTTTTAATGATCTAGTAATGAATACTGGGGCCACTTTTGCGCCACTAGTAGAAGGAACGGGAGCCTCTGATCATGATCGATTATCTGTAAATGGCACGGTTACATTAACAGACGCTGTATTAGCCCCTATAGGTGGTTATACAATACAAACAGGTGATGAAGTTATATTGATCGATAATGATGGAACTGATGCTATACAAGGAATGTTTGATAATCTTCCTGAAGGAAGTGGTATTACTTTTGGGCAATTTTCAGGAATAATCACCTACACTGGTGGAGATGGTAATGATGTTTCCTTAATTCATGACAATATCAACCCTATTGCTATCTGTCAAAACCTAACATTTACATTAAACCCTGGCGAGTTTGTTCAGGTCTCAGCAAGTCAAATAGATAACGGTTCTTCAGACAATGTACAGATAGGTGCATATTTACTAAATGAAGAACCTAATGATCTTACATTTACATATGATAATTTAGGAGATAATGAGGTAACATTAACCGTACTTGATTTAGCAGGAAATATGGCGCAATGCAACGCTACAATAACAATCACCTCAAATGCTACATTTCCTATTTTAATAAGTGAATATCAACCTGAATTACAAAATGAAGGTGACCCGACACAAACTATAGAAATTTTTGGTGGTGCCGGTGAAATTTTTGGCGGCGCTATTACCATTATTGAAGGAGATATAGATAGTGGGCAACCTGGTTTGGTTTTGAATAGCTATCCTATCTCAGGAACTTTTGATGCCAATGGTTTACTAACTGCAACAGTACCAAACCTTGTAGGGCCAAGTCATACAATAGTTTTATCGAGTTCTTTTAGCGGAACTATTGGAACTACCAATATTGATGAAAACGATGATGGAATTGCCGAAAATATAAGTTCGCTTGGGATTCTATTTGATGCAATATCTGTACTTGATGAAAGTTTTGATGAAAATCGAAGATATGCCTCAGCATTAGGCGGAACTGACTTACCTAATATTGATGACCGTCCTCGTTTAGTATTTAGAGATGCAAGTACTGGAGATTTTTATGCAATCAATGCTACAGATCAAATCTATGATCTTTCTGGAAATATAATTCCCTCAGCTAACTTTACTTCTGTCCCTTCTTCAAGTACAAATACGTTTGGACAAATTAATCCTGCACTCATCCCTGCTATTGAAGTCCCTCAGGTTATTGGAGAACTTCAGGCAAATGCAGAAACAACTATAACAACAACTGGATTTACCGTAGGTACCATAACAACTATGTATAGCAATACAGTTCCAGAAGGAAGTGTAATTGATCAAAATCCTGATGCTGGTAACTTTATGCAACCAGGCACTGCGATTAACTTGGTGATTTCTGATGGATTCAATCCAAATGAATTCATTACAAAATGGGAAACAACTACGAACAATGAAACTATTGTGGTCCCTTTCGCTAATGCAGATGGTATAATAGCTATTAATTGGGGTGATGGTACTACTGGTACCTTTGGAGGAGATAATCCTTCGCATACCTATGCAACTGCTGGTGAATATATAATAACAGCTACTGGAGACATAGAGTCAATCCGTTTTAACAATGGAGGAAACAGACTCAATATTTTAGAAATTATGCAATGGGGACCAACGTCTTGGATGACCTTTCAAAATGCTTTTTATGGATGTGAAAATTTAGTGGTAACTGCTATAGATGAGCCAGATTATACAATTCTAACAAGCTTTAGAAATATGTTTAGAGGTACGTTAGCTCCAACACAAAATATTTTGCACTGGAATACAAATAGCATTATGGAAATGCAGGGTATGTTTAGAGACTCTAATTTTAACGGCGATATAAGTAATTGGGATGTAAGCAACGTATTCAATATGGCGAATATGTTTCTCAATAACTCAAGTTTTAATATAGATATCAGTAACTGGAATGTAGCAAAAGTTCAGAACATGAGTAGTATGTTTCGAGGAGCTACTAATTTTGATCAAAATCTTGGTAGTTGGGATATAAGTAGTGTAACAAATATGCAGAATATGTTTAATGATGTGACACTATCAACTGCAAACTATGATGCTACATTAATTGGTTGGGCTACAGACACAAGTGGTGCCCCTAATGATGATAGTGATGATATACCAACTACTATCAATTTTTCGGGAGGGAATAGCCAGTTTTGTGATGCGGTATTAGAGCGACAACTATTAATAGATTTATATACCTGGACTATTAATGATGCTGGAGCAGAATCTAATTGTTCGGATTTCAATGATTTTTCGCCATTTATAACTACTTGGCAAACAACAACTGATAATGAAAGTATTACCATTCCTACCATAGGTGCTGGTTATCATTATCTAGTAGATTGGGGCGATGGTACTCTAGAAATAGTAATGACAGGAGATGCAACACATACCTACGCTACTGCTGGAACATACACAGTGTCAATTACAGGAAACTTCCCTAGAATTTATTTTAATTCTGATGAATCTGGTAATGCTGAAAAAATTCAAGAAATTACACAATGGGGTACTATCCAATGGAGCAGTATGGAAGGAGCTTTTAATGGTTGTTTAAACTTAAATGTTACGGCTACAGATGCACCAGATTTATCTAATGTGACAGATACGAGTCGTATGTTTGCAAATTGCACAAGTTTACTTGGAAATGCGGTATTCAATACTTGGGATATGTCTACTATACAGACTGTGAGTTATATGTTTTCTGCAGCAAGGAATTTCAACACAGATCTAAATAATTGGAACGTAGCCAATGTAACTAATATGGCTGGTTTATTTAATTCAGCAAACCTTTTCAATGGAAATATTAGTACTTGGAATACTGGAGAAGTAATAAACATGCTCTCCATGTTTGCAAGTGCTACTGCATTTGAAGGAATAGGCGGACTTAACAATTGGAATGTAAGTAAGGTTGAAAAAATGGGAGGCATGTTTAGATTTGCAGAAGCATTCAACCAAGATTTGAATAACTGGAATGTTGCTAACGTAAATGATATGACGTCTATATTTTGGGGCGCATCTGCTTTTAATGGAAATATAAGTAATTGGAATATTACAAGTTTAACAAACTTAGATCATCTATTTCGAGAAGCTACCAATTTTAATGGTGACTTAAGTCAGTGGAATGTTTCAAACATACAGTCTTTACAGAATACATTCAGCGGAGCTACAAGTTTTAATACGGATTTAAATAATTGGAATGTATCCAATGTAACAAACATGCTAGAAACCTTTAATGGCGCTTCATCTTTCAATCAACCATTAGACAACTGGAATGTATCTAATGTGTCATTCATGTATCGTATGTTTTATAATGCAACTAATTTTAATCAAGACTTGAGCAATTGGGATGTGTCACTTAACCAAACATTTGATGAAATGTTATTGAATACTTCCATGTCTGTTGATAACTATGATCGTTTATTAATTGCTTGGGCAAATCTACCACTATTAAACAACCTTCAATTTGGTATTTCTTCAGAATATTGTTTAGGAGCCGAAGCAAAACAATACATTATAGATACGTTTAATTGGTCATTCACAGATGATGGATTGAATGCTAATTGTACAAACAGATTTATTACGACTTGGGAAACGACAACAGATAACGAAACAATCACAATTCCTACGTTCTCTGGAGAAACCTATAATTATGGTATAAATTGGGGAGATGGAACTATTGAAAGTGGACTTACTGGCGATGCTACGCACACTTATACCGTTGCTGGAAACCATGAAGTTTTAATCACTGGAAATTTCCCAAGAATTTATTTTAATAATACAGGAGACAAATTAAAAATACAAACCGTTCAACAATGGGGAACAAATGTGTGGTCATCTATGGGAAATGCATTTATGGGTTGTGAAAACATGCATATCACAGCAACAGATGTTCCAGATTTGTCAAATGTTACGAACATGACGAGTATGTTTGAAGAAGCACTATTATTCAATACGGATATAAGCACTTGGGATGTTTCTAATGTGAATATTATGGACCGTATGTTCTACGGCGCTACTTCTTTCGATCAATACTTAGGTGACTGGGATATTTCTAACATCACTTCTATGGAAGATATATTGACCAATGCAATGCTTGCAACTGCTAATTATGACAATACATTGATTGCCTGGGCAACGTTAGATACGGGAGAAACACAAATACCAACAGGAATTATCTTTAGTGGTGGCGATAGTATGTTTTGTGCGAGCGACTATGAGCGCCAAGCATTAATTCATTCGTACAATTGGACGATTACCGATGCTGGTAAAACGACAGATTGTACCAACAGAAGATTCATTACAACTTGGAAAACTGAATCCGATAATGAAAGTATAACGATACCAACCAATGGCGGAGGATATAACTATTTAGTAGATTGGGGTGATGGTACAGTTGATATAGATGTTACTGGAAACGCGACGCATAGCTATGCTACTACTGGGACATATACGGTTTCCATTTTAGGAGATTTTCCTAGAATTTATTTTAACACCAATCATAATTCACAAATACAAACCATTGAGCAATGGGGAAGCATCCAATGGGATTCTATGCTTAGAGCTTTTAGCACATGTAATAGTTTAGATGTAGTAGCTACAGATGTACCAGATTTGTCGAATGTAGCACATATGGGTAGAATGTTCTTTGGATGCTCTAGTTTGGTAGGTAATGCACAATTTAATAATTGGAATGTAAGCAATGTAAATAATTTAGGTTCTACATTTCAAGGTGCAGGAAACTTCAATCAACCTTTAAACAATTGGGATGTATCAAAGGTTATAAAATTTACAAGCATGTTTGCAGGTGCTGCTAGTTTCGATCAATCGTTGGCAGATTGGGATCTGTCTAGCTTGTTAGACTCTAACGTTGCGAATGCTGTAAATATGTTTACAGGAGTTACGTTATCTACAGAAAATTATGATGCTACATTAATAGGTTGGGCTACTTTAAATCCGGGAGAAATCCGTATACCATCACCTGTTACTTTTGGTGGAGGAAATAGTCAATATTGTTTGTCTGAAGTAAAGCGACAAGAACTCATAGATCTTGGATGGGTAATTACTGATGGTGGATTAAATTGTGGTGTTCAATTAAGTCCAAAGGTTTACTTACAAGGAGCAGCATTAAATCCAAATTTAGGAGAAGAGAGTTTAATGCGAGATGATTTGCGAATAGCAGGTTTATTACCAAAAGTGAGTCCCTATGGAGATGGTTTAACTACTACGTTTTCTAGTGTAGAACCTAATAATAACATTGTAGATTGGGTATGGGTAGAATTACGAGATGCTACAGATAATACTATTGTTATTGAAGGACATTCGGCATTGCTGCAACGAGATGGAGATATTGTGTCATTAAACGGAACATCGGCTTTAAGTTTTAATGTGTCTCCAGATAATTATTATGTAGTGATTAAGCACCGAAACCATTTAGGTATAATGAGTAGTAATGCTATTGCTTTAACTAGTAGCGCAGTTACTGTAGATTTTACAGATAGTAGTGTGCCTACCTTTGGCACTAATGCCCAAACTTCATTTGGAATGCCAAGCGGAATCCTTGGGATGTGGGCAGGAGATAGTAATAGTGATGGACGCATAAACTATTCAGGCGCCTTATCAGATGTGTCAGGAATAAGAGCCCAGGTGTTTAATGATCCCAATAACTCTGTATTTGGCGGTCCGCCAGTAGCTAGTTATCCATCAGAAGGATATAACTCAACAGATATTAATATGGATGGTGTTAGTGTGTATTCTGGAGGATCAAGTGACGTATTACATGTTAGAAATAATATTTTTAATAATTCATCTAATTCCGTTTTTGGAGGCCCACCAACATCTACTTATATCTTTATTCAACAATTACCGGAAGATGTAAATTAAAACTGGCTTAACGCTATTAAGATAAAATAATATAAAAATGAAAACAAAATTAGTATTACTAGCTTTAGTCTTGAGTTATGCATTGCAAGCTCAAACTTACCAATTAACTCTTATTCAAAACAGTGCATATAATTATTCTGTAGCCGCTATTCCAGATTTTAATTCAACAGCACCGCATCCTTATATTAATGATCAAAACTTTACAATAACAATACCAGATGGAGTTACAGTATCTGGAGTTTCAGGAGGTTATGCTGTGCCAATATTTACAGATATAGATGCATTTAATCCAGGTGAAGATGCTATTGCATTTAATTTAGTACAAGATATAGTGTTACCAGAACATACAATAGGAACTCCAATTGTATTAACGACCTTTAGTGTTGATGGTTCACCAACATCTGGGGCAATAAGTCTATTAGATAATACTTCAGGATTAGTAATGGCAGCGCCAAGTATTTTTAGTTCTTTTTTTATAGGAACATTATCAGGGGATCTTATAGATTCAGCAACAAATAACTATGCTGGTCAAACAGGAACAATATCTTATAGTTTTTCAACACTAAGTACAACTAGTGAAGAATTAACTGGTGTTTCAATATATCCTAATCCAACAAAGCGTTTGGTGACTATTAAGGGAATAGATAATTTACAGTTAGTTGAGGTCTTTAATAATGCTGGGCAACGTGTGTTGGGTAATAGCTCTAATTTAAATATTATAGACTTAAGTAAATTACCATCTGGTCTATACATGGCAAAGCTCTATAGTAACACAGGGGAAAGTAAAATAGTTAAGCTTGTAAAGGAATAATATTAAATATATAAAACACCCTCTTTTCAATTAATAGCTTAAAGTAAGAGGTTTTAAAGAACCCATAACACGGGAAGGTTATGGGTTCTGTTTTTGTGGAGTATTTGTCTCCCAAAGCAATGCAAAAAATAGAAGCAGTTAATTGTGATACAGCATTTAAACTCAACAAGCGGGAGGTTAGTTATTAATAGTTTTTAATTTCTATTCATTAATTTGTCAAAGAGTTCTAAACTCAATCTTATCGATTCTTCGTAATTTTTAGCTACTATTAAGTCTTTAGGCTTTATCCAATCGAGAATACTATTAATACCTTTAGCATCTTTGGGTTTTATAAGTAAAATTGGGCTTTCCTTTTCAGCTTCATCTCTACCTATTTCTTTAAAAAAATTAATTGATTTTCTTAGTCTATCACCAAATTCATATTCCAATTCAGAAAAATCCAGAATTAAAACGTAACACTGAGTCTGAAAATAATATTGGCAAATTTTACCGAATAAATAGTCCGCTGAGTTATTTCCAAGTGACCCTTTCTTTATTTTTCCAGATGCTTTACAGTACAAAAACTGAAAATCTTGGTCAATTTTAAAAGATACAACTACATCTTTCTCTTTATCGTAATTAATATTGAATAGTTCCATATTTTAAATTACTAAAACGATTTTGTATATGTTTTGTTGGGTGTTTTTGATATCTAATTTAGTAAATACAAGCCCAATAAAAAATCGGCAAGGACTTTCGTAAGTAGGCTAGAACTAGCAATTACTTATTGCCATTGTTGTACTTAGTACTTTTTGTTATATATTCATAAATATTCGTCCAACGTTCTTCGCCTAAATGATTAAAATGAATTTTCTCTTTAATAAGTCCATTTTCATAATAATTGTATTCAGTCGAATTGTTGTTTGCACTATATGAAGTATGTTTTTCTATTTTATGCTCATTACTTTTTATAGTATGCTTTTTAATTCTATTTAACTTGTTGTATTCAAAAGTCTCAATCTCATATTTATGTCCTAATTTTCTTTCAATTCTAATCAATTTATTGTCTGGATTATATTCATATTTCGCAATCCAAATAGTATCAGAATTATTTGTTTCTATTTCCTTTAAGATTCTATTGTTTAAATATTCATATTCTTTCCAAGTTTCAAAATATTCTCCTTTGACATTATTTCCACTCTGAATAAGTTCTTTTATTAATTGATTTTTAGAATTATAAAATATGGTTTGCTTAAAATCTATGGCGTCTTTGTTAACTATAGAGTCCGACGTGTGAAAATTCCCGATTAAATTATTCTTGTCGTCATAAAAGTATAATTTTCGAGAACCAATATCACAATTATACATTCTACACCCATATTCTTCTAATAACTTATTATTACTATCATAAACTAGTTTATATCGGTAATCAAATCCGATTGTTTCAATCAATAAACTGTCATTTGAGAAAAATCTAATTCCTTTTAAGTTTTTATCAGAAACTTTATCTGAATATTTAAGTTGCTTATAAGCAAAATCAATTTCTTTACTTATGTCTGGGAATTCGGTTCTTCTTTGACAACTTGAAATGATGATAAGAAGTAGTAAAATTAATTTCAGATTTTTCATTTTCGGTATGTTCGTAAAGGGACATGGTTTACACAAGTTAAAGATTAGGGTTTACACTAAATTAGTTTCTAACCTTGTCGATTGT
>NZ_CANMRQ010000021.1 GCF_947500325.1 uncultured Lacinutrix sp.
ACAACCGATCCAAACCCACAAGACCCAATAGCAGTAGACGATACCGCAACGGCAATGGTTGGTATGGCAGAGACGATCGATATTTTAGGCAACGACGATTACTTACCAGACAACACCGGCACAGCAGGCAGTGATGTTTACATAACCGATGCCGGTTCAGGATCAGGAGTAGGCATTATTAGTTTTGATGAGAACACAGGCGAATTAATATACACAGCAGCAGCTAGCGAACAAGGTATGCTGGTTACAGTAGATTACACGGTATGTAATGATCCAAGTGGCGATAACACCTATAATCCAGATGGCAGTTTAGCAAGTGATCCAAGTGGAGACGATGTTTGTGATACGGCTACAGTAGAAATTACAGTGGCTATGGGACCAGATGCAGACATGGATGGTATTCCAGATGCCGTAGATCAAGATGATGATAACGATGGTATCTTAGATGTTGCAGAAGGTCCAGGTGATCCAAGTGGGGATGATGATAACGATGGTGTACCAAATTACTTAGATGACGATCCAGCCGACCCAATGGTAGGAGATGTAAATGGCATGGTAGAACCAGCATATGATACAGATGGCGATGGTGTTAGTAACCATTTAGACCTAGATGCTGATAATGACGGTATTTACGATACAGTAGAGACAGGAGGAACAGATGCCGATAACAATGGTATAGCCGATGGCACACCAGATCCAGTAACAGGAATCCCAAGTAGTGCAGGCACAGGTGTAGGAATGCCAACAGATACTGATGGTAACGTCGGAGAGAACTTGCCAGATTTCTTAGATGCAGATAGTGATGACGATGGTTGTAGTGATGCTAATGAATATTATGGAGATAATACAGCCGATGGCGGCGATGGCGGACAATACGGAACAGACCCAGCAGCAGTAAATGCAAATGGTACTGTAGTAGCAGCAAGTTACCCAGCAACAGGCGGCGATAGTGATGCTAACGGCACAGCCGATTATCTAGAAGTAGGACCAGATCCAGACGCAGATGGTATAGCAAATACCTGTGATCCAGATGATGATAACGATGGTAACCCAGATACAACCGATCCAAACCCACAAGACCCAATAGCAGTAGACGATACCGCAACGGCAATGGTTGGTATGGCAGAGACGATCGATATTTTAGGCAACGACGATTACTTACCAGACAATACTGGCACAGCAGGCAGTGATGTTTACATAACCGATGCCGGTTCAGGATCAGGAGTAGGCGTTATTAGTTTCGATGAGAACACTGGCGAATTAATATACACAGCAGCAGCTAGTGAACAAGGTATGCTGGTTACAGTAGATTACACGGTATGTAATGATCCAAGTGGCGATAACACCTATAATCCAGATGGCAGTTTAGCAAGTGATCCAAGTGGAGACGATGTTTGTGATACGGCTACAGTAGAAATTACAGTGGCTATGGGACCAGATGCAGACATGGATGGTATTCCAGATGCCGTAGATCAAGATGATGATAACGATGGTATTTTAGATGTAGCCGAAGGTCCAGGTGATCCAAGTGGGGATGATGATAACGATGGTGTACCAAATTACTTAGATGACGATCCAGCAGACCCAATGGTAGGCGATGTAAATGGTATGGTAGAGCCAGCATATGATACAGATGGCGATGGTGTTAGTAACCATTTAGATTTAGATGCCGACAATGATGGTATTTACGATACGATAGAGACAGGAGGAACAGATTTAGATGGTGATGGTATAGCAGATGGAGCAATAAATCCAGTAACTGGTATTCCTACATCAGCAGGCACAGGTGTCTCTAGTCCAACAGATACAGATGGTAACGTAGGAGAGAACCTTCCAGATTTCTTAGATACAGATAGTGATGATGATGGTTGTAGTGATGCCAATGAAGCCTTTGGAGATAACACAGCCGATGGCGGCGATGGCGGACAATATGGTGTTGATCCAGCAGTAGTAGATACAGATGGAACAGTATCAGCAGCAACTTATACTAATGCGGCAGGATTAGCCGATAGTGATGCCAATGGCACAGCCGATTACCTAGAAGTTGGACCAGATCCAGACACAGATGGTATAGCAAATACTTGCGATCCAGATGATGACAATGATGGTAATCCAGATACAACCGATCCAAACCCACAAGACCCAATAGCAGTAGACGATACCGCAACGGCAATGGTTGGTATGGCAGAGACGATTGATATTTTAGGCAACGACGATTACTTACCAGACAATACTGGCACAGCAGGCAGTGATGTTTACATTACTGATGCAGGTTCAGGATCAGGAGTAGGCGTTATTAGTTTCGATGAGAACACTGGCGAATTAATATACACAGCAGCAGCTAGTGAACAAGGTATGATGGTTACAGTGGATTACACGGTATGTAACGATTTAACGGGAGATGGACCAAGTCCAGATGATATCTGTGATACGGCTACTGTAACGATAACTGTAGCTATGGGACCAGACCAAGATATGGATGGCATTCCAGATGCCGTAGATCAAGATGATGATAACGATGGTATCTTAGATGTTGCAGAAGGACCAGGTGACCCAAGTGGGGATGATGATAACGATGGTGTACCAAATTACTTAGATGATGATCCAGCCGACCCAATGGTAGGCGATGTAAATGGTATGGTAGAGCCAGCATATGATACAGATGGCGATGGTGTTAGTAACCATTTAGACTTAGATGCAGATAATGATGGTATCTATGATACAGTAGAGACAGGAGGGACCGATGCCAATAATGATGGTATAGCCGATGGACCAGTAAATAATACAACAGGAATACCAGTAACAGCAGGTGCAGGAGTTGGAATGCCAGTTGATACTGATGGTAACATAGGAGAGAACCTTCCAGATTTCTTAGATACAGATAGTGATGATGATGGCTGTTCAGATGCTAATGAGGCATATGAAGATTCAAATGCTGATGGAGGTGATGGTGGATCTTATGGCACAGGAGAACCTCAATTAGCAGTAAATCCTAATGGAACAGTTATAGGAGCTAGTTATGATACAGGCGCAAATCCTAATGTTGTAACAACTGGATTAGATACTGATGGGGATGGTTTAACTAATGGATGTGATGATGATGATGATGGAGATGGTGATCCAGATACAACTGATCCAGATCCTTTAGACCCATGTGTTTTTGATTCTAATAATCAAGATATAACAATGACAGCTACATCTTTTGATGATGCAGATTGTGATGGAGACGGCGTTACAAATGGTGACGAGTTATCTCCACCGGATGGAGAGACTCCTACAAATCCTTTGGATCCATGTGATTATGTAATTGCAGATCAAGATTTAAGTATAGTAACTGTAATTTATAATACACTAGATTGTGATAATGATGGTCTTACAAATGGAGAAGAAAATACAGGAGTAGATGATCCTAGTACAACAGCAAATCCAAACGGAAGTACAACAAATCCATTAGATCCAGATACAGATGGTGATGGTGTAACTGATGGAGATGAAGCTAATGATGGTACAGATCCAAATGATCCTTGTTCGTTGGAAATATTAAGCCAGTCATTACCTGCAGATATGATATGGAATGATTTAGATTGTGATAACGATGGTCTTACAAATGGAGAAGAAGTAATAGGAATAGATGATCCAAATACGCCAGCAGATCCAAATGGGAATACAACAGATCCGTTAGACTCTGATACAGATGGAGATGGCGTAACAGATGGTCAAGAAGCTATTGATGGTACAGATCCAAATGATAATTGTAGTTTAATAGTTGCTAATCAAACAGAAACACCAGATGCATCTTATGAAAGTGCAGATTGTGATAATGATGGTTTAACAAATAATGAAGAGACAACAGGAATTGATGATCCTAGTACTCCAAACGATCCAAATGGAAATATAACAGATCCACAAGATCCAGATACAGATGGTGATGGTGTTAGTGATGGAGATGAAGCTAATGACGGTACAGATCCAAATGATCCTTGCTCTTTTGATATTGGAAGTCAAACATTAACTACAGATAATACTTGGAATGATTTAGACTGTGATAATGATGGATTAAATAATGAAGAAGAAGTAACTGGAATAGATGATCCAGATACACCATTAGATCCAAATGGAAACATAACAGATCCACAAGATCCGGATACAGATGGAGATGGTGTTAATGATGGAGATGAAGCTAATGATGGTACAGATCCGAATGATCCATGTGATTTTGTAGTAGCAAGTCAAACACTTCCAGTAGATACTAATTGGAATGATTTAGACTGTGATAACGATGGTCTTACAAATGGCGAAGAACTTACAGGAGTAGATGATCCAAATACGTCTGCAGATCCAAATGGAAATACAACAGATCCTTTTGATCCGGATACAGATGGTGATGGTGTTACAGATGGAAATGAAGCTAATGATGGTACAGATCCAAATGATCCATGTGATTTTGTAGTAGCAAGTCAAACTGCTCCAGCTGATGTATTATGGAATGATTTAGATTGTGATAATGATGGTCTTACCAATGGGGAAGAAAATACAGGAGTAGATGATCCAAATACGCCAGCAGATCCAAATGGAAATATGACAGATCCACAAAACCCAGATACTGATGGTGATGGTGTTATCGATGGAGATGAAGCGATAGATGGGACAGATCCAAATGATCCATGTAGTTTAATATTAGCAAGTCAAACATTACCAGTAGGAGGTGATTGGAATGATGCAGATTGTGATAATGATGGACTAACAAATGGAGAAGAAGTTACAGGTGTTGATGATCCAAGTACACCAAACGATCCAAATGGAAATACAACAGATCCGTTAGATCCAGATACAGATGGAGACGGGATTAGTGATGGAGATGAAGCTAATGATGGCACAGATCCAAATGACCCTTGTTCTTTTGATATAGGAAGTCAAACATTAACACCTGATAATTCTTGGAATGATTTAGATTGTGATAATGATGGATTAAATAATGAAGAAGAAGTAACAGGAATAGATGATCCAGACACGCCTATTGATCCAAATGGAAATACAACAGATCCATTAGATCCAGATACAGATGGAGATGGAGTGATAGATGGAGATGAAGCTAATGATGGCACAGATCCAAATGACCCTTGTGATTTTGTCGAGATGAGTATGACATTACCAGTTGATACAGGTTGGAATACCGCAGATTGTGATGGTGATGGTGTTACTAATGGACAAGAAGTTATAGATATGACTGATCCACAAGATACATGTGATTATAATGTAGCTAATCAAGATATTACAACTGTTAATTCAGAATGGGAAGCTGAAGATTGTGATGGCGATGGTGTTTCAAATGAACAAGAAACAGATGATAATACAGATCCACAAGATTCTTGTAGTTTCAATCCAAATAGCCAAGATGGTTCTATGACAACTAGCGCATATGATATGCTAGATTGTGATGGTGATGGTGTAACTAATGGAGATGAAACAGCAGATGGAACAGATCCTTTAGATCCATGTAGTTATGAGATGTTAAGTCAGGATGTAACGATTGTAACACCAGAATGGGAAGCTTTAGATTGTGATGGCGATGGTGTAATTAATGGAACAGAATTAGATGATGGAACAGATCCTCAAGATTCTTGTGATTTTACTGCAACTAGTCAAACAGAACCAGTTTCTGGAGCCTTTGGAGCCTTAGATTGTGATGGCGATGGTGTTACAAATGATCAAGAAACGAATGATGGTACAGATCCAACAGACTCATGTAGTTTTGAGGTTGCAAGTCAGACATTACCTCCTTCAGATGAATGGAATGATGCCGATTGTGATGGTGATAGTGTTTCTAATGAACAGGAAGTTGATGATGAAACGGACCCAACAGATGGATGTGATTTTGATTTTAATAGTCAAGATATAGTAGACGTTTCAGATGAATGGTTATTATTAAACTGTGATGGTGATGCATTTAACAATGGAGAAGAACCAGGAGACGAAAATAATAATGGGATTCCTGATTATATTGAAATAAATAATGGAGATCCTAATGCTCCAGATGGTCTTGAAATATTTGATATCATGACTCCAAATGGAGATGGCTCTAATGATGTATTTGTTATACGAGGTATAGAACAGTATCCAAATAATACATTGAGAATTTATAACCGATGGGGTATAGTTGTTTATGATGTTGAAGGTTATGGTCAGGATGCTAACTATTTCAAAGGCGTTTCAGAGGGTCGTGTAACAATTAAGAAAGAAGAGAAATTACCAGTAGGGACATATTACTATGTATTAGACTATGTCAACAGTTCGGGCGAAAATGTTTCTAAAGCAGGACCATTATATATTAACAGAAGATAAATCATAATTAAATACCTAACGGAATAAACCTTCCGTTAGGTTTAATATTCAAACTTATGGAAAACAAATTCTTAACAATTCTAACCATAACGATATTGGCTTTTTGTACAACATTTAGTTATGGTCAACAGGACGCACAATACACTCAGTATATGTATAATACCCTTAGTATAAATCCAGCATATGCAGGTTCAAGGGATGTTTTAAGTTTTGTAGGGTTATATCGTACACAATGGGTTGGCTTAGATGGTGCTCCAGATACATTTACTGCATCTTTACACTCGCCCGTTGGAGAAAAAGTAGGATTAGGATTAAATGTAACTCATGATAAGATTTTTATTACTCAAGAAACATATATAGACCTAGATTTTAGTTATACACTAAACCTTTCAGAAGAAAGAAAGTTAGCTCTTGGGTTAAAAGGAGGCGGACATTTTCTAAATATTGATACTAATAGGTTAAATACAGGGGCTTTTAATCCAGGTGACGCAGAAGCTGAGATTAATGTAGATAATAAGTTTTCACCTCAATTTGGGGTTGGTATATATTATTATACAAAACAATGGTACTTAGGTTTAAGTGTACCTAATATGTTAGAAACAAAACATTTTGATTTAAACGCAGCAAATAATAATTCATTTGCTACGGCCAAAGAACGAGTTAATATTTATTTAATGGCTGGTAAGACATTTGATTTAAATAGTGATCTTAAACTTAAACCTGCTGGATTATTAAAAGCTGTTGATGGTTCTCCTCTTCAAGTGGATTTATCTGCTAGTTTATTGATAAAGAAAAAACTAACCTTAGGATTAGCTTATAGGTGGAGTGCTGCATTAAGTGGATTGGTTGGCTTTCAACTTTCAGATTCATTAATGCTTGGTTTTGCATACGATAGAGAAACAACAGAGTTAAAGCAATATAACGATGGTTCTTATGAGTTTTTTCTACGCTATGAATTATTCAAAAGAAATAATCGTATGATTTCACCAAGATTTTTCTAACCAAACAAAAAATTACTTAAGATATGAGACAATATATACATATTATAATAGCTTTAGTTCTCGTAAGTAGTTCACAATTGTGGGCACAAGAGAATACTGTCGAAAAAGGAAATAAAGAGTTTGAAGAATTTGCATATATCGATGCTAGAGAAGCTTATTTAAAAGTCGCTGAAGATGGTTACCAGTCTGAAGATTTGTTAAAACGATTAGCAGATTCGTATTACTATACAGCGGATTATACTCAAGCAGCTAAATGGTATGGTGTTTTATATGATAGAGGAAACAAAGAAGCAGATTATTTGTATAAATATGCTTTGTCTTTGAAAAGTGATAAATCATATGTAGCATCAGATCAAATAATGGAAGAGTTTATAGATATAAAAGGGCAAGATTATAGAGCAAAGTTGTTTTTTAATGAGCGTAATTATTTAGAAGAAATTGAAGAACAGTCAGGTAGGTTTGAGTTGTCTAACATAGGATTTAATTCTACACTTTCAGATTTTGCACCAGCGTTTTATCAAGGCCGATTAGTTTTTGCATCAAATAGAAGTAAACGATCAGCAAGAAAAATGATTCATAATTGGAATGAACAACCATTTTTAGATATTTATGGCGTGCCAGTAGGCGATGATACCAGAGGTAAAGGTGTAGAAGTGTTTGATAAAACAATCAATTCAAAATACCATGAGTCAACAGCTGTTTTTACAAAAGATGGCTTAACCATGTATTTTACAAGAAATAATTATACCAAAGAAGATTATAAAGAAGATTCTGAAGGTACTAATAGACTCAAATTATATAGAGCAAAACGAACAGAAGATTTTGGAGATTGGGAGGTAGAAGAATTACCATTTAATAATGATGAATATTCTGTAGCTCATCCTACGCTTAGTAAAGATGAAAAAACTTTGTATTTCGCAAGTGATATGCCTGGAGGAAAAGGGCTTTCAGATTTATATAAAATTCCTGTTCAAGGTGATGGTTTTGGAACTGTAGAAAGTTTAGGAGATGGTATTAATACCGAAGGAAGAGAAACATTTCCTTTTGTAAGTGAAGATGATAAAATATATTTTGCTTCAGATGGCCATATAGGATTAGGCGGATTAGATGTTTTTGTTGCAGAAATTACTGGCTCGAATAAATTTGGGGAAGTCTTTAATCTTGGAAGACCAATTAATAGTCCACAAGATGATTTTACATTTATAATTAAAAAAAATGGTTTAGGGTATTTTGCTTCAAATAGATCTGGTGGCGTTGGAGATGATGATATATATAGCTTTAAAAGTATAAGACCATTAATTACAAGTAGAGTCTGTGTACAAAAAATGGAAGGTGTTGTTAGAGATGAAAGAAGTGATGACCCAATAGCAGATGCTAAAGTGTTTTTATTAAATTCTGATGGTAAAGTTATAGATGAAAAAGTATCTAATTATGATGGCTCATTTATATTTAAAGGTTTAACCTGCAGTACACAGTATGCTGTACGTTCACAAAAAAGAAGTTATTCAACAGCAGAGAAGCCATTTGCAACTGGTAATACACGAGGTACAGTAGAACGCACTTTATTTATGAAAACAGGTAATGATTTAGGCAAAACTCTAGCAGAACCTGGTTCAGATTTGGTTACAATATTAGGATTAAATATTATTTATTTTGATTTAGATAAAGATTATATAAGAGCAGATGCAGCTAACGAATTAAGAAAAGTAATAGCTGTAATGAAATTATATCCAGAAATGAAAATAGATGTACGCTCGCATACAGATAGTAGATCGCCGGACGACTATAATATGGATTTATCTAATCGTAGAGCAAAATCAACAATAGATTTTATTGTTAGAAACGGAGGTATAGATAGTTCTAGATTACAAGGAAGAGGTTATGGAGAAACGAAGCTTGTAAATCGCTGTAGTAATGGTGTTAAATGCAGTGAAGTAGAACATGAATTAAATAGAAGAAGTGAATTTATAATAGTTGCTAATTAATTATAAGTGGATTTAAATTAAGAAGTTGTTGTTTGTGACTTCTAGCAACTAAAAAGTGTTCTTTTTTTTAAGGAACACTTTTATAAAATAAAGCTGTAGATAAGTAAGGTGTTTTTAAAGTTAAATATTATTGAATAACCTTACTTATTGTACGGAAGTTTACACTGTAATTAACATGTATTATTAGTAATTTTGACTCAAGTTACAATAAGTAGTTATTTAAAGTATTCAAAATATTGTTACTTCCTAATATGAGTTTCGGGTAGAGTTATAATTATTAGACTGTGTAACATTTAAAAAGCGTCCTAAATTTTAGGACGCTTTTTTTTATTACTCACCTTACTTTTTGTAAGGTAAAACTGTCTTAGTTATAAACTATTTTTTTTAACTTTAATACAAATTATAAAATACAATTTGTGTTTAAGAGATTAAGTACTGTATTTTAAATATAAATAGATTTAATAGCATTTAAAGGCGTTCTAAAATTTAGGACGCTTTTTTATTATTAAACCTTACTTTTTGTATGACTAATTTGTATTAAGTCTATATATATTTTTACTAAATTTAATAACTCTTAAAAGATATTGTTACTTCCTAATATGAGTTTCGGGTAGAGTTATAATTATTAGACTGTGTAACATTTAAAAAGCGTCCTAAAATTTAGGGCGCTTTTTTTATTATTAAACCTTACTTTTTGTATGACTAATTCGTATTAAGTCTACATATATTATTACTAATTTTGATACAAGGTTAAATTAAATAACTATTAAAAATAATGTTACTTCCTAATATGAGTTTCGGGTAGAGTTATAATTATTAGACTGTGTAACATATAAAAAAGCGCTCTATGTATTAGAGCGCTTTTGTTATTTAACCTTACTTTTTGTAAGGAGAATTTACATATTGGTTTAGTTCCTAATTACTAATTTTAGTAATAATTAAATTAAATCCTTTGAATAATTATTTCATAATAGAAAAAGAATGCTCTTCAGTTAAGCAGATTATGGATGTTTTTAAAAGCTATCCAGACTTTCTTTTTAAAGGAGTATCTAGTGATTATAACACAGCAATGAATACAATTCTAAAAGAAACATTAGATATTATTTTCGTGTGCGTGGATAATACATTAAGTAATCCTTTTCAATTTATTAATGAAGTATTTCAGTTTAGTGAAAAGACTCCAAGAATAGTAGCTATTTCATATTCTAAAAGTAAAGCATACGATGCCATAAAAGGCGGTCTTTATGATTTTATATTGAAACCTTTAACCGAATTAGAAATTAGAAAAACTATTCTAAAGGCTAAAAAAGAAAGACAAACTCAAATAAAGAATACTATTTGTTTAAAATCCTATAGAGATTATCAATATTTAAATGCTGATGAGATTTTATTTCTTAAAGCAGATAATAATGCTACCGATTTTTATATGAAAGGAGAAAAAACAATTAGTGCCTATAAAACTTTAAAAACATTTGAAGATGTATTGCCTAATAATTTCTTAAGAATTCATAAAAGTTATATTATAAATGCAAACCATGTTTCTAGAATTAATTATGGAAAATACATTTGTAATATAAATGAACATAGTTTAAATATTCCTTTCACTAAAACATATATTGAAAACATTGAAGAAATTAATAAAAAACTATCCAGTTCAATTTCCTTTCCGCTTAATTAATTTTCCTCTTACATTTCCTTATTTCGCTAATAGAATACTTGCCTTTACTAAACATGGGTAAGAATAATTGTGAAAACCTTAAAGACATTATACTTTAGTAACAGAAAAGCTTTTCAGGGTACAGATTAAAAAAAAATCTTAACCTACTTCATTGTGCATAATTAAAAAAAGCCGATAGTCGGCGCCTATTTAAACCCATAAAAAGACACAAAATGAAAGCCTTGAAAATTATTTTAGCAATAGCCCTATTTACTAGTACATTTTACGCTTGTACGCCTACAGAAATTACAGAAAACGACTCTCCTGAATTAATAGAACAAGCCACAGGTGGAGATGACGAAACAGGAATAGATGAAGATAAAGATTAATTAACTAAAATATTATAATTAATAAGAGCCTTAACAGGATTTGTTAAGGCTTTTTTTGTTTATTTTTACTTAAACTTTTTTTAATTGAAAAGAATCTCAAGTATATATAATAATGCTCTTTTTTTTATAATAATTGGAGTTTTTTCAATTTCAATTTCCTGTACCTCTAAAAATGAATCGTTAAGCAAAAATTTATCTATAAGAAAAGATAGTATCTCAATATGGATAAATGAGTCAAAAAAGAATTCATTAAATCTAGAACAAAGAAAAAATAGGCTAATGAAAGCTTATAATTCTAATGAGAATTTAAAAAACGACTCCTTAAAGGGTAGGAATTTGTTGAAAATTGCTTTTGAAGCATACAGACAAAAAAATTACACTTTCTTCAAAAAAGTAAACAAAGAAGCTTTATCGTTATCATTAAAAACAAAAGATACATTTGGAATAGCAGATACTCACTGGAATTGTGGTAACTTTTTTTCTAGAAAAGAAGTTAATGATAGCGCTTACTACCATTATTCTGAAGCGAATAAACTTTATGAAGTTATAGGCGATAAGTATTACTCGGCCAAAATGTTATACAACATGTCTATAATTCAGGCTAATACCAAAGATTATACTGGAAGCGAAAAATTAATGGTTAAAGCTATTTCTAAATTTAAACCCTTAGAAAGAAATCTTAATTTGTATAGAAGTTATAATCATTTAGGAGTTATATATAAAGAGCTAGAAGAATATGAACGCTCTGTTTTTTACCATAATCAAGCATTGAGTTTCTTGAAGAAGATTAAAGACAAAAAGATTAAAAACAACAGGTTTTATAAAGAAGGAAGTTATAATAACTTAAGTTTAGTATATCAAAAATGGGGAAACCATGATGAAGCAATATTTTATTTAAAAGAAGCATTAGAAAATACTAAAGTAAGAATAGAAAACCCCAAATTATATGCAAGATTAATAGATAATTTGGCATATAATAAGCTTCAAAAAGGAGATGTAGCTAATCTTTCTAAAGCTTTTTTTAATGCGCTAAGTATTAGAGATAGTCTTGATGATACTTCAGGAATTATTATTAATAAATTGCATTTGGCAGAGTATTATTTAAAGCTAGAAGATACCTCTCAAGCTATTAGTTTTGCAAGTGATGCAAATAAACTAGCAAAAAATGCAAATAGAAATAGAGACCATTTAGTAGCATTAAAACTGTTATCAAAAATAGATACTCTAAACTCTAAAAAGTATTTAAATAATTATATAACACTTGGAGATAGTCTTCAAAGAAACGAGCGAAAAATACGAGAGAAATTTACAAGAATACTTTTTGAGACTGATGAGTTTCAGGAAGAAACCAAACGTTCTGAGCAACAAAAGAAAATAGCTTTTGCTCTTAGTATAGTATCTGTTTTTGCTATTTCGTTACTTTATTTTGTTAAACGTCAACACTCAAAAAACAAACAACTAATTTTTGAAAGCGAGCAACAAAAATCTAACGAAGAGATATATAGGTTAATGTTAAAACAGCAATCAAATCTAGAAGAAGGACGATTATTAGAAAGAAATAGAATATCTGAAGAGTTACATGATGGTGTTTTGGGTAGATTATTTGGAACCCGATTAGGAATTGGCTTTTTAGACCTTGAAGGTGATGCAGAAGCATTAGAAAAACATGAAAAATATATTGACGAATTACAAAGCATAGAAAAGGAAATAAGAACAATTTCTCACGAACTTAAAAATGAAATCCTTTCCTCTAAACTTAGTTATGTAGACTTAATAGAGAATTTATTAGAGAAACAAAATGTTAAAGGAGAGTACAAACATACACTTACATTTAATGATGATATTTATTGGGATGAAGTCGATGAAAAAATAAAAATTAATATTTATAGAATAATACAGGAAGCACTTCAAAATATTAATAAATATTCTAAAGCCAAAAACGTTAGTATTGATTTTGATATAAGAGATAATATTCTTAATTTAACAATGGCGGACGATGGCATAGGATTTAATGTGAAAAAGGCGGCTAAAGGTATAGGTCTACTCAATATATCTTCTAGAGCAAAAAAACTTGGAGCTGAGTTAATTATCTCATCTACTAAAAACCAAGGAACAGAAATTATTGTAAAAACCCCTATCAATAGTAATTAAGTATGAAAAAGTACAACGTATTAATAATTGATGACCATCCATTAATTGTTGATGCCTATAAGAACGCACTAAACTATATTAGTTCTAAAGACAAAGATTTAGTATTTGAAATTGATGTAGCAAATGATTGTGATTCTGCTGTAGAGAAAATTACCGCAGCCACGAAAAGTGAAACAGAATATATTATATTTTTAGATATTAGATTACCACCTTCTTGTGATAAAAAATACCTTTCTGGAGAAGATATAGGTCATAAAATCAATGAACTATTACCAGAATCTAAGATTATATTATCTACAACACTAAATGACAATTATCGAGTTCATAGTATTCTAAAAAACATTAATCCTGATGGGTTTTTAATAAAAAATGATATTACGCCAAAAGATCTAGTTATGGCCGTAAAAACAGTTATTACCGAACCTCCGTTTTATACTAAAACTGTTATTCAATTAATGCGAAAACAAATATCTAATGATTTTGTTTTAGATAGGATAGATAGGCAATTATTGTATGAACTATCTATAGGTACGAAAATGAAAGAATTGCCTAATATTTTACCATTATCTATGGCAGGAATTGAAAAGCGAAAAAGACAACTAAAAGAGGTGTTTGATGTAAAAAACTATGGCGATAAAGAACTTGTAAATCTGGCCAAAGAAAAAGGGTTTATTTAAAACTCAATATAAATACTAATATAATTTTAATTTAGAGATAACTTCACTGGTAGATGTTATTGGTAGTTTACATGTACCATTAACGCATATGTATATATAAGTGTTATCGGGATTATATCTATTTTGCATTAAAGGAATGTTACTTTCTTTAGTTGCTCCTGCAATTAATATATTTGGTAAGTAATGAGTATTTAGTTTTCGTATTTTTTCTTGAGCATCTGTTCCAGAAATGGCAACTTCATAAAAAGGATCTGTAAAATTATACATAAGCATTAACCAATTAGAATAGGCAGATGGAGAAGCGCTAATGTTTTTATTCATATTGTTTAACATCTCTTGAGAAGTAACAATGTAATCTTTAATGGAGTAATAATGCCCTAGTTTAAAAAGGTTATTAGCCATAATAGAATTAGAACTAGGAATAACGCCATCATGAATTTCTACTTTTCTTGCAATTATATTTTTGGCTTTATTATTTGTGTAATAAAACAGTTTGTTTTTTTGTTCTATAAAATTTGAAATAGTATAATCTGCTAAATTTTTAGCCGTATTTAACCACTTTTCGTTTAAAGTAACTTGGTATAGAGTTATAAATGCGTCTATAACAGTTGCGTAATCTTCGGTATAACCATCAATAGTACTTTTTCCATTTCTATAACTATGGTTTAAACCACCATCATTTCGTAATTGATTATTTATTAAAAAATCTGCGTTTTTAAGAGCAGTATCTAAATATTTTTTATTTCCAAATACTTGGTAGGCATTTACATAGGCTTTAAGCATTAAGGCATTCCAAGACGTTAACATTTTATCGTCAAGTCTGGGCGATTGTCTTTTTTTTCTGTGATTAAAAAGTGTCTTTTTCCAAGCGAGGACTTTAGTTTGTAGTTGAGTAATAGATAGGTTATTTAATTTAGCGAAGTCTATGTCCGATTTTGTTTTTGTTAAAACATAATTATTCTTTTCCCACTTACCGTAATTATTTATGTTATAATAAGAAGCGAACAAATTAAAATCGGACTCTAATAATAATTTTAATTCATCTTTAGTCCAACTATAAAAGATACCTTCTTCTAATTCATTTTTTTCATTTTTACTATCTGCATCAATGGAGGAGTAAAAACCACCATTAGTGTCTGTTAATTCACGCTCTATAAAGTCTAATGTTTCTATAGTAATTACTTTATATAAATCTTTATTTTCTGCTAAATATGCCTTGGAATATAGGCTTACTAATTGTGCGTTATCATAAAGCATTTTCTCAAAATGAGGAATACGCCAATTTTTATCTACACTGTACCTAGAGAAACCACCACCAATTTGATCATAAATACCACCATAAGCCATTTTTTCTAAAGTAGTTTTTATATAGTTTTTTAGAGAATCTTTTTTATTGGTATATGCATAACGCATTAAAAATTGCAAATTGCTTGGCATTGGAAATTTCGTATCTCCAATTAGACCACCATTTTTATAATCTAAATACTGTGTCCATTTATTAAGAGCAGTTTCTATAGTTGAGGTTTTAAAATCTGCTTTTTCAGTGTTTACTTTTATCAATTCAGAGTTTTGTATGCCTTCAGTAAGTTTATTAGCGTATTCAATAATTTTTTGTGGGTTTTTTTCATAAAGTTGAGAGATGTCTTTTAGAGCTTTAGACCATTGGTCTTTTGTAAAATAAGTGCCGCCAAAAATAGGGCGTCCATCTGGAAGCGTAATACAATTTAAAGGCCATCCACCACTGCCAGTCATTAATTCTACAGCATTTAAATAAATTTTATCTATATCTGGTCTTTCTTCTCTATCTACTTTAATATTAATAAAATTGGTATTCATTATTTTGGCAATAGAGTCGTTTTCAAAACTTTCTTCTTCCATAACATGGCACCAATGACATGCAGAATAGCCAATAGAAATAATCATTAATTTATTTTCTTTTTTTGCAAGACTTAATGTTTTGTCATTCCAAGCTTTCCAATTTACTGGATTATTAGCATGTTGAAGCAAGTATGGGCTAGTCTCATGAATTAAATCATTACTAGTTTTAACTTCTAATTTAGAATTATTACAATTTAAAAATAGAAGTAAGAATGAAAAAAAATAAAGGTGTTTATACATAATTACTGCCTGATGGTGAAATTTAAATGTCATATTAAATTGTAGTAAAAATATTGTAAATCCTTTACAATTAGAAAAGTATCTTCTGGAAATTATTTTTTTTAAAATAAAGTGATTTATTATGGTAACAAATCTAAAGAATTTGCACTAATAGGTATATAATTAGAAATTATTTATTAAGATTAGAATAGTACTTTTTTTATACTGTGAGAGGTTTTATTAATAATGCTATGTGCTAATCGACAAAAGCCTTTCCGGTATAGGAAAGGCTTTTAATATTTTATCTAAATTAAGTTTTAGTTATTCTCTTATCTTGTTTAAGATGTCTTTAGCTTTTTTGTAGTTGTAATTTGAGGTGTCTTTTATAATAATTTCAAGCTGTTGTTGTGCTTTGTCTCTATCGTCCATTTTTAAATAAGCCAAAGCTTTATACCAGTAACCTTTAGATTTATCTATAGATTTAGATTCTATTACTTTTTGGAAATTATCTAAAGCAGAAGTAAAGTTTTCAAGTTCTAACTGAGAGATTCCAGCATATAATAATACACTAGGATTAACTTCGTCTTCATTATTAATATATGTATTAAATTTTTCACTAGCTACTTTATAGTTTTTAGAAATAAAAGCATCTTCTCCACTAGATAACAAGACTGCATTTGTTTCGTTTCTAGAAACTAATGAAGGTAATTCCTCCCAATTATTATAGTTACTATAAATTTCCAGATTAGTTAATGACTTGCCTTTAAGAAAGATTCCAAAAAATATTACTAAAACTGCAGCTATAGCAAGTGCATAGTATAATTTAGATTTATTGCTATTAGAATTTTTAGCTTCTTCTTCTTTAAAGTACGAATCTCTGGCGTTTGAAATAGCATTTCTTTTCTCTATAAATTCATTAGATTTTAATAAAGACTCTAGCGCATTTAATTTTTCATTGCTTTTGTCATCTTTAATAAAGTCCCAATCATTCACACCGTATTGCAATCGCATTTTTTTGTTGATTGTTACTGCATCGGAAAGTTCCGGGTTCTCATTTATTTGGTATTCAAATGCTTTTATTTCTTCGGCATTCATATTACCATTTAAATAGTTTTCAATTTGTTGGAGTATGTCTTCAGAAAAAGTCATATTACTTGTAGTTCTTTAAATCTTAAATCCTTTTGTATTATTTCGGTTAGCTTGGCTTTGCATTTAAAAACACGCTGTCTTACTACTCTTTCATCATTATAATCTAGTTCTATTGCAATATCCTTATACGCTATTCTTTTAAAGAAACGTTTTAAGATTTCTTTACAATTCTCTGAGACTAATTCTAATTTTTCTTGAAAAAAATCCCATCGTTCTTGTTCTAATGATGATAGAGCAATATCTCGCTCTTCAGTTCTTAGTTCAACTAAACCATCAATTGTTACCTCTTTTTTTGACTTATTTAATTCTCTTCTCCATAAATTTTTACAAACTGTAAATAAATAAGCTTCAAAACTAGTTTTAATTTCAAATTTCTCTTTGTGATAACGCACGGTTAATTGCATTAATGCTTTTTGGAAAATATCTTGCGCATCAGATTTTTGCCCTTTGTTTTGTATTACAAACCGTTCTACGTTTATAAAGTTTTTCTGGTAAATTTCTTTAATTATATTAGAATCACTAGTTAGTAGAGCGTTTAAATAAATGTTGTTTTCTTTCATTTATTAATTAATTAAGAATACATTATAAATTGTATTAAAAACAAATATATATATTAGAGAAATAGATAAGGATAGATGTAACAAAATATTAATATTTTGTAGAAGATTTATTTAAAGAAATATATTTTTATTTAGTACTTAACTTAAGTCTTTAATCTCTAAGTAATACATATTCAATTGAATAATGTATATTGAGGAGTGTTTTTACAATAATTAAAATGAACTAAATCTAAAAAAACAATTATAAAATAAATACTGGGTAACATAATTATATATTTAGTAACAGATGGCTATAAACGTATAAATAAATTAAACATGAAAAATTTAAAATTATCTTTTACACCATTATTAGTTGTTGCATTATTAATATTAGGATGCGCTAAAGAAAGTATAAACGAATCTATTGAATTAGAAGAAAACAAAAATCAATTGACTAATAGACTCATTCATTGTGACGAAAATGGAGAAACTATATTACATATAACATACGATACAACCACAGATGAATGGATTGAAGATAGTCTAGCCGTAAGAGTTAATTTTAGAAATAAAATGTCTAGCCGCTTTACTATATATTCTGTTACAGGTAATATAATGCCAGGTTGTCAACATACAGAAATGTGGAGTGTAGATTGTGATGAGTATATAGACTATTTAAATGATAAAGGAAATGGAACAGGAGGAAACCATAAAGAAGGAACTATTAAACAAGGAGGAGGAACTATTTCCAGTTGTTTTTAATTAAAATGCCAGTATTTTATAAAAATAATTTAAAAAAGAAAACACATAATAGTTTTAAGCTATTATGTGTTTTCTTTTTTATTATATCATGTTCTTTTGCTCAAAACACCTCACAAGCTTATAAAAATATTTTTGATAATGATAAATTTACGGCAGTCGAAAAAGACAGCTTAATTAATACACTTTTTAAGTCTTATAAAGAGAACAATAATTTAAAAGAACTGGTATATGATTTAAAAGAATATGCTGTGGAACATTATCGTAATAAAAGAATTGATGAAGCTATTTCTGTTAGCATACAAGCTGATTCTGTCTGTAATAAAATAAATAATACTGAAATAGAATTACATAGTAATTTATTAAATAATCTGGCCTATTTTTATAAAACAAAAGGGGAGTATTTAAATGCCTCAAAGGTCTACAGGAAAATAATAAAATTTAAATCGGATAGTGATGTTGTTAAGGCTAACATCGCAGATGCTTATACATTATATGCACAATGTTTTAACAGTTTAGGTGATTTTTATAAAGCAGCTCAATTCTATGAAAATGCCATAAACTATTTTGTAACTACTAAAAATAGAAAGGAACTATTAGTAGCCATAAATGATGCTAGTATAAACTATAAAAAAATAGGCACACAAAAAAGCTTAAATAGAGGAATAGAACTGTTAAATAAAGGTATTAGTTTAATTCCTGAAAATAAAAAAGATAAAGATTTAATAGATTATTATAATTTATATGAGCAATTAGCAAATTTATACAATGAACGAAAAGATTATAATTTTGAAAAAAGTAAATTAAATTATGATAAAGCTTTAAAACTAGCTTTTCAAATAAATGATCAAGAATTAATAGGTCTAACATATATAGATATTGGATATCTTTATATGCACTCTAATAATAAATTAGCAATTGAATATTTTGATAAAGCAATTGCATTAGAAATTTCTTCAGAAAAAAGATCATTAGCCTATGGTAATAAGGCTTTGTATTATTATAATACTAAATCATATGACTTAGCTTTAATTAATACTCAAAATTCAATTAATACTTTACTCAATAACAAACTTAAAAATAAAGAAGAGTTACCTTCAAAAGAAGATTTATTAGTTTCTCAAAATAAATATGATATTCTATCCAGTTTAATAGAAAAAGCCAAAATTTGGCTGTCATTTGGTGGAAATGAACGTAAAGAGTATGCTAATAAGGCTTTAAAAACATTACAATTGGCAGATTATCTTGTTGATGAAATTAGATTAGAAAGTAATGAACAACAATCAAAGCTGTTTTGGAGAAAAAAAGCATCAGATATTTATACTAATGCAGTTAAAGCGTGTTATATTTTAAATGATACTGATGAAGCTTTTTATTTTATGGAGAAAAATAAAGCCATTTTATTACTTGAAGATTTAACAGAAGAACAATTAAAATTAAGTGCCAATGTACCTCAAAATATAATAGATAAACAGTTTTTGTTTAAACAAGAAATTAACGAGTTAGAAATAACTATTAATAATAATATTAAGTTTAAAGATTCTCTTTTTCCTGTACTTATTAAAACTAAAGAAAGTTATTCTAGCTTTTTAGAATCTTTACAAAAAGATTTTCCTTCTTACTCGAAATTTAAAAAAAAGACAACAGTTTTAAGTTTAGAAAAAGTCACAGATTCATTAGACGAGAATACTGCTTATATAGAATATATTTTAAATGATAAGAGTGGTTTTGGTATGGTAATAACTAATGCAGAGACTAAGTTTTTTAAGATTAATAATTGCGATGTATTATTAGAAAAAATTCATTTATATATAGAATTATTAAATAGTCCTTTTCAAAAAGAAGAAGACCAAGAAACTTTTAATACTATAAGTTATTTAATTTATAATAACCTATTGCCAGAACATGTATTAGATATTGTTAAAAATAAAAAGCTAATTATTATACCAGATTATTACTTGCAAAATATTCCTTTTGAAACTTTAAAAAGAGATGCACAAGACAATTATCTCATTGAATATAATGAAATAAGCTACGCCTATTCAATTTCATTTTTAGAACAAAATAAAAAGAGAATTAGAACAAATGAATTGGAATTCTTAGGAATAGCTCCAATAAAATTTAATAATGAACTTAGTAATTTGCCTAAAACGGAACAGGAAATTAAAATAGCTTCTAATCTGTTCTTGTCTAATATCTTTCAATATGAAGAAGCGTCATCAAAAAACTTTATTTCTAACATTAAAAATCATTCTATAATACATATAGCATCGCATGCCAATGCAAATGATGACGCTTCACCATGGATTGCTTTTTCAGATAAAAAATTGTCTTTAGAAGAATTGTATTTTGCTAAAAACACAGCCGATTTGGTGGTTTTAAGTGCTTGTAAGACTTCTTTAGGGGTTTTAAATGAAGGAGAAGGAGTTATGAGTTTAGCTAGAAATTTCTTTAATACAGGAGCTAATAGTGTGCTTTCTACACAATGGAATGTAAATGATAAATCGAGTGCTCAAATTATTAGTGATTTTTATAAAAACTTAAAAAAAGGAAAAACCAAATCTCAAGCTTTACGAATAGCAAAATTAAATTACTTGAAAACTCATCAATTAAGTGAGCGCTTACCTCATTATTGGGCTTCTTTTGTTTTAATAGGTGACACTGAAGCAATATTTATGCCCAATCAAAATTTGAACTTTATTATTGCAATTGGAACCTTTTTGTTGTTAGTAATTTTGCTGTTTCTTTTTAATAGGAAATTAAAAAAATAACTTTTAAAGGAATATATCTTTGCTTTTTCAATAGGAGATTATTAATATTCTTTTATTACTTTTTAAAGTGTTTATAAACATATGTCAAACTTATTTACTGAATTTATTTTCGATAATAAGTAGTGTTTCATATATGTTGGGCGGTTTATTAAATGTTACTCTTTCTAAAATTTAACTTCAACCTAAGTTATATAACATCCAAATTATTTAATTGGATTACTCTCTCTAAAATTTAAGATTAATACTCAAAAACATTGTTTTTAAAAAAAATGATTTTTAAGGGTAACAATTTAATTGTTGTTTGAACAGGATATTAAACAATGTAAAACAAGTATACTTTTAAAAATATTCCCTCGAGAAGAATAGACATAAACTTTAAGTGTCTTAAAACAATTTAAAGATTTAATAACAATTATAAATTTTAATTATGAAAACTTTATTTAGCATTTTATTTTTATTAACTGCATCATTTTCTTTTGCTCAACTATCAGCTGGTAACGGTGTTGGTAGTGGTGGTACTTCAACTGGTTATACAGATGCCCAATATGCGGCAATGGGCGCAAATAATGGCTGTAGAGATGGGCAAAGAACAGCTTATTCTCCAACTTGGAATTATACTTATAGTAGTATAGTTTATAATACAGCGATAAATATACATTATAGAGAAGCATATATGGAAACATTTATGGCATGTAGAGGTTCTGTTCAAAATGGAGAAACTGTACAAGGCGCAACATGTGTTAGACGTAGTGGATCTGGATACACAACCTATGCGTGTGGAACAGGTTCTGGTGGCGGTTCTACAGGAGGCGGAACTACTGGTGGTGGCAGTCAATAGTAGCTATAATATATATTATTTAAAAAATGGATTGAGTTATCTCTCAATCCATTTTTAATGACTTGAAAATAGAACGTCTAATTTTGACGTTGTGCACAACTTTTCAAAATCACAATCTTAACCAATAGACTAGCTTATTTCTTTTAATACTAGCTGTAAGCGATGTTAATTTAGATTATTAATACAAAACTAAAAGCCTTTCCAGAACTACTTGGAAAGGCTTTTTTTAAAATATTTAAAACCATTGGGTAACATCTTTATAATTGTTTGAACAGAGTGTTAAATAACTTTAAATTTTAAATTATGAAAACATTAAAAACTCTTTTATTTTTTTTGTTAGTGAGTACACTAACATATGGACAAATTAAAATAGACGGCGGAATAGGAGGCTCTAATTCTTGTGGTAGTTGTAACGATTCTAATAATGATATCACTGTTGTTGATAATGATACCTTTAGATCTAGATATGCTCAAGCCTATTGGTGGGAAATTTGCGCTGGTAATGCTACAATTGTAGGGTCTAATACTTCTAGAAATGTAAATATTTCATGTGTGTCTGGTCAAACTAGCACAATAAAACTTACACGATTCTATAATGGTAATTGTATTGAGTCTTGTGAAACTTTTACTTGCGCAGGCGGCGGTGGCGGCGAATGCCAAGCGTCTATTAAAGATATTTGGTGTAATGTAAATAACGGACCAAACTCTAGTTTATATCCAACTCTTATAGATTCGGAAGTGTATCTTAGTAATCCGTTTCCAAATTCAGCTTCTGGTTATGCAAGATGGAATCCTAATTATTTAAACGGACAACAAGCTGCAGGTGGCGTTTTTGGAAATTTAGCTGCAAATGCTAATAATGTAGTTTTTCCTTCACAGTTTTATGTAAATATTTCTGCACAAACAACTACTAATCCTTCAGGATTTTATGTGCCAATGGTTGTTCACTATGTAGATAATGTTACAGGTGCAGAGTGTACTGTTACTTTAAATCCATTAATTGATGAGCCTTGTGGTTCAATTGGACCAGCAAGAACAAGTCTAGTTAAAGAAGAAATTAAACTATATCCTAACCCAATAAAAAAAGGGAGCCAAGTAAGCTTTGAAGGTTTAAATATAAACGATATTGAATTAATAGAAGTAGTAGATTTTAAGGCTAATATATTACAAAGCCTAAAACCTAAGTCAAACTCATTTAATGTTGCTAAATTAGAAACAGGATTGTATTTCGTTAGATTTAAGACCAAAAATGGAATTATCCAAAAGCGATTAGTGATTGAATAGTAGTATGTTTTATAAATAAGAGAAAGCCTTTCTAATTTAGAAAGGCTTTTTTATGATTTTTTGTATATTCAAAACAATATATAGACAAATCGTTTGTGTCTTTTAATTAATCCAATAAATTATGAAAACAAAACATGTGTTTAAAAAAGGTTTTTTATTGTTAATAACTACATTATTAATGTTTCATAGTTGTACGGACGATGAGTTAAAAAACATAGATACAATAACTGAAGAGCAAAATATACTCCTTAATCAAAAAAAGAAGCCTTTAAGAGTTACTCCTGTAGTTGAGAAACTTGTTGAAATGGGATTTAGTTTAAAAAATATTGTTGAGAAAGATAAATTTTATTTAGTCGAAGGAGATTTAATGTTTTCAAAAAACATTAAAAATTATAATCAATCTCCTAATATCGCAGAAAGGCATTACCATTCCTATAACTTGGTTTCTCAAGCGAATGTGTCTAATATAAATGTGTTTTTAGGCTTTTCTATGCCATCTAATGATCCAAATAGTTGGGACACTGAAGTTGAACAAGCTATAAATGATTGGAATAATATAAGTAATAATAGTTGTGTGAATTTTAATTTAGTAACGGATCCGAGTATAGCGAACATTAGAATTTTAAGTGATCAACATATTGATGCAGAAACATTAGATGATAATCAGCAATTAGCTTTAGCTGGAGTTCCTTTTCCTAATGGTAGTCCATACAATATAATATCGGTGAACCTGAATTTTAATGGTCAAAATAATAATTATGTAATAACAGATATACGAAAAAGAAATGTAATAGCTCACGAGTTAGGTCATTGTATAGGTTTTAGACATACAGATGTTTTTGATCCAAATGATGGAGATGGATATATTTTAATTCCGGGTACAAATTTCTTTGAAGATCCTGCTTCTATAATGAGAAAAGAAATAATTTCTAATATTTCAACAGTCCCATTTTCTAACAATGATATTATTGCTACGGAGTATCTATATGGATGTAATAATGGTGTTTTTGATAGTCAAGATATATATAGTATAACTCTTAATCCTATTGCTCCTTTTTGTTATACATCTGATACTTTTAATATCAATGGAACTTATAACACCCAAGGTGCAGCGATAACGATGTGTCTAAAAAAAGTAGGCTCTTTTATGCAAGATTGTACAAATGTGCAAACTTTTTCTGGTGGAACATATGCTATTAATAATATAGATTTAAATTCTTTTTCTGTCTTTGATGGTACTGGTAATTATGAATTAAGTGTGAACTTTACTAATTCGCAAGGTAATATCATAAAAACATCGAATATTATTAATTTAAACTATAATGATTGTCAAGGTTGTTCAATTACAAATTTAGTTAATGGGGCATCAATTAATGGCCCATTGTTAACATGGCCAGATATTACCAATGGTAGTTATACAATTGAATTTACTGGTAGTGATAATTGTCCAAACGGAGATGTAGGACAATTGAATACAATAACTTACACTCAAACTCAAAACTCGATAAACTTGAATAATGTTCATGAAACTTTAGGGAGAAAATGTTTTGTATGGAAAATAAAAGCAGATTGCAGTGATTGGTCTAACGGTTGTTTGTTAGGAGTTTCTTCTTTTAGTTTTAACCCCAATTATGTATTTGTTGGTAATTGTACAAATTAGAAATTCTTAAAAGAATGCCATAAAAAAGCCTTTCTATTTAGAAAGGCTTTTTTATGATTTTTTGGTAACTTTTAAAATTATATATGAATGAATCATATATAAACTTAATTAATCCAATAAATTATGAAAACAAAACATGTATTGAAAAGCGGTTTTTTATTATTAATAACTGCATTATTAATGTTTCAAAGTTGCAGTCAAGATGATTTAGAAACTGTTGAAACCTCTCTTAAACAAGAAGAACAATTTTTAAAAATGACTCCAGTAGTTAAAAAACTAATTGAAATGGGGTATGAAACAAAGAATATTGTTGAAGTAGATGACTATTATGTTGTTGAAGGCGATTATCTTTTTTCGAAAAACATTAATGATTATGTAAAATCTCAAAATGTTAGCGAAAGACATTATTATATAGGTGTAACTGTTACAGATGTTAGTAATATTAATATTTTCACAGCTATTCCTGAATTTATGGCACCATTAGGTATCCCACAAAATGGCTCATGGAGATTTGCTCTTGAACAAGCAATTAATGATTGGAATAGTATAAGTAATGATAGTTGTATTAATTTTAATTTAGTTACTAATGCAATGCAAGCAGATATTACAATTTCAGAAACAAGTATTACTGGTGTTTTTGGAGCGACTCCTGGTTTCCCTTCTCTTCCTCCAACAGGAGAAGTTTATCCAGATGTTTTAATTAATATAGATTATGTAAATACAGATGGTACAGATACAAATGCCATACAAAAACAAAATATTATAGCACATGAACTTGGACATGCAATTGGTTTAAGGCATTCGAATGTGCCATTTAATAATGGTGTAGCAATTCCTGGAATGCAAAATAGCCTAACTAGTGATCCTTTATCTATTATGATTGATGGTAGTGGTAATCCTAATGATCCTAATGATTATACGATATTTAATAGACCAATTACAGGTTTTACTAGTCAAGATATAGTAAACATAGATGCACTATATGGAGGTTGTGGAGATGTTATAATAATTGATCCGGTTGGTGGAGTTATATTCGGCCCTTCTACTATATGTAATAACAGTAATGCTGTAACTTATAATTTAACTAATGGCGATACTGCTAGCAGTTGGGCTGTTTCTTCAAATCTACAAATTCTAAGCAGTAATTCTACAAGTATTACAGTGAAACCAATAAACAACGGTTTATCATCTCAAGCTACAATAACGGCGCAGTTATCAAATGGAGGCTCTGCAAGTAAGACTATTAATATTAATGGAGGTCCACAACCTAGTGGAGGAGCAATAATAAGTGGGCCTAATACATTGCAATATTATCAATCTGGAGTGTTTAGTACTAGTTCAAGTAATTTTAGTTCTTATACTAATGTAGAATGGGTAGTGTTTAGTTATGCATTTCCAAATGCATCACAACATTTTAATATACAAACAACAGGAAATAACGATTTTTTAAGAGTTATTGAAGTGCTTCCTACTGCTCCAGAAGGAGATTATACAGTACAGTGTAGAATTAGTAATAGTTGTGGTACTTATTATATTGATAAAGTTTTTAATGTAAAAAAAGGAAAACCTCAAATATTTGGCTTTTAATATAATTTTGTAAATCAGATATATTACAATAAATACTAGTAAAAAATAACTCCTAAAGGTTTCTTTCTTTAGGAGTTGTTTTTTGTCTATTGTAAACTTGTTAAGCTCGTTTTTAAAGTTTCAATCTTAGCTAATGCATCTGCCTCTTTTTTCTTTTCTGAAGCAACTACTTGTTCAGGTGCTCCAGCTACAAAACGTTCGTTAGATAATTTTTTTTGCACACTTTTAAGGAAACCTTCTGTATAGTTTAATTCTTCTGTGAGTTTTTTAATTTCTGCTTCAACATCTATATTTCCTGCCATTGGTACAAAATATTCATTAGATTTAACTCTAAATGTTAATGCACCTTCTACAGCATCAGATGTATATTCTATACTTTCTAAGTTTCCAAGTTTAGAAATAACGTCGTCAAAAGTAGTATTAGATTTTTCGTTATTAATTATTGAGAAGCCTATAGCATCTTTAAAAGCGATGTTTTTTTGCTTCCTAATGTTTCTAATACCGGTAATAACTTCAGACGCAAAATCAAATTCAGAAATTAGAGCTTCATTAATAGGTTTCGTTTCTGGCCATTTTGAAATAATTAAAGCTTCTTCTGGAGTTCTGTCTGTAATATATTGCCATAAATCTTCGGTTAAGAACGGCATAAATGGATGTACAATTTTTAAGTTGTTTTCAAAAATCGATATAATAGCTTTGTATGATGTACCATCAATTGGTTTTTGATACGCTGGTTTTACCATTTCAAGCATCCAACCACAAAAATCATCAAATATTAATTTATATATAGACATTAAAGCATCACTTAAACGGTATTTGCTAAAGTGATCTTCTATTTCTATTAATGCTTTTTGAAACTTAGACTCAAACCACTCAATAGCAATTTTACTAGAATTAGGTTGAGGTATACTGTTATCAACTTCCCAGCCATCAACTAGGCGATAAGCATTCCATATTTTATTACCAAACTTTTTACCTTGATCACATAAAGCTTCATCAAACATTAAATCATTACCTGCAGCACTACTTAATAGTAAGCCTACACGAACACCATCTGCACTATATTCTTCAATAAGTTTTAAAGCATCAGGAGAATTTCCTAAACTTTTACTCATTTTACGTCGTTGCTTATCACGAACTAGTCCTGTTAAATATACATTTTCAAAAGGCTTAGCATCTTTATATTCATAACCAGCTATAATCATACGTGCTACCCAAAAGAATAAAATATCTGGTCCAGTAACTAGATCATTAGTAGGATAATAATATTTTATCTCTTCATTTTCAGGATTTCTAATACCATCAAAAACACTCATTGGCCATAACCAAGATGAAAACCAAGTATCTAAAGCATCTGTATCTTGCTTTAAATCTTCGGCTTTTAATTGCGAATTGTTTGTTTTGATTTTAGCTTTCTGGAGAGCTTGCTCGATAGTTTCAGCAACTACAAAATCTTCTTTACCATCACCATAGAAATAGGCAGGAATTTGTTGTCCCCAAAGTAGTTGTCTAGAAATATTCCAATCGCGAATATTTTCCATCCAATGACGGTAGGTGTTTTCAAACTTTTTTGGAAATAATTTAATTTCAGAATCGTCATCTAAAACCGCTTTAATTGCTGGTTTTACTAATTCTTCCATTTTTAAAAACCATTGGTCACTTAATCGTGGCTCTATAACAGCTTTTGTTCTTTCCGATGTTCCAACTTTATTAGTATGCGTTTCTGTTTTTATTAGAATACCTGTTTCATCTAATAGTTTGGCAACTGCTTTTCTAGCAATAAAACGATCTTGACCTTCAAATTGCAATCCAAAGCTATTTAAACTAGCATCTTCATTAAAAATATCTATAACCTCTAATTGATGTTTGTCTCCTAATACTTTATCATTTTCATCATGCGCAGGTGTTACTTTTAAACAACCTGTACCAAATTCTACATCAACATAATCATCTTCAATAATAGGAATCACTCTATTGCAAATAGGCACAATTGCTTTTTTCCCTTTTAAATGTGTAAAACGTTCATCGTTTGGATTAATACAAATGGCAGTATCACCAAAAATGGTTTCAGGTCTTGTAGTAGCAATCGTTAATGTATCATCACTACCTTCAATTTTATAATTTAAATAGTATAATAAACCTTGACGCTCTTCATGTATTACTTCTTCGTCAGACAGTGTTGTTTTTGCTTCAGGATCCCAATTTACCATTCGGTAACCTCTATAAATTAGTCCTTTGTCATGTAGATCAACAAAAACCTTAATTACAGCTTCAGACATATCGTCATCCATTGTAAATTTTGTTCTGTCCCAATCGCAAGAACAACCTAATTTTTTAAGCTGCTCGAGAATAACGCCACCATATTCTTCAGTCCAATCCCATGCATGCTTTAAAAACTCATCACGAGTTAAATCGTTTTTATCAATACCTTGCTCTTTTAATTTAGCGACAACTTTGGCTTCTGTTGCTATTGAGGCATGATCTGTTCCTGGTACCCAGCATGCATTCTTACCTTGCAAACGGGCACGACGAATTAATACGTCTTGAATAGTATTATTCAGCATATGTCCCATATGTAAGACACCAGTGACATTTGGTGGAGGAATTACTATAGTGTAAGGTTCTCTCTCGTCTGGTGTTGAATGAAAATAATTATGTCTCATCCAGTAGTCGTACCACTTGTTTTCTACCTGAATTGCATCATATTTTGATGGAATGCTCATACTTTGGAATAGTTTTTGAATATTGATAGGCAAAAATACTTATATTTCTGTTTCTGCGAAATTATAACGAGTATTAATGTATAGTTAAATGTGATGTTTGCATTTGTGAGATTGCATTACATCTAATATTTTTGCAGAACGGATAAAAAGTAGTTAGATTTACAAAACACTTAAAAATAGAAGAAGATGAAAAATTTAATAATAGTATTATTTGTCGGATTAATGAGTTTCTCAATAAATGCCCAAGAGAAAGTAGCTAAAATTGAGTTTAAAGAAACGACTATAGATTATGGTACCGTAGAAAAAGGAGCCAATGGATTAAGAACTTTTGAATTTACTAATACTGGTGATGCACCTTTAATTATTTCTAAAGTAAGTTCTAGTTGTGGTTGTACAGTACCTAAAAAACCAAAAGATCCAATAATGCCAGGAATGACTGGAGAAATTGAAGTTAAGTATGATACAAAACGAGTTATGCCAATTAGAAAAACTATTACTGTTTTATCTAATGCAGAAACTCCAAGTGTAGCTTTAAAAATTAAAGGAGAAGTTATAGATCCTTCTAAAAGCAGCGTTTTAAATGCTAAGAAGAAAAGCGTAATGGAGCAATAATTATTTGCTTAAAATTTATTAAAAAAAGCCAAAACGAAAGTTTTGGCTTTTTTTAATTTAAAGGAGATTTTAATTCAAAACGAACAACAATCTTTATGCCTAATCTCTCTACTACAACTTTAGTTTTTTTCCCTTCTTCGTCAAAAAAGTCACTTAGTAATTCTTGTAAGGTATGATCTTTAAAATTTTTGTTATTTACAGAAATTAAGACATCTCCAACTTTTAAGCCCACAAGATCTGCAGGCGAATTTGGTCTTATTTGAGAAATACTAAATGCTGGTGTTACAATATTTTTTTTCGTTCTAGCAAAAACGGCTTTTATAACTTTAGTAGAAGTATTACTGTATTGTGAGTCTGAATTACCGTAAAAATCCGATTCAAATTCGGTTACTACTCTAATGCCATCATGAACTAAACTAATACCACTTTTGTTGTAGCTAAATTTTTCTTTAAAGAGCCTGTTTTTCTTTAATCTAATCTTAGCTTTTTTATAATCTACAACAATGTTAAATCGCTTTAAAATTTCGCCGCCAAGACTTCCATTACGTCCTTTTATTCTTTTAATACTTTTAGTAATAGTAGAATCTGGGAAAGTGGCTTTGGGGTTGTTTAAAACAAAAGAATTAATAATTACACTGTCTATTTTTGTTCTTTTTCCAAATAAAATACCGCTTAGGCCGTAACCTAAAAAATCATCAAAGGATTTATCGCCAAGTGTAATGCCTTTATCATCATCTTCAAATAACCAAATAGAATTGCTACTACCAGTATCTAATAATAATTTTACAGGGATGTTTTTACTGGCAATAGTAGTTTTTATATTTACATAAGGTTTATTATTATAAAATTGTAGGTTAAGTGTTTCACACTTTTTACAATTCCTATATTTATATGATTCAGGATTAGCAATTTTTAAATATTTTTTAGAATAATTAATTTCAACAACTAAATCTTTAAAGAAATCGTAGCCTATTATCCCATGAATAGGTACGCCTAGATGAGGTGCGAAATTTATTGAAGAATCAAAAACAACATAAAAATCTTGATTGGTGTTTACGGCGTCTCCAATTTTAAATTGATTATTAGAAGATTTTAAAGCCTCAATTAAACCATTATTCCCTAGTCCTTTTAGATAGATTCTTTCTGCATTTTGAATATTTAAAGAATCTGAGGATTTTAAAAAGTTAAACACAATAGGTTTACTAACACCAGTGTCTAATAGAAATGATAATTCAACACCATTAACTTCAACGGGGATAATAATAACATTATTAACTAATTTGAAATTTATTTTATCAATACCTTTTTTGTTTTTTACAACATAGTTGTTTTGCGAAAAGCAGATTAAACTGAAGCAAAATAAAATTGGTAGTATGTAGGATTTTTTATTTAAGAACATAGCACATGAAGTTAAGCATTTTAATAATACAGATTAAACTTTTTTTTTGCAACTTTGCTTTTTTTAAATTAATCTTTAATTATGCCATCAATTTCTAAGAAAGGGCAATTAATGCCACAATCTCCCATTAGGAAATTAGTCCCATTTGCAGAGAAAGCTGCAAAAGACGGAAAATCTATATATTATTTAAATATTGGTCAGCCAGATATAAAAACACCTGAAGTAGCTATAAAGGCTGTTAAGGAAGCAGATATTCAAGTCTTGTCTTATTCAAGATCTGAAGGTTCTGAGCAATATAGACAGAAAATTGCTAACTATTATACAAAACATAATATCCATGTTAAGCATGACGATATAATTGTTACAACGGGTGGAAGCGAAGCACTTTTATTTGCTTTTGGAAGTATTATGGATGTGGAAGACGAAATTATTATTCCAGAACCGTTTTATGCAAATTATAATGGATTTTCAACAGCTTCAGGAGTAAAAGTAGTACCAGTTATATCAAAAATTGAAGATAATTTTGCTTTACCTGCAATAGAGGAATTTGAAAAATTAATTACACCAAGAACTAAAGCTATTTTAATATGTAACCCAGGTAATCCTACAGGTTATTTATATTCTAAAGAGGAAATAAAAAAATTAGCAGCCATTGCGAAAACACATAACTTGTTTTTAATTGCAGATGAGGTTTACAGAGAGTTTGCCTACGATGGAGAAACACATTATTCTATTTTACAAGAAGAAGGATTAGAAGATTATGCTATTGTTATAGATTCTGTATCTAAGCGTTATAGTATGTGTGGTGCGAGAATTGGTTGCATGGTTTCTAAAAATAAAGAGGTAATACAAACCGCTTTAAAATTTGCCCAAGCAAGGTTGAGTCCACCTACATTGGCTCAAATAGCAAGTGAAGCAGCACTTGAAACACCACAAAGTTATTTTGATGATGTAATTGAAGAGTATGTAGAAAGGAGAAATACTTTAATTAATGAGCTAAATAAAATAGAAGGCGTAAAAGTTGCAAATCCTAAAGGAGCATTTTACTGCATTGCAGAACTGCCAATAAAAAATAGTGATGTATTTGCACAATGGCTTTTAGAAGCGTTTGATGTTGATGGAGAAACAGTTATGGTTGCACCTGCAGCAGGTTTTTATTCAACATCTGGAGTTGGTCTAAACCAAATAAGAATTGCATACGTACTTAATAAAGAAAGTTTAATAAAAGCCGTTAATATTATAAAAGAAGCTTTAAAAGTTTATAACGATTAGTGCACATTAAAACAAACATATCTTTAAAGTCATATAATACTTTTGGTATAGATGTTATGGCGAAGCATTTTGTGTCTATAGATACAGTGTCAGATTTAACTTCTTTAATTAAACAAAAGCATTTTTCTAATAAGTTAATACTTGGTGGAGGTAGTAACATGTTATTAACTAAAGATATCGATGCTTTAGTTGTACATATTAATCTAAAAGGGAAAACGATAGTTTCTCAAACAGAAACATCTGTTTTTATTAAAGCTGAAGCTGGAGAAAATTGGCATGAGTTTGTACTTTGGTGTTTGGATAAAGGTTATGGAGGTTTAGAAAATATGTCGCTTATTCCTGGAAATGTAGGGACATCACCAATTCAAAATATAGGAGCATATGGTGTGGAGCTAAAAGATCATTTTGTTAGTTGTGAAGCATTAAATTTGAATACTCTAGAACTAGAAACATTTAATAATTCAGATTGTAATTTTGCGTACAGAAATTCCATATTTAAAAATGAAGTTAAAGGACAATATATTATTACAAGTGTTGTGTTTAAATTGTCTAAAAAAGACCATGAATTAAAAACGAATTATGGAGCGATTAAAACCAAGTTAGAAGAAATGATGGTAAAAACTCCAACTATTCATGATGTTTCTAAAGCAGTAATAGCTATTAGAGAGAGTAAGTTACCTAATCCTAAAGAGTTGGGAAATAGTGGTAGTTTTTTTAAGAATCCTGTAATTTCATCAGAAGCATTTTTAAAATTACAACAAAACTTTCCTGAAGTTCCAAGTTATTATGTATCAAAAAAAGAAGTTAAGGTACCAGCTGGATGGCTTATAGAACAAGCAGGTTTTAAAGGCAAAACTTTTGGTAATTATGGAGTGCATAAAAAACAAGCTCTAGTTTTAGTTAATTATGGAGGTGCAAAAGGAGAAGAAATCCTTGAGCTTTCAAAATTAATACAGAAAACTATTTATCGTATCTTTAACATTTCGATAGAGGCAGAAGTAAATATTTTATGATAACAATAAATATAATTTTAAGTTGTTAATCTAACTAAACAAACAACAGAAATTGAGTAGATCATTAGAAAATACTATAGTAGCTTTAATGAAGGATGGTGATAAAAAAGCTATCTCCTTATTATATGAAAATTATTCTGGGGCATTACTAGGAGTTATAAAAAAAGTGATTTCAGATGATGATTTAGCGCAAGATGTATTACAAGAGAGTTTTATAAAAGTTTGGAAAAAAGGAAAAAGTTATAATCCTGAAAAAGCAAAATTGTTTACTTGGCTTTATAGAATTGTTTATAATACATCTATAGATAAAATAAGATCTTTAAATAATAAAACGAGTAAAGAAGTCCAAATTGAGGATTCAAACGTATATAAGCTGACAACCAGAAGTTTGAATCAAGACACCTTAGATATTAAAAAACATTTAAGTAGTATAGATTTAAAGTATCAGGTGGTCTTGAATGCACTGTTTTTTGAGGGGATGACCCAACAAGAAGCAAGTGAAGAGTTAAATATTCCGTTAGGAACCATAAAGTCCCGATTAAAAATAGGATTACGTGAATTGAAGAAAATTTACAACCCTTAAAAGTAATGTCATGAATGTTGATATAAGTACATTATTAAAATCTGATTTATTAGAAAGATATCTAATAGGTCAAACAACAACTCAAGAGACTCTTGAAGTTGAAAACTATATTGAAAACTATCCAGAAGTTAAAGATGCCTACAATAAACTTCAAGATAACTTAGAACTAGTTTGTATGGCTAATGCAGAAGAAGCTCCTGTACATTTGTTAGGAGATATTCTTAATGAGTTGGATGATAAGCCAGTAGTTACCTTAGAACAGAAACCAAAAAAATCTTGGTTTGCATATGGTATTGCAGCTAGTGTTGCAGCTTTAATTTTTGCTGGGTCTTCATTGTTTTTTTATAGCCAAAACCTTAAATTAATGCAAGAAAATCAAGTTATAGTTGAAGAAATTTTTGATTTGCGTGGAGATATTTTAAATAATAATTTAAAATTAGAGGCATTATCAAATCAATTTGATCAGCTTAATAATCCAGAGATGGAGAAATATGTTTTAAAAGGTAATCGTCGTGCAAAAAATTTAAAAACGGTAGCTTATATAAACCCAAAAGAAAAGAAGTCTATGTTGGATGTGGTGTCATTACCTGTTTTACCAGACGATCAGGTATATCAAATATGGGCAGAGTTACAAGGTAAAATGGTAAGCTTAGGGGTTTTAAGTGAAACAGATAGACGCTTACAAGAAATACCTTATACCGAAGATGCTTTAGGATTGAGTATTACTATTGAACAAAAAGGAAATAGTGTTATAAAGTCTACAGAAACACCAGTAGCAGAAATTGAATTAAAACTTAATGACTAAATCTTAGTCTTAAATATATAAATATAAAAAGCCTCATTAAAAATGAGGCTTTTTATATTTATATATTATTATGCTTTATCAAATAAAGCTTTGTGAATAAACCCAGCTACTATAGCACCTAAAATTGGAGCTACCCAGAACAACCAAGTTTGAGGTAAAAAGTCACCACCAGCAAATAGGGCTTGACTCGTTGATCTAGCAGGATTGACAGATGTATTAGAGATAGGAATACTAATTAAATGTATTAATGTTAAGCCTAATCCAATAGCAATAGGAGCAAACCCTTTAGGAGCTCTTTCATTAGTGCTTCCTAAAATAATAAGTAAGAAAAAACCAGTTAGTAAAAATTCAGCTATAAAAACAGATAGCATTGAATAACCATCTGGTGATAGCGCGCCATACCCATTAGAAGCAAAGCCTCCAATAGTAGAGAAACCATCTTTGCCAGATACTATAATGTATAATGTTCCGGCTGCTAAAATAGCACCTACTAACTGTGCAATTATGTAACCTATTAAATCTTTTGCCGGAAATTTACCGCCAGCCCATAAACCAAAAGAGACTGCTGGATTAAAATGTCCTCCAGAAATATGTCCTACTGCATAGGCCATTGTTAGCACTGTAAGACCAAATGCTAAAGAAACGCCAACAAAACCAATTCCTAATTCTGGATATCCAGCAGCAAAAATAGCACTACCACAACCTCCAAAAACAAGCCAAAATGTTCCGAAAAATTCTGCAAATAATTTTTTCATAATATGATTAATTTTAAAGTTAATGAGTATTAATTTATTAGAATAATTTGGCTAATAGGAAGAAACGCTATCTTTTATATAAAGGTTACGATTAAATGCATAAAAACCTGCTGAAAAAAGCAAATAGTACATTATGCATAAAAACAATATAAAACTATTATCTTTGTTGTCTTATTTATAAATACAAAATTGAGTGAAACTTTTATTAATCACATTAGCATTATTAGGTCTTGCAATTGCTGGAATAGCAATTAAGATATGGGCAAAGAAAGATGGTAAATTTGCAGGTACTTGTGCTAGTCAGAATCCTATGCTAAATACAGAAGGTGAATCCTGTGGGTTTTGTGGTAAAACACCAGATCAGTTTGAGAATTGTAACGAACCCCAACATTCATAAATTAACATGATTGTACTTGATGTGGTTTTCTACAGCTTCGTAGCTGTAGTTTGTATTCAAGTTATATTCTATGGATCTTTATTTGGTAGTTTTGCTTTTAAAGCCTCCAAAAATAATACGCCAGTAAATGTTCCAATTTCTATTATAGTTTGTGCTAAAAATGAATCTGAAAATTTAAAACAGTTTATACCTTCTATACTTAATCAAAAGTATTCTAAGTTTGAAGTTGTCTTGATTAATGATGCTTCCTATGATAATACATTAGAAGTAATGGAAGCTTTTGCAAATGAACATAGCAATATAAAAATTGTAAATGTTAAAAATGTAGAATCATTTTGGGCAAATAAAAAATATGCTCTTACTCTAGGCATTAAGGCTGCTAGCCATGATTTTTTGTTGTTTACTGATGCAGATTGTGAACCTGTATCGCCTAATTGGATAACAGAAATGACTTCTTGTTTTTCAGAAGAAAAAACAATAGTTTTAGGTTACGGAGCTTATAATAAAATTAAAAACTCATTACTTAATAAATTAGTGAGGTATGAAACGCTTTTAACAGCAATACAATACTTTTCGTTTGCTAAATTAGGAATTCCATTTATGGGAGTAGGAAGAAATTTAGCATACAAACGTGACGAATTCTTTAAAACAAATGGGTTTATAAACCATATAGATATTCGTTCTGGAGATGATGATTTATTTATAAATGAAGCGGCTAATTCAATAAACACTAGTATCTGTTTTTCAAAAGATAGTTTTACAACATCAAACCCAAAAACGTCATTTAAAGATTGGTTTCGCCAAAAGCGACGTCATGTCTCAACAGCAAACCGTTACAAGTTTAAGCATAAAGCATTATTAGCATTGTTTTATACGACTCAATTACTATTTTGGGCGTTTTCTATTGTGCTTTTAATAACTATGTTTTATTGGAAATTTGTTATAGGACTCATAATTGTTCGCTTTATTATTCAGTTTTTAGTTTTTGGTTTTTCGGCAAAAAAATTAGATGAAATGGATGTTATTTTTATACTTCCTTTTCTCGAATTGTTTTTAATTGGTTTTCAATTAACTATATTTATAACTAATCTTATATCTAAACCTAATCATTGGAAATAAAAGAAGCTATTGCAAAAGCAAAAGAAAACAATCAAAAAGCATTTAATTTTTTATTAGATGAGTTTTGGGATTATGTGTATGGTTACCAGTTAAAACGTATTGAAAATGAGAATGATGCTGAAGATATTACCATTCAGACTTTTTCAAAGGCTTTTGATAAAATAAAAACATACAATAGTAAATATGCCTTTAAAACATGGTTAATTACTATTTCTAAAAATATTCATATAGATCTACTTCGAAAAGAGAAAAGTTCAATAAATTCTAGAATTACAGATCATGAGGATGATAAGATTTATCGTGTTTTAGATGATTCTCCAACACCAGAAGATAAATTAATCACAGAGCAAAATTTAGCCAAGTTACTTCGCGACATTAAAAAATTGAAGCCTCATTATCAAGAGGTTATTAATCTGCGTTATTTTCAAGAATTAAGCTATGCCGAAATAAGTGAAGAGTTAGAAGAACCTATGAATAATGTAAAAGTAAAATTACTTCGAGCTAAAAAACTATTAGCTGCAATTATTAAAAAGTAATGATTTCAATAAAAAAACTTGGTCCAGGTTTATTATTTGCTGGTGCAGCTATTGGTGTCTCACATCTAGTGCAATCTACAAGAGCTGGAGCAGATTTTGGTTTAGGTTTACTTTGGGCTTTATTACTTGTAAACTTATTTAAGTATCCTTTTTTTCAATTTGGCCCTCGGTATGCCTCTGCTACTGGAGAAAGTCTTTTAGAGGGTTATAAAAAATTAGGGAAAGGTGTATTAGTTGCATACTTCATTATAACATTTGCAACTATGTTTACTATACAAACAGCAGTTACTATTGTAACCGCAGGATTGGCATCATCGTTATTTGGCGATTTTGTAAGTGTTGAGGTGTGGACGATTATAATTCTTGTTATTTGTCTATCTATTTTATTTATTGGTAAGTATAAAATATTAGATAAACTCATTAAAATTATAATTATAACACTTACTATTAGCACTATTGTAGCAGTTGTTTTTGCTTTGTTTAAAACAAATAATGAACTATCATTTATTCAGGTTTTGCCAAAAGGAAGTATAGAAATAGGTTTTCTTATAGCATTCATGGGATGGATGCCAGCACCGTTAGATATTTCGGTTTGGCACTCCTTATGGGCTATTGAGAAAAAGAAAGATGAAACAGAGTTTACTCCAAAATCGGCATTATTAGACTTTAATATTGGGTATGTTGGAACTATTGTTTTAGGAATAGGTTTTGTATTGTTGGGTTTTTTAGTAATGTACAATAGTGGTGAAGCATTTAGTGGGAAAGCTGGTGTTTTTTCTAATCAATTAATAACAATGTATACTAAAAGTTTAGGTAATTGGTCATATGTAATTATAGGTGTTGCTGCTTTTACTACTATGTTTAGCACTACATTAACTACACTTGATGCATCACCGAGAGCAATGCATAAAACAGCAGAATTATTATTAAATAAAAAACAGAAATCCGGATATCTGTTTTGGATCTCACTTCTAGCTATTGGTACTATCTTTATTTTTTTCTTTTTTGCTTCAGAAATGGGTAAGCTTATTAAAATCGCTACAATTTTATCTTTTTTAACAGCTCCATTTTATGCCATTATTAATTATGCTCTAATTAGTGGGAAACATACACCAAAAGAATGGCGTCCATCTAAAAAACTACATTTTTTAAGTGTTTCTGGAATTTTATTTTTAATAGGTTTTAGTATTTGGTTCCTCACTACTTTATAGAATACTTCGTATCTTTGTTTTCGAAATTTTGCATTTATGAAAAGTGAAACAGGATCAGTAATTTTACCAGGAGAAAGACAGCCAAAACCAAAATGGTTACGTGTTAAATTGCCTACAGGTAAAAAGTATACAGAGCTTCGTGGTTTAGTAGATAAATATAAATTAAATACAATTTGTACATCAGGAAGCTGCCCAAATATGGGAGAATGTTGGGGAGAAGGCACTGCTACTTTTATGATATTGGGAAACGTTTGTACACGTTCTTGTGGATTTTGTGGCGTTAAAACAGGAAGGCCAGAAACTGTAGATTGGGATGAGCCAGAAAAAGTAGCACGTTCTATAAAAATAATGTCAATAAAACATGCTGTTTTAACTAGTGTAGATCGTGATGATTTAAAAGATATGGGAAGTATTATGTGGGCAGAAACTGTAAAGGCTGTTCGACGTATGAATCCAGAAACAACCTTAGAAACCCTAATCCCAGATTTTCAAGGAATAGAGAAACATATAGATAGAATAATAGAAGTAGCTCCAGAAGTCGTGTCACATAATATCGAAACTGTAAAACGGTTAACTAGAGAAGTTCGTATTCAAGCTAAATATGAGCGAAGTTTAGGTGTTTTAAAATATTTAAAACAACAAGGACAACGTAGAACTAAATCGGGTATTATGCTAGGTTTAGGAGAAACGCGGGAAGAAGTTATTGCTACACTTCATGATCTAAGAGAAAATGATGTAGATGTAGTTACAATTGGTCAATATTTACAACCAAGTAAGAAGCATTTACCAGTAAAACAGTTTATCATGCCAGATCAATTTAATGAATATCAAGAGATTGGTTTAGAATTAGGCTTTCGTCATGTAGAAAGTAGTGCGTTAGTACGTTCGTCTTATAAGGCTCAAAAACATATTAATTAATGATTACTATTGCTATTAATGGCTTTGGTCGTATTGGGAGACGCGTTTTTAGGTTACTTCAAGATTATGAAAATATTAAAGTTGTTGCAATTAATGATTTAGCAGATGCTAGGACATTAAGCCATTTACTTAAATATGATAGTATTCATGGCGTTTTTAAAGCTGAAATCTCTCATAGTTCTAATGGTATTTCAGTTAACGGAAATGAAACTATATTATTGAATGAAAAGCACCCAAAAACTATAGATTGGAAACCCTATAATCCAGATTTTGTTATTGAGGCTACGGGAAAATTTAAAACTTCTAAAGCATTAGAATATCATATAGAAAATGGAGCAAAACGGGTTATTTTAAGTGTTCCACCTATTGAAGACGATATAAAAACAATAGTTTTAGGAACTAATGAACATATTTTAGACGGTACAGAAACAATAGTTTCCAATGCATCATGTACTACTAATAATGCAGCACCAATGATTGCTATTATTAATGAGTTGTGCGGTATAAATCAAGCATATATTACAACAATTCATTCGTATACAACAGATCAAAGTTTGCATGATCAACCGCATCGCGACTTAAGACGTGCACGTGCAGCTGGACAATCTATAGTGCCAACAACTACAGGTGCAGCAAAAGCGTTAACTAAGATTTTTCCTGATCTTGCCGAGGTTATAGGTGGTTGTGGTATTCGTGTTCCAGTGCCAAATGGCTCTCTAACGGATATTACCTTCAATGTTAAAAAAACAGTTTCAATTGAAGTTATAAATCAAGCATTTAAAAAAGCATCAGAAGAAAAATATAAAGATGTTTTAGAATATACAGAAGATCCAATTGTGTCAATAGATATAGTGGGGAATCCACATTCTTGTATTTTCGATTCTCAAATGACTTCCGTAATAGGTAACATGGTAAAGATTATTGGTTGGTACGATAATGAAACAGGTTACTCTAATAGAATTATTGACTTAATATTCAATTTGAACGAAAAAAAAAGACCTTTATAGGATAAATAGTTATATTTGAGTAATAAATATAAAAACTAATGTCCCTTATCAATAAGATATTTTGTGCTATTGTATTGTTGTTAAGCTTATCAATACATTCTCAAGACTTAACAGATAAAGAAATTGAATCACTTCAAACTAGTATTGATGCTAGTTTGTCTAGTGCGCAAAATAGCATTAATAATCACCAATATTTTAAGGCAAAACAATATTTAGACTTAGCATTAGAAGACGCCAATACTATTGATAATAAAAAGAGTTTAGGTCTTGTATATTCTAAATTAGGTAAAGTAAACTATGTTTTAGAAGCGCCAAATGAAGCTATTAAAATGCTAATTAAAGCGAGTGAACTACAACGTTTTGCTAAAGACGATATTAATATAGCAGAAACATATAAAACACTGGGAGACGTTTATATGTATAATAAAGAATATGTTAAAGCTTTAGATTATTACATTTCTGCAGAAACATACTTTAAGCAAGAAGATTTACATAATTACGAAACAGAATCTGTGCTTAAAAAAGGAAAGGCGCTTTTGGCTAAAGGCGATATAAGAAAAGCAATTGGTGTTTTTGAAAAAGCTATAGATATGGCTAAACAATACCAATTAGATAAGATCTCTAGTGCAGCACTTTTTTCTTTAGCAGAAGCTCAATTAAAACAAGGTGCCAATGTTAAAGACGCATTAAAAAATGCAACTAATGGCTTTCAAATTGCTAAAGAAAATAATTTTTCAGATATCTTAAATGAAGGATATTTAATACTAAGCAATCTATATGAAAAGGATAATAATTTAAAATTATCTAATCTGTATTTAAAAGCACATATGAAATTGTCTGATTCTTTACTACAGGTAAAGAGAGCTTATATTACTTTTGGACAAAATCAGTTTTTAATTGCAAATCAAACAGAATTTCAAAATCAAGGAAAAGCAAATCTTGAAGAAGAAGCCAAAACAAATAATACTTTCGATCAGTTAACAACGATACTAAGTATTGCTTTAATTACAATTTTATCTTTACTAACACTATCATTATATAAAAACAATAATATTAGATTAAAATCTAATAATATTCTTCATAAAAAAAATAGTGAGCTAATAGTAGCAATGGAAAAAGCAGAATTAGCTTCAAGAACTAAAGCAAATTTCTTATCAACAGTTACTCATGAATTAAGAACGCCTCTATATGCTGTTACAGGATTAACCAATATGTTATTAGATGAGGATCCTAAACCAGAGCAAGTACAGCACTTAAAATCACTTAAGTTCTCAGGAGATTATTTATTAACTTTTATTAATGATATACTTCAAATTAATAAAATTGAAGCGAATAAAGTTGATATAGAACCAGAGGTATTTAATTTAAGAAAGAAAATAGCTAATGTTATATCTGCTCTAAATAATTCGGCATTAGATAATAATATTAAGTTGCATTTAGAGTATGATGAAGAACTGCCTTTAAACTATAATGCAGATCAACTTAAAATATCTCAAATTTTAATAAACTTAATAGGTAACTCTATTAAGTTTACAAAAGATGGAGATATCTGGGTGCGTACAAAAAAGATAAATGAAAAAAATGGAGTATATAATATTCTTTTCGAAGTAGAAGATAATGGTATTGGTATAAGTAAAGAAAAACAAGAGCACATGTTCGAAAGTTTTTCTCAAGGCTCTATACAAATTAACAGAAAATATGGAGGAACAGGTTTAGGTCTGTCTATTGTAAAAGGCTTAATAGATATTTTAAAAGGAAAGATCTACTTAAAAAGTGAATTAGGAAAAGGAACCACTTTTTTCTTTGAGTTGCCTATGAAATATACAGAAGAAGTAATTAAAGAAAAAGATGTTAATTACTTTAAAGATGTGGCTGAAGTTGAATTAAACAATGTTAAAATCTTAGTAGTTGAAGACAATAAAATCAACCAAATGATTACTAAAAAGATTTTAAATAAAATGAAACTTAATTGTGAGGTTGTAGATAATGGAGAAGCAGCAGTCGATAAAGTGAAAAACAATGTATATGATGTTGTTTTAATGGATATTCATATGCCAGGAATAAGTGGGATTGAAGCTACAAAGTTAATTAGAGCATTTAATAAAGATTTAACTATTTTTGCTTTAACAGCAGTAACTATAGAAGATAAGATGAAAGAGTTTGATGATGCTGGTTTTACTGATATTATTTCAAAACCATTCAAACAAGAGGATTTTGAAAAGAAATTATTTGAAGCACTTATTACAAATCAAAACGCTTAAGAACTAGCGAAATCTAGTATAACCTTATTAAACGCTTCAGGTCTATCTATAGTAGATTCGATTGGTAAATAATATAATTTGCTATTTAACGCGGTTATATTTTTTAATCGCATATAATCTTTTTCAGTAGTAATTATCAATTCCTCTTTAGAGATCATTTCAATATCTTTTGTTGAAAACTCATGATGATCTTTAAATTCTAAATGATTAAACTTAAGATTTTTAGACTCAAGAAAATTAACTAATGGCTTGGCGTTAGCTATACCAGTTACTAAAGTGAAATTAGATAGCGATACTATAGGTTTGCTTTCGTTTGAATTATTTACATTGTTACTATAAGCAATCGAGCTAAAAAACACTTGCTGATGTGCTTTTGGTTTAATACGCTTTGTTATATCTAATTTTTCGTTATCGGTAATAGTATCTGGACATTTTGTAATGACAATAATATGTGCGCGTTTTGAACCATTACGAGGTTCTCGTAAATTACCTGTAGGTAAAACAATATCGTTATAAAAAGGCTGGTTATAAGTGGATAATAATATATTTAGCCCAGCAGTTACTTTCCTGTGTTGATAAGCGTCATCCAAAAGGATGATTTCTGGTTGATTTTTAGAATTTTGCAATGTTGCAATACCATGTTGCCTGTTTTCATCTACAGAAACTTGAATCGTTTCATTAAATTTATGATAAAATTGATACGGCTCGTCACCTATATCTTTTGCAGTTATAGAATTATTAGCTAATACATAACCTTTAGTATTTCTTCCATAACCGCGACTTAATGTGGCTATTTTGTAATGGTCTTTTAATAATCTAATTAAATATTCTACCATTGGTGTTTTTCCTGTACCACCAGCACTTAAATTACCAACACAAATTATAGGGAAATTATAAGATTTAGATTTTTTTATACCAGTATCATAAAATGTATTACGAAGCCATGTAACTATATAGTAAACAGGAACAATAGGAAATAATAAGATTCTAATTAATTTCATTAATGATGTTTCGACAAGACGAAAGTAAAAATTTTATATTTGTTAAAGATAAAATCCTAATAAATATATGATTATTCAAGATGTTATTAATCACTTAGAAGACTTTGCTCCTTTAGCTTATGCTGAAGATTTTGATAATGTAGGTCTATTGGTTGGAGATAAAAATGAAAAATTAACTGGTGTTTTAGTTACTTTAGATACTATAGAAGCTGTTATAGATGAGGCAATTAATACTAATTGTAATCTCGTCGTTAGTTTTCATCCTATCGTTTTTAAAGGGTTAAAAAAGCTAACAGGAAAAACCTATGTAGAACGTACAGTATTAAAAGCGATAAAAAATGATATTGCCATTTATGCTATTCATACTGCATTAGATAATCATGTTAATGGTGTTAATGATATAATTTGTGAACGACTAGGATTACTAAATAGAAAAATTTTAATACCACAAGCAGAAACTATTAAGAAACTAACAACTTTTGTTCCTAAAACAGAAGCTAAATCACTTAGAGAATCACTTTTTCAAGTTGGAGCAGGAGCTATAGGGAATTATAATAATTGTAGTTTTAATGTTGAAGGTATTGGTTCTTATAAAGGAAATGAATCTTCAAATCCTACAAAAGGAAATAAAGGAGAGACACATTTTGAGGAAGAAACACAAATTAGTATCACATTTGCGAAGCACTTAGAAAGTAATATTATTAATACACTTTTAAAAAATCATTCTTATGAAGAAGTGGCTTATGAGATTACAACTCTAGAAAATAAGAATCAAAATATAGGTATGGGAATGATAGGTGAGTTGGAGAATGCTATGCCAGAATTAGAGTTCTTTAAGTATTTAAAACAAAAAATGAATGTTTCAATTATTCGTCACACAAAATTATTAGGTAAACCTATAAAAAAAGTAGCAGTTTTAGGAGGTTCTGGTAGTTTTGCTATAAATGCTGCTAAAGCAATGAAAGCTGATGTTTTTATAACTGCAGATCTTAAATATCATGATTTCTTCTCTGCAGAAAATAATATTGTACTAGCAGATATAGGGCATTATGAAAGCGAGCAGTTCACAAAAAACGGATTAGTAGCGCATCTTACAAAAAAAATTAGTAATTTTGCAATCATTTTATCAAATATAAATACCAATCCTGTTCAATATTTTTAAAGTATGGCAAAGAGTAAAGAAGTAACTGTAGAAGAACGTTTAAGATCTCTATACGACTTACAATTAATCGATTCAAGAATCGACGAGATAAGAAATGTTCGTGGAGAACTGCCTTTAGAAGTTAGTGATTTAGAAGATGAGGTTGCTGGATTAAACATGAGGTTAGAAAAACTTAGTGATAGTTTAGCGTTAATAGATTCTCAAATTAGCGATAAGAAAAACTTAATCGAAGAAGCTAAGACTTTAATAAAGAAGTATAGTGAGCAACAAAAAAATGTTAGAAATAACAGAGAGTTTAATTCACTTACAAAAGAAGTAGAGTATCAAGAACTAGAAATAGAATTAGCTGAAAAACACATTAGAGAATTCAAAGCTCAAATAGAGCAGAAAAAAGAAGTTATTGACAAAACTAAAGGGCACACTAAAGAGCGTGAAACACATTTAAAACACAAAAAAGGTGAATTAGATGCTATTTTAAGTGAAACAGCTAAAGAAGAAGAGGCTCTTATAAATAAGTCTGAAGAGTACAAAAAGAAAATTGAAGAACGTTTAGTTAAAGCTTATAATCGTATTCGTAAAAACGTAAAGAATGGTTTAGCTGTTGTGCCAATTGAAAGAGGTGCATCAGGAGGTTCTTATTTTACTATTCCACCACAAGTGCAAATGGAAATAGGTTCACGTAAAAAAATAATTACAGATGAACATTCTGGACGTATTTTAGTAGATGAGATTTTAGCTCAAGAACAAAAGGAAAAAATGGCTAAAATGTTTAAAAAACTTTAAGTCTATTTAAAACTATATAAAAAGCCTTCATTTTTAAATGGAGGCTTTTTTTTTAGCATAAATTTATATAATTAGTATTAAGGATACTTAACTTTATACGACATAAAGTAAAAAGAATTGCTATGAGAAAGATTGTTCTATTATTAATGGTTGGCTTGTTGTTTAATTGTAAAAATTCTGCTCAAAATGCAGAACAGAAAAATACACAAGAAAAAATAAAAACAGCAAAACCTATAGAAGTCCCTTTAGAAAATGGATTGGCTAAAGCCTACTTTGCAAGCGGTTGTTTTTGGTGTGTAGAAGCGGTTTATGAAAGTGTAAAAGGTGTAAAAGAATCAATTAGTGGTTATGCAGGTGGTCATACTAAGAATCCAACATATGCAGCAAGTAATACTGGTAGAACAGGGCATGCCGAAGCTGTAGAAATTATATACGATCCAGAAATAGTGAGTTTCGAAACTTTAGTAGATGTGTATTTTGCATCTCAAAACCCATTACAAGTAAATGGGCAAGGTCCAGATAGAGGTTCTCAATACCGTTCAATTCTATTTTACCAAAACGATGCGCAGAAAAAGATAATAGAATCTAAAAAAGCATTGCTAGCTAAAAAATTAAATGCAACGATTGCTGCTGAAGTATATCCTTTTCAAAAATTCTGGATAGGAGAAGATTATCATCAAGACTACGAAAAACTACATCCTAACAATGGTTATATTAGAAATGTTTCTATACCAAGATTAAGACGTTTTCAAGCAAAAATGCCTCAAGTGTTAAAAGAAAAACATTAAAAAAACTGCAGTTCATCGGTAAATTGGTTATTTTAGCGGATAATTATAAGGTTTTTAGGCTTAAACCGAATTAAATACAATAAGTCTAATTACTTTGCTATAAATCTATTAATTAACCTATTTATAATGAAAAAATCATTACTTCTTGTTGTTGCAATAATATTGCATGCATCTTTATTTGCTCAAACACCTGGTGTTTCAGTATTTGATACTAGTGGAAAAGAGTATATAGAATATATTCCTGGAAATTTACCAATAATTATATCTGCTCCACATGGAGGTCTTAAATTAACTGGAGGTACGGTGAATGGTGTTAATTATCCAGATAATAGTACAACTAATAATTCTAGTCAGCCATATTACTTACCTACAAGAGGTTGTGGAACAAACGAAAGAGATGACAATACAGATGTGTTAATAGAGCGTATTCAAGCAGAGTTATTTGCGCAAACCGGAGGTTATGCACATGTTATTATAAATAGGCTGAATAGGAAAAAATTAGATCCTAATAGAGAGCAAAATGAAGCGACTTGCGGTAATGCTAATGCTTTGTTTTTTTGGAATGCTTGGCATAGTTTTTTAGATGATGCAAGTACTGCTGTTGAAACTAATTGGGGAAAAGGATTGTATATAGATTTACATGGTCAAAGTCATTCAATTCCAAGAATAGAAGTAGGCTATAACGTTACATCATCTCAATTAAATTCGGCTTCTGGAATTAATGGAGCATCTATTGTAAATAATTCTACTATTAAGAACTTGGTTGCCAATAATCTTAATGGTCTAAACCATGAGCAATTAGTAAGAGGAGATGATAGTTTAGGAGAGCTGTTTCAAAATGCAGCCTACCATGCAACAAGTGGTTTTTATGCTGCGCAAAATTACCCTGGTTGTACTAGAAATGGAACTACAGGTTACAGAGCAATTCCTAGTAGTTCAGATTACGGTAGCTCTAGCTGTGATGATACTCAACCTTTTTCTAATGCTTATTTCGATGGGGACTTTTATAATAATAGACGTCATGGTTCTGGACAATCTGCATCAGATGGTTTAGGTGGAGGCGGTACTGTTGATGGTATTATGACTGAAGTTAATAGGCGTGTGCGAGATTTAGGTTCGCCTTTTAGTAGTGGTCCAGATACTACAACACCTTTTGCAAAAGATTATGCAAGCGTAGTTTTAGAGTATATAGATACACATTATAATGATTTTACAGGATTTGGATATAGTAGTGCAAGTTATGATGCAGGTACAGACTCTAATCCAACACCTACATTAAGTACAGGTGTGTCTGGAGGATTATATACTAGCTCGCCAGTTGGTTTAGTAATAGATTCTAATACAGGAACAATTGATCTAATGGGATCTACACCCGGGAATTATACAGTAACATATTCTGTGGGGCCAAGTTCTGTAGCAAGTGCTCCAAATAGGTACTATAGTTCATCACAGACTGTAGAAATTATAGCTAGTACTTTAAGTGTAGTTGATTTTAATAAAGAAACTTTTAAATTATATCCAAACCCAGCTAATGAATTTGTTCAATTTGAATCTAATAAAGAAATTTCTAAAGTGGTAATATTTAATTTATTGGGACAAGAAATGATTTCTATTAAAACAAATGCTAGACAAGCCACACTAGATGTCTCTAATTTAACTCAAGGTTCTTACTTAATGTCTTTCTATATAGAAGGGTTATTAGTAAATTCTAAAGTAATATTAAAAAATTAAAGCTTAGTAGCCTTAATTTCAAATATAAGCGGGTAAAGTTTATCCTTTGTAGTGTAATTGCCCGATTTGGTTTCTACTAATTCGGGCAATACATTGTAAGGACTTTCGTTATATTCATTCATGTATTCAATATGTAATCCAGCTTCAGTTAAAGCATTTATGACCTCGCTTAAACCATGATTCCAACCATATTCTTTGGTTACCATTTTAGAATCTAAATCAGCATAAGTGCCTTCGTATTCTTCATAAATAACCTCGTCTTGCATATAACCGTATTTCATTATTGGTTTATCTTCTAAGTAGTCAAACATCCAAACTATTGGGTGGAACTCTACCATGTAAAATGTACCGCCATTATTTAGTTTTTCGGCTATCATTTTCCCCCAAGGTTTTAAATCTGGCAACCAACCAATAACACCATAGCTAGTATATACTATGTCAAAAGAGTCTTTTATATGTTCAGCAGTATCTAAAACATTACAGCATACAAATTGGGCATCAAGATTTAATTCTTTATTTAATGCTTTTGCTAATTTTATGCCTTCATCACTTAAATCTACTCCAACACATTTTGCGCCTAATCTACTCCAGCTCAAAGTGTCTTGACCAAAATGACATTGTAAATGTAGAAGTGATTTTCCTGTTACGTTTTGTAAAGCATTTAATTCGTATTTCATTAAAGATGATTTGCCGTTTTTAAAAGCTTTTATATCATACATTTCGCTTTCGGCATGTACTTTTACTTTGTCGTTCCAGGTAGCCTTATTGGTTTTAAAATATTCAGAATTATTGCCCATGATTAAATAACTTGTTTTTTAAAATTTGATTGACGAATTCATTTCAAAGTTACTTAATTATATAATATTTATTACTTTCGAAAAAAAACAAACCTATGTATCGATTTTTTATTTTTTGCTTATTTATTTTATCGTCTTGTAAGTCTGAAAATAAAGACGTTATAAATAAGTTAACAATTCCTGAAAAAATTGCAAATGCTCATGGATTTGAGAATTGGGAAAAGGTTTCCGAAATTCAATTTACATTTAATGTCGATAGAGATTCGAGTCATTATGAACGTTCTTGGGTCTGGAAGCCAAAAACCAATGCGGTAACAATGTTGACAAAAAAAGATACTATTTCTTATAATAGAAATAAGATGGACAGTATTAGTCTTAAGACAGATCGAGCATTTGTTAATGATAAATATTGGGCACTATTTCCTTTTCAATTTGTTTGGGATAAAGATGTTCATTTTTCAGAGCCTGTAAAAAGCCAAGCTCCTATAAGTAAAGAGCAGCTTAATAAAATAACATTATTATATGGAGATGAAGGCGGTTATACACCTGGCGATGCTTATGATGTGTTTTATGATGATAATTATAGTATTAAAGAATGGGTGTTTAGAGAAGGCAATACAAAGAAACCATCAATAACTAATACGTTTGAAAATTATGAGAACTTTAATGGAATAAAGATTGCCAGAGATCATAAAAAAGCGGAAGGGAATTGGAATTTAAGCATAACTAATGTTAAAGTAAAAGTTGATTAGTTTAAACTCTAATTATAATTGTTAATACTATTCTCAATGGCTTGAACACCTTTTTTTATAATAGATAAATAATTACCTATATTTTCAAGTTTAAATCGACTTGAAGGTCCAGAAACACTGATGCTAGCTATAATTTGATTCTTATTGTTAAAAACTGGTATAGCAATACAGATAAGCCCTAATTCTAGCTCTTCCATATCTAAAGCATATTCCTGCTTTTTTATCTTTTGTAGTTCTTTAAGAAAAACATGTTGATCTGTAATAGTATTTACTGTACATGGATCTAGAGCGGTTTTCTTTAAATATTCTAATATTTTTTCTTCAGAAGAAAAGGCTAGCAGGACTTTGCCTATTGCAGTGCAATAAGCTTTTTGATAGGACCCTATTTGTGTACTAACTTTTAGTCCTTGTGGACTTTCTGTTTTATTTAAATACAATACTTGATTCTTATCTAAAACACCAAAATGTACAGTTTCTTTAATTTCTCTGGCAATTTGTTCTAAAGGCTGCCTAGAATGTTTTCTTAGAGATTTATGTATTGAAACTAAATTTCCTAATTCAAATAGTTTAAGGCCTAAAAGATATTTGTCTTCATCATTTTTTTGTAATACACCTATAGATTCTAAAGTATTTAATAGCCTATAGGTTGTACTCTTGTTATAGCCTGTTTTTTTTGCTAACTCACGAACACCCCATTTTTGCTTATCTCCAACAAAAGCTTCTAAGAGAGTGAAAGCTTTTAGTACAGATAGATTAAGGTCTTTAACGTCTTCATTCATAATAGTATAGTGTGTAAAGTAGCTTGGTAAAAAGATTAGAGCCTTCTATGAATCTTTTATAATTTCCATTCTATTATTCAAAAATAATGTTTATTTTTGAAACAGCGTTTCATATAATGAAACGTTTTTAAAATTTTTCAATTCAAAAGACCTTTTTTACTTTTAAAAATGAATAAAGCTACTTTAAGTTACGCAAAACAGTTAGATGCAGAAGATCAATTATCGCATTTTAGAAATAAGTTTCATATACCAAAAGATAAAAATGGAAATGAGCTTATATATTTATGTGGTAATTCATTGGGTCTACAGCCAAAAATAACTAAAGAGTATATAAATCAAGAACTTGAAGACTGGGCTAATTTAGGAGTAGAAGGACATACAGAAGGTAAGAATCCTTGGTTACCATATCATGAATTTTTAACAGAAACAATGGCTGCAGTTGTTGGAGCAAAACCAATAGAAGTAGTTGTAATGAATACGCTTACTGCTAATTTGCATTTTATGATGGTGTCTTTTTACAAGCCAACACAAAAGCGATATAAAATTTTAATAGAAGCAGACGCATTTCCAAGTGATAAATATGCTGTAGAATCTCAGTTACGTCATCATGGTTTTGATGATAAAGAAGGTTTGATATTATGGAAAGCTAGAGAAGGAGAAGAATTAGCTAATTATGAAGATTTAGAAGCTATTTTAGAATCTCAAGGCGATGAAATTGCATTAGTCATGATTGGTGGTGTTAATTATTATACAGGACAGTTTTTCGATTTAAAACGCATTACAGAGCTAGGACATAAACATGGCTGTATGGTAGGTTTTGATTGTGCTCATGGAGCTGGAAATGTAGATTTAGATTTACATAATTCGGGAGCAGATTTTGCTGTATGGTGTACATATAAATATATGAATTCTGGACCAGGAAGTTTGTCAGGTTGTTTTGTTCATGAAAGACATGCAAATAATAAAGATTTAAATCGTTTTACAGGTTGGTGGAGTCATAATAAAGAAACCCGTTTTAGAATGCGTGATGAGTTTGATCAATTAGCAGGAGCAGAAGGTTGGCAATTATCAAATCCGCCAATATTATCTATGGCAGCTATTAGAGCGTCAATAGATGTATTTAAAGCTGCTGGTTTCGATAACCTAATTAACAAATCAAAAAAGCTAACAGGTTATTTTGAATTTCTAATAAACGACTTAAATAATTCAGATATTAAAATAATTACACCAAGTAATCCTGAAGAAAGAGGATGCCAGTTGTCTATCCAAGTGAAAAATGCAGATAGAAGTTTACATGATAAACTAACGGAAGCTGGAGTAATTAGTGATTGGAGAGAACCAGATGTTATTCGTTGTGCTCCAGTGCCTTTATATAATTCGTTTGAAGATGTGTTTAATATGGTTGAAAGATTAAAAACAGTATTAAATGAATAAAAAAGATAATATATTAATCATTGGTGCAGGACTTTGTGGTTCGTTGCTAGCATTACGTTTAGCGCAAAGAGGTTATACTGTTAATGTATACGAAAGTAGACCAGATTTAAGAACTACAGATATTTCTGCTGGACGATCTATAAACTTAGCATTGTCAGATCGAGGTTTAAAAGCAATGCGTTTGGCTGGAGTAGAAGATAAAGTAAAGCCATTGTGTATTCCTATGTATGGTCGTTTAATACACGATGTAGAAGGAAATACTTTTCCTTCTAATTATTCAGGGAGAGATGGAGAATATATTAATTCAATTTCAAGAGGAGAACTAAATGGATTGTTACTAACAGAAGCAGATAGATATAATAATCTAACTATCCATTTTAATAAAAAATGTAATGGAGTTGATATTGAAAACAATGAAGCTTCATTTTATGATTATCAAACTAAAACTGATTTTAAAATTACTGCAGATGTAATTTTTGGAACAGATGGAGCTGGATCATCATTACGTAAAAGTTATTATTTAGAACGCAAATTCTTATTTAGTTATTCTCAAAACTATTTAACTCATGGTTATAAAGAATTAGAAATACCTGCTTCTGCCAAAGGAGAACATCAAATAAGTAAAGATTATTTGCATATATGGCCAAGAGGAAGCTATATGCTAATTGCACTCCCTAATTTAGATGGTAGTTTTACAGTAACCTTATTTTTAAGTTATGAAGACGGTGAATATAATTTTAAAGACTTAAAAACAGAAAGTGATATAAAAACTTTTTTTAAATCACAATTCCCAGACGCATTAGCTTTAATTCCAAATATTGCTGAAGAATTTGCAAATAATCCAACTGGAGCTTTAGGTACAGTAAAATGCTCACCATGGCATTATAAAAATAAAACAGTGTTAATGGGAGATGCTGCACATGCTATTGTTCCTTTTTATGGCCAAGGAATGAATGCTTCTTTTGAAGACGTTACTGTTTTTGATGCTATTTTAGACAAACATGAAGGCGATTGGGAAACCATTTTTAATGCTTACGAGAAAACTAGAAAAGCAGATACAGATGCTATCGCAGATTTAGCAATAGATAATTATTACGAAATGCGAGATCATGTTGCAAACCCTATATTTAAAGAAAAACGTAATTTAGAGATGACATTAGAAAAGGCATTTCCAGAGTCTTATTTTTCTAAATACTCTATGGTGACTTTTAATGAAAATATGCCTTATAATGAAGCAATGAAAAGAGGTAGAGCACAAGATAAAGCGATTTTGAATATGATTTCCGATAATGAAATTAACGAAGATGAAGATTTAAATGTTTTATTAAAAAAAGTACAATTAGAAACTAATGCTATTCTTGAAGAAGATAAAATAGCAGGATTAAAATAAAGACATGGAAGACAAAAAAGTAACACCAAGAGGCGCATATCCACATACAAAAAGAGTAGGTGATTTTATTTTCGTTTCAGGAACTAGTTCTCGTAGGCCAGACAATACAATTGCAGGTGTAGATATTATAGATGAAATGGGAACCAAACGGTTAGATGCTTATGTTCAAACTCAGGAAGTTATAAAAAATATAGAACGCAATTTAGCCAAAGAAGGCGCTAGTTTGAAAGATGTTGTAGATGTCACTTCTTTTTTAGTTAATATGAATGATTTTGCAGGTTATAACAAAGCTTATGCAGAGTTTTTTGAAAAGGAAACAGGTCCAACCAGAACAACTGTAGCTGTTCACCAATTACCACATCCAGATTTGGTAGTGGAGATTAAGGTGATGGCTTATAAAAAGTTATAGTAAGATGAAAAGAATACTCTTTGCTTTTTTGTTATTAGCTTCTTTTAATTCTTTTTCTCAAGAGATAATAAATGTTGTTAATTCAGGATTTACATTTGATTTGACTAAAATAAAAAATCTAGAGGTTTCAAAAATTAGTAGGATTGATATTTATAAAAAAGATGTTTTTTTACAAACAATTATACCTGATGATAATAGTTTTTTTTCAATAATAAATAATCAATCCATACTTGAAGTTAAAGATTTAAATTTTGATAATCATATTGATATTAGAATTATAAAAAGTATTCCTTTTGATAAAATATCTTACCTAAGTTGGATATATAATCATGAAAAAGAAACTTTTGAAAGGAATAAAGAATATGATAAAATCACTTTTCCAAAGTTTGACATAAAAAAAAAGGAAATAACTTCTGTTTCATATGGTTATCTAAGAGATATAGATAAAAATGTATATAAAGTAGAGAATAGTAAGCTGATTTTGATTGAAAGATATCTCGAAAAAATTATTAAACCAGGTAAAAAAAGTTTTAAGAACTGGAAATTGATTGATGGAGAATTCAAACTAATAAAAGAAGGTGTTATTCCTTCATATCCTTAATTAATATGAATATCCAAAACTACATAAACGGTAAATTCCATAATCCAATAGAAAATAATTGGATAGATAATTATTGTCCAGCAAATGGAGAAGTATATGGGCAGATTCCTAATTCAGGTAAAGCTGATGTAGAAAATGCTTATATAGCTGCAAGAGCAACATTTCCTGTATGGTCTCAAACTACATTAGAAGAACGTAGTCGTATTCTTATTAAGATTTCCGAATTATTAGAAGCTAATTTACAGCGATTTGCAGAAGCAGAAAGTAAAGATAATGGTAAACCTGTAAGCTTAGCAAAAGCAGTCGATATACCTAGAGCAGCAAGTAATTTTAGGTTCTTTGGTAATGCTATAACTCAGTTCGCAAGTGAAAGTCATGAAAGTGTTGGGCAGAAAGCAGTAAATTATACATTACGCCAACCCATTGGAGTTGTAGGTTGTATTTCACCATGGAATTTGCCATTATATTTATTCACTTGGAAAATTGCTCCAGCTATAGCTGCAGGTAATTGTGTAGTAGCTAAACCTAGCGAAGTAACACCAATGACTGCATATTTATTAGGAGAAATATGTAATGAAGCCGGTTTGCCAAAAGGTGTTTTAAATATTGTTCATGGACTTGGAGGTTCAACAGGCCAAGCAATTGTAGAGCATCCAGATATTAAGGCTATTTCATTTACTGGAGGTACAGCAACAGGAGCACATATAGCTAAAGTAGCAGCGCCAATGTTTAAAAAACTATCTTTAGAATTAGGAGGGAAAAATCCAAACATCATTTTTGCAGATTGCGATTATGATACTATGTTAGACACAACGGTAAGATCATCATTTGCAAACCAAGGTCAAATATGTCTTTGTGGAAGTCGCATTTTTGTAGAAGAAAAAATATACGAGCAGTTTAAAACAGATTTTGTAACTCGAGTAAAAGAATTAAAAGTTGGTCATCCATCAGAAAATGACACCAACATTGGAGCATTGGTATCCAAACCACATATAGAAAAAGTAAAAGAATATATAGATATTGCCAAAACTGAAAACGGGACAATCCTTTGTGGAGGAAACGAAGTAACAGTAGAAAGTTATGAAAATGGTTACTATTTAGAACCTACTGTTATAGAAGTGCCAAATGATGAATGTAGAGTAAATCAAGAAGAAATTTTTGGACCTGTAGTTACTATCATGCCTTTTAAAACAGAGGATGAGGTGTTACAAATGGCAAATAAAGTGAAGTACGGTTTATCTGCTACACTTTGGACAAATAACTTAAAACGTACTATGCGATTAAGTAATCAATTACAAGCAGGTATTGTTTGGGTAAATACATGGATGATGCGAGATTTGCGAACACCTTTTGGAGGTGTTAAAGCTAGTGGAGTTGGTCGTGAAGGCGGTTTTGAAGCGTTAAGGTTTTTTACTGAAGCTAAAAATGTGTGTATTAAATATTAAAGAATGATAGAAATAAGTAAAGGCATTTATTTTTCTTCAAAAAGAGAAGATATGGACTTTAAAATGATCTATTGTTTTATAAAAGACTCTTATTGGGGTGCATTACGTACGGAAGAAGAGCAGAAAACAGCAATGGATAACACAATTAATTTTGGGTTATTTCATGATAAAAAACAAATAGCTTATGCCCGCGTAATGACCGATAAAATATTTTTCGCCTATTTACTTGATGTATTGGTGATTAAAGAGTATCAGGGACAAGGTTTTTCTAAAGTGTTAATGAGGGAGATTTTAAATTTTCCTGAATTAAAAAATATAGATAAATGGATGTTGGCAACAAAAGATGCACATGGATTATATGAGAAATATGGATTTACAAGTATTGCAAGTCCTGAGAAGTTAATGGAAAAACTAAACGAACGCGCTAAGAAAATATATAAATAAAATGAATTTAAATTTAAATAATAAAAACGCATTAGTCTGCGGAAGTACACAAGGAATAGGTAAAGCTACAGCATTGATTTTAGCTGAAGAAGGAGCAAATGTAACTTTAATTGCTAGAAATGAAGAGAAACTAAAAGCTGTTTTAGAAGAATTGCCAGGACATAGAAATCACAATTATATTGTAGCAGATTTTTCTAATCCAGAAGATTTAAAAATAAAAGTACAAGACTATATTTCAAAGCATAATGGATTTCATATCCTTGTTAATAATACAGGTGGGCCAAAAGGCGGACCAGTATTTTCAGCTGAGGTAAATGAATTTGAAAATGCTTTTACGCAACATTTAAAATGCAATCACGTACTTGCGCAAGCTGTTGTTCCATTTATGAAAGATGAAAATTATGGACGTATTGTAAATGTAATTTCTACTTCTGTTAAGCAACCTTTAGATGGATTAGGCGTAAGTAATACTATTCGTGGAGCTGTTGCTAATTGGAGTAAAACATTAGCTAATGAATTAGGGAGTTATGGTATTACAGTAAATAATGTATTACCTGGAGCGACAGGAACAGAGCGTTTAAGTGAAATTATTAAAAACAAATCGGCTAAAACAGGTGTAACTGTTGAAGATGCTAGTAATGCAATGAAGAATGCTGTACCTGCAAAACGTTTTGCTAAACCTCAAGAAATAGCTAATGCAATTACTTTTTTAGCAAGTGAAGCAGCAAGTTATATTAATGGAATTAACTTACCTGTTGATGGTGGTAGAACAAAATCTTTGTAACTTTATAACAGGATGTTATCCTTGGTTAATTTGATGTAAAAACAATTATAATAAATAGATTTCTACTTATGGTGGAATGATAAAAACTAATACAATGAGCAACTTAGTATCTCCTTTAAATTTTAAAGATTGGATTGATGAAAATAGACATCTTTTAAAACCACCAGTTGGTAATAAATGTGTATGGAAGGATGGCGATTTTATTGTTATGGTTGTTGGAGGACCTAATGCCAGAAAAGATTATCATTATAACGAAACTCCAGAGTTTTTTTATCAAATAGAAGGAGACATAGTCTTAAAAATTATAGATAAAGGCACACCTAAAGATGTTCATATTAAAGAAGGAGATATTTATTTGCTTCCACCTAAAGTACCGCATTCTCCTCAACGAGGAGCTAATACTGTGGGTTTAGTAATAGAATATAAAAGACCAGAAGGTATGCGAGATGCATTACTTTGGTTTTGTGAAAATTGCGTGACTAAATTATATGAAGAAGATTTTACTGTAGAAAATATTGAAACAGATATGCCTAAAATCTTTGATAAATATTATGGGGATAAAGATAAGCGTAGTTGTCCTAACTGTGGAGAAGTAATGCAACCTCCAACAAAAGTAAAAATCGATTAAATAAAACCTTAAAGATTCCTGACCTCTCAGGACATAATTATGAAACGTAAACTTAGAATTAACGGTCACTCTCATTTATTGCCTTACCCTGAAGAGATTCCTCAATTTATGCAAGATAAAGGTATTTTTTGGGTGGATAAAGATCGAAAATTCATGCTTCAAAAAGATTGGAGTCGTCCAGTAACAGATTCTAGTTTCTTCTTAGATGAAAAACTAGAGTGGATGGATCGTAATAAAATAGATCATGCTGTAGTATTAAATTTATCTCAATTATACGGTAATGGTTTGCGTGTTGAGGAAATGAAACAGGCTTTACGTTTTCAAAATGATTTTAATGCTAAAGTACAGCATGAAAACCCTAGTAAATTTACTTGTGGTTTTGTAGTGCATCCTGGCTTTGTTCGTGGTGCGTGTTGGGAAATTGAGCGATGTGTTGAAGAACTGGGAATGCAATTATTATGTTTGCCAACACATTATATGGATACAATTGGTACATGGCGTTGTATTTTTGATGAAGAAAATGAACCTATTTTCGAGTTAGCAAATAAATATAATTTAGCTGTGGAAGTGCATCCTTATGATGGAGAGAAATTTATAAAATTAGAAAACACCTCTTGGCGCTTTCATCTTATTTGGATGCTAGCACAATGTGCAGATGCGTATCATTTTTTAACATTAAATGGTTATGCAGATAAATATCCTAATATGCGTACCTGTTTTGCTCACGGAGGACAATTAGCGCAAATAAATCTAGGAAGGCGTATTCAAGGTTTTGATGGTAGACCAGATTTATTTGAAGGCAAAAGTCATCCTAGAAAAGCGGTAGGGCACAAGAATATCTTTTTCGATACATTAGTGCATGATACTGGAGGTTTAGAGTTGCTTATTAAAAATCAAGGGTCAAAGCAAGTATTAATGGGACTAGACGATCCTTATCCTTTAGGTGAAATGGAAAGTGAGAAACAATCATCTTACCCTGGTAAAATATTAGATTTAGCTATAGAACGTAATATTATTAATGAGGTTGAGCGTGATGCTATTTGGGAAGATAATGTGATACAGTGGTTATGTGGAGACGATGAAACTGCTAAACAAAAATTGATTGATAGAATATTAGGTTAATTTGTCTATCTTAGTTATCTAACTCAAACCATTTTAATTATGAAAAGAATAGGAGGATACATTGCTCTATTTGGTATACTGGCTATAGTTTTGCCTTTTTTTAACTTGCAACTTAGGCTTTTAGGCTGGATAGATAACTGGGGAGAAGCAGTGTCTTGGGCTATAAAAATTGGTTTAATTGTTATCGGTGCTGCTTTATTTTTTATGAGTAAAAAAGAAGTAGAAGAAACTCAGGAAATAGAAGAAAATTAATAATATAAAAAAAAATAGTAAGCCTCATAATGTACCTATTATGAGGTTTTTTTGTTATGCATTTTATACCAGAAAAATTAGACGATTATGTTGTGGCTCATTCTGAAAGTGAACCAGAATTACTACAGCAGTTAACACGAGAAACATTTCAAAAAATACTACAGCCACGTATGTCTAGCGGTCCATATCAAGGTCGTGTTTTGAGTATGATTTCGAAATTAATAAATCCAAAAAATATATTAGAAATAGGAACTTTTACGGGATATTCAACATTGTGTTTAGCTGAAGGTTTAAAATCTAATGGTACAGTTGATACTATAGATGTCAATGAAGAATTATATGATTTTCAGCGTAAATTTTTTGATAAATCTGAATACGGCAAACAAATAGTTCAACATTTAGGAAACGCTTTAAATATTATTCCAACACTTGAAAAAAACTTTGACTTAGTGTTTATTGATGCAGATAAAGATAATTACATAAATTATTTTCATCTAATTATCGATAAAATGAATGAAGGAGCTATCATCTTATCTGATAATGTTTTGTGGAGTGGAAAAGTTATACAAACATTAGATCCTAAAGATAAAATGACAAAAGCTGTTTTAGAATATAATACGCTTTTAAAAGAAGATAATAGAGTTGAAACTGTAGTTTTGCCCATTCGTGATGGCTTGACTATTAGTAGAAAACTGTAAATTTAGATAATGTAGTGAAAGTGATTGCTTAAATGTATTATTGTAAATCAAAAAAATAGAGCTTATGAAAAAAATTATAACAGTTTTATTATGCTTAATTGCTATAAGTAATCTTAATGCTCAAGAAAAATATAGGGTTGATAATCATAATCTTAAATGGTATGTGGATTATGATGTTGCAAGAGAAATTAGCTTGAAAGAAAAAAAACTAACACTACTTTATTTTACAGGATCAGATTGGTGTGGAGCATGTAAACTCTTAGAAGATAATTATTTTGCAAAAAAGGAATTTAAAAAATTGTCTAAATATTTTACTCTATGCGAAATGGATTTTCCTAAAAAGACTTTTGATAAAGAGTATGTGAAAAAACATTTTGAAAAATTTAAAAGAAAATTTGAGATTAGCGATAAACTGAAAGCAAAATCGTATCCAACAATCATTATTTTAGATAAAAATGAAAATGTTTTAGGTAGGGTTGTAGGGTATTTAGGAAAAGATACTCCTAAAAAAGTAACAAATTTAATAAAAGCAATTATAGATACTAAAACTGTTAATGGAAATTTTAGAAATTAAAATCAATTATTTTTTTCTTTAAACTATTAAAAGGATTCTTTTGTAAACTATAAGAAATACCTTCGTCTAAATATTCATAATACTCAATTATGGAAAAGAAGTTACCGCTACCACCTTTTACTTTAGAAACTGCAAAAATAAAAATTCAAAAAGCTGAAGATGCATGGAATTCTCAAAATCCAGAAAATATTTCTAAAGCCTATTCTATAGATAGTGAATGGAGAAATAGAGATACATTCGTTAATGGTCGTGAAGAGATCGTTTCGTTTTTAAAGAGTAAATGGAATAATGAATTAAATTATAAGCTTAAAAAAGAATACTGGGCGCATACCGATTATAGAATAGCTGTGAGATTTGAATATGAATATCAAAATAAAGAAGGTGATTGGTTTAGAGCTTATGGGAATGAAAATTGGCAATTTGATGAAAACGGATTAATGGAAAAAAGATTTGCTAGTATAAATGACTTATCGATAAAAGAAATAGATAGAAAATTAAAATAATCTGCTAATATCTATTAAAAAAAAGCCTCTTCTTATAAGAAGAGGCTTTTAATTTTAAATTGTCCCGTCCTGAAATAAGTTGACAAAAAATCGACTTATTAATGAAAAGTAAAGAGAACAAAAGAGTTAAACGAA
>NZ_CANMRQ010000022.1 GCF_947500325.1 uncultured Lacinutrix sp.
TTAACGTAATACAAACCGTTTTTACAGAACGAGAAAAAGGAGCTTCAGTACCAACAAATGGTTAAAAAACAATTCTTACTAAATATATAAATCTCTTAAAAATGAAAACCCTAAAAATCACATTAATAGCATTATTATCAATAGGACTTTTAACAGCAGTATTGCCATCATTAGAAACGAATCCAGTAATAGAAAATACAAATCACGAAATAAATGAAGTTAACGTAATACAAACCGTTTTTACAGAACGAGAAAAAGGAGCTTCAGTACCAACAAATGGTTAAAAAGTAACTTTTGACTAAATACATATAGAATGTCAAGTATTAAAACTTATGAATAGTCTTGAATTGAAGATTGATATTTAAAGTTTTCTAATTAATAAAAGTTTTTGTTTTGTTCAATAAGATAATTTCTGCAAATTATTTTACATTTGAGATATACATATAATATTATACTATATTGAGATATTCTTTATTACTTTTTTTCTTTATTACAATACCTCAGCATTTTTTTGCTCAAAAAAATGATCTAAATAACTATGATAGTATAAATATACTAAGAAATCTAGCAAATGATAGAGATCTGGATATTAATATACGATTTGAGTATGCGAGACAGGCAATAAAATTATCTAAACTTACTAAAAATGATAGTACTATATTAGCTAGCAATAGAGTGTTATCTTATTTGTTTCTAGTAAATAGAGATGTTGATTCATTATATACCATAAATTTCATCAATTTAAATATAGCAGGAAAGTTAAAAGATACTTTGAAAATGGCATATGCATCGCATAATCTGGGCTATCATTTTGATGAATTAAAAAAAGTTGATAGCGCATATTCTTATTACTTTAAAGCTAGGGAGTTTTATAGGGTTACTCAGAAAAAAAGATTAGAAGCAGATGTTTTATCTAATATGGCAAGGATTCAAAGGCGTGCTAGGGATTTTATTGGTAGTGAAATTAATGCAATTGAAGGGATAAAAATATTAAATGAACTTCCAAAGGATGATAATATTTATGACGCTTTATGGTCTTTAAATAATCTAATAGGTATTATTTCAGGTCAAATAAATAGATATGATAAAGCAATTGAATATCATAATAATGCTTTAGGTTATGCAAATAAAATTAAAGATGATTATTTATTAAACCTATATTCCAAAACTAATATAGCTATACTATATAGAAGAAAGGGTGATTACAGAGAAGCTAATAAGCTTTTTTTAAAGTTATTAGAAGACAAATCAATAAAGGCTCAAGATCCTAGTACTTACGCCTCTATATTATCAAGTTTAGCATATTGCAAATTGTTAGCAGGAGATAAAAATTATTTTGAATTAGAAAGGTTATTTAGGGAATCATTAAGTGTCGCAAAAGAAGAAAAAGGATTGAGAGAGATAATGATTACAAGCGAACAGTTTTCGGAACTTTTTCTTAAAAAAAATGAAAATGATTCTGCTGATTTTTACGCTAATAAGTCATATGAATTGGGGAAACAATTTAATGCAAATGAAACTATTTTAAATACATTAATTCTTAAATCTAAAATTGAAAAAGGAGAAAAATCAAGAGAATACCTTTTAGAGCATATAAAACTAAGTGATAGTCTAATTTTAGAAGAAAGAAGAATGCGTAATCAGTTTACTAGAATTAATTTTGAAACAGACACATATAAACAAAAAGAAGAAGCCGCTTCAAGACTAAACACATGGCTTATAATTATCTCACTTAGTTTATTGTCTTCTCTAATGTTAGTCTACGTAATAAAAACAAAACGAGAGAAGAAGAAAGAATTACAATTAGCAAAACAACAACAAGATGCCAATGAGGAAATCTACAACCTTATGCTATCGCAACAGGATAAAATGGATGAAGCGAGAGCAGTGGAAAAAAAGCGAATTTCTCAAGAAATACACGATGGTATTTTAGGTCGTCTTTTTGGAGCCCGTTTAAGTTTAGATAGCTTAAATATGGTAAAAACAGACGAAGCTGTTATTAATAGAGGTAATTATATAAATGAGCTTAAGGAGATAGAACAAGACATTCGCCAAGTCTCTCACGATTTAAATACAGATTTTATAGCCAATGCAAGTTTTTTAAGTTTAATAACTACCTTAATAGAAACCCAATGTGTAGCCTATAATTTAGGGCAAGATATTACAGTACAAGAACCTGTAAATTGGGATCTATTAAATAATAAAACAAAAATTCACTTGTATAGAATTATACAAGAATCACTACAAAATATCTACAAACATGCTTATGCTAATTTAGTCTCAATTAACATAAAACAAGTAAATAATTTAATATCTTTAACCATAAAAGATGATGGAGAAGGTTTCGATGCCGCTAAGAGTAAAGATGGTATTGGACTTAAGAATATGAAATCACGTGTAAATGAGATAAATGGTCATTTTTCTGTTAAAACAAGTAAGAGTAATGGTACAAGTTTAACAATAGATGTCCCAGTCTAAATTTTTAAACATTTTGTAATGTTACCAAGAACAATTAGAATACTAATGACCGATGATCATCCTATGATTATTGAAGGTTACCAAAATACTTTAATGGCAACCAAGCACGATTATCAAACCCTTATAATAGATATGGCTAATAACTGTGATGAGTCTATTGCAGCTATTAAAAAATCTATAGACACAGAAAATCCATACGATGTGTATTTTTTTGATGTTAGTATTCCTGCTTCTAAAGATGGTAAATTTAAATCTGGTATAGACTTAGCAAATTATGTAAGTCACCATTCGCCATTGTCTAAAATTATTATTTTGACCATGTTTGATGAGTCTTTTAGAATACATAAAATTATTAACGAAATTAACCCAGAAGGCTTTTTAATAAAAAGTGATTTAACAGCAAGCGAATTATCGAGTGCGTTTCAAAGAATATTAAACCGTGATGTCTTTTATAGTGGTACAGTAAATAGTATTTTAAATAAAACCATACCGCATCGTTTAGATATAGATAGTATTAACCATGAAATATTATATTTACTATCTAAAGGTACCAAAACAAAAGATATTGCTAAGCATTTAGAGCTGTCTTTAAGCACAGTAGAAAAACGCAAGAAAACGCTAAAAATATTATTTAGAGTAGAAGATGGTAACGATCAAGCCTTGGTTGAAGAGGCAAGAAATAAAGGCTTTATTAACCAATAATACAGTCTAAAATCTGTTAAAAATGTTAAATTTTACTTTTTTTTAAATATTTAAAAATCGCTTAAGCATTGTTATTGCTATAAACTACGGTTTTTCCCGTAATTAAATTACGGGAAAAACCGTAACGTACAAAAACAACTTTATTACTTTTGATGTATCAACAATCATTAACTGATTCATTCTTTAGAACGAATTTAGTTGGTAATAGCACATTTACACAAAACCCTATAGATTCATAACTATAGGGTTTCTTCTTTTTTAAACTCTTTCTTACTTAAAATTACCGTAAAATAAAATAATGATTTTTCTTTATTAGAAATGGTATTAGAAGATAATGTTCTTGTATTCCCAAAAGGTTTTTATAAAAAAACCAAAGTAAACTATAGCTACAATAAACTTTAAAAAAGTACCAGTAATAAAACCTAGAAACGAACCAAAGGCAGCTTTTATGGCTGTTTGAGAATCTGCTTTATTAGATAATTCGCCAAGTAAAGCGCCAACAAAAGGACCAATTATAATACCGCCAGGAATTGGAGATAGTATACCTATTATTAAACCAATGGTGGTACCAAACATTCCAGCTTTAGAACCTCCAAATTTTTTAGTGCCAATAGCAGGAATAATATAATCTAAGGCAAAAACGAGTAAAGCTATAAATAAAGTAAGTATTAGAAAGGTACTGTTATCAGGGACGGCATTGGTTAAATACAATAATAATAGTCCAACCCAACTAAGTGTTGGACCTGGTAGTATAGGTAGTATACTACCAACTAAACCTAAGCACATAAATAATACACCAATTAAGGTGAGAAATATATCCATTTTAATGTTTTCTTATAGGACTCTTTTTTTGTTAAAATGTTACATTTTAAACTAAATAATTAGTTTAAACTATTTTTTTAGTTATATTTGTTTTATGTTTAACTAAAAACTTAGTTGATTTATGAAGCAACTTACAAAAGCAGAAGAAGATATTATGCATGTGTTATGGCAATTAAAAAAAGCCAACGTAAAACAGATAATAGAAGAATTTCCTGAGCCAAAGCCTGCTTATAATACAGTATCTACTATTGTTAGAATTTTAGAAAGTAAAGGATTTGTAGATTATGAAAAGAAAGGAAAAGGGCACATCTATTTTCCTTTATTAGAAAAGGAAGCGTATAGCAACCAATCTATAAATAAACTAGTAGATAATTATTTTCAAGGTTCTTTTAAAAGTATGGTCTCTTTTTTTATGAAGAAAAACGATATTAATTTAAACGAATTAGAATCTGTACTTAAAGAAATAGATAAGGATACAAAAGACTAGAACTATGATTCATTATATATTACAAACCGTGATATTCCAGCTATTATTTTTAATAGTATACGATCTGTTTTTAAAGAGAGAAACCTTCTTTAATTACAATCGTTTCTATTTGTTAATTTCTGCTTTTTTATCTGTGATTTTACCATTTATAAAGTTAAATAGTTTTAAAGCAATTATTCCTCAAAAATATATAGTTGCATTACCAGAAGTTATTATTGGAAAAGCTGAAGAGACAACTGCAGTTACCCAAGAGTTAACTGCTGCCGAGTTAGTATCTAGTCTTGTTTTTAATTGGCATTATGTTTTGTATTTAGGATGTATAATAGCGCTAGTTGTCTTTTTAATAAAGCTTATTAAGTTATTAAGGCTTGCAAATACAAACCCTAAAACAAAATTAGGTAGCACATCATTAGTACAGCTAATAAATAGTAATTCTGCATTTTCATTTTTCAATTATATTTTTCTTGGCGATGCTATTAAAGCAGAAGAGAAAGAAGCGATTCTTGCGCATGAATTAGAACATGTAAAAGAGAAGCATAGTTTAGACTTGTTGTTTTTTGAAGTATTACGTATTCTATTTTGGTTTAATCCACTAATCTACATTTATCAAAACAGAATTGCTAACCTACATGAATTTACTGCAGATGCTAAAGCGATAAAGTATAATAATAAAAGACACTACTATGAAAATTTATTAGCACAAGTTTTTGATACTAAAGCAGTATCGTTCATCAATCCATTTTTTAAACAATCATTAATCAAAAAACGAATCATTATGTTAAGTAAAACGAAATCAAAACAAATTAATTTAATAAAATATACACTGTTAATACCAATGGTAATAGGGATGTTATTTTATACATCATGTTCTCAAAAAATAGAAAACGACATTGAGAGTAACAACTTAGAGCAATTTACTTATTCATTAAAAATAGATGAAGAAATGCCTGAAGATATAAAGGTTATTCATGAAAAATATGAAACTTTTTTAAAAGAGAATAAAGAATATTTAAGCTGGGCTATTATTAATAATGATAAAAGTGCAATAACATATAGTATTCACCTTAAATCTGAAGAAAGGCCAGAAGGAATGGAAGAAACAAGAGTTAATTTCCCAGATGGTACAGGTTATACATCTTATTTTAATTTTAATTATTTCGATTTTTTTAGTTCTAATACCGAAAAAAAAGAAGAGGTTGTAGAAGTAGAATATAATGATATGTATAAAAAGGGGATCTCTTTTTCAGTTATTGATGAGTCTCCAGTTTTTCCGGGTTGCGATACTGCTACAACAAAAGAAGAATTAAAAAAATGTTTTACTATGGGTATTAATAAGTTCGTTGTTAAACATTTTAATACAGAAGTTGCTAAAGAAGTTGGATTTGAAGATGTAGTCAAAATAAATACTTTTTTCATTATAGATAAAGAAGGAAAAATAAAAGACATTAAAAGTCGTGCGCCACACCCTACTTTTGAAAATGAAGCTAAAAGAGTAATTGAAGCTTTACCACAATTTAAGCCAGGAAAGGTTGATGGAAAACCTGTAAACGTTACTTTTTACTTGCCTATAAAGTTTAGAATAGCTAAATAAATATAAGCTTTAGACGATAACAAATAAAAACGATTATTATGCTGCATTATATATTACAAACAGTCGTATTTCAGCTATTATTTTTAATGGTTTACGATGTGTTTCTAAAAAAAGAGACCTTCTTTAACTGGAATCGTTTTTATTTGTTATCGTCTGCTTTATTATCTGTGGTTTTACCCTTTATTAAAATAAATAGCTTTAATAAAATAATACCTCAAGACTATATTTTTACATTGCCAGAACTAGTTATTGGTGCTGCCGAAAATAATATCAATAATGTTACTGCTATTACAGGAACAAATTTAGCTTCAGAAACAAGTTTTAATTGGGAGTATTTAATCTATTTGGGTTGTATTGTAACTCTAATACTATTTACAATTAAGCTTACTAGAATTTTAATACTTACAGTTAAAAGCCCTAAAGAGAAATTTGAGAATACTTTATTAGTTAAGCTTTTAAATAGTAATGCTGCATTTTCATTCTTCAATTATATTTATATAGGAGATGCTATTAAAACAGATGAAAAAGAAAGTATCGTTGCACACGAAATTATTCATGTTAAAGAGAAGCATACTGTAGATTTATTATTTTTTGAGGTGCTTCGTATTATCTTTTGGTTTAACCCAATGATTTATCTATACCAAAATAGAATAGCCAATTTACATGAGTTTATTGCAGATTCTAAAGCCATAAAATTAAACGGTAAAAAAAGTTACTATGAGAACTTATTGGCTCAGGTCTTTGATACTAAAAAAATATCATTCATCAATCCCTTTTTTAAACAATCATTAATCAAAAAACGAATCATCATGTTAAGTAAATCTAAATCAAAACAAATCAATTTATTAAAATACGCCTTATCAATCCCTTTGTTGCTCATTATGTTGTCTTATACATCATGTAATCTAAACAATGATGATACAACAAATGCTACTGAAAATATTGATCTTGAAAAATATACAGTATCAAGAAAAAGATTTGTGGAAGCATCAGCAGAAGATATAAAAAAAGAAAAAGAGGCTAGTAATTTTTTATCAACACATCACGACTATGTTTCTTGGATAGTATTCGATTATGCAACAGATATAAGTACCGTAAGTATTCATCATAAATCTGAAGTTGTTCCAGATGGTTATGAAGAATTAAGAACAGAAATAACTGGAGGAAGAACAAAAGTAAGTTATAGAAAATTTATTAATAAGGATAAAATTCCAGTATCAGATTCGGTTTCTTTACAAGAGATAGATGAGATTCCTATTTTTCCTGGTTGTGAGTCATTTACTTCTAAAGAAGAAGCAAAAAAATGCTTAGAGCAAAGCATTAATAAAATAGTATTAAAAGAATTTAAAACAAGTATAGGAAAAGAAAAAGGCTTAGTAGGAAAAGTTAAGCTTTCTGCTAGGTTTATTATAGGTAAAGATGGTGTTGTTAAAGATATAAAGGTACGAGCGCCTTTATCTGAATTTGTAAATGAAACCATAAGAGTTATAAAAACAATGCCGCAACTAGTACCAGGACAAAAAGATGGTAAACCTGTAGATGTTCAATTCCTTTTACCAATTACATTCAACATTGCAGAGTAGAGTATTAATAGTATTATTGATTATAGCATTAAAAGTCGAAGCGCAGTCTTCGACTTTTAATGCTATAGATAGTATAATGGCGAATGGTAATTTTTCTAAAGCTATAACGCTGTTAGAAAGTGAAAATATTAATAATTCGTCGCATAGATTAGCCAAAGCATATAACGCTATTGGAAATTACGATAAAGCTATATCTAACTATACAGCGGCAATAAAAAATAATCCAGATAATACATTAATAAAGTATGAATATGGAAAACTGTTAAGTAAAATAAAAGCAAATAAAGATGCTTTATTGGTTTTTAAAACACTTATTGAGATAGATAATACAAATCCAAACTACTATTATGAATTGGGTGTTATTCTTGCGCGTTTAGAGCAAACAAAAGCATCACAAAATAGTTTTAAGGAAACTTATAAGTTAGATAGTACACACCAAAAAGCAATTTTTAAATTAGCAAAATATAGCCTACAAAAAAAAGAATTTGAAAGATTAGATACATTAATTACAGTTGGGCTAAATAGCTACGCGAAAAATGCAGCTTTAACGAGTTTAAAGGCGCAAAGTATGTATGCTCAACGTAAGTATGCTAAAGCTATTAATTGGTTTGAAAAACTATTAGAATTAGGAGAAAAAAGCCAGTTTATTTATGAGAAATTAAGCTTTGCTTGTGCAAAGGAAGTTGAGTACAAAAAAGCAATAGAATATTTAAAAAAGGCCTTACTTTACGATCCTAAAAATACAGGGAATTTATACCGATTAGGAAGTTTGTATAATGCTATTCATGATTATGAAAATGCAGAGAAAAATATAAAATTATCGCTTCAACTTCAAGATGAACCTTTAGATATACAATATAGCAACCTTGCAACTGTATATAATCGCTTAAAAAAACCTCGAGAAGCTGTTAAATATTTTAATAAAGCATTAAAAGAAAACCCTAATAACAAGCAAGTAAAGTTTTACATCGTAGTAACTAAATCTAGTTACTATAAAACTATAGAAAGTAGAATTAAGTTATTTGAGACTTTTATTAAAGAAAACCCTGAAAGCATATATTTAGAATTTGCAAAACAAAAACTCTCTAAACTTAAAACAGAGCAGTTTATGAATGCTGACAATGAAAAGAATTAAATAGAGAAGAATCTTTTAATCGGTTAAAAGTGTATTTTGTCTATTATTTGGTAATTGTTTACAGGCTTGTTTACTTGGCAATTAAAATAAAATATATTGAAGTACTTTAAATTGATTAAATGAAAAAACTACTACTATTATTTGCTTTTTTTTTGAGCTATACGTCTCCAATATTTGCGCAAACAGAAGACTGTGAAAACATTTGTACTATTGATAAAACGGTTTACGAAGATGCTTTTTTAGGTGTTCAATTTGGAAGCCCTTGTGATAGAGAAATAGATAAAGGGGTGATTGTTTTAAAAGTTGTAGCTAATACTGCGGCATCAGATAGTGATTTTAAAGCTTATGATGTAGTATTGAGTATTAATGGTACAAATGTAGATAGAAGAGGAGATGCTATTAAAAAGATAAACGCATTTAAACCTTTTGACGAAGTCCGTTTTTCTATTTATAGAGATGGTAAAACAATTATAAAAAAAGTAATTTTAGGAGCTAAAACAACTAAAATTGTACAAGAAAAAATTTGCTGTGAAGACGTTTCTTCTTCATTGCATGATACTAATATAAAAGTATTTCCAAGTCCAGCTACAAGTAATTTAAATATAACTTTTGAATCTCTTATTCAAGGGGATTATAAATTCGAAATTTATATGGCTAATGGTGTATTAGTAAAAGAATATAATAAAAAAATAGATAAAGGAAATTTACAAGAAGTAATACCTGTAGATAAACTTCAGGATGGCGTTTATATTTTAAAAATAAGAAATAAGCAAACTACTTTTTCAAAACTATTTGTTGTTAATAGATCATAGTAGATGTTATAAAACTGAAGCATAATAACTGTTTCTTTATTTTTAAAGGAATAAATTGTACTTTTCAGATTCAGTTATAGTTATGCGAAGAGTACTTTTCTTTTTCTTTTTATTTAGTTTGTCATCATGTCAATATTTTGATGCAAAAAAAATAGATTCTGAAACTATTTTAGAAGAAGAATTAAAAACTTTTAATTGGAACGAAGTAGATACTTATCCAACATTTTCCTCTTGTGACGCCAATCAAACCAAAGCAGATAAAAAAGCATGTTTTGAAAACACATTGTCGCAACATATACTAGAAAATCTAGAGACTGAAACTATTATAGTTTCTAAAGATATTAAAGACACTATTGTTTTAGAATTTCAAATTTCTGAAACGGGAGAATTAACTTTAATACATATTAAATTAGATGAAATTACAAAACAGGAAATTCCAAATATTGAAGTTTTACTTACAGAGAGTTTAAATACTTTACCTCAAATATTTCCTGCAATTAAGAGAGATCAACCAGTAAAAACAGAATTTAATCTACCGGTAATTATTAACGTAAATTAAAACTTAATAGCCAGTTTACGCATCAGTCTTAAAATCTCAACGTATAGCCATACAATAGTGACTAGTAAGCCGTAAGTTGCCATCCATTCTTTATATTTTGGAGCTCTGTTTTTATAACGTTCAATAAAATCAAAATCTAATAAAAAAGACAAAGCGGCAAAAGTGGCAGCAAAAACATTGAAGCCAATAGCTAGCCAACTAGTTCCCCATATAAATGATTTAATACCAAAAAAGCCCAATATCCAAGAAATAATATAGACTAAAAATATACTTGCACATACAGTTATAATAACGCTTCTTACTTTTTTTGTAACTACAATTATTCGTGTTTGGTATAAAAATAATATTACAAAAAAAGTAACTAAAGTAACACCAATAGCTTGATAAGGCATTGTAGGAAATTTATCTTGCACAAAAGCCGTAAAGCCACCAAGAAAAAAACCTTTAGCTATAGCATATAAAGGCACTAAAAAATGAGCCCAATTTTGTCTTACAGATAAGACAATGCTAATAATTATTGCCGCTAACATGCCTCCAGTACCATACCATTTAATATTAGTGCCATTGCTATGCAATTTCCATATTAGAACAACTATTGTAGAAATAATAAAAAGAGTAAATAACGTCTTAAGTAAAATGCCTCTAACACTCATTTTAGCAGAAGAGTCATGATCATCATTCCAAAAATAATTAGAAAATGCAGGGTTAGACGTTTTACTTAATAAACTCATTATAAATTAAATTTGTAACCTATAGCTAAATCAATTGGAAAACCAGCTTCGTTATCAATTAAAATGGCAAATAGGGAATCGTAAACAAAAGTTAAGTAACCATTACCTAATTTTATGTCTGCTCCAATTCCAAAAATTAAAGGAACGTCGAAAGTTGTACCTGAATTTTCACTTACAATTATATTAGTAGCATCATTTGGGTCTATAAATCGCGTTGTCGTTTTTGCGTTTGTTAATGTTGCAAACTTAGTTTGCGCATAAATATTAAAAGCTTCTTTATGTATTACTCTATATCTGTAGCCTAAAGCCAATTGCGTAGAAGAATATTCAAAAGCATCATTGCTAGCGGTGTATCTTAAATTTAAAAATCCAGAATGCCTAGTAATTTTATCAGAAACAACTTCTAGTTCAGCACCCAGAAATGGTACAGCTTCACTATCTGTATTTATTGTTGAATTTGGGTTTTTTACAAAAGGATTATTGGTTAATCCTCCAAAGATTCCTAAGCGTAATTTTAGATTAGATTTAGTATTTGTAGTAGTATAGTTTACATCTTTAGAAACGTTGTAATTGTCTATAAATACTTTTAAACTATAAGTTGTTAATTTAACTTTAGAGGCATCCATTTGCGTTAAATCACTAAGAGTTTGCTTATACTCTTCTTGAAACTTATTGTTAGAACCTTTAGTGTTTTTTAATTCTAGAAGCGCATCATCTTTAGTTTTAATAAAATAGCGAAATTGACCATCAATGCTGTTCCATAGTAAATCTAAAGAGCCTTCAACTTCAGTTTTAAGTACAATTGTTTTATCGCCAATAGTATACGTTTGCTGTGCGTATGAAAAACTACAGAAAGCAAAGCAGCTTAAAATAAAAATTAATTTTTTCATAGTAAAGTAGATTGGATTAATTGTAAATGTAAAAATTTTAACCGAATAATTACTATTTATTAAAACGTCTATCTTTCCACTTATAACTCGTAAACATTGAAATAAAGGCAATATAAACACTAAATAAAGGATAAATTAGAGCTGAAGCAAAAAATGAATACAAATACTTTTCTTGATTAAAAAAACGACTTGTTTTATAAAGTAAAGCAAAATCAGATAGTAATTTAAGGATAAAAATGAAGATAAAAAGGGGCCAGTTTATAATATTTAAAACAGCTAAAAACAAACTAATAACTATAGAAGCATTCATAAATAATACAATAAGTCCAACCAATTTTCCAAAAACAGAATTATAATTAGAGGTTTTTGCAGCCCAACGTTTACGCTGAGATATTAAAAGACGCCAACTTGGTTGAGGTTGTGTTAAAACAATAGATGATTTTGCCTTTAAATAGTGAATAGCGTTTTTATCAGTTTGTAATGCTTTTTCCATTAAGAAAATATCATCGCCACTAGCAATATTTGTATTACCATTAAAGCCATTAACGTTTATAAATAATTCTTTTGTATAAGCTAAATTAGCGCCATTGCATAAAAAAGGTTTGTTTATACCAAAACCGCCTATTGTTGCTCCCATTAAACTTAAAAAATCAAGAACTTGAAAACGCTTTAAAAATGATTCTATAGAATTATAGTATGCAACAGGAGCAACAATCATTTTTGGATTGTTTTTTTGAATATAACAGTTAAAAGTATCAAGCCAGAATTTTGGTAAAATACAGTCTGCATCTGTAGTAATAATCCAGTCATATTTGGCTATTTTAATAGCAGATGTTATGGCATCTTTTTTTGGAGAGCTTGTAGTTCTATCATTTTTAATGATTCTAATATCTTTATTAGAATTATTAATACATTGTTCTATCTTCTTGACTGAGTTATCTGTTGAGTTATCATCTACAAATATAAATTCATACATATTATTATCGTAATGAAACAATGATATAGAGTCTAATAATGGAGGTAAATTTAACACCTCATTTCTAAAAGGAATAACAATAGAGAATTTTGTTTTAGTGCTACTACTTTTTTCCTCAAAATTTGGTACTTTATCAAAACCTAAATAAAAACATATGATAAGAATAACATAAAGAATACAAATAAAAACTAGTATAATATATAACATTATGCTTCGTCTTTAGGAAGATTAAAATTAAGGACATAATAACTGCCAAAAATGCTTGGTAATACAAAATTGAGTAACCACATCAATGTAACTACACATAAAATAGTAAACTCATTTATACCAGTAAAAGAAAATAAATACACTGCGACACTACCTTTTATTATAACATCAAAAAGAAAAATACTAGGAATAATAGAGGATAATAAATACATAGATGTTATAACAATCATAGCATCAATATAAATAATATTAATACCAAAAAGCTGTAATAAAAAGTAAAATTGAAATGAAAAAATAAAATACCGTAGTAACGAATATAAAAGCCCTAAAACAATAAGTTTAGCAGGTAAATCTTTTACAAACCTCAAGAGTTTATCAATTTTAAAACCTTTTACCTTATAACGGTTTTGTTTTACACCAATAACGGATAATGATAGAACAACTAAAATTATTATAGCAAAACGTGAAATTCTAAAATAATCTATATCTATTGTATAATTTGAAGCAAAGAACCAAAAGCCAATACATCCTAAAATAACGGTGATGCTCATTTGCATAACATTACTAATTAAATTTAATAGTAATACTTTTTTACGATATTGTCTTGCAAAGTAAATAGCTTTTGCGCCATATTCTCCTATACGATTTGGGGTAAATAAAGAAGCTGTTAAAGACCCTAAGCTTTGTTGTAATGCTTCAAAAAAAGTTACTTTTTTTATAAAAGAAATTAAAACACGCCATTTTATAATTTCAAAAAACCAATTAAAAAGAGTTAAAAAGACTAAAAAAATGATATTTTTAGTTGAAAAAATAGCTTTTTCTTTCAAAAAACCAACAAATTCAGAAAAATCTAACTTGTCATTATTAGTTAATTTGTTGTAAATAAAGTAAAAAGCACCAACTACTATACTCAATTTAATGAGTGCAAAAAAGAATTGCTTAGTTTTGTATGGTAGTGCGTTAGTCATTATGATTTTTGAACTTGATTCAAAATCATAATGAATCTAAGTTACAGGCTACAAATTAAATCAAATTATAATACAATGAAGACCTCAATTAAACACTATTCTGTAATTATACTATTATTATGTTTTGTAAATCTTGGTTTCTCGCAAATTGAAACAGCTAAATGGAAAGCACTTATAGCACTTGGAGTAAACAGTCCTTCTCAAGGAGGATTTGTTGATGGCTTTGCTGGTAAATCGGTTAACTTTCCAACAATAAACTTAGGGATACAACGTATGTTTACAGAGCAATATGGTGCTAAGATAGATTTAGGCTATAATCGCTTTAGTGGAAACAATAATTTCTTTGCAAATAAAATTAACTATACACGTATTAATGCCCAGTTTGTTTATGATGCAACACCTATAGCAACTTTTCTACCAGTAATGATGGGATTGGTTGGACATATTGGTCCTGGATATTCTATTATTAAACCCTTGGGAGATTTTAAAGAAAACAAAACCTCGTTTTTAAATGCTATGGCAGGAGTAGAAGCACATTATCGTATAGCGAGAACAGTTTCTGCTTTTGCAGATGTATCTTACATATATGGTTTTGGTGGTAGTTTTAATCCAGTAACAGAAGGTATTGGTTCTTTTAATGGTAATTTATTAACAGTTACTGTTGGTGTTTCTATTTCATTAAGTGGTTGTGTAACCTGTAACTAAATGGGAGAAGAGAAAATTATTTTGGGTATTGATCCTGGTACAACCATTATGGGGTTTGGACTCATAAAAGTAGTTAATAAAAAGATGCAATTCTTACAACTTAATGAGTTAGATTTAAAGAAATACGATGATCATTATTTAAAATTGAAACTCATTTTTGAGCGCACTATAGAGCTTATAGAGACGCATCATCCAGATGAAATTGCTATTGAAGCACCTTTTTTTGGTAAAAATGTGCAAAGTATGCTAAAATTAGGTCGTGCTCAAGGCGTTGCAATGGCTGCAGGTTTATCTCGTGAAGTTCCTATTACTGAGTATTCGCCAAAAAAAATTAAAATGGCAGTAACAGGCAATGGTAATGCTAGTAAAGAACAAGTAGCAAAAATGCTGCAAAGTATGTTGGGACTTAAAACCTTACCTAAAAATTTGGACTCTATGGATGGTTTAGGCGCTGCAGTGTGCCACTTCTATAATCAAGGTCGTGTAGATATTGGTAAAAGTTATTCTGGTTGGGCAAGTTTTGTAAAGCAGAATGAGAAACGGGTTAAGAAGTAATGAAATCGACGATTATTTTAGTTTTAGTAAGTTTTATTATAATGGCTTGTAATCAAGAGAAAGAACAGGCTAATAAAAGTAATAGTTATAATTACCTTACTCTAAGGACGCTAATTAGTAAATCTAAAAGTATAAATGAAACAGTTTTATATAAAAAATATAGTGATGAAAATAACACGATTTATGAATATAAAACATTAGATAATGATAGTACTTATTTTCATTTTATAACTAAAGAATTGACTAATGATAATTCTATATTGTTATATGATCAAACATGTGAATTGATCGATACTAAAGTATTTAATTTTAAGGGAGTACCAATAAAAGTATTCAAGTATTTATATGATGTTAATGATTCTATAGATGAAGAACATGATTATTATTTTACTAATGAATATGGGGTAATATTTTCAAAGAGTATTGCTTGGAGTTATCCTTGGGAATTTTACAATGAATTAGAATTAAAACCATTACAGGATTCAATTTTGAAAAATGAAGAAAAATTCAAGTCTAGTTTTAATTTTTTAAGAAGTAGTAATTAAAAACTAAATGGCCGGCATCTACATTCATATACCATTCTGCAAGCAAGCGTGCCATTACTGCGATTTTCATTTTTCAACATCATTAAAAAAGAAAGAGGAGCTTATTAATGCTTTAATTTCTGAAATAGAAATAAGAAAAGATGAGTTTAAAAATACAACTGTAGAAACCATTTACTTTGGAGGCGGCACACCAAGTTTGCTAACTCAAGAAGAGTTAAAACGAATAATAGATTCAGTATATAATAATTATAAAGTTTCAAATAACCCTGAAATTACTTTAGAAGCCAATCCAGATGACTTATCTAAAGGACGCATTATAGAACTTTCAAAAAGCCCAGTAAATAGATTAAGTATTGGTGTTCAATCTTTTTTTGAGAAAGATTTAAAACTAATGAATCGAGCGCATAATGTAAAAGAAGCAAAGGAATGTCTTGAAGAAGCTACTAAACACTTTAATAATATTTCTTTGGACTTAATTTATGGTATTCCTGGAACTACAAACCAAGAATGGAAAGAAAATATTGAAGCAGCTTTAAATTTTGGTGTTAAGCATATTTCTAGTTATGCTTTAACTGTAGAGCCCAAAACAGCTTTAGCATCATTTATAGAAAAAGGAATCATTGAGAATGTTAATGATGAATTAGCACAGCAGCAATTTAATATTTTAATAGATAAATTGAATGCTAATAATTTTGTGCATTATGAACTGTCTAACTTTGGAAAAGAAGGTTTTTTTAGTAGAAATAACTCTGCTTATTGGCAAGGCAAAAAATATATAGGTATTGGGCCATCGGCACATTCATTTAATGGGAAAGCAAGAGGTTGGAATGTTAGAAATAATACTAAGTATATAAACGCGATTCAAAATAAGGAACTGCCAATAGAAATAGAGGTTTTAACTAAAACCGATCAATATAATGAGTATGTAATGACAGGCTTGAGAACGATATGGGGAGTTTCTATTCAAAAAATAAGAAACGATTTTGGCATTACTTTTGAAAACTATTTAATGCAGCAAGCTCAAAAACATTTAAATGAACATTTGTTGTATATTGAAGATGAAAAACTAAAAGTCACTAAAAAAGGAAAGTTTTTAAGTGATGGAATTGCATCAGACTTATTTAAAATTAATATCGGTTGATTACAATAATACAATTAAATTCAAAAAAAATAAAAATAGATTTATCTAAGCCATTAGATATTTCAATACCATTGCGTGCTTCTAAAAACAATGCTAATGCTTGGTATGTTGATGAGCCAAAAATAGAACCAGTAGCATTAGACGATTGGATAGGAAGTGTAAAAAAAGGAGCAGATGTTAATTTTAATAACATCTATTTTAATCCGCATGCTCATGGTACACATACAGAATGTGTAGGTCATATTACTGAGAAATTTTATAGTATTAATAAATGCTTAAAACGATTTGTGTTTACAGCAGAAGTTATTACAGTAGCTCCAGAAATAGAAGGAGATGATAAGGTGATTTCTAAAAAACAAATTGCTTACTTGTTAAAACGAAAAACGCCAGAAGCAATAGTAATAAGGACTATGCCAAATACTAAGGATAAAAAAACGAAACAATATTCTAATACTAATTGGCCGTATTTAACGGAGGAAGCTGCAATTTATTTAAGAGAAAAAGGTATAAAACATTTACTAATAGATTTGCCAAGTGTTGATAAAGAAAAAGATGATGGTAAATTACAAGCACATAAAGCATTTTGGGATTTAAAGGGAAATATAAGAACAGATGCAACTATCACAGAGTTTATTTATGTTGGGAATAAGATAGAAGATGGGAGTTATATTTTAAATATTCAAATTGCATCATTTGAAAATGATGCCTCTCCAAGTAAACCAGTATTATATAAAATAGAATAAAATGGATATGATTTTCGCTACCATATTTGGGGCTTTAGCCACTTTAGGTGTCGCCACTTATGTTAAGCATATAAAGGGAAAAGAACTTGCAAATGCACAATCGGTTATTTTGTTAGATAAAATAAAGAAGGTTTGTAAGTTTATAACTGTAGAAGGAGATTTTGCTGAAATCTACCATTACGAAGATGTTAAAGAACGTTTTTTAAAATTGGTGTCTAGTAAGAAAAAAGCGTTGGTTGTTATAGACGCAAAAGCACATGTTGGTTTCGATTTGTCTAAAATTGAAATGGTCTCTAACCCTCAAAACAAAAAGATTACTTTAAATCATTTTCCTCAACCTGAAATATTATCAATAGAAACAAATCTAAAGTACTACGATAAAAAAGATGGGTTTTTTAATAAGTTTGAAGCGAATGATTTAACAGATTTACACCAAGAAGCAAAGCTTCATATTAGAGAAAAAGTCCCACAGACTGGGTTATTTCAAATAGCAAAAAAAGAAGCATTAGATTCTATTCTACTAATAGAAGGTATTGTGCAAACTATAGGTTGGACACTGGATTATTCAGCTCTTAAAATTGAAGAAAAGACAACAAAAGAGATAGATAAAAATTAGACTATATAGCAAAATTCTTATAAAAAAAGTGTTTTATCTGCAAAAAAAGCATTTCGTCGAAATGAAAAAACGATTTATTCTAAATTCCATAACTTAATAAAGAATACATAACTTAGTATAGGTTCTCTACCCCAATAAAACCTTTTAAAGTATGAATAAAGTTTTACTATACATTAATGATTTCTTAGAGAGTTTAGATATACCTACAATAACAAAGGTGGAATCAAAAAAAATAAACACTAGAATCAAAAAAAAATCTAAAAACATACATTTAGAGAATTAATGAAACTTTTCTTGTAAATTTATTCAATGAATATTGAACAAATTAGAGAATATTGTTTAAGCAAACCATATACAACAGAACATTTTCCATTTGATGAGGTTACTTTAGTTTTTAAGGTAGCTGGAAAAATGTATGTTCTTGCACCGTTAGATAATTGGGAAGAAGGTAAAGCTTCCATTAATTTAAAAGCAGATCCAGAATATTCTGAAGGACTTAGAGCAGAATACGAAAGTATAGCGCCTGGTTTTCATATGAGTAAAAAACACTGGAATACTATATATATCTACAAAGGCGAATTACAAGCTAAATTTATTATAGAATTAATAGATCATTCTTATGATATGGTTGTAAAAAGTATGACTAAAAAATTACGTACTAGTTTAAATTTATAGTTTAGTTTTTCAATAACCCTTATTAAGAATATTCCTTACTTTTACCAGATATTAAAACGCAATCATGAGTCTAGATAGGGAATTAAATAAACGAGCAAACGGCAAATGTGAGTTATGTTCAAGCGAAGAGCATTTACAGTTACATACATTAGCACCAAAAAAAGATAAAACCCTAAAAAACACACTTACTGTATGTAAAATATGTCTAGATCAAATCGAAAATCCGGATACTACAGATGCAAATCATTGGAGATGTTTAAACGATAGTATGTGGAGTGAACATCAAGCAGTACAGGTTATGGCTTGGAGAATGTTATCACGACTAAGAAATGAAGGTTGGCCTCAAGATTTACTTGATATGATGTATTTAGAAGAAGATGTTTTAGAGTTTGCAAAAACCACTGGAGAAGGAGAAGATGAAGAAGGTAAATTAATTCATAAGGATAGTAACGGTGTTATTTTACAAGCAGGAGATTCTGTAGTGTTGATTAAGGATTTAAAAGTAAAAGGTTCTAGTATGGTTGCTAAACAAGGTACAGCTGTACGTCGTATTTCTTTAGATCATGAAAACGAAAAGTATATAGAGGGCAAAGTAGATGGTCAACAAATTGTAATTATAACAGACTACGTTAAAAAGTTATAAAATAGTAGATTGTTTTTGTATAAGATTAACAAATGTGCTAATCTTTTTTGTTTTTAAATGTAGACGGATTAATTGATTTAATGTTTTTAAAATGCCTATTAAAGTTAGAGATATTTTTAAATCCAGACTTGTAGGCTATTTCAGAGATAGATAAATCCTTATTAGTTTCTATTAACTTACAAGCGTGTTCTATGCGTAATTCAGTTAAAAATCTAAAATAAGTTTTATTGGTTCTTTTTTTAAAATACTTACAAAAGGCATTTTTTGTCATATTTGCTACTTCAGCAATAGCTTCTAAATTAATGTCTTTTTGAAAATGAGTCATTGTATATTCAAATACATTTCGCATTTTATGTCCTTCGTTATCAGTGTATTTTTTATCGTAAATAAAAGAAGATAAGCTTTCGTAATTGGCTGCCGAAGTGTTTTTTAGCAATTGTAACAAAATTAAAAAACGATTTAATTTCGTAGCTTTCTTAAGTTGTATAAATAGTTTCTTAATTGTTTTTTGTTTTGAAATAACTTTAAAACCATGTTTAGAACGCTTAAAAAAAATCTGCAATTCTTTTAATTCTTCTAAATCAAAAAAATGAGACCCAAAAGATTCTTTAGTAAAAAAAACGGTAACCATATGTGAGCGTTTAGAAGCTTTAACATCACTTTTAAATACATGTGGAATATTACTACCTATAATTAAAATATCATCTTTACTATAGTAATTAATAGTGTCTCCAACAATCAAAGTGCCTTCTCCTTTCATAATATAACTTAACTGGATTTCTTCATGTTGATGAAGTTTATCATAAAAAGATTCTTCTTTATCAACTTGAAACACAAAGGCATCTTGTTCGTGTTTTGGTATTTTAAACGGAAGCACTTTCATTGTTTAGAATTTATTTCTTTATCTAAATAAGCATATAATATTCAAATTACAGCAATAATATAAAAAAATGGATAATATAGTATCAATTCTGGATAAGAACTCATTAACCTAGTTTATTTCCTTGAAGTAATTTTACAGTATTAAAAAATTTAATTTATGAGCATACAATGGAAAGGCGTAATGCCTGCAGTAACTACTAAATTCACAGACGAAGACACATTAGATTTAGTGAATTTTGAATTAAACATTCACGCACAATTAAATGCAGGTGTTAGCGGAATTATTTTAGGTGGTACTTTAGGAGAAGCTAGTACACTTACTGATGATGAAAAAAGAATTATTGTAAGAAAAGCAGTAGAAGTTGTTGATGGTAAAGTTCCAGTTATAATTAATATTGCAGAACAAACTACAAAAGCAGCTATAGATGCTGCAAGAAAAGCAAAAGAGGATGGAGCACTAGGATTAATGATGTTGCCTCCAATGCGTTATAAAGCCGACGATAGAGAAACAGTTACTTATTTTAAAAAAGTAGCAAATAGTACTTCACTACCTATTATGGTATATAATAATCCAGTAGATTATAGTATAGAAGTGACTATGGATATGTTTGAAGAATTATTGAGAGATTGTCCAAACATTCAAGCTGTAAAAGAATCTACAAGAGATTTATCTAATATTACTCGAATCAAAAATCGCTTTGGTGATAGATTGGCAATCTTAAGTGGTGTAGATACTTTAGCTTTAGAAAGTATTTTTATGGGTGCAGACGGTTGGGTTGCAGGATTAGTATGTGCATTTCCAGCAGAAACTGTAGCAATATTTAATTTAGCAAAATCTGGTCGAGGAGAAGAAGCAAGAGAGATTTACCGTTGGTTTTTACCATTACTGGAACTAGATATAAATAGTAAATTAGTACAAAACATAAAATTGGCAGAAGTAGCTACTGGTATAGGAACAGAGAATGTAAGAGAACCGCGACTACCATTAATTGGAGAAGAAAGAGAAAGAGTTTTGGCAATTATAGAGAATGGTTTAAAAACCAGACCTACATTGCCAGAATATAAAGAATTGGGAGTTTTAGTTTAATTAAAGTAAACGTCTAACATTTTAGTATTTAATATTAAAACGTTAGATTAAATTTTAACAAATCATTGTTTCATTAATTGTGGCAATGATTTGTCTGTTTGAATATGTTTTTTGTAAAGAAGATAAAACGATTATGTAATTAAGCGTTAAGTTTTTTAGCAAACGAAATAGAAATAGATTGTGTAGATACGATCTTGATTAAATAATAAGATACAAACTAATAAATGTCATAGAGCATAAAAAACTAAATTATAAATGATTACAGGAAAAAATTATATAGGAAATCAATTATCGGCAAAAGGGGCAACTACTCATAAAACTGTAAATCCAAAATTAAACAAAGAAAACCCAACAGCATTTTTTCAGGCTACTTCAGAAGAAGTAAATGATGCTGTAGAATTAGCAGATCAAGCATTTAAAGTATATCGAAATATATCAGGAAAACAAAGGGCAGATTTTTTAAATGCAATAGCAGATGAAATATTAGCTTTAGATAATGAGTTAACAGATATGTATATGTCAGAATCTGGTTTACCTGAAGGGAGAGCACAAGGCGAAAGAGGAAGAACTGTTGGTCAATTAAGAGCTTTTGCTGATTTAATTTTGACAGAAAATTGGAGAAGTAATACAATAGATGAGGCTATTCCAACAAGACAGCCGTTTCCAAAATCAGATATTAGAAAAACATCAATTCCATTAGGACCAGTTGTTGTTTTTGCAGCGAGTAATTTTCCGTTAGCATTTTCTACTGCAGGAGGAGATACAGCAAGTGCGTTAGCATCAGGTTGTCCTGTTATTGTGAAGTCACATGCTATGCATTCTGGAACAGGGGAATTAGTTGCGTCTGCTATTATAAAAGCAGCAGAAAAAACAGGAATGCCAAATGGAGTTTTTTCAAACATTACAGGAAGTGGTAGAGTTGTTGGAACAGCGTTAGTAAAACACCCAAAAGTAAAAGCTGTAGGATTTACAGGAAGTATTGCTGGAGGTAGAGCTTTATATAATTTAGCAGCAGAAAGAGAGGAGCCAATTCCAGTATTTGCAGAAATGGGTAGTATTAATCCAGTTGTAGTTATGCCAAATGTTATTAAAAACAAAGCAGAAGAAACTGCTGTAACTTATGCAAGTTCAATTACATTGGGAACAGGACAGTTTTGTACAAACCCAGGGTTGTTATTGACTATAGCTGGTGAAAAAACAGATGATTTTGTAAAGGATTTAGCAGAGAAAACAGTAGCAATAGCTCCTCAATGTATGTTGCATCCAAACATTAAAGATGGTTTTGTGTCAAATGGAGAAATTGTAACATCACAACCAGGAGTAGAAATAGTAGGTAAAGTAGAGGGGAATATAGAACCTAACTTTGCAGAGTCAACTATAGCAGCAGTTTCAGGATCAGATTTTTTAGCAAACCCTAAAATGCATACTGAAGTTTTTGGCCCATTCTCTTTAGTTGTTAAAGCAAAAGATCAAGGCGAATTAGTTGAAGTTATCGATAGCCTAGAAGGACAATTAACTGGTACTGTTTTAGCAGAAAAAGAAGATTTTACAAATTTACCAACTATAGCAGATGCTTTACAAAGTAAAGTAGGTAGAATTATCTTCAATGGTGTGCCAACAGGAGTGGAAGTTTGTGAATCAATGACGCATGGAGGTCCATATCCAGCTTCTTCAGATTCAAGATTTACAGCTGTAGGTTTAGGTGCTATTAAAAGATGGATAAGACCTTTTAGTTACCAAGATTGGCCAGTGGAATTATTACCAGAAGGGCTTAAGTAGAGAGACTAATGAGATAAATAAAAATGAAAGAATAATTGTTGCTTAATAGATTGTAAAAGGATATGGTGTAAACATATCCTTTAAGTCTTTTATATAGAAGCTTATTAAAAGCTACTAAAAACAAAATAATAGTGTTTATTAGAATAAAAAATGAGTAGAAAAACATTTTTTTGTGTAGATGCACATACTTGCGGAAATCCAGTAAGAGTAGTTGCAGGTGGAGGACCTAATTTAGAAGGGGCAAATATGAGTGAAAAACGTCAGCATTTTTTAAAAGAATTTGATTGGATTCGTAAAGGGCTAATGTTCGAACCTCGTGGACATGATATGATGAGTGGTAGTATTTTATATCCACCGCATAATCCAGAAAATGATTTTGGGATTCTTTTTATTGAAACATCTGGTTGTTTGCCCATGTGCGGACATGGAACAATAGGTACAATTACCATTGCTATTGAGGAAGGTTTAGTGACACCAAAAACTCCTGGAAAAATTAGAATGGAAGCACCAGCAGGATTAGTAGAGATAGAATACCAACAAACTGGAAAAAAGGTAGATTGGGTAAAATTAACTAATGTAAAAAGTTATTTAGCAGCAGAAGATTTAACTATAGATTGTCCAGAGTTAGGCGAAATTACATTTGATGTTGCCTATGGAGGCAATTATTATGCAATTGTAGATCCTCAAAATAATTTCTCTGGAATACACGATTTTACAGCTAGCCAAATTATACAATATTCGCAGGTAGTTCGAGATAGAATAAATGAAAAATACCCAAATAAATTTATTCATCCAGAAAATGATACTATTAGAGATGTAACACATATGTTATGGACAGGAAATCCAATAGATCCTGCATCGTCAGGCAGAAATGCAGTTTTTTATGGTGATAAAGCAATAGACAGAAGTCCTTGTGGAACAGGAACATCTGCTAGAATAGCACAATTACATGCGAAAGGGAAACTAAAAAAAGACGAGAAATTTATTCATGAAAGTTATATTGGTAGTAAGTTTATTGGGAGAATTGAAGAAGAGACCACATTAGATGGTAAAACCGCTATTATACCAAGTATTCAAGGTTGGGCTAAAGTGTATGGTTATAATAATATTATAATTGATGATGAAGACGATCCTTATGCTTATGGTTTTCAAGTTATTTAAATATGAGTAAAAGTGTAATTATAATTGGAGGAGGAATTATAGGATTAAGTTCTGCTTATTATCTTCAAAAAGAAGGACATCAAGTTACAATTATAGATAAATCTAATTTTTCTGGAGGAGCATCATACGTTAATGCTGGATATATTACACCAAGTCATTTTGTGTCATTGGCGGCACCGGGAATGATTAATAAAGGGATTAAATGGATGTTTAATTCAGCAAGCCCATTTTATGTTAAACCTAGATTAGATACAGATTTTATTAAGTGGACATGGGCGTTTAAAAAGTCATCAACAGCAGCAAAGGTTGAGAGCGCAATACCTATAATTAAAGATATCAATCTTTATAGTAGAGATTTATATGAAGAGATAAAAAAGTCTAGTGATTTTGATTTTCATTATGAAAGAAAAGGCTTGTTAATGTGCTATCAAACTGATAAAGTTGGTGAAGAGGAATGGAAAATTGGTCAGCGAGGTATTAAGGAAGGATTAGGAGTTAAAAACTTGTCTGTAAAAGACGTTAAAGCGATACAGCCTAATGCTAATTTAAATGTTAAAGGAGCAGTATATTATGATTCTGATGCACATATGACGCCGTCAGATTTTATGCCGCAAATGATTGCTCATTTAAAATCTAAAGGAGTTACTTTTTTTGAAAATGAAGAAGTTAAAGATATAGATGTTGCTAGTGGATTAATTTCGAAAGTAGTTACTAACAAACAGGAATTAACTGCTGATGAAGTTGTTTTAGCAGCAGGTAGTTGGAGTCCATTAATTACTAAAAAAATAGGGTTAAAGATTCCCGTTCAAGCTGGAAAAGGCTATAGAATTAATGTTAATAGAGAAACAGGTATTACTATTCCTGCTATTTTATGCGAGGCTAAAGTTGCAGTAACTCCAATGGAAGGTTTTACTCGTTTTGCTGGTACTATGGAAGTTGCAGGAATAAACCACTCTATAAATCCAGTAAGGGTAAATGCAATAGCAAATGCAGCTAAAAAATATTATAGAGATGTAGATATTACTGAAGCAGAGAAAACGAATGCAGAATGTGGATTACGTCCATGTACACCTGATGGATTGCCATATATTGGTAAATCGTCAAAATGTAAAAACTTAACAATAGCTACAGGTCACGCAATGATGGGATGGAGTTTAGGACCAGCCACAGGTAAGTTGGTTACTGAAGTTATTTCTGATAAAAAAACAAGTTTAAATTTGAATCCTTTTCACCCAGATAGAACATTTTAAAATGCGTTACGAGAAAATTACAAAAGAGTTATTTATAGAAAACAGGAATCGTTTTATTTTAAAAATGAAGAGTAATACCATTTCTATTCTAACATCTAATGATGTAAAGCATAATAATGCAGATGATATTATGGGCTTTACTCAAAATAACGATTTGTTTTATCTCTCTGGTATTGATCAAGAAGAAACTATTTTGGTTTTATATCCAGAAGCTTATAAAAAAAATAATAGAGAGATTTTATTTATAAAAGAAACTAATGAACATGTTAAAATTTGGGATGGTGAGAAACTAACTAAATCAGAAGCTTCAGAAATCTCTGGAATTAAACGTGTAGAATGGTTAAAAGATTTTGAGAAAGTATTACAGTTAATGGCTTTTGAGGCCGATGGTTTTTATTTGGGGCATAATGAACATATTAAACGTGTAACAAAAGATCAGCAAACACAACAAGATCGAATGATATTATGGTGTAAAGAAAAATATCCTCTACACGACTATCATAGAGTAGCTAAAATTACTAGAGAATTACGGCCTATAAAATCAGATGTAGAAGTAGCATTGATCCAAAGGGCAGCCAACATAAGTGTTGAGTCTTTTAAACGCGTGTTGAAAGTTTGTAAACCTAATATTAAAGAGTATGAATTAGAAGCAGAGCTAACTTATAACCTAGTGAGATCTGGTGGTTCTCATCATGCGTTTATGCCTATTGTTGCTTCAGGAAAAAATGCTTGTGCACTACATTATAATAGTAATGATGCTATTTGTAAGGAAGGAGATATGATCTTAATGGATTTTGGAGTTTGTTATGCAAATTATAATAGTGATACTACACGTTGTTTTCCTGTAAATGGTAAGTTTTCAAAACGGCAAAAAGAAGTGTATACTTCTGTGCTTCATTGTTTAAAAGAAGGTAGTAAATTATTGTTAGCTGGTACTTTACCAGAAGATTATGAAAAAGAGATGGCTAGTTTGGTCGAAGCCGAATTAATAAAGCTGGGATTGTTAAGCGCAAATGAAGTTGCAATGCAAGATATTGAGAAGCCATTGTATAAAAAATACTTCATGCATGGTACAGCACACTATTTAGGATTAGATGTCCATGATATAGGATTATATTCTAGACCTTTTGAGGCTGGAATGGTATTAACTTGTGAGCCAGGAATATATATACCTGAAGAAGGTATTGGTTGTCGATTAGAAAATGATTATTTAATTACATCAACGGGAAATGTTAATCTTACAGAAGCAATGCCTATAGAAATTGAAGATATTGAAAGGTTGATGAATAACAAAAAATAAAATATAATTTATGAGTACATATGGAATTGGAGGCTCAACAATAGAAGCAGAACTAAAAGCAATTAAACCTAAAGCACATTTAGTAAAGCCTATTAAAAAAGAAGAATTTCAAAGGCGAATAAGTAATGCTTGTAAGATAATGAAGACAGAAAATGTTCAAGTGATGTATTTGCACGCTGGGACTAATTTATACTATTTTACAGGTATGAGATGGAACTCGAGCGAGCGAATGGTAGGAGCTTTATTATTTCCAAATGGGACATTACAATATATAGTTCCAGAGTTTGAAAAAGGCACTATTTTAGATTTTATGCGCATTGAAGGAAAGATATGTTGTTGGAAAGAGCATGAGAGTCCGTATCAATTATTTACACAAATTCTTATAGAGAATGGTGTAGCTAAAGGCACTATTTCTATAGATGAAGCAACTCCTTTTTTTATAACTAATGGCATTACTATTTCTCAGGATAATTATAAGTTAATTGATGCAAAACCTATTACTGCAGGCTGTAGAATGCTAAAATCTAATGCCGAAATAGCTATAATGCAAGTGGCAATGGATATTACTTTAGAAGTACAAAAAGCAGCAGCTAGAATTTTAAGAGTAGGAATTAGTGCAAAAGAAGTAAGGGATTTTATTAATCAAGCACATATAAGATATGGCGTGCCTTCTGGGTCATATTTCTGTATTGTATTATTTGGTGTAGATTCTTCTTTTCCACATGGTGTTAAATCTCCTAAAAATTTAGAAGAGAATGAAGTCGTATTGATAGATACTGGGTGTGTTTTACATGACTATATTTCAGATATTACAAGAACTTATGTTTATGGAGAAGCAAATGATTTACAACGTCGCATTTGGAATATAGAAAAAGAAACGCAACAAGCAGCGTTTAATGCAGCACAATTAGGTAATACTTGTGCTTCCATAGACATCGCTTCAAGAAAAATATTAGAATCATATAATTTAGGTCCAGATTACAAATTACCAGGTTTACCACACAGAACAGGGCATGGTATAGGTTTAGATATTCACGAATGGCCATATATCGTTAGAAACGACCAAACAGTTTTAAGACCTGGAATGACCTTTAGTAATGAACCTATGATTTGTGTTCCAAATGAATTTGGAATTCGTCTAGAAGATCATATTTATATGACAGAAGAAGGTCCAAAATGGTTTACAAAGCCTATGCATTCCATAGATGATCCTTTTGGATTAAATGAAACAATTTAAAAAGTGAAATTAATTCACAAAAACAAACCTATTATGAAACTAATTTGTCCTTTCTATTTTTTAATTTTTGTTTTAATAGTAACAAGCTGTAAAACAGTACAACCTGTTGTAAATTCAATAAATGAAATTACCAATTTTGAAAAATTAGCAGCTATAAAAAACGTAATAAGCATTGAAAAAAAAGATGCAGTAAGTCATTTTGATGAAAATTATGAAATATGGTTCGAACAGCCAATAGATCATAACAATTTAAATAAAGGAACATTTAAACAACGTGTATATTTAGGATTTGAAAATAGTAATCAGCCAGTAATTGTTGAGCTTCGTGGCTATGGAATAGGATCTGAAAAGGCTGGTGAATTAGCTAATCATTATAAAGCAAACCAGTTAACTATTGAGCATCGTTATTTTAATAATTCTCGCCCTAGAGAAATAGATTGGAACACGCTTACTGTTGAGAATGCAGCTAAAGATCAGGCTATAATTATAGATGCTATTAGAAATGCCTTGTTTTCAAAAGCGAAGTTTATAACAACTGGAATTTCAAAAGGATGCCAAACGACTATGGCGCATCGTAGATATTTTCCAAATAATGTAGATGCTAGTGTATGCTATGTTGGCCCTTTAAATTACCAGCGAGAAGATCCGAGAGTGTATAAATTTTTAAAAACCGTAGGTACAAAAGAAGCTAGAGCAAAGATCCAAGCTTTTCAAGAGTTATGCTTTGAAAATAGAAAAGCGCTTAAAGAAAAGATGAAAAAAATTGCAATTGATAAAGGTCTAACATGGGAATTTGGTATAGACAATGCTATTAACTATACTATTTTAGAATACTCATTTGCTTTTTGGCAATGGGGAAATACTATTGATAGTATTCCGTCTGGAAATGTATCTATAGACGATATGTATAACCATTTAATTAATGTATCTGGTTATGGCTTTTTTGAAGAGAAAGCTGTTGAAGGCTTACAACCTTATTTTTGGGCAGCGTTAACAGAACAAGGTATTTATGGATATGAAACAGCATCTTTTAAAAAATACTTTAATAATGAATCAAAGGTTTATAAATTTGATTGGGCTTTTCCTGAAGGTGTATCAAAACAATATAATCTAAAACCAATGCAAGACATTAAATCGTTTTTAGATAATTCAGCTAAAAAAATGCTTTTTATATATGGTGAATATGACTCTTGGAGTGCAACTGCAGTCGAATTGAATGCAAATGCGCCAAAAAGAGAGTTGTATAAATTTGTAAAACCTCAAGGCGATCATAAAACACGTATTAAGAGTTTTAACACAGAAAATAAAGAAAAAATATTTGATATTATTGATAGTTGGTTAAAGCAATAACATATTTTTATTTGTATAGAATTTAATGGCGACTAGTTTACTTTTAGTTGTTTTGTAAAAGCATAATAAGATGAGCAGCACTCCAGCTAAAGTTCTGAGCATTTAGTCCTTTACCAGTTAAAGGATGATAATTTTCTCTTATAGCTTTTCCTTTGCCTAAGATGCCCTCAGCACCACTTATTATTTGCGTGGTTGCCTTGTTTGCTTCTTTGTTGTAACCATAATTACGCAATCCTTTTACGCCAAAATAAGCTTGATCTAACCAATTTGGGCCTCGCCAATAACCTTCTAAAGGGGCAAAACGTGAATGGTCGGCACTCATAGTTTGAAATGGAACCTTTGTAAAGAATTTTTTAGGATTCATCATTTTGTTTTTTATGGTCTCAGCCTGTTTTTGAGTTGCCACATTTGCCCATAAAGCAATCCAACCTTCGCTGCCTTCTCCTTTTATAAAAGTATTTCCAGATAAATTTGTGTCATAAAACCAGCCATCATTTTTATCATAAAATTGTTTTTGAATTTTATATTTTAACGTATTGGCAGCTATTGTATATTGTTTGCTATCATCAAATTGTTTTATTTCATGTGCTAAATAACTTAGAAATAACTTTTCAGCATATAAGTAAGCATTTAAATCTATACTTTCTTGATTTAAAGAATATGCGCCTTTAGTGTTTTTTAAGATTTTAGAATTATCAAATCGTATAGCATTATCCATTCCGCTTTCCCATTTTGCAGCAATTAACGAACCATCTGTAGAACCATATTCGCAAAGACCGTCTTTGTCGTGGTCTCGTTTGTTATACCACCATTGGTGATACTTTTTTAATTTTGGATACAGTTCTTTTACAAAATCTATGTCTTTATCTTTTTTATAAATTTTTACTACTGCCCAAGCAGAAAGTGGTGGTTTGGTGTCTCGGTAATTATGAGATTCAATTAAAGTGTCTCTATAAACGCAGTCTGCTACAAAACCATCGTTGTTTTGAAATTCGAACATTAATTTTACTTGCTTTTTTGCTAAATCAATATTATAATAAGATAATCCTACAGCATGTTTCCATGAATCCCATGACCAAAACCCATTAAACCATTTGTAATGGTAACTAGGAAATAATCCTTCATGTTTAATTTCACCAGCAGGTATGCGCCAATTATTTTGTAAAGTGAGATGTGATTTAGCTAGTACTTGTTTGTATATAGAATCTTTAAATTGATATTTTTGATTGTCTATAAGTGCCTTTAATTCTTTGTTTTTTTCAATTTTTCGGTGGTTTAAAATAGTATCAAAGTTTACATTGGTAATATTTGATTTTTCATCTTCCCAGGAGTATTCTGGAAATATAAAAGATTGAGATATTAAATATGACTTAGACTTTCCAGGCTCTAGAAATTGTGTGTCAAAATGAACATTATAATAATTGTCTGAGGTCATTATAGTAACAGATTCTTTTGGAAATTTCAAATATCCTTTTGCTTTAGATTTTTTAGAGGAAAGCACAATGGTTTCATTTTTAGAAGAAACAGTTATATCTATATCAAATAATTCCCCACTTACCGAAGGATGAAGTGTAATGCCTTTAGAAGATATATTTGTAATAGTTGTTTTTTGAAGAGCTGTATGCCCAGAAGCATAAACTAATTCTTGTTTTACGTAAAGTCTTTTGTTTTTATAGACTTGTACTAAATGACTAGAATAACTATGTTGTGATTTTAAAGTTGAATTCCAGTCTATAATGTTAGTATTGTTTTTACCTTTTAAACTTAGTTTAGCAAGTGATTGGCTAGACCAAATGCCATTTTGCTGAGTCATTAAAAAAGGGCCTGAAAAACCTGAGAAATTAGATTTAGAATCTGGTAGACTATAGGCAAACCATGCACCTTGATCAGAAAACATTAATCCACTTCTGTCTATAGAGTCTTTAGGAGATACTCTATAATCAAGTATATTTTCACTATGATATAATTGATTAAATGTAGGATAAATAGCTAGTGGCTCTTTGCCTTTAGAGCAGTTAGAAATTAATATAATTATAAATATTATAAAAAAGATTTTTTTATATGCTAATCTCATAACTTAAATTAATTGTCTCGTGTTTCTAACAATGATTGTAATCATTGTTTTTTTTGAAAACTATTTTTTAATAGATTAAAATAACTAAAATCTAAATTGTTATTATAATTAAGTGTATAATTAATTACAATAGTATTAGTCATGGATAATATAGTATCATTTAATAGTTTCGGTTTATAAAAACAATTAAAAGATTAAAGTAATTTCTGTTGCCCTTTGTAGAAAGCATCAGCTTGTTGTTGCATAAGTTCTCTCGCCTTTTTACGTTTGTATTCGTATAATTCATCTTCTTCAGCAATATCTGTATATACCTTATTATTAATTGCAAAATCTGCTTTTATTGCTAATTTACGTTCTTCTACTTTTTGCTCTACAATACCTTTTATTGCAGTTTCTTGATCTTCTAATTTAAAATCGTATTCTCCCTTAGGAGATAATAATTTTGCAAAAATTGGAGAGGTTTCAATTGCTAAAAACAATAAAAAAATAAAAAACGACGGTAGCCAAGGTAAACTGCCTAAAGCATTAACACGAGCCATTAAACCATCAAAACCATCAATTATAGGCTGTGTTGAGGTTATTTGTTTATCATAATCAGTTTTTAGTTTGGCAATTTCTGTTTCGGCTGCAACTATTTTAGCTTTGTTAGTTTCTTTAAGGGTCTGTAATTCTGCTAGAGCAGCATCATGTTTCTCTCTCTTTTCTTTATAAACGGGGCCTTTTCCTAGTAAATTTGTTCCAGCCGTTCCTTCTGCTTCACTAATGTATGTGTTGTATAGAGCATTTACTTCTGTTTCTTTACTTGTAATTTCTTTTTGAAGTGTAATTATATTATTTTCCAAAGCTTCAGTCTTTGGTGTGAATTGTAGGGCAATTTGATCTTGATTTGCAAGTGTTAATTCATTTTTTTGTTCTAATAATACTTGGTTAATCTCTTTTTCAAAAATCTTAAGCTCTAAAGGTTTTGAGATTACTACAGCTATAATTACAGCTAACAGTAAACGAGGTGATGCTTGTATAATTTCATCTATAATATGGTTTCTTTTTTTTATTGTAGAAACTATAAAACGATCTAAATTGAAAATTAGTAATCCCCAAACTAATCCAAATCCAATTGCTGCGTAAAGATTATCAAAAACGGTATAAAGTGCATAACTTGAAGCTAAAAAAGCCATTAAGGCAGTAAAGAATACCGTAGCTCCAATGCCGGCATATTTATTTTGCTCTCCTATAGAACTTTTAGAAAGAATATCTGTATCTGCTCCAGAGCAGATAATAAAAAACTGTTTTAGCATAATGTAGATAGATTTGATTGATAGACTATTAGAACGTCTAACCTTAGCTTTTGTTACATTATTTAACATAAAAAAAGCTTCTTTTAAAGAAGCTTTTTTTATAAACTAATAATTTTAGTTCGTTATGCTTCCATTTATAGTTTTTATTCCTTTTTTAGAAAGATGTACGGTGCCTTTTCCGTTACTATTATGTATGTATACATTTAGTTTAGAATTTTTAGTAACTAAAGCAATAGCTTCTGCTTCAGATATTTTTTTGCCTTCATAAAAAAAGATTGTTCCATTAGCTTCCATTCCAAGAAACTGTTCCGCTAGAGGTTTTCTACTATGTCTAGATTCTCGCATCATATTTTTTCTTTCAACCATTGCTAATTTTCTTTCTTTCATATCTTTCTCTCTAGCTTCAATTATTTTAGCCTTGTTTTCTTTCACAGCTTTTTTGCGCTCTATCATTGCTAATTTTTTTGCTTTTGCTTTATTTTTTTCAATATTGGTTCGGCCATTTATAACAGTAATTGGTTTTGTAGATAAGTACACTCTAGATTTTCCATTATCTGTATGTGATGACATATTTATTTTTTTGTCAGTTTTAACTAAATTAAGCGCTCTTTTTGATGTTATTTTTTCTCCATTATAAAAGAAACTAGAACCCTTATTAGTCATATTCTTAATGTGTTCTACTATAGATATAGGTTTTGGTGGTATAGGAGGTTCTGGAATATCCATTGAGTGATTATCTTTCCAAGTTTTTTTAAATTCACTAACTACTTTCCCATTTTTGTATACTTTGGTTAATTTTTGGCCAGGAACAACATTACTACCATCTGTCTGTATATTTGATAACTTATTCCCTTTTTTATCCACTTCATAACCATAGCGATCATAGTATTTTACTTTACCTTTTATTTTAGAATAAAAATGTTGTTTACCATTAATATTTATAAAACCAGTTTTGTTTTTTGTTGCTCCATTAATTGGAGCTGGAGCAGGTGGTGGCGGTGGTGGCGGTGGTAAAATATCTCCTTTTTTGTTAGTTATATAGCCATCTTTATTATAATATGTTTTTTTGCCTTTATTTATAGTATAATAATGAGACTCTCCATTTTCTAACATTTCATATCCTGACTCAACATTTTTAGGCGTTTTTTTAATAATCTCATTTAATGTTAGTTTTCTGCCTTTTTTATACTGAGGAGCTTTTGCTGGCGGCGGTGGCGGTGGCGGTGGGAGTTGCGATTTCTCACCTTTTTTAATTACTGGGGAATGAGAGTAATTTTTATGATTTTTCTCTACAAGTGTAATTATAACAGGTTTAAGTTTTTTCTTGCTATCGGTTTTTATATCAAATAACTGAATTACCTGACCAATATTAGCTTCGTTTAGATTTTTAATGGCTTTATTATTTAAAATGTTCCCTTTAATGTTTTCAGATTTTTTTCCAGGAAATTTTATTTTAAACCCAATTATAGACTCTTGATTCGATGTTTCTAAAATAAGTTTCTCTACTCCTTTTTTAGATAAGTTTAAGACGCATTCTTGACATTTAATACCATTAATTATTAAAATTGGGTCTTGTTTTTTATACGATTTTAAATCATTTTTTTCTTTATTTATAGAAAATTCTGCTGCTCTTTGTATGTTGTATTTTAAGATTTCTTCTTTTGTGAAACTTGTATATAATTTATCTATTTGTGATTTTAATATTCTTAATTCTGAATCGTCTATTCTTACTTTATTCTTATAATATTTAATTTCTAACTCATAATTTTCTAACAGCTTATTATATTTATTAATGTCGGATTTTAAATAAGTTTCCTCAAATCCTTTTTTAGTGAACAATCTAAATTGATAGGGTTGAGGGAATTTTTTACTTCTAGCATTGTTATGAACAAAGCTTCCCGAAAAATATACTATATCATTAATATTATAGTTATTTAATTTATTGTTTTTAATATTTTTTCCATCTAACCAAAGCGCATATTCTTTTTCATTTTTCCATGATTTCCAATCCTTTAGAGTTGGTTTTTTATTTTTTATTTTTGATAGTTTTGGTAAAAAACTCTTAGGGTATTTTTCAACTGATGCTTTTTGTTTTGTAGACATTAAATCATATATGGCTACAATTCTTTTATAAACGGTATTATTTATTCTATTTTTAGTTTTGTATTCTACCATGAATGATTTGTATTCATTCATCATAGGTTCTGTAACACCTTCACTTAATATATTAGTTTTTTGTAATTCTTTTTTAACATCTCCCAATTCAGAACTGTTATTGTTTTCGACTTCTCCAGAAAATATCATTTCTGGACTAATAGTTGCTTCTTTTTCAACTTCTTCTCTACTACTGAAACTAAAAAGTAGTCCACCTAAAAGCGGTAGTAATAATAAACTTCTAAGCCAAATGGCTTTTTTCGAGGTTTTTGTTTTCATAATTGTAAATCGTTTTTTGATTAATGAATAATTTATGGCATTCGCCAATTCTGGCTCTGTAGCATTTGATGAGAACGCTAATAAGATACTTTGGTAAGATGATGAGTCAATACCTTGATTTAAAACAGCTTTGTCTGCTAAAAATTCGTGATTTAATTTAATGTCTTTTTTTATAAAGTATAGCAAGGGATTAAACCAAAAAATAACTTGCATTAATTCAATAAATAAAACATCTAGACTATGTTTTTGTTTAGCATGACTAGCTTCATGTAATAGTACTTCTTTAGGAATTGCTTGACTTTCAAATTTAGTTTTATTTAAAAATATATAACTAAAAAAAGTATGAGGTGATATTAAATCTTGTAGTAATACAGTTATAAAATGGCCTTGTTTCTGTTTTTCATTTTTATAAATTTTTGAAATAATATTGGTTAAATTAATAAAGAATTTTATACCAAATAAAATTACACCCAACCCATATATAGACCATAAAATTAATGGTAAATAGTTAATGGGCTCTTCAGTTGTTATTTCATCTGTAGGTAATAACTCTAATGGTACAGAATGATTAATTTCAAAATAAGGAATATTGAATTGAGGTTCTACATATTCAATAAATGTAATAAATGGTATTATAGCAGAAACTAATATAGCTCCTAATAAATAAAAACGCTTAAACTTGTGAATACTTAAGTTCTCTAAGCAAAACTTATAGAAAGCCATCAAGATGGCTAAACAAGCACTCGATTTTAATAGTATTAATAACATGACTATTTATTTTTGATTTCTTTAGCAATAATGGCTTGTAAATCTTCTAATTCAGCTTTAGTTAAATTAGTTTCTTTCGTAAAAAAGGAAGCAAATTGAGAACTACTATCATTAAAAAAGTTTTTAATGAGAGAATTAACATGTTTAGAGAAATAATCTTTCTTTTTAACTAAAGCAAAATATTCCCTAGAATTACCATGTTTATTATAAGAAATAAAACCTTTGTCTGTAATACGCTTTAAAAGTGTTGCTACAGTTGTATTCGCAGGTTTTGGTTCTGGATAAGCTTCAAGCAAATCTTTCATAAAAGCTTTTTCTAATTTCCAGAGGTAATTCATTAATTCTTCTTCAGTTTTTGATAATTGCATTTCTCTATATTTAGTTTTATTCTCTACAAATGTAGAATTAATATTTGTATTCTACAAATGTAGAGGTGTTTATTTTTTGAGTTTACAATAAGAATATATAAACAAGTGTTTGTGGTTCTAATAAAATGATTAATATTTAAGGTTTTAAATCCTATATTTTGGAGTGTAAAAGTTTGCTTATTTATGGTATATTTGATGAAAATATGCTAATATGAAAAATTTAATTAATACTTCAATATGCTTTTTTGTGTTTACCATTGTCTCATTTGGTCAAACAATAGTTGATGTAATAAATCAAGTAAACATCGATTCTTTAACCTTAACGATTAGGGAGTTTTCGGGAGAAGAACAAACTATAGTTAATGGAAATGCAGTAACTATTTTAAATAGACAACAAGCAAATAATGATTTAGCAGCAGATTATTTGGTGCAGAGATTTCAAGAATATAATAACCTTACAGTTGTAGATCAACCATTTAATACTAATGGTAGAAATATTATAGCAACTCAACTAGGTCAAACATCACCAAATAATATATATATGATTTGTGCTCATTACGATTCTGTGGCAAATTATTGTGCAGATGATAATGCTAGTGGAACAACAGCTGTTATAGAAATTGCACGTATACTATCAGAACAGTGTTTAGATAATACAATTGTGTATGCATTATGGGATGAAGAAGAAATAGGCTTACTTGGTTCTAATTTTTATGCAAATTTAGCACAAGCAAATGGAGATAATATTTTAGGTGTATTAAATATAGATATGATGGGATATGATGGAGATAATGATAATGACTTTGATGTAGATGTTAGGCAAGGAGATACAGGTTCTATTGGAATGGGAAATGACGTTGTAGCTATTTTAAATAATCCTGCTTATGGGTTTAACTTAAATGTTAATGTTGTTAATCCTGGAACTTCGGCTAGCGATCATGCTAGTTTTTGGAATAGAGGCTTCCCAGCTGTTTTAGTTGGAGAATCATGGGAAAATAATGATCAAACACCTTTTTACCATTCTTCAGGAGATCGATTTAGTACTTTAGATTTACCGTATTACCACCAATTAACAAAGATAATAATGGGATATATGGTTACTAAAGGTGGTTTGGTAAACTTTAGTAATTTAGTGACAGTAAATAGTAATGTTTTAACAGCAAATCAAGTTGGAGCTAATTACCAATGGATTAATTGTGATAATAATATGCCAATTGCTGGAGAAACTAATCAATCTTTTACAGCAACAGTAACAGGTAATTATGCTGTACAAATAACTTCTGGAAGTTGTACAGAAACAAGTGATTGTATTGAACTTGATTTATTAGGCGTTGAAGACTTTGAAATATTAGAAAATGTTAATATTTATCCAAATCCAGCAACTTCTACTTTAAATATAGATTTACCAAATTATAAGACTGCTCAATATAAAATATTGAATATTAACGGTAAAACCGTTTTAAGTAATCTCATGAAAAATAAAACCGAAAGTATAAATATTTCAAGTATTGCTCAAGGTGTTTATTTTATAGAGCTAATAGTAGATAAGAAGATAGCTACACTTAAATTTATTAAGAATTAAGAATCTTAATCTTTTTGAGAGCGTATGCTCTCAATAATAACAGTAGCTAAAATTAATAAGCCGCCAAAAAAAGTGTTTATTGTAGGTATTTCGTTTAAAAAAATGAATGCAATAATAATTCCGAAAATGGGTTGTATACTACTAATAATACTAGCTGTGCTTACCCTAAAATAACTTAAACTTTTTATAAAAAGTGTATGGCCAATAGCTGTAGTTAATAATGCTAATAATAGTACGTATGGATATTGTGTTTTAATCCCAGACGTATCCATTAAGTATAATATGGGCGATAATAAAATAGTTATAATAAGTAGCTGATGTAACATTAGCATTGTGCCATTGTAATTACTAATGTGTTGCTTTAATATTAAAGTGCGTAAAGCATAGCATAAAGCAGATAATAACCCAAAGAGAATTCCTTTTACATTACTGTTTTCGATATTAAATTCTGGTGATAGTATATATATACCAACCATAACCATCAAACCTAAAAGAATATGAATATAATCTAATTTAGACTTTACAAAAAAGGGTTCTAGTATTGCAATCATAATTGGGAAAGTATATAACGATAGCATTCCTAAAGCGACATTAGATAGTTTTAATGAGTAGAAATAAGTAATCCAATGTGCAGCCATAAATATGGCACTTAATATAAATGTTACGCCATCTTTCTTATACTTAAAAACTAAATCTATTTTTTTTAGCCTGCAATAAATAAATAAAAAGAGACATGCTAATGCACTGCGCCACCATACAATAACTTCGCTAGGCATATTAATGTATTTCCCTAAAGCACCAGATGTACTTATAAATAACGTGGCTAAAGTGAGTAAAAAAACATGTTGTAAATGACTGCTTTTCATGATTATTAGATAAGTAAAAGCGATTGAATCATTTTAGAGTTTTTCTGAAGACGATTTTTGTTTAAGTTTTCCTGCTTTTACTTTCTATATAAAAGCAGGAAAAGCTTAAGTATTATTTGTATAGTTCTGTAAAGTGTTTATAAAAACCAGGAATGGTTTCTATACCTTTTAAATAATTCCAAATGCCAAAATGTTCGTTTGGAGAATGTATGGCATCACTATCTAAACCAAAGCCCATTAATATAGTTTTGCTTTTTAATTCCTTTTCAAACAATGAAACGATTGGAATACTACCGCCACTACGTTGTGGTATAGGTGTTTTTCCAAAAGTATCTTCGTAAGCTTTACTAGCGGCTTTGTACCCAATACTGTCTATTGGTGTAACATAGCCTTGTCCGCCGTGATGTGGTTTTACTTTTACAGTAACTCCTTTAGGAGCTATACTTTCAAAATGTTTTTTAAAGAGTTCGGTAATGTTTTTCCAATCTTGATTAGGCACCAAACGCATTGAGATTTTTGCGAAAGCTTTACTTGCAATTACTGTTTTGGCACCTTCGCCAATATAGCCGCCCCAAATACCATTAACATCTAATGTAGGTCTTATGGAGTTACGTTCGTTTGTTGAATAGCCAGTTTCTCCATATACCGCATCTATATCTAAAGCTTTTTTATAACTATCTAAAGAAAATGGAGCTTTAGCCATTTGTGCTCGTTCTTCTGTAGATAATTCTTCAACATTATCATAAAAACCAGGTATTGTAATATGATTGTTTTCATCATGTAAAGAAGCAATCATTTTAGTTAATACATTAATAGGGTTTGCAACTGCACCACCATATAATCCAGAATGTAAATCGCGATTAGGGCCAGTAACTTCAACTTCAACATAACTTAAACCACGTAATCCTGTCGTAATCGAAGGGACGTCTTTAGCTATCATTCCAGTATCGCTAATTAAAATAACATCGTTGCTAAGTTTTTCTTGGTTTTCTTTAACAAATTTAGATAAGCTTACACTGCCAACTTCTTCTTCACCTTCAATCATGAATTTAACATTACAAGGTAATTGGTTTTGGTTAGTCATAAACTCTAATGCTTTTACATGCATATACATTTGGCCTTTATCGTCGCAAGAACCGCGGGCAAAAATTGCACCTTCAGGATGTAATTCGGTAGTTTTAATTACTGGCTCAAATGGTGGAGAATCCCATAAATCAATAGGATCTGGTGGTTGTACGTCATAATGCCCATATACTAAAACAGTAGGTAAGTTTTTATCTATTATTTTTTCAGCATAAATTATGGGGTAGCCATCTGTTTCACATAACTCTACTGTATCACAACCAGCTTTATCTAAGCTTTCCATAACAGCGTTAGCGGTTTTTATAACATCATTTTTAAAAGCAGAATCTGCACTAATTGAAGGAATTTTTAGTAATTCGATGAGTTCACTTAAGAATCTATCTTTGTGTTCTTGAATGTAAGATTGAATATTTTGCATGTATTTTCTTGAATTTGAGTAAAAGTACAAAAAGAGATAAACTTTTTATTAAAAAGAATTGTTTGAATATTGAAACAATTTGTATATTTGCCAACTCTTTTGCGGGCGTGGTGGAATTGGTAGACACGCTAGACTTAGGATCTAGTGCCGCGAGGTGTGAGAGTTCGAGTCTCTCCGCCCGTACTATAAAAGATAAAAGCTTCAGTTTTAACTGAAGCTTTTTTTATTTTAAGTGCTTTAAATTTTAAAAGTAATTACCGGGCGCTTGGCATGATTTACAATATCTTCACTTAAACTACCATTAAAAAAGTGAGCAATGCCTTGTCTTCCATGAGTGCTAATACCAATTAAATCAGCATCAATAATATGAGAAAAATTAAGGATGCCTTTCTCAACAGTTTCATCGTTATAAATATTTGTTGAGTAATTATTAAATGCTGTTCCAGCTATAAATTCTTGAATTTTCACTTTAGCGGAAGCAGTAGTTGTAAAATTTGCGATAGTATTAACCATTAGCAAGTGAATTTTTGCGCTAAACATTTCTGCTAACTTTACAGCTTGTTTAAAAGTTTCTCGATTGTCATTTTCAAAATCTGATGCAAATACAAATTCTTCAATATTAAAATTATGATGCTCATTTTTAATTACTAAAACAGGAATATCAGATGTGCGAACCAGTTTTTCCGCGTTAGATCCAATGAACATTTCTTTTAATCCGCTAGCACCGTGAGAACCCATAATAATTAAATCTATTTGGTGTTCTTTACTTACTTCTATTATTCCTGTGTTGATATCATGAAAATCAACCATTTCTGTAACAGTAACATTATCTAAATATGGTTTTTTTAATACCTCTTCAAATTGTTTGTGAGCTAATTTCATGAAATAAACAGCCTCTGGCAAATCTGCTGGAGCACTACCCGCATTTAATTGCACTAAAGGTAGATCAAGCATATGAAGTAAAATGAGTTCACAATTGTGTTTTTCTGCTAATTGAGCAGCTACTTTTATAGCATTTTCTGCTTCATTAGAAAAGTCGGTAGGGACGAGAATTTTTTTCATTGCTTAAAGGTTTTATGAGTACTATAAATTTAACTAAAAAAAGGGACTTTTAATAATTATGAAAATCAATAAAAATGTGTATATTTGCACCGTTGTAAGAAAACTAGAAATGTGAGGGGACGAAAAGTCCCCTCTTTTTATACTTAAAAATGTTTAATACTACAGTTAAAAACTTGCTTAATGAAGCTTTAGGAGAAAGAGACGATTTGTTTTTAATCGATCTTACTATTGGAGGTAATAATGCTATTAGTATTATAATTGATGGAGATAAAGGAGTTACGGTTGAAGATTGTATGTTTATTAGTAGGGCTATTGAACATAATTTAGATAGAGAAGAAGAAGACTTTTCTTTAGAAGTAGCATCAGCTGGAGCAGCTGCACTTTTAAAATTGCCAAGGCAATTTAAAAAGAACGTTGGTAGAACTTTAGAAGTAAAGACTGAGAATGAAACTATCGAAGCAAATTTAGTTCAAGCTAACGAAGAAAGTATAAATCTTGAATGGAAGGCAAGAGAACCAAAGCCTATTGGAAAAGGAAAGGTTACTGTTCAAAAACAAGCAACTATAGCTTACGACAATATTGTAGAAGCAAAAGTGATGATAAAATTTTAATTCAATAGAGTTATGGAAAATTTAGCCTTAATTGATTCTTTTTCAGAATTTAAAGACGATAAATTAATCGATCGTGTAACGTTAATGGCGATACTAGAAGATGTCTTTAGAAGCGCATTGAAAAAGAAATTTGGAGATGATGATAATTTCGATATAATTATAAATCCAGATAAAGGTGATTTAGAGATTTGGAGAAATAGAGTTGTAGTTGCAGATGGTGAAGTAGAAGAGCCAAATCAAGAAATTTCTTTAACTGCTGCTCGTAAAATAGAACCAGATTTTGAAGTTGGTGAAGATGTGTCTCAAGAAGTGAAGTTAATAGATTTAGGACGTAGAGCTATTTTAGCATTACGCCAAAACTTAATTTCTAAAATTCATGAGCATGATAATACTAATATCTTTAAACAATTTAAAGAATTGGAAGGCGATTTGTATACTGCCGAAGTGCATCATATTCGTCACAGAGCAGTAATTTTATTAGATGATGAAGGTAACGAAATCATCTTACCAAAAGATAAACAAATACCTTCAGACTTTTTTAGAAAAGGAGATAATGTAAGAGGGATAATTGATAGTGTTGAATTAAAAGGGAATAAACCGGCAATTATTATGTCGCGTACTTCCCCTAAATTTTTAGAAAAATTATTTGAATCTGAAATCCCAGAGGTTTTTGATGGTTTAATTACTATTAAAAATGTTGTAAGAATTCCAGGAGAGAAAGCAAAAGTAGCGGTAGATTCATATGACGATAGAATTGATCCGGTTGGAGCATGTGTAGGTATGAAAGGATCAAGAATTCATGGTATTGTACGTGAATTAGGAAACGAAAATATTGATGTTATTAATTATACTAATAACTTACAATTATATATAACAAGGGCTTTAAGTCCAGCTCGTGTAACATCAATTAAAATTGATGAAGAAAATAAAAGAGCTGAAGCAATATTAAAACCTGAGGAAGTGAGTAAGGCGATTGGTCGTGGTGGTCACAACATTCGTTTGGCAGGCCAATTAACAGGTTATGAGATTGATGTGTTTAGAGAAGGAGCAGAAGAAGATGTAGAGTTAAGAGAATTCTCTGATGAAATAGAAGAGTGGATTATTTCTGAATTTAGTAAAGCTGGATTAGATACAGCTAAGAGTATTCTTGAACAAGATGTTGAAGATTTAGTGAAAAGAACAGACCTAGAAGAAGAAACAATTTTAGATGTTATAAGAATTCTTAAGGAAGAGTTCGAAGATTAACATATATTTGAAGAAGTAAATTAAAAGAGTAAGGCAACATTTATGGCTGAAACGATTAGATTAAATAAAGTACTACGTGAGCTTAACATCTCTCTAGATCGTGCTGTAGAATTTTTAGATTCTAAAGGTGTCGAAATAGAGAAGCGTCCGACTACGAAAATATCTGAGGAAACTTATAAGATTCTTTCAGATGAATTTGAGACAGATGCTAGTAAGAAAGTTAAGTCACAAGCTGTAAGTGAAGCTAAGCTTAAAGAGAAGGAAGATTTACGTATAAAACGTGAAAGAGAATTAGAAGCTAAGCAAAAAGTAGAAGAAGCTAAAGAAGCTGAGGCTAAAGCAAAAGTGGAAGTAGTTAAAGCTACTAAAACATTATCTGGGCCTAAGCAAGTAGGGAAAATTGACTTAGAAGGTGATAAGAAAGTAGCTAAGCAAGAAGAGCCTAAAGCAGAAGTCAAAACAGAGCCTAAAGCTAAAATAGCTTCTAAAGAAAAAGAAGAAAAGAAAGAGCCTTCTATAATAAAAGCTAAAGTTAAGGATATTCCAAAACTTAAGATTGTTAAAGAAGCCCCAAAAAAGCCTGAGGTAAAAGTAGAGCCTCCAAAAGCGACTAAAGAAAAGGTTAAAGAGGAAGCAGTTAAAGCAGAGCCAGCTAAAGAGGTTGATCCAGTTCCAGAAACTGTAGAAACTAAATATCAAAAACTTTCAGGACCTAAAATTGCAGGTGATAAAATTGATTTATCTCAATTTAACAAACCTAAAAAGAAAAAAGAAGAGCCTAAAGGCGGAGATGCTAATAAGAAAAAACGTCGTCGTATATCCAAGCCAGGAGATAATAAGCCAGGTTCAGGTGGAAATAACAGAGGCGGGAATAATAGAGGTGGAAACAATAGGTTTAAAGGTAATAATAAGCCAGGTCAAGGACGTCGTAATATTGTAAAAGAAGAGCCTAGTGAAGAAGATGTAAAGAAACAAGTAAGAGAAACACTTGAAAAATTACAAGGAAAATCTAACAAAGGAAAAGGCGCTAAATATAGAAGAGATAAAAGAGATCAACACAGAGAACAAACTGAAATTGATCAACAAATTGAAGCTGCTGAAAGTAAAATTCTTAAAGTAACAGAGTTTGTTACAGCAAGTGAAGTTGCTACCATGATGGATGTTGGTGTAACTCAAATTATTTCGGCATGTATGTCTCTTGGTATGATGGTAACAATGAATCAGCGTTTAGATGCTGAAACATTATCTATTGTAGCAGAAGAGTTTGGTTATAAAGTAGAATTTGTAACTGCAGATATAGAAGAATCAATTGTAGAAGTTGAAGATAAACCAGAAGATTTAGTAGAGCGTGCGCCAATAGTAACAGTAATGGGACACGTAGATCATGGTAAAACATCGCTTCTAGATTATATCCGTAAAGAAAATGTAATTGCAGGAGAATCAGGAGGTATTACCCAGCATATTGGAGCCTACGGCGTGCAATTAGATGGTGGGCAAAAAATAGCGTTTTTAGATACACCTGGTCACGAAGCCTTCACGGCCATGCGTGCACGTGGTGCTCAAGTAACAGATATAGCTATCATTGTTGCAGCAGCAGATGATGATATCATGCCACAAACTAAAGAGGCAATTTCACATGCGCAAGCTGCTGGTGTACCAATAGTTTTTGCTATTAACAAGATTGATAAGCCAGATGCTAATCCAGAAAAAATTAAAGAAGGTTTAGCAAACATGAACTTATTGGTTGAAGATTGGGGTGGGAAAATTCAATCTCACGATATTTCAGCTAAAATAGGTACTGGCGTTAAAGAATTATTAGAAAAAGTATTACTTGAAGCGGAGTTATTAGAGCTTAAAGCAAATCCAAATAAAGCAGCAAGTGGAACTGTAGTAGAAGCATTCTTAGATAAAGGACGTGGATATGTTTCTACTATATTAGTTCAAGCAGGAACATTGCGTATAGGTGATTATGTTTTAGCAGGTAAGAATAGTGGAAAAATAAAAGCCATGCACGATGAGCGTGGAAATGATATTAAGGAAGCTGGTCCATCTACACCAGTATCAATTTTAGGATTAGATGGTGCACCGCAAGCAGGGGATAAATTTAATGTCTTTGCAGACGAGCGTGAAGCGAAGCAAATTGCAACTAAACGAGCGCAATTACAACGTGAGCAATCTGTAAGAACACAACGTCATATTACTCTTGATGAGATTGGACGTCGTATTGCATTAGGTGATTTCCAAGAGCTTAATATTATTCTTAAAGGTGATGTGGATGGTTCTGTAGAAGCATTAACAGATTCTTTCCAAAAACTATCTACTGAAGAAATTCATGTTAATATTATCCATAAAGGTGTTGGGGCTATTACAGAAAGTGATGTATTGTTAGCAACAGCTTCAGATGCTATTATTATAGGATTTAATGTACGTCCAGTTGGAAATGCAAGACAAGTAGCAGATACAGAAGAAATCGATATCAGAACATACTCTATTATCTACGATGCTATTAATGATCTTAAAGATGCAATGGAAGGCATGTTGTCTCCAGAGCTTAAAGAAGAGATTACTGGTACTGCAGAGATTAGAGAAATGTTTAAAGTGTCTAAGGTAGGTACTATTGCTGGTTGTATGGTGATGAATGGAAAAATCTTTAGAAACTCTCAAATTCGTTTAATAAGAGATGGTGTTGTAGTGTATACAGGTGAATTAGCATCATTAAAACGATTTAAAGATGATGTTAAAGAAGTTGGTAAAGGATACGATTGTGGTATGCAAATTAAAAACTACAATGATATCAAAGAAGGAGATGTCATTGAAGCGTTCCACCAAGTTGAAGTGAAAAAGAAGTTGAAATAAATTTCTATTATATAGACTAAGATCACAAATAAAAAAGCGACCAATTGGTCGCTTTTTTATTTGTGATCTTAGTCGTTAACTTTATTTTTTCTTGGTCTGATTTGGTTCAAAAATAAAAGCATGAGGGAATTTTTTCTTTACTTCCATTAAAGCACGATCGGCTTGTAGGCGTGTTCTAAAATTACCAACATATATTTTGTAATTAGGTGTTTCATAAACTTTTTTTGAAGACCAAGAATTATAGGTTAAATCATATTTGTTTTTAGCATTTTCTGCACCAGTATTACTGCCAGAATAAATACTAATCTTATAGTTATTACTGTCTATTCCTTCAGCGTTAATTTGTTTTTTCAATTCTAATAGCGTCGGTATGTCGTCATCTTGGTATACGACAACGTTACCTTCTTGGGCATTAGATAATGTTGTAATGCCTATAGTTAATGCTGCTGATAAACAGATGTTTTTAAAAGATGTTAATTTCATATTTTAAATTTATTTGATACAAATGTAAAAGTAATAAACGAAAATGAATCAAATTTCTTATTTAGAATTCCTCTAAATTAGAAATTAAGACTTCTTTAAGATTTCTAAAATGGACTTTAAGTATTACTTTTGCCTAAGTTTTTAAAACTGTATTTTTAAAGTATAGATGAAAAAATCATACCAAAGTTTAGAAGTAAATTTAATCAACAATATGAAACAGGTGATTCACCGCAAATTAGGCGTTACTATTCTTCATTTAAGCTTAATTTTTTTATTAGCGTTTTCTACTTCCCTTTCAGCTCAAGATGGCGATCCAGTTGCAGGTAAAGCATTATTTAATACAAATTGTGCGTCTTGTCACAAATTAGATAAGAAAATGACTGGTCCAGCATTAAGGAATGTTGAGGCGCGATTAGCAGAAGATGAAGGTTTAGATAGAGAATGGTTGTATGCATGGATTAAGAATAGTGCAGGCATGGTTAAATCTGGTGATGCGTATGCAAACAAGATTTTTAAAGAGTACAATGGTACGGCAATGACAGCTTTTCCTCAATTATCTAATGCAGATATTGATAATATTTTAGCATATACTGCTGCAATAACTAAAAAGCAGGATGTTGTATTGCCTCCAACAGGAGGTGCATCTGGAGAAGGAGATGGGTCTTCAAACAATCTAATCTTAGGTGCGTTAGCATTATTGTTTGCGTTATTAGCAGGAGCGTTAGTGTTGGTTAATAAAACACTACGTCGTTTTGCAGATGATAAAGGAGTGGCTTTGGCAGATAAGCAAAAAGGTCTTCCTATTTGGAAAGCATTTGTTCAAAACCAATTCTTAGTATTGGTGACAACAATATTTTTATTGTTAGCTGCTGGTTATTTTGCTTACGGCTATTTTATGCAAGTTGGTGTTAATCAAGGGTACGAGCCAGTACAGGAAATTCATTTCTCGCATAGAATACATGCTGGAGATAATGGTGTAGATTGTAAATACTGTCACTCGTCTGCTAGAGTTAGTAAAACTTCAGGTATTCCTTCGTTAAATGTTTGTATGAACTGTCATAAATCAATTTATGAAGTAGCAGAAAGTACTGCAACAGCAGAATATTCTAAGGCGTTTTACGATGGAGAAATCAAGAAATTATATGCTGCTACAGGTTGGGATGATGCAAATCAAAAATATACAGGTGAAACAAAACCAGTAAAATGGACAAGAATTCACAACTTACCAGATTTTGCATATTTTAATCACTCACAGCACGTAACTGTTGCAGGTGTAGAGTGTCAAACATGTCATGGTCCAGTTGAAGAAATGGAAATTGTATCTCAATTTGCTCCATTAACAATGGGTTGGTGTATTAACTGTCACCGTGAGACTAATGTAAAAGTGAAAGACAACGCTTATTATACTAAAATCCATGAGCAATTATCTAAGAAATATGGTGTTGAGCAATTAACAGCAGCTCAAATGGGTGGATTAGAATGTGGTAAATGTCACTACTAAATAAATAGTAGTTTTTAAAAAGTAAATTAAGAAGTAATTCAATTATATAATATGTCATCAAACAAGAAATACTGGAAAAGTGTTGAGGAGCTAAAAGATAGCTCTATTGTTGAGACGCTAAAACAAAACGAATTTGTAAACGAAATTCCAACAGATGAATTCTTAGGTGATAAGAATACATTGGAAGCATCGTCTACAACGCGTCGTGATTTCTTAAAGTATGTTGGTTTTAGTACTGCCGCTGCATCGTTAGCTGCTTGCGAAGGACCAGTTATTAAATCAATTCCTTATGTAGTTCAACCAGATTCTATTGTTCCTGGTGTTGCAAATTATTATGCAACAACTATAGCTAACGGTTTTGATTTTGCAAGTGTTTTAGTAAAAACTCGAGAAGGTCGTCCAATTAAAATTGATAACAATTCTTTAGCAACCACAGGTAGTGGAGCAAATGCTAGAGTTAATGCATCGGTTTTAGGATTGTATGATAGTACAAGAGTGCAAAAGCCTACTAAAGGTGAAAGCGCTATTTCTTGGGATCAGTTTTATTCAGAAACTAAAGAGCAATTAAAAACGTATAGTGCGGCAGGAAAGCAAATAGTATTGTTAACGCAAACATATGCTAGTCCATCTACTTCAAAGTTAATTGCAGAATTTAAAGCAAAATATGCTAATGTAAATCATGTAGTATATGATGCCGTTTCAGAATCTACTGCATTAGATGCATATCAAGCAAAATATGGTGAAAGAGGTTTAGCTAATTATGATTTTTCTAAAGCGTCTACAATTGTAGCTTTTGGAGCCGACTTTTTAGGAGATTGGCAAGGTGGCGGATTTGACTCAGGTTATTCTAAAGGGCGTGTTCCAACAAATGGAAAAATGTCTCGTCATATTCAATTCGAGTCTAACATGTCTTTAGCTGGTGCTAATGCAGATAAGCGTGTGCCATTAAAGCCTAGTCAGCAAAAACTAGCTTTAGCTAAATTACATAGTTTAATAGTTGGAGGTTCTTTTTCTGGAAGCTTAGAAGCAAATGTAGAGAAAGCAATTCAAGGAGCAGCTTCAGAATTAAGTAAAGCAGGTAGTAATGGAGTTGTTGTTACTGGACTTCAAGATGTTAATGCCCAAACTGTGGTTTTAGAGATTAATGAAGCTCTAGGTAGTAAAGCTTTTGACTCTAGCACACCTATTAAAACAAGACAAGGTAGTGATAAGGCTGTTAATACTTTAATTGCTGATATGAAAGCAGGTAAAGTAAGTGCAGTTATAATGAGTGGAGTAAATCCATCATACACATTACCAAATGCTCCAGATTTTGATGAAGCATTGAAAAATGTTGAATTATCTGTTGCATTCTCAATGAAAGCAGATGAAACGGCTACTAAATCAAAATACATAGCTGCAGCACCTCATTATTTAGAATCTTGGGGAGATGTAGAACTTAAAAAAGGTCATTTTGGGTTAATTCAGCCTACAATTCGTCCTTTATTTGATACACAACAATTTCAAGACGCTTTATTAAAGTGGAATGAAAATGATATTTCATATAGCGATTACATTAAAGTGGTATGGAATGAAAATATATTAAATGGTAATTCATTTAACCAAGCGTTACATGATGGTGCATTTGTTTCTAATGTAACTGTAGCATCAAATGATGAAGTAGAAGCTGAGGTTGTATCTTCTGAAGAAGAAGTTGAAACGCCTTCAGGAAATGCGGCAAGAGCTTTAGCAGCTGGTGCTAAATCAAATGGAATGGAGTTAACCTTGTATACTAAAATCGGAATGGGTGATGGTCAACAAGCTAACAACCCTTGGTTACAAGAATTCCCTGATCCTATTACTAGAACATCTTGGGATAATTATTTAACAGTTTCTGCTGCAGATGCTAAACGTTTAGAATTAGTAAACGAGCATGATGCTACAGGAGCTTTAAATGGTAGTTATGCTAATATTACTGTAAACGGAACTAAAATTACAGTCCCAGTAATTATTCAACCAGGTCAGGCTACAGGTTCTGTAGGTTTATCTTTTGGTTATGGAAGAACTGCTGGTTTAAAAGATGAAATGAAAACTGGTGTTAATGCATATGCATTATACCAAGGTTTTAATACAATACAAGATGTAACTGTTAAAAAAGCAACTGGTATGCACGAGTTTGCTTGTGTACAGTTACAAAACACTTTAATGGGTCGTGGAGACATTATTAAAGAAACAACATTAGAGATCTTTAATACTAAAGATGCCAAAGAATGGAATGCAATGCCAATGGTATCTAAAGATCACGAAATGATTGAAGCAACGTCTCCAGAAGCAGATCTTTGGGATGAGTTTGATCGTTCTATTGGACATCACTTTAACTTATCTATAGACTTAAATGCTTGTACTGGTTGTGGTGCTTGTGTTATTGCTTGTCATGCAGAGAATAACGTTCCTGTTGTAGGTAAAGAAGAGATTCGTCGTAGTCGTGATATGCACTGGTTACGTATTGATAGATACTATTCATCTGAAGATACTTTTGAGCAAGATGATGCTAAAAAAGAAGGCTTCTCTGGATTGTTTGGAGATAATGGATCTTTAGGAGGATTTGGAGAGTTAGAAGTAGCTGCAGATAATCCACAAGTTGCATTTCAGCCTGTAATGTGTCAACACTGTAATCACGCACCATGTGAAACAGTTTGTCCAGTAGCAGCAACATCTCATGGTCGTCAAGGTCAAAATCACATGGCATATAACCGTTGTGTAGGTACAAGATACTGTGCTAACAACTGTCCATATAAAGTACGTCGTTTCAACTGGTTCCAATATCCAGGAAATGATGAGTTTGATTACTACATGAATGATGATTTAGGACGTATGGTTCTTAATCCAGATGTAGTAGTGCGTTCTCGTGGTGTAATGGAAAAATGTTCTATGTGTATTCAAATGACACAAAAGACTATTCTTGATGCAAAACGTGAAGGACGTGAGATTAAAGATGGTGAATTCAAAACAGCTTGTTCTGCAGCATGTAGTAGTGGAGCAATGGTATTTGGAGATATTAACGATAAAGACAGTAAAGTTGCAAAACTTTTAGAAGACGATCGTATGTATCACTTATTAGAGAGTGTTGGTACTAAGCCTAATGTGCAGTACCATACTAAAGTGAGAAACACGAAAGCATAAAAAATATTAATTAACGAACAATTATAAAAAGGATTATGGCGTCTCATTACGAAGCACCTATTAGAAGACCTTTAGTTACAGGCGAAAAATCGTATCACGATGTTACAGTTGATATCGCAGCACCTGTAGAAGGAAAAGCCAATAAACAATGGTGGATTGTTTTCTCAATTGCATTAGTAGCATTTCTTTGGGGAATCGGTTGTATAGTATACACCGTTTCAACAGGTATTGGAACTTGGGGATTAAACCGTACAGTAAACTGGGCATGGGATATTACTAACTTCGTTTGGTGGGTTGGTATTGGTCACGCAGGAACACTAATTTCTGCAGTACTTTTATTATTCCGTCAAAAATGGAGAATGGCAATTAACCGTTCTGCAGAAGCAATGACGATTTTCTCAGTAGTACAAGCTGGATTATTCCCTATTATTCACATGGGTCGTCCATGGTTAGCATATTGGGTATTACCAATTCCAAATCAATTTGGATCACTATGGGTAAACTTTAACTCACCATTACTTTGGGATGTATTTGCAATTTCAACATATTTATCTGTATCATTAGTATTCTGGTGGACAGGTTTATTACCAGATTTTGCAATGCTTAGAGATAGAGCTATTAAACCCTTCCAAAAGAAAATATATAGTTTATTAAGTTTTGGATGGACTGGTAGAGCAAAAGACTGGCAACGTTTTGAAGAAGTATCATTAGTGTTAGCAGGTTTAGCAACACCATTAGTACTTTCTGTACATACAATTGTATCATTCGATTTCGCAACATCGGTTATACCAGGTTGGCACACCACAATTTTTCCACCTTACTTTGTAGCAGGTGCAATTTTTTCTGGTTTTGCTATGGTAAATACACTTCTTATTATTATGAGAAAAGTATGTAACCTTGAAGATTATATTACAGTACAACACATCGAATTAATGAATATTGTAATCATGATTACAGGTTCTATTGTTGGTGTGGCTTATATTACAGAACTATTTGTTGCGTGGTATTCTGGTGTAGAATATGAGCAATATGCATTCTTAAATAGAGCAACTGGACCTTACTGGTGGGCATACTGGGCAATGATGTCTTGTAATGTATTCTCTCCTCAGTTTATGTGGTTTAAAAAATTACGTACAAGTATTATGTTCTCTTTCGCTATCTCAATAGTAGTAAATATAGGTATGTGGTTTGAGCGTTTTGTAATTATTGTAACATCATTACATAGAGATTACTTACCATCATCATGGACAATGTTCTCTCCTACATTTGTTGATATTGGAATTTTCATTGGAACAATAGGATTCTTCTTTGTATTATTTTTATTATACTCGAGAACATTCCCTGTAATTGCACAAGCAGAAGTGAAAACGATTTTAAAATCGTCAGGAGAGCGTTATAAAAACATTAGAGAAAGAGGAGATAGTTTAATGGGTACAGGAGCAGATGCTAGAACATCTAACTCTGATAATGCATCTATAAAAACTATAGAATCAACTAAAACTGAAGCATTGCCAAGTGGTGATAATTCTGAAAGTGTAAATAGTCTATTAGGAACTATTGGGACATTTGATCCTAATACCCAAACACCAGATGACTTGAAAAAAGTTAATGGTATTGGACCTAAAATGGAGCAAGTACTTAATAGTATTGGTATTTATTCTTTCCTTCAGGTAAGTAAGATGACAAAAAATGAATATGACTTGTTAGATTCTATCACAGGTTCATTCCCAGGAAGAGCAGAACGTGATGATTGGTCAGGACAAGCTAAAAAACTAATAAACTAACAAGTAGCATATGGAAACTTCAGACAAAGTAATTCACGCTATTTATAACGATGACGATGTGTTAATGGCTGCCGTTAAAAAGGTAAAAGCTGAAAGACATCACATTGAAGAAATATATACGCCATTTCCAGTTCACGGACTAGATAAGGCAATGGGATTAGCGCCAACACGTATTGCAATTGCATCATTTATGTATGGATGCGTAGGTTTAACAGTTGCTGTTTTAATGATGAACTTCATTATGATTGAAGACTGGCCACAAAACATTGGTGGAAAGCCAAGTTTTAGCTATTTAGAAAATATGCCAGCATTTGTACCAATTATGTTTGAGCTTACAGTATTTTTTGCAGCTCACTTAATGGTAATTACGTTTTATATGCGTAGTAGAATGTGGCCTTTCAAAAAAGCAGAGAATCCTGATCCTAGAACAACAGATGATCATTTCTTAATGGAAATACCAGTACATGGAAATGAAAGTGAGCTAACAAGTTTATTAGCTGAAACTGGAGCAGTTGAAATTAACGTAGTAGATAACGCGCATTAATTATACAAAATGAAGAGTATTATTAAAATAACAATATTAGCATTAGTCTTAGTGTCATTTGTAGCTTGTCAAAAAGATTCAAGACCTAATTACGAGTACATGCCTAATATGTATGAGCCTGTAGGTTATGAAACTTACCAAGAAGCAAGTGTAAAAGTAGATGGTAAGGAGATTCTTAAAAATAATATGGAAGCTCTATTACCTGCTGAAGGAAGTATTTCAAGAGGATATACACCTTTTGATATAGAAAACACTAACGAAGGTTACGAATTAGCAAAAACGTCTTTAGTTAATAAGTTAGATTCTACTCAAGTAAATTTAGCTTTAGGTAAAGAATTATATAATATTTATTGTGCTATTTGCCATGGAAACAAAGGTAAAGGGCAAGGTAAATTAGTAAAACGTGAAAAAATATTAGGTATACCTAATTATGCGGATCGTGAGATTACTGCAGGAAGTATTTATCATACTATTTATTATGGTAAAAATACAATGGGATCATACGCAAATCAGCTAAGTGAAGAAGAGCGTTGGCAAGTTGTTGCTTATGTTGAAAAACTTAGAGCAGATTTAATAAAATAAGATATAGATAAAGTTTATATATAGATATGTATACAATTTCAAACAGACTAAAATTAGTTTCTATCATATTAATGGTCGTAGGAGCATTAGGTGTTGGTTATAGTTTCATGAGTTCTAACAAATCATTTGAAGAAGTAGAACACATGTTAGCCGAAGAATCTCATCATGGTGATGGTCATGGAGAAACTGCAAGTCACGGAGAAGCTCATGGGAATGACCATGATACTGCAGAATCACATGGATCTGCTCATGGAGAAGTAGACGAACACACAAAGCATGTAGAGCATGTAATGCATGCAGTGCACAAAAGACCTTGGGCAGCATTTTATATAGCAGCATTTTTCTTTATGATGATTGCTTTAGGCGTATTAGCCTTTTATGCCATTCAATATGCAGCGCAAGCTGGTTGGTCTCCTTTAGTATTAAGAGTGATGGAAGGAATAACAGCTTATTTATTACCAGGTGCTTTAATAGTATTATTTATTGCAGCATTATCTCACTTTATTGGTCATAACAGCATTTTTGTATGGATGGATCCTGAAGTTGTTGCTGAAGATAAATTAATACAAGGTAAAACAGGTTGGTTAAATGTTTGGGGCTTTATCATTAGAGGTTTAGTTTTCATTGGTGGATGGTCTTTATATAGATACTTCTCAAGAAAATTCTCTATTGCACAAGATAATGCAGACGATAATAAAAACTTTAAAAAGACATTCCGTATTTCGGCAGCATTTTTAGTATTCTTTATTTATACAGAATCTATGATGTCTTGGGATTGGATAATGAGTGTAGATCCACACTGGTTCTCTACATTATTTGGATGGTATGTATTTGCTGGTATGATGGTTTGTGGTGTAACTACTATTGCCTTAATAACATTATACTTAAAAGGAAAAGGATTATTACCTAAAGTAAATGATAGTCATTTACATGATTTAGCTAAATTCATGTTTGCTTTTAGTATTTTCTGGACCTATTTATGGTTCTCTCAATTTATGTTAATTTGGTATTCAAATATTCCAGAAGAAGTAACATACTTTATTACTAGAATAGAAGATTATAAATTACCATTCTTTGGTATGTTGGCTATGAATTTTGTATTCCCATTACTATTATTAATGAATAGTGATTATAAGCGTGTACCATGGTTTGTAGTAATGGCAGGTATAGTAATTTTAGCAGGACATTATATAGATGTATTTAATATGATCATGCCGGCTACAGTTGGAGATCAATGGTATATTGGTGTTCCAGAAATTTGTTCAATGTTATTCTTTGCAGGATTATTTATATTTATTGTCTTTACAGCACTTACAAAAGCGCCACTAGAGCCAAAACGTAATCCTTTCATCAAAGAAAGTGAACATTTCCATTATTAATAAAATAATTCAATAAAGAAGAACGACAACAATGACGGCTTTATTATCAATTTTAGTTTTAGTATTTATATTAGTTGCCATATGGCAAATGGTTAAGATATTTGATTTAACTCAAACAGTTACTGCTGGAGGAAACAATCAAATAGCAAACGATAATGACAACAAAATCAATGGTTACTTAATGTTAGGTTTTTTAATCTTCATTTATGTAATTACTATTATGTGTTTTGTAATGTATGGTGATTTACCATTAATGTCTAATTCAGCTTCAGAACATGGACCTGGTATAGATAGTTTAATGATTATCTCTATGGTAGTTATTTTCTTTGTGCAAACCGTAACACAATTCTTATTACACTACTTCGCATTTAAATATAGAGGAGAAAAAGGAAAGAAAGCATTATTTTATGCAGATAACAATAAATTAGAAGCCATTTGGACTATTATTCCAGTTATCGTTTTAGCAGGTTTAATTATTAAAGGATTATTTACTTGGACTACAATCATGAATGTTAGTACAGAAAACGATCCCTTAGTAATTGAGTTATATGCACAACAGTTTAACTGGAAAGCTAGATATGGTGGAGCAGATAATACATTAGGAAAAGCTAATGTAAGATTAATTGATATAGACCGTGCAAACATATTAGGTGTTGATGAGTCAGATCCTAATGCACAAGATGATATAATTACTACAGAATTACATTTACCAGTAGGTAGACCTGTATTATTTAAAATGCGTTCTCAAGATGTATTGCACTCAGCGTATATGCCTCATTTTAGAGCGCAAATGAACTGTGTACCAGGAATGATTACTCAATTTGGTTTCACGCCTACAGTAACAACAGTAGACATGCGTCAAACACCAGAAATGATTGATAAAGTTCAAAATATTAACAAAATTAGAACAGAAAAATCTAAGGCTTTAGTCGCTAAAGGTGAAGAGGCTCTAGAACGTTACGAATTCGACTATCTATTATTATGTAATAAGATTTGTGGTAAATCTCACTACAATATGCAAATGAAAATAATAGTAGAAACACAGGAAGAATATGATGCTTGGGTTAAAACACAAAAAGAATTTAAAAACTCTCTAGTTAGCAACGATTAATTAAAAGATTAAAAAGATATAAAGATTATGTCAGCACACGCAGATACTCACGACGCTCACGACGATCACCATCATAAAGAAACATTTATAACTAAATACATATTTAGTCAGGACCACAAAATGATTGCTAAACAGTACCTTATTACCGGTACTATAATGGGAGTTATTGGTGTAATGATGTCACTTATGATGCGTATGCAAATTGCATGGCCAGAAGAGCCAAATGTAATTTTTAAAGCATTATTAGGTAAATGGGCACCAGAAGGTGTTATGGATGCAGATATTTACTTAGCACTTGTTACTATACACGGTACTATAATGGTATTCTTTGTATTAACAGCAGGTTTAAGTGGTACATTTAGTAACTTATTAATTCCATTACAAATTGGAGCACGAGATATGGCCTCTGGATTTCTTAATATGATTTCTTACTGGTTGTTTTTTGTATCAAGTGTCATCATGGTATTATCTTTCTTTGTTGAAGCTGGACCAGCAGCAGCGGGTTGGACAATATATCCTCCATTAAGTGCTTTACCATTAGCTCAAGGTGGTTCTGGAGCAGGTATGACCTTATGGTTAGTATCTATGGCAATATTTATCGCATCGTCATTATTAGGGTCATTAAACTATGTGGTTACAGTAATTAATTTACGTACTAAAGGAATGTCTATGACTAGATTACCTTTAACTATATGGGCATTTTTTGTAACTGCCGTAATCGGTATTATATCTTTCCCAGTATTATTATCTGCTGCATTATTACTTATAATGGATAGAAGCTTTGGAACATCATTCTTCTTATCAGACATTTTTATACAAGGTGAAGTATTACATTATCAAGGTGGTTCTCCTGTATTATTTGAACACCTATTTTGGTTCTTAGGACACCCAGAAGTATACATTGTATTATTACCTGCTTTAGGTATTACTTCAGAAATTATTGCAACTAACTCACGTAAACCAATTTTTGGATATCGTGCCATGGTTGCTTCTATACTTGCAATTGCATTTTTATCGACAATTGTATGGGGACACCATATGTTTATTTCAGGAATGAACCCTTTCTTAGGATCTGTATTTACATTCACAACATTATTAATTGCGATACCATCTGCGGTAAAAGCGTTTAATTATATTACAACGCTCTGGAAAGGTAATCTACAAATGAATCCAGCAATGCTGTTTTCTATAGGTCTTGTTTCTACATTTATAACAGGTGGATTAACAGGTATTATTTTAGGAGATAGTGCTTTAGATATTAATGTACATGACACCTATTTTGTAGTAGCACACTTTCACTTAGTAATGGGTATTTCTGCTCTTTATGGGATGTTTGCCGGTATATATCATTGGTTCCCTAAAATGTTTGGCCGTATGCTAAATAAGAATTTAGGTTATGTACACTTTTGGGTAACTGCTGTTTGTGCTTATGGAGTATTCTTCCCAATGCACTTCATTGGTATGGCAGGATTACCGAGACGTTATTATACAAATAGTAATTTTCCATTATTTGATGACTTACAAGATGTAAATGTTGTAATTACAATTTTTGCATTAATTGGAGGCGCTTTTCAAATAGTATTCTTATATAACTTCTTTAATAGCATATTCTTTGGTAAGAAAGCTGTTCAAAACCCATGGAGATCTAATACTATGGAATGGACAACACCAGTTGAGCATATTCATGGTAACTGGCCTGGCGAAATACCACATGTACACCGTTGGGCATATGACTATAGCAAGCCTGGTCATGAAGAAGATTTTGTATCTCAAATTGTACCTCTTAAAGAAGGAGAAGAAGAGCTACAACACTAAAAATATATTACTTATTAACAAAAAAAGTCCATTCTTAATCGAATGGACTTTTTTTGTTTCTAGTTGATTTTCAATTAGTTAGACTTAAGCATGTTAAAAAAACATAAAAAAACTCGATGAAATACAATAAAATCAGTTAAATTGCATTCGAAATTGTTAATAAGTTGTTCGTTTTTATAAATGATAACTACTTTTTATAGATTTTATAAACTAGGCTATTAACTAAATTAACTTATAATTAACCTACTATGAAAACAAGATCCTTGTTTAGGTCAACATATCAATATGTAGCCTATATTTTGGTATTTCTTTTTGCAGCTTTTTATGCCAATGCGCAATGTCCAACTATTCCCATTCAACCGCCACCAATTTGTGATGCTTCAGGATTCACTTTTGGTGACTTAAATGCTTTTGCAACAGATGAAGGTAATGGTATTGTATGGTATGATACAATGACAGGAGGAAGTCCTTTTAATGTAAATCAATTAGTAAGTGAAGGAACATATTATGCAGATGATAATTCTGGGAATTGTGGAACAAGAGCTTCAATTATTATAGATTTTGTAGTAAATCCATCTGGTCAAAATTTAGATGGAATATATTGTAGTAATGAAAATCCTACAATACAAACCTATATTGATGATGTACTACAACCTAATGTCCCAGTAGGAGGAAGTGTTTTAGTATATAATGACTTTGATCTTACAAGTCTAGCAAATACTACAGATGCTATACCACTTGGAGCAACAAATTACTTTGTTGTATTTGTTGATAATACTGGATGTGAGAGTCAAATAGAATTAGGTAGTACTGCTGTATTTGATGCACCTTTAGACCCAACACCAGCTAATCCACAAGATTTTTGTTCAGATACTAATCCTACAATAGGAGATTTAGATCCTGGAACAATGGATAGTGTTAGTTGGTATGCTAATATTGACGGAAATGGAGATCCAATTTTACCAGGACTATCATTATCAACTCCATTAACAAATGGTAGTACTTACTACGTTCAAACAAACAGTATTTTTTGTGATAGTAATCCTGTACCTGTAACCGTTAATATTTTTGACCCTGTTAATGCAGGAACTTCAGGAACTTTAGACTATTGTGAGGATAGCGTTCCTACAAACGATTTTAACTTATTTGATGAGTTAGGCGGAACACCAGATACAACAGGAACATGGACAGGTCCACTAGCAACAACAAATGGACATTTAGGAACCGTTAATATTTCTACATTAACGTTACCAAATATTTATACTTTTACATATATAGTCGCAGCGAATGGAGCTTGTCCTCAAGCAACTTCAGTTGTAGTAATAACAGTTTACGATACATTTACTTCTGGTATTCCATCTGCAGCTAATCCTGCTTCATTTTGTGAAGCGGCTCTACCTTCAGCTTTTGATTTGTTTACTTTATTAGATAATGAAGATCCTAACGGACAATGGACTCAAGGGACATCAAGTACTGATCCCGTAGTAAGTTCTCCAATAGATTTAACGACCTTTACTCCAGGAACATATAATTTTACATATACGCAAAATATATTACCAAATCCTTGTCCAGAAGAATCAACTACAGTACAAGTTATCGTTTTACAAGACCCTGAAGCGGGTAATGCTATTAATGCAGTATTTTGTGAAAATGATTTAGTAGCGAATTCTCCTTATGATCTTTTTAATACTTTAGATGGGACACAGGATAATAATAGTGGTGTCTGGACTGATGCTTCTGGTACAACAATTGCTAATCCAATAGATATTACTATACTAACAGTTGCTGGTAGTCCATATCAATATACATATACAATAGATAATGGCACATGTTCTGATTTTGAAAATATTACGATTACAATAGAACCAGCACCAGAATCTGGAACAGTAAATGGTACAGCAGAATTTTGTGAAGGAGCAGCACCATCGGTATACGATTTATTTGA
>NZ_CANMRQ010000023.1 GCF_947500325.1 uncultured Lacinutrix sp.
GGAGCATTAACAGGAAGTAATGTAGATTTAACATTATTAACTATAGGTTCGTATAACTTTACATATAGTATTACAGATGCAAATATGTGTAGTAGTAGTTCTATCGTTACAATAACAGTAGACGATGCACCAGAATCTGGAACAGTAAATGGAACAGCAGAATTTTGTGAAGGAGCAGCACCATCGGTATACGATTTATTTGATTTGTTAGATAATGAAGATCAAACAGGAACATGGTATATAGGAACAGATAATACAGGAACTGTAACTGCAAATCCAATAGATTTATCAGTATTAATACCAGGAACATACAATTACACTTACGATGTAGATGCGATTGGTACTTGTGATGATCCTTTGGTTACAGTTCAAGTTACAATCAACCCATTACCAAATACAGGCTTAGCAACACCAGTAGTATTATGTGAGAATGATTTGGCAGCGAATTCACCATTAGATTTATTTGGACAGTTAGCTGGAAATGATTTAGGAGGTACATGGACAGATGATAATGCAACAGGAGCATTAACAGGAAGTAATGTAGATTTAACATTATTAACTATAGGTACGTATAACTTTACATATAGTATTACAGATGCAAATATGTGTAGTAGTAGTTCTATCGTTACAATAACAGTAGACGATGCACCAGAATCTGGAACAGTAAATGGTACAGCAGAATTTTGTGAAGGAGCAGCACCATCGGTATACGATTTATTTGATTTGTTAGATAATGAAGATCAAACAGGAACATGGTATATAGGAACAGATAATACAGGAACTGTAACTGCAAATCCAATAGATTTATCAGTATTAATACCAGGAACATACAATTACACTTACGATGTAGATGCGATTGGTACTTGTGATGATCCTTTGGTTACAGTTCAAGTAAATATTAATGCTTTACCAAACACAGGAGTAGCAACGCCAGTAGTATTATGTGAGAATGATTTAGCAGCGAATTCACCATTAGATTTATTTGGACAGTTAGCCGGAAATGGTTTAGGAGGAACTTGGACAGATGATAATGCAACAGGAGCATTAACAGGAAGTAATGTAGATTTAACATTATTAACTATTGGTTCATATAGCTTTACATATAGTATTACAGATGCTAATGTATGTAGTAACAGTTCTACAGTTACAATAACAGTAGAAGATGCTCCAAACGCAGGTACAGTTAATGATGCACCAGAATTTTGTGTTGCCGAAATAACAGCTGGGCAAACATTGAATCTTTTCGATTATTTAGATAACGAAGATCAAACAGGTACTTGGAACGATAATACTCCATCTAGCCAATTAGTTGGGAGTATTGTTACAATAGAAGGATTAGCACCAGGAACTTATACATTCACATATGATGTAGATGCTATTGGAATATGTGATGACCCAAATATGCCAACAGTAAGTATAACGATAAGTGATACAATGGCACCAACAGCAGCAGCGACACAAGATTTTTGTGATACAGCTACAGTAGCAGATTTATCTGCAACTGGTACAGTTATACAATGGTATGATGAAATTGTAGGAGGAACTCCTTTACCAGGAACAACAGTATTAGTAGATGGAGAAACATATTATGCTACGCAGACAGATGCAACAACTTTATGCGAGTCTTCTACAAGAATAGAGGTTACAGTAGTAATTATTCCATTACCAAATTCTGGAGGCATAGCTACAACACCTATTAGTGTATGTAATAATACAACTGTAGATTTAAATTTAGGATTAGATGGTACTCAAGATACAACAGGAATATGGTATGAAGGAACAGATGCTACAGGAACAGTAGTAGCTAATCCATTAGTATATGATGTTACAGGATTTGGAATTGGAGATTATCAATTTACATATGTTGTTTCTGCCGCACCGTGTGCAGATGCTTCAACTACGATAACAATAACAGTTCAAGCACCTTTAGATGCTGGAATAGATGGCACTCTAGATATATGTAATCTAGATGATGGTACAACATATGACTTATTTACACAACTTGGAGGAACACCAGATACAGGAGGAACATGGGTACCAACTTTAGCAAGTAATACTAATATATTTGACCCTAATGTAGATACTGCTGGAACTTATACGTACTTTTTAACTAATGCTTGTGGTAATGCTACCAGTGATGTTGTTGTTACGGTAACAAATACACCAAATGCTGGAACAGATGGCGTTTTTAGTATTTGTGCAGTTGATGTAGATACAACAAATAATATGTTAGATCTACTAACAGTATTAAGTGGAACACCAGATACTTCAGGAACATTTACAAACGATGATGGTGCTACAGGTTTTTCTGGAACAACGTTAGACTTATCATTAGTTATGTCTGGTACATATAATTTTACATATTTTGTTACAGCAGTTGCACCATGTACAATTAATGCCTCTGCAATAGCGACTGTTACAATAAATGATACAGCAGCAGCTATAATCGTTAATGCTAATCCAGATTTTTGTTTAGTTGATAACCCAACAGTTGCAGATTTAGATGCTTCTGTTACAGGAACAACAATCACATGGTATGCAGATATGAATGAAACAATAGCTTTAGATCCTTCTGAAACATTAGTAGATGGTGAAGATTATTATGCTTCGCAGAACAGTGCAAATAATTGTGAATCTTCTGTTAGAGTTCAGGTTATTGTTTCTGTAAACGATGCACCAACACCAACACTAATAGATATTAATCAAGAATTATGTATTAATGATGCCCCAACAATTAATGACTTAACATTAAATATTACAGAGTTTAATTCAGCATTAAATAATGTAGTCTGGTATGATGCTATGGCTAATGGAAATGTGATTTCTAGCACAACAGAACTTATTACTAATACAACGTATTATGCAGTACTAATAGATCCTATATCTAATTGTGAAAGTAGTGTGCGTCTAGCAGTAACACCAGATCTTACAGGCTGTGGTCTCTTAGTTATACCCGATGGTTTTTCACCAAATGGAGATGGTGTCAATGATACATTTGATATAGATAATTTAGGAATTCTATTCCCAGATTATGATATGGAGATTTATAATCGCTATGGAAATATTGTTTATAAAGGAAACGCATCAACGCCTCGTTTTGATGGGACTTCTAATCAATCAAGATCTCTAGGTTCTGGAGAATTACCAGTAGGTGTTTACTATTATATTTTCAATTACAACGATGGCATAAACAAACCTAAACAAGGACGTTTATACTTAAGCAGATAATTTTTAGATAACACAAAATTTTAGAAACAATGAAAAATTTAAATATATATCATAAAATAGCTGTTATCGTTGGTTTAGCGTTAATAACGTTCAATAGTCAAGCGCAGCAAGATGTTCAGTTTACACAATATATGTATAATATGAGTGTGGTTAATCCTGCTTATGCAACAGCTACCGAAGACATATTAAATATTGGTGGATTGTATAGAACACAGTGGGTAGGATTAGAAGGTGCACCAAAAACAGGTAGCTTTTTTGTACATACACCATTAAGTGAGAAAGTAGAAGTAGGTTTATCCTTTACTAATGATAATATTGGAGATGTAGTAAATGAAAATAATATTTATGCAGATTTTGCTTATGTATTACCAGTAGGTTTAGAAAGTAAATTATCATTAGGATTAAAAGGAGGTGTAACTATATTTGATGCTAATTTTAATGGGTTTACTTTACAATCTGGTAATCAAACAACAGATGTTGCTTTCAACGAAAATGTTAGTAAAGTATTTCCTAATTTAGGAATAGGAGCCTTTTTCTTTACAGAAAAGTACTATTTAGGGCTTTCTGCTCCAAATCTTTTAACAACAAAGCATTTGGAAAATGAAAACGGGATCCAATCAACAGGAGTACAAAGTATTCATTATTTCTTTACTGGTGGTTATGTTTTTGATATCAATAAAGGTTTAAAGTTTAAACCTTCGTTTATGGCAAAGGCAGTGAGCGGAGCCCCATTATCAATAGATTTAAATGCTAATTTATTATTTAATAATAGACTAGAGGCTGGTTTAGGATACCGTTTAGACGATGCTATTAGTGCAATGGCTAATTTTAGAATTACGCCACAACTTAGAGTAGGTTATGCTTACGATTATACTACTACTAACTTAGGAGACTATAACTCTGGATCTCATGAGATTTTTGTGTTATTTGATGTCGATTTATTTGGCTTAAAAGGCGGATACGATCGTTCACCAAGATTCTTCTAAACTTAAAAGACTTATAAAATGAAAAAAATTATATACATATTTACATGCCTTTTATTCGTTAGCGGAATCGCTTCAGCACAAAAAGGGAGTTTAAAAAGAGCTAATAAGCTTTTTGAAATGAAAGCTTATAAAGAAGCTGCTAATATTTATGAAACAAAAGATCGCTCAAGAGAAGTACTTCAAAATTTAGCAGATAGTTATTACTATAATTCACAAATGCAAAAAGCAATTAAAACCTACCGTGAGTTTTTTGTAACGCATACAGATTCTATTGATATTGAACTATATTTTAGGTATGCACAAGCTTTAAAAGGGGCTAAAGATTATAAGGAAGCAGATAAATGGTTAAGTAGATATTATGCTAAACCAGTAAATACCTTAAGTTTTATAGATGAGAATACTAAAACAACGCCACACACATTCAAACTAAAGCAATTAGAGAATAAAAATTCTAGTAATGATTTTGGGATGTCTTTTTATGGAGATGATAAAGTAGCATTTGCATCATCTAGAAATAGTGAAAATCCATCATTTGTATGGAATGATTTACCGTATTTAGATTTATATAATGCAACCATTACTAAAGATGGAACATTAGAAGATGTGAAACCTTTTTCTAGTGATGTTAATACAGACTCTCATGAGAGTAATGCGACATTTAGTAAAGATGGAAAAACAATGTATTTTAATAGAACGAATAAGACGCGCACAAAAACAGGTGAAGAACGTGTAGCTCATATTAAAATTTATAAAGCTGAATTTGTTGATGGTAGTTGGAAAAATGTAAAAGCACTACCATTTACATCAAATAAATATAGTACAGAGCATCCAGCATTAAGTAAAGATGGCAAAACACTTTATTTTGCTAGTGATATGGATGGTGGTTTTGGAAGTTTTGATATTTATAAAGTAACAGTAAATGGCGATGGTACTTATGGAGAACCAGAAAATTTAGGAGAGAAAATAAATACTAAACATAGAGAACAGTTTCCATTTATTAGTGAAAACAATGTTTTGTATTTTTCATCAATTGGCCATTTAGGTTTTGGAGGATTAGATGTATTTAGAAGTAATTCTGTTAATGGGAGCTTTGATAAACCAGTTAATTTAGGTAGTTCAATCAACAGTAATTTAGATGATTTTGCTTATGTTATTCGTGAGAAAGATAATAGAGGTTATATGTCTTCTAATAGAACAGGGTATGACAGACTATATGGTTTTGGTCGTGAAGAGAATTATTTAACTAAATACCAAGTTGAAGGTGTTGTAACAGATAAGAATAGTAAAGAGTTATTAGATGGTTCGTTAGTAACATTAATGGATGAATCTGGAACTGTACTTCAAGATACTATTGTTGGAGATGATGCTACATATTTATTTAAGATAGAGCCTAACAAAAAATATACTGTAAGAGGTACGCGTAAAGCATATATACCTCAAGATGTAGAGTTTTCTACAGATAGCAAGGGAAAAGTTCAACATAATATAGAGCTTATTTTGGAATCTTATGCAGATGCAGAAGCAGCTGTTAAAGAAGATGAAAAAGGAGATGTTAAAATTAATTTAGACAAAATATATTTCGATTTTAATAAATCTAATATTCGTCCAGATGCGGCAGTAACATTAGATGTGTTAGTAGGTTTAATGCAGAAATATCCAGACATGGAAGTTGAAGTATCTGCCCATACAGATGCACGTGGAAAAGATCAATATAATCTAGATTTATCTAAACGCCGTGCAGCGTCAACCTTAGAATATGTTGTTAGTAGAGGTATCGATAGAAACCGATTAAGAAGTATTGGTTATGGAGAAATGCAACCGTTAAATGAATGTGATAAAGAAGGTATTTGTGAAGATGAAGAATATGATATTAATAGACGTTGCGAATTCAAGATTTTGAATTAAGATAAAATTAGAAGTAATAGAGAAAAGCCTTTCAGATTAATACTAAAAACTGAAAGGCTTTTTCTTTATATTTGTTTTAATATGAACGAAAACCTAGATCCAACAAACGAGAATTTTTCTTCTGAAGAATTCGATATTGAAAAAACATTAAGACCATTATCTTTTGAAGATTTTTCTGGTCAAGATCAAGTGTTGGAGAATTTAAAAATCTTTGTTCAAGCAGCAAACCAAAGAAGTGAAGCATTAGATCATACCTTATTTCATGGTCCACCAGGTTTAGGGAAAACAACCTTGGCAAATATTTTAGCGAATGAATTAAATGTTGGTATTAAAGTAACTTCTGGACCAGTATTAGATAAACCAGGAGATTTAGCGGGGTTGTTAACAAATCTAGACGATCGTGATGTGTTGTTTATTGATGAAATACATAGATTAAGCCCAATAGTTGAAGAGTATTTATATTCGGCTATGGAAGACTTTAAAATTGATATAATGATAGAGTCTGGACCAAATGCAAGAACGGTTCAAATTAATTTAAACCCATTCACTTTAGTTGGAGCAACTACAAGATCTGGATTACTAACAGCACCAATGCGTGCTCGTTTTGGAATTCAAAGTAGATTGCAATATTACGATACTGAGCTTTTAAGTAATATAGTACAACGAAGTGCTAATATTTTAGATGTTCCTATTTCTATGGAAGCAGCAATAGAAATAGCAGGACGAAGTAGAGGTACACCAAGAATAGCAAATGCATTATTGCGTCGTGTTAGAGATTTTGCCCAAATAAAAGGAAATGGAAGTATAGACATTAAAATTGCAAAGTATGGATTGGGAGCATTAAATGTAGATGCTTACGGATTAGATGAAATGGATAATAAAATCCTAACTACTATAATTGATAAATTTAAAGGAGGACCAGTTGGTATTAGTACTATAGCAACTGCCGTTAGTGAAAGTACCGAAACAGTAGAAGAAGTTTACGAACCCTTTTTAATACAGCAAGGTTTTATTATGCGAACACCTCGTGGACGTGAAGTGACCGAATTAGCCTATAAACATTTAGGCAAAATTAAAGGACCAATACAAGGCGGCTTGTTTTAATAATGATAAATAATAAAGCTAAATACGCACAACAAATCAAAACCGAAGCTAAACGCCTCGGTTTTTTGTCTTGTGGTATTAGCAAAGCTGAGTTTTTAGAAGCAGAAGCGCCACGTTTAGAAAGTTGGTTAAAGAATAATATGCATGGGGAAATGAGTTATATGGAAAACCATTTCGATAAGCGTTTAGACCCAACAAAATTAGTTGAAGACTCTAAGAGTGTGATTTCGTTGTTACTTAACTATTTCCCACAAGATACTCAAACCGAAGACAGTTTTAAGCTCTCTAAATATGCTTATGGTAACGATTATCATCATGTTATTAAAAGTAAGTTAAAGGAATTAACACATTTTATTCAAGATGAGATTGGAGAAATTTCTGGACGAGCATTTGTAGATTCTGCCCCTGTTTTAGATAAAGCTTGGGCTGCAAAATCAGGCTTAGGTTGGATAGGTAAACACAGTAATTTATTAACGCAGCAAGTAGGTTCATTTTATTTTATTGCTGAATTAATTATTGATTTAGATTTAGAATACGACACTCCAGTAACAGACCATTGTGGCACCTGTACTGCTTGTATAGATGCTTGTCCAACGCAGGCTATTGTTGAACCTTATGTCGTAGATGGTAGTAAATGTATCTCATATTTTACTATTGAATTAAAAGACCAATTACCAAATAGTATGAAAGGACAGTTTGACAATTGGATGTTTGGTTGCGATGTTTGTCAAGACGTTTGTCCATGGAATAGATTTTCAAAACCACATAATGAACCTTTATTTAATCCGCATCCAGAACTTTTAGAAATGACCAAAAAGGATTGGGAAGAGATTACTGAAGACGTGTTTAAAAAAGTGTTTCAAAAATCGGCAGTAAAGCGAACAAAATTTTCTGGATTACAACGGAATATTAAGTTTTTAAAAGACTAATTATTGTTTTAATAATTAAAAAGTATATTTTGGCTAAGTAAATTATTGCTATTAAGTTTTTATGAGGAAAATTACTCTTTTATTAGGGCTTATTATTTTATTGTTTTTTGGTTGTGGTAAATTTAACACAGACCAAGAAATTTTAGATAAAATTAATGAAATCAGTAAATTAAGAGTTTTAGAAAGAAAAACTAACGCCAATGACTCTACACTTATATATATAGAAGAGATTCAAAAAATTATTAATGGAGATCTAAAATTACCAGATACACTTCTTATAGAAAATCTCTTTAGAAAAGGCTATTATTATAAACAAATAAAAGAATTAGATTCTGCAGCACATTATTTTCATAAAACTATAAACTTGGTTAAAGCACCTAATAATAGAAAAAGAAACTATGTTTATTTTAGAAATGCTTGGGAAACAGAAGAGAATAGAAATAAATTTGCAAACGCTATTAGTATAGGTCAAAAATTTATTGACATTTCCAATAGAAAAGATCATCTTAAGGAATTAGTATATGCTTATAATTTCTTAGAACGTATAAATATTAGTTTACGTGATTATAAACAGTCTTTATATTATAATTCTAAAGCTTTAGAAGCAGCTAAGGAATCTTCAAATATAAATATGTATGTTATTACAGCAAGTTCTAAAGCTAGAACGCTTTATTATTATTTAAACAAGAAAGAAGAAGCTTATAAGTTACTTGATAGTTTAAGTACAATAGAGTCTAATGGAGAACCCAAAAGACAATTACATAGAGAGTATGGTATAATACAATTTTATGATGGAAACTATAAAGAAGCGCTAAAGAATTATAAAACAGCACTAAAAATTACTAAAGAGAGAAAATCATCATCTAGATATAATTATAATTTACTAGAAGCCTATAATAATATTTCTGAAGCATACATTGAAATTGAAGACTATGACTTGGCAAAAAAATATTTAGACTCTACTAAAGCAATTATAAAACCTAATTCTGATCCAGATTATGTTCTTTTTTATAATGAATTACTTTTTATACATAATTATAGAACAATTAATAGCGAAAAAAAAGCACTCAGTGCTTACAAATCACTAGTAGATAAAAATAGAAGTTTTCATGAAAAGAAAGTAAAAGAAGAGTTAGTTGCTTTAAAGTTAGCTAATGAAAAGGAAAAGATAATTACTAAAGAAAAAAACGAAACTGAACTAAGAAATTATAGACTACTAGCCTTGTTAGGTTTGGCTGTGTTATTATTACTTATAGGGTACTTATTTTATAGACAGAGACGATTTAAATTCGAAAAGCAAGATATGCAAATGCAACAACGATTACTGGCGTCTCAAATGAATCCACATTTTACTTTTAATACTTTATCAGTTATTCAAAATCAAATAGAAAAAAACAAAGAAGGGGCAGTAAATTATTTGTTGAAATTTTCGCGATTGTTACGATTAATTCTAGAAAACTCTTTAAACGACTATGTACAAATTGAAAATGAATTAGAATCATTACGTAAATATATAGACCTTCAGTTATTACGCTTTCCTAATAAATTTAGTTATAATATTGTTTTAGAAAATTTTGAAGAAGAAGATTTCTTATTTATTCCGCCTATGTTAATACAGCCTTTTGTAGAAAATAGTATTGAGCACGGATTTTTAGGAATCAACTATAAAGGAAAAATAGATATAAAGTTAGAACTACAAAATAAATATATAGCATGTGCTATAGAAGATAATGGAATGGGTATAAAAAAATCTAACAATAATTATAAAAAGTCGGTATCTACAAAACTAATTTCTACATTTATTAATAAAACAACTAAAAGTAACGTTGTTATACTAGATAAAAAAAATAATGAGCCAACTAGTTCAGGCGTTTTAGTTAAGTTTTTAATTCCTTATAAATTTTCAGAAAATGATTAAAGCAATTTTAGTAGATGATGAAGCCTATATTAGAGATAATGTTAGAGCTAAATTAGAAAAACACTTTAATGAAGATATTGAAATAGTTGGAGAGGCAGAAAGTGTTGAGTCAGCAATAAATATTATTGAAGAAAAAAAACCTAATTTACTGTTTTTAGATATTCAGTTAACAGATGGAACTAGTTTCGATATTTTAAATAAAATAGAAGATAAAAACTTTGATGTTATATTTATTACAGGGTTTGATGATCATGCAATAAAAGCAATAAAAGTTGGTGCTTTAGATTATATTTTAAAACCAATAGATGAAGAAGAATTTAAAGAAGCCGTAACAAAAGCTATTGAAAATTCTATGGAAGATAATAATATAGAAAAATTAGTAGAAATATCTAGCGAGTATTTTCAAGGTGTAAAAAAGAAACGAATTATATTAAAAACATTAGATAATGTATACGCTGTATATGAAGATGATATATTATACTGTAGGTCTGAGGGTAATTATACTACTTTTTACACGTTGCATTTAGAACGTATACTAGTCTCTAAATCTATCAAAAAAGTTATTGAATTATTATCTGAAGATGCTTTTATTAGATGCCATCAATCTTACATAGTAAATAAAAAACATGTTATACGCTATAATAAACAAGGTGTACTAATTATTAATCCAGAAATAAAAGTCCCAGTATCTAGTAGACGTAAAGATTATGTTATTGAAAAGATTTTTAAATAGCATATTTGAACTCGTTAATAGCAAATATAGAATAGATATGTACGAATATGAAACAGGTATATAAATTATAAGCTATAAACTATAAATTTGAATAAAAAAATAGATATGAAAACAAAAGTAAATGTGGAAAAAAAATCAAATATGAAAACAATTTTTAAAGTATTGGTATTATTACTATTAGTTTCTTTTCAATCATGTAGTAAAGAAGAAGTTGAAGAGACTAACTTAGTTGAAGAAAAAGAATCTATAGAAGGAAAGAAAGCTTTTGCAGCTTCAAACAATCAAGCAGAAGAAGGTACTCTTGAAAACAAAATGCAATGGGTAGCTTACTTAACAGCTAGGGCATTATTACAAGATAATCCTATTACAGGTAATTTAGCCGAGCAAGATTTTGTAAATGTCTTAACAGGAGGTTATACTTCTAATGTAGTAAGGCTTGGCGATTTGCTTAATAGTAGTGATGGAGCTTTTAGAAATGCATTTGCAAAAGAATTTGGTTATTATAGCAATGTAGATGCTTGTGACACCGATGGAGGTAAACCTAAAGGAGCAGCAATACCTGATGATGAAGGTGATGGTAGATCAAGTTTTTCAGGACAAGATAATGAGACGGCTTCTAGAGTAGGTCCATCTTTTCCTTCTAGTGCTGCAGAGATCTATATAAACCAACTTATAAATGATTATAATTTCGAAATATACTTGCCAAATGGATATAATGAAGTTGATAACGTAGTAATATCAACAGCTGTAACTATTGCTCTAATAAACGATGAAGCATACCGTCATACTCCTGGTGCTTGTAATGTTACTTACATAAACATGACAGCTCAAACACAAGGCAATATAATTATGCTGAGAGAATATTAAAAAAGAAACGAATTATATTAAAAACATCAGACAATGTCTATACAGTATATGAAGAAGATATAGTATGGTTATTGATTTGAAAAAAAGTAAATATGAAAACATTTTTTAAAATATTAGTATTAGTACTATTAGTTTCTTTTCAATCATGTAGTAAAGGAGAAATTGAAGAGGTTAATCTAGTTGAAGAAAAAAAATCTATTGAGGCTAGTAAAGCTTTTGCAGCTTCAAACAATCAAGCAGAAGAAGGTACTCTTGAAAACAAAATGCAATGGGGTGCTTATCTAGTAACACGAGCACTATTTAATAAAGCCGCTGAAGATGATTTTTTAAATTTATTAACTAGTAGTTACAATAATAATAATAATAATAATACAGTAAGGCTTGACGATTTGCTTAATAGTAGTAATGGTGCTTTTAGAAATGCTTTTGCAGAAGCATTTGATTATTATACTAATGTAGATGCTTGTGACACAGATGGAGGTAAACCTAGAGGAGCAGCAGTGCCTGATAATGAGGGTAATAGTAGACCAGGTTTCCAAGCGCAAAATAATGAGACGACTTCAAGAGTAGGCCAGTCTTTTCCTCCTCCTGCTTCAGATTTATATATAAACCAACTTATAAATAATTATAATTTTGAAATATTCTTGCCAAATGGATATGTAGAACTAAAAGAACTAGAAGAACTAGAAGATTTTTACAAAATAATATCAACAGCAGTAACTAATAATCTTATAACTAATGAAGCGTATAGTCATAGTGAGTATAATTGTCATATTGTTTATACAAACATGACAACTCAAACACAAGGCAATATAGTTATGATGAGAGAATATTAAAAAACACACACATAGAAAATACAAACCTCTTGATTTACTTCAAGAGGTTTTTTGTTTGTACTATTAAACTATAATCCAAATATTACTGTTAATTTAAGTAATACATTATTCGTACTACATAGATTATTAACATTTTAGTACTTTTAAATTTTGATTTATATTATATACAAATGATATTGTCGGAGTATTAATATTTTGCCAAGTAATAATTATATGTTGCATAACTTATACAAATTTTCTAAAACGTTTATAGTAACAGTATTGTTAATGCTTTTTACTGCTTTTACAATACAATCTCAAAGCGAATCTGCTGAAGTAATAATTACTGCTATTAAAAATTCTAATTTAGAAGCGTCAAAAACGCATGAATTAGACCTTTTAAATTTAAATCTTACTAAGGAAAATATAGCTAACTATTATCTTGATATTGGATATAGCTTTTATAAAAAAGAAAGTTATACTAGAAGCTGCTATTATGTAGATAAAGCGATTCATTTTGCAAATATGATTGATGATAATAAACTGCTTTCTTCTGCTTATATAAGGTTGGGAAATGTTTTTCTACTAGATTGGAAAAACCAGCAAGCTATAGATGCCTATTATAAATCTATTAATTATTCAAAAAAAATAAAAGATTATAATAATGAAAAAATTGCGCTTACAAATCTAGCTTTAATATTTAGAAGAATGAAGGAGTATGACAAAGCATTAAAAATATGTAACTCTGCTTCAAAATTTATTAATGAAGATAAAAATCAAATTAACCTTATTACTATAAAAAGTGAAATATATCTTGATTTAAAACAATTGGATTCTTCCTTATATTCAATAGAAAAGGGTATAGAAATGAGTAAGGCTCTAAATTATAATGCTGGACTTATTGATCTATATATTAAAAAAGGAATTGTTCATTGTTTTAAAAAAGAATTTAAAAAAGCTGAAAATTATTTAAATATTGCCGAAGAAATAATTAACGATAATAATATTGATAATAAAAAGTTTTTAATAAATCTTAAATATGCTCAAGCACATTGCCTTTACGAAAAACAAGAATATAATAAAGCTATTTTACAATTAAACGAAGTTGTTAGCCTTTTTGGAGATTCAATTAATCCTAGAAAAGGGCATGTTCTAGATGCTCACTTATTGCTTTCAAAAAGCTATAAAAAAATAGAGGCGTTCGATGACTATAAAAAATGGTATGCTAGATACATTCAATTAAATGAAAAATTTCAATTAAATCAAGCACAAACAGTAAGTAAAATATATAAAGAAGATAATGAGTATTTAGACTCAGAGGTTGAGGCACTTAAAAGTGACAAGCTAAAACGAAAGAAAGCTAATACTTATGTTTTAATAGTTTTTTCTATAGGGATATTTGTCTTGATTGCGTTTGTTTTAAATTATAAAAGGAAACAAAAATCCAATAAAGTTTTGTTTAATGACTTGTTAAAAAAAGTAGATGCTTTAGAAGCTGCAGACAATAAGAATAATACCTCTACAAAAGAAGTTATTATAGACGACACTAAAGTAGCTACTGTTATTAAAGGCCTTGATAAATTAGAAGAGCAAGAATATTACTTAAATTATAATTGTAATTTAAGGTCAGTAGCTAAAAAAGTAAAAACAAATGCAACTTACTTATCAAAAATTATTAATACTCATAAAAATAAAAATTTTAACGATTATATTAATGACTTAAGAATTGAGTATACAATTAAGCGTTTAAAGAATAATAAACAATTTAGATCATTTTCTATAAAATCTATAGCTACAGAAGTAGGTTACAAAAGCGATTATTCATTTGCAAAACATTTTAAAGCTAAAACAGGCTTTAATCCATCATATTATATTAAAGAAATAGAAAAGTTAAACGAGATTTAATTAGATTAAATATGAACCCTATTTTGTTTAATTTAGGGTTTACAAACTATGATATCATTGACATTAATGTTATTATTATTCCAAGGTTATATAATATAGATTACTAGTATTATGTAAAATATTAATCATTTAAAATAATAACACCATGAAAAAACAAGTAGAAAAAAAGATAGCTTTGAAAAAACTAGTCATAGCTAAGATTAACTCTAACATAATGTGCAATATTAAAGGAGGTGATTGTTTGCCAACAGAGCCAGGTTGGTATGAGCATTTGGAATCTGACGCTCATTGTGATGGAAGAGAAACTCCTTAATATTTAATTTTTTAAATAGTAAATAAAAGCGTTGTATCTACAACGCTTTTTTTATTACCCTATTTTATTCAATTTAAAGTACTCTGTCTTTTCATTTCGCTTATGCTTCTTTAATTTTAAATCAGCAATATTGTTAGTAAATATCATACAAGGGTAAACCGAAAACCTTTTAATAGAGTAGGTAATCTAAATTTTAATTATTAATACCATGAAAAAAGCATTAAAAAACTTAAAGTTGAATAAAGAAGTCATTAGTAAGTTGGAATCAAATAAAATCACAGGTAAAGGAGCTACTCATTGCTGCCCTACTGCCGATGCTTTTAATTCATGTCCTCCTCCAGGAAGACAATGTTTTTAAGATTAAAAAGTTAATAGTTTTATTAATAGTACAAGCTGTCAATTAATTTGGCAGCTTGTTTTAGTTAATCCTCACAAATAATAATTATATATTCTGCTGTATGAATCAAAGCACGTATTTATCTAATAAACTTGAAGAAATAAATGAAATTCTTAGTCAAAATTATAAAGAAGTTGAAGATATAGGTGTTTTAACAGGATCTACTGGTATTGCTTTATTTCATTTTTATTATTCAAAACTTAAAAGGCAAGAGATAAATACAGATATAGGCATGGAAATTATCTCAGAATCAATTTCAAAAATCAATGAAGGTTATAATATACCTACGTTTTGTAAAGGAATTGCTGGGGCTGCTTGGACAATAGAACTGTCTAAAGAGGAAGGATTTATTGATATCGATTCTGATGCTTTATTAAGTAGTCTGGATGGCTACTTAGAGAATTCTTTAAGTATTGAAGCGCAATATAATTTTTACGATTTTCTTCATGGTGTGATAGGAATAGGGTATTATTTTTTAAAACGTTATTTAAATACCGAATCTGTAAAACTTAAGGCTAACTATAAAAAACTCTTATTAAAAATTATTAAGCAATTACGCGAAGCCGCTCAAATAGATGGAGGTACTGCTAAATGGGAATCTAATCTCATTTTTGAAGAAAAATTAAGAGGCTATAACCTTAGTTTATCCCATGGAATATCTAGTATTATTAATTTCCTAACTCGTCTTTCAGAACACAGTGATTTTAAAGTAATCACTCTTCCATTATTACAAAAGGCAATTAATTATGTTTTACAAAACGAGAATAATTCAGTGACAATATTTTCTTGTTTTCCAGACTGGATAACTGTAAACAATGAAAAAAGTGAAAGCGCTAGACTAGCATGGTGTTATGGAGATTTAGGAGTTGCTATTTCTTTATGGAAAGCTGGTAAGGTACTTGTAAATACAGAATTATGTGATAAGGCACTTACTATTCTTAAGCATACTACTAAATGTGTAGATGCCAAAGAGGCTAGAATTATGGATGCTGGTCTTTGTCATGGTGCTTATGGTGTAATACATATATATAATTATATGTATAAAGAAACGCAAGAGATTATATTTAAAAAAGCAGCTCAGCATTGGTTAGAAATAGCTATAAACATGGCTATTCCAGAACAAGGCTATGCCGGATATGGTAAATGGCATGGTGGACCTAATCCGGGATGGGATCCAGAGGTTAATCTTCTAGAAGGTATATCTGGTATTGGCTTGGCTATAATATCTTATATAGCTCCTTTTAATGCTAAATGGGATGAGTGCTTAATGATTGGATAAGGTAATAGCTTTTTTATTTAGAACTAAACCCAAGAGAAAATTTAAACTCAAAATTATCATTTGCATTAGGTAACTTATAATCTCCATAACGATAAAAAGCACCAACACCCAATCCAATAGAACCAATATTCATATAATTCATTCTATAAATATTTCTTAATTCTAATCCAGTTTCTAAAAAAACTTTATTTTTTGTGTTGAAGCCTATATTTTCATGTTTAAAACTGTCTTTTAGACTTCCATAACCTAAATTGTTATGCATAATTAAATCTGGTTGAAACGTTCCTGATTTTATTAATAAGCCTCCAAAATTATGTCTTGTAAATAGGTTTATAGATGCATCCGACAAAAATTCATAGGGTTGTAAGGTTTGAAAGGTGTTTTTTGCAATTATAAATGAGCCAGAACCTTGGCTACCTTCTCCAGTAAATAATAATCCATAAGGGAGAGAAGTGTCTATATAGCCAGCTTCTAGCCTATAACTAGTAATACCTATGTTTTTGGACTCAAATCGATGATCTAAGCTAAATCTATAAGCATTATAATTAAAGTCACTATCAAATAAATTTTTTATGCCTTTTGAATAAGTAAAACTTAAAACAGGAGCACCATTATCAACACGTATTTTATTGCCAAAAGAGTTTATTAGCGCTTCTCTAAAATAATATTTAAGATTTAAATTAAATTCAGAATTCTTATATGCTGTGATTAAAGTATTGTCATTATTAAATTGATAGTCATACTTTGGAGTTGTATTGGTGGTGCTAAGTTTTAAATTCCAATAAAAGTTGCGAATTAACTTTAATTTTGTTTCAAAACTAAAGCTTTTTGTTTGATCAAATTTTTCAGCTTGAAAACCTCTGTAAGAAAGTGGTTTCCATTTTTTTGAGATAGGGTTTGAACCAACTTCTCTTAATTCGTTTTCATATTTAAATGAAAATGAAATATCTTTTTTGGAAGGGATTTTAGCTTTTATTTCTGCACCATATTTCCAAGCTTCATCTTTAAAACCATATCCCGCAAAACCACCAATAGAAACATGTTTTAAAATATCATCATTAGTATAGAATCCAGTTCCTAGACGAGTGCCTTCATATTTATTAGCTTGTACTAACTTTGTTAAATCTAAATCAACATATTTAAACCTGTATTTTCCACTAATAAGGCTTTCCATAATTTTTAACTTTCTATCCAAATTATATTTTTCGCCAATACTATCAAGAAATTTATAAGTGCTTAGCTCTTTTTTATTTAATACTTCAACTCTATTTTTATTCCAAAAATCGTCATCTTTGTTAGTGGCATCTTTTAAAAAAGTAAGAGTTTCAAAAGAAAAATCAATGGGTTTTAATGGGATGCCTGTTTTTATATCGCTTAGGTAGCTTTTACCAGTGTAATTAATAGATATGTTGGCATCTGTGCCTACTGTAATTTCAAAATTTAATTGCTCAGGAAACCAGTATTTGTTATTTACATATGCATATTTTTGCTGAATTTTAATTGACACTTTTGTTTTGTTAAAAGGAGTTGCCTCAACATTTTGTACAGCATATTTATTAGAATTAATATATAATAGGCCTTTCAGTCCTTCGATGTTTTTGTTTTTTTTGGGTTTGAAAGAAATTATAAAAACAGTATCATTTTCTCTAACAATTTCTTCTTCTAAGACAAAATTATATTTCTTTAAGCTTCCTTTGCTAATTGGATTTAAGTAGTTTATGTCGTAAAGTAAAATGTTGTTTTCGTAAAAAGAAAAAGGTTGAAAAGTAGTAGGAAGAAAAGCGAAATTTGGATGCTTAAAACCCGATGTCTTTGTAGCAATAACTTCATCTTCACTAAAATTAGGCTTTAAATACTTTCGTTTTGAAATGGTTTCTGTTATAAACAAGTTCTTGTCCTTAAAAACAGAACCTAGAGAATCTTTTGTTAGTTTATTAGCGCTATCGAATACAACCTTGCTATAAGATTTATAGGAAAAAGAGTTAATTTTTAAAGGGTTATTTAAATCTTTATTTTTAATAACATTCCTAATAATTCTATTTGCGGGATTTTCGGCCGAATTTAAAACGACTTCTTCTAACTTGTTAAGCTTTGGTGTTAAAGTAATAATATTATTATTCAAAGAAGAAAGAGAAACCGTTTTAGGAGTGTAACCAATATAACTTATGGTAATGGTTTCTATTTGTTTTTTATTTACTTTAAAAACACCATCAATATCAGATATGGTTCCTGTTTTAGAATTGTTGTCAAAAATAATATTTGCAAAAGCAATAGGTTCTTTTGTTTTTAAATCAACGATACTAAGTTTTGTGTTAGTTTGAGAAAATGAGTTGTAGACAATAATAAAAAATAATAAAATAAGTCTATTTGTTCGATTACACATGCGGTATTTTACTTTTATAACTTTATTAACTAATCTATAACTATTCTTTTGCTAGTAATAATAAAATATGATCTAAAACTATGATTTCATATTTATTAAGACGTGAAAAAAAAGAAAAAGGTTGCCTAGAGACAATAAAACGTATTTGTGCTCTAAATAATTTTACTGTTTATATTATTTTTTATAGTCATTTTTGAAGCCTTATTACATTTAAAATTAATTTTAAAATTTAGAGAAATCAATTTTAAAACCGTAGTCTAAAATGATTGAGTATTTATTACATTTGTAAGTCAGAGTAAACGCTAAATTATGAGCAAACAGAGTAAAAGAAGAGAGGCATTAGTCTATCACGCTAAACCAACTCCAGGGAAAATAAAAGTTGTTCCTACTAAAAAATATGCAACGCAAAGAGATTTGGCATTAGCATATTCTCCAGGAGTAGCAGAGCCTTGTTTAGAAATTGAAAAAGACAAAAATAATGTCTACAAATACACGGCTAAAGGTAATTTAGTAGCTGTAATTTCTAATGGAACTGCGGTTTTAGGACTTGGTAATATAGGCCCAGAAGCTTCTAAGCCTGTAATGGAAGGAAAAGGGTTGCTTTTTAAAATATTTGCAGATATTGATGTTTTCGATATTGAAGTTGGAACAGAAAATATTGAAGAGTTCATTCAAACCGTAAAAAATATAGCACCAACTTTTGGAGGTATTAATCTTGAAGATATAAAAGCACCAGAAGCATTTGAAATTGAAAGGCGATTAAAAGAGGAATTAGATATTCCAGTAATGCATGATGATCAACATGGTACTGCAATTATTTCAGCTGCAGCTTTGTTAAATGCATTAGAACTTTCAGAGAAAAATATTGAAGACGTTAAAATTGTAGTTAGTGGAGCTGGAGCTGCAGCCATTTCATGTACACGTTTGTATTTAGCTTTTGGAGCTAAACGTGAAAATGTGGTCATGTTAGATAGTAAAGGAGTTATTAGAGATGATAGAGATAATTTAACTTCACAGAAAGCAGAATTTGCTACACACAGAAAAATAGATACTCTAGATGAGGCTATGAAAGATGCCGATGTTTTTATTGGTTTGTCTACATCAGATATTGTGTCTCCAGAGATGTTAAAAGCAATGGCTATTAATCCCATAGTTTTTGCAATGGCTAATCCCGATCCTGAAATAAAATATCAATTAGCAATAGACACTAGAGACGATATAATTATGGCAACTGGTCGTAGTGATCATCCTAATCAAGTAAATAATGTATTAGGTTTTCCATTTATTTTTAGAGGTGCATTAGATGTTAGGGCTACAGCTATAAATGAAGCTATGAAAATGGCTGCTGTAAAAGCTCTAGCTAACTTAGCAAAAGAGCCAGTACCAGAACAAGTTAACATAGCATACGGAGAAACACGTTTAACATTTGGGAAAGATTATATTATTCCTAAACCTTTTGATCCGCGTTTAATCGCAGAAGTACCGCCAGCTGTTGCTAAAGCAGCAATGGAAAGTGGAGTAGCAAAAGAACCAATTACAGACTGGGAAAAGTATAAAGATGAATTATTACAACGTTTAGGTTCAGATAATAAAATAGTTAGATTATTACTAAATCGTGCTAAAACAGGACCTAAGCGAGTAGTTTATGCTGAGGCAGATCATATAGATGTGTTAAAAGCTGCGCAAATAGTTTATGATGAAGGTATAGCGTTTCCAATTCTTTTAGGAAGAAAAGAAGTTATTGAGCAACTTAAACAAGAAATAGAGTTTGATGCTAATGTACCAATCATTGATCCAAAACATGATGAACAAATTGAGCAAAAAAATAAATATGCTCAAGTGTATTGGCAACAACGTAAACGCCGAGGTGTAACTTTGCTAGAAGCTCAAAAGTTAATGAGAGAGCGAAATTATTTTGCTGCAATGATGGTTAATCAAGGAGATGCAGATGCTTTAATTTCTGGTTACTCACGTAGTTATCCTCAGGTTGTTAAACCAATGTTAGAACTTATAGGTTTGGCGCCTGGTTCTACAAGAATTGCAACCACAAATGTAATGATGACCGAACGAGGACCAATGTTTTTAAGTGATACGTCTATAAATATTAATCCATCCGCTAAAGATTTAATTAAGATTGCTCAAATGACAAGTGGTGTTGTTAAAATGTTTGGATTGGAACCAGTTATGGCTATGACTAGTTATTCAAATTTTGGATCTTCAAAAGACCAGACAGCAACTAAAGTAAGAGAAGCAGTCTCTTATTTACATCGTAGACATCCAGATTTGTTAGTTGATGGTGAACTGCAAACAGATTTTGCTTTAAACAGTCAAATGTTGCAAGATATATTTCCATTTTCAAAATTGTCAGGTAAGAAAGTAAATACGCTCATTTTTCCAAATTTAGAATCAGCAAATATTACTTATAAGTTGTTAAAAGAATTGAATAAAGCAGACTCAATTGGACCAATTATGATGGGATTACGTAAACCTGTTCATATTCTTCAGTTAGATGCTAGTGTAGATGAAATTGTAAATATGACTGCAATTGCAGTGATAGATGCACAACAAAAGAGTAAAGGTGATAAAAAAAAGACAGGGAAATGATTCCGTTTTTAGTCTAAGAATTTTTATTACATTTGATGGCTTAAGAACTCGCAGGTAAATGATTACACATATAAAAGGGAAAATGGTGGAGAAAAATCCAACCGACGTTGTCATAGATTGCAATGGAGTTGGATATTTACTAAATATTTCGCTTAATACATTTTCTCAAATTCCAGACCAAGAAAACGTGCATTTATATACACATCTTCAAGTAAAAGAAGATGCTCACAGTTTATATGGTTTCATTACTAAAGCAGAACGAGAAATTTTTAGATTACTTATTTCTGTTAGTGGGATTGGTACTAATACAGCACGTACAATGTTATCTTCTTTAACACCTAAACAAATTCGTGAAGGTATTGCTACAGAAGATGTAGCTCTTATTCAATCTATAAAAGGAATTGGTGCTAAAACAGCACAGCGAGTTATTATCGATTTAAAAGATAAAATCATTAAAATATACGATATTGATGAAGTTTCTGTTAATAGAAACAATACCAACAAAGATGAAGCGTTATCTGCTTTAGAAGTCCTTGGTTTTGCAAAAAAACAAGCAGAACGAGTTGTCGATAAAGTTGTCGTAGCTCAACCTGAGGCTTCAGTTGAAGCCATTATTAAACAAGCTCTTAAAAATTTATAATAGATTTTGAATACAACTAACCTATTTTTTCATAAATCAATTAAAAAGAATATACTATTGTTAGCAGCTTTATTGCTGTCTTTCATTACTTATGCTCAAGATCCAGATCCTACAGTAGAACAGGATTCAGTAAAAACAGGTTTTAGTTTAGGTAATATAGAAATGCCAAACCCTAATAGTATAGAGTCTAAATATACGTATGATCCAGTTATTGATCGTTACGTTTATACAGAGACAGTAGGTAGTTTTAGTATTAATTACCCGTTAATTTTAACACCAAAAGAATATCAAGATTTAGTTTTTAAAGAATCTTTAAAAAGCTATTATCAAGATAAAATCGATGCTTTCGATGGAAAAAAAGGAGATTCTGAAGAACAAAAGAAAAATTTACTACCAGAGTTTTATGTTAACTCAGGATTTTTTGAAAGTATTTTTGGAGGAAACACTATAGAGGTAGTTCCTCAAGGATCTATAGAAATGGATTTAGGAATTTTGTTTACAAAACAAGATAACCCGTCTTTTTCACCAAGAAATAGAAGTAATTTTACATTCGATTTTGACCAACGTATAAGCTTAAGTTTATTAGGTAAAGTAGGGACAAGGTTACAAGTGACTGCTAATTATGATACAGAATCAACTTTCGATTTTCAAAATTTAGTAAAATTAGAATATACACCAACAGAAGACGATATTATTCAAAAAATAGAAGTTGGTAACGTTAGTATGCCATTAAATAGCTCGCTAATTACAGGAGCACAAAGTTTATTTGGTGTAAAAACGCAATTACAGTTTGGTAAAACAACCATAACAGGTGTGTTTTCTGAACAAAAATCAGACTCTCGTTCTGTAGTTGCTCAAGGCGGCGGAACTTTAGATGAATTCGATTTCTTTATTCGTGATTATGATGAGAATCGTCACTTTTTCTTAGCGCAATATTTTAGAGATACTTACGATAAATCATTAAGCAGATATCCTTTTATAGATAACCGCGGACTTCAAATTACAAGAGCTGAAGTATGGGTAACTAATAGAAGTAACCGTACAGAAAATGTAAGAAATATTGTAGCACTACAAGATTTAGGTGAATCTGCTATTATTGGTAACCCAGGAGTACAAGTAACAGCGGGACCAGATGCTTTTCCAAGCAATCAAAATAACCGTTTAGACCCAACTAATATTGGTGGAGCAGGATCGCAAATTACAGATGCAATTAGAGATATTGCTACAGTAGAACAAGGTATTTTAGTGCCTGGTTTTAATGAAGGATTCGATTATGCTAAATTAGAGAATACTAGGAAACTTACAGAAGGTCAAGAATATACATTAAATACGCAATTAGGTTATATTTCCTTAAATCAAAGGCTAAATAATGATGAGGTTTTAGCTGTGGCGTATCAATTTACAGTTGGCGGACAAGTCTACCAAGTTGGTGAATTTGCTAATGATGGATTAGAAGCTACCGATGTAGAAAATGGAACTAATAGTTCTGGAGACCCAACAACAATTGTTACTAATAATAATTTAATTTTAAAATTATTAAAAAGTAGTATAACAAGTGTCTCTCTTCCAATTTGGGATTTAATGATGAAGAACATCTATGATACTGGTGCTTATCAATTAAGTCAAGAAGATTTTAAATTAAATATTTTCTATAACGAATCTACACCGTTAAATTATATAAATCCAGTTGCTGGAGAACCATTCCCATTATTTGATATTAATAATACAATAGATCCAAGTGATGATGTTGCTATTAATGAAACAACATTATTAAAATTATTCAATTTTGATAGGCTAAACTTTAATAATGATCCGCAAACTGGAGGAGACGGTTTCTTTGATTTTGTACCGTCAATGACAGTGATTCCTCAAAACGGTAAAATTGTATTTACAAAAGTCGAGCCTTTTGGGCGCTATTTATTTGATATATTAGATAATGATAGTAATACAGCAAATAATGCTTTAGATTATGAAGCAGATGTTTACACAAATGAGAATCAAGAAAAATACGTATACGATTTATTATATAAAGCCACAAAAACAGCTGCGCTAGACGAGATTGAAAAAAATAAATTCCAAATCAAAGGACGTTATAAATCGCAAGGCGGCGATGGTATTCCTATTGGTGGTTTCAATATTCCAAGAGGATCAGTCAAGGTTACTGCTGGCGGTCGTGTTTTAGTAGAAGGTGTAGATTATACGGTAAATTACCAATTAGGTCGTGTTCAAATTTTAGATGAAGCTTTAAAGGCATCAAACACACCTATTCAAGTAACTACAGAAAGTAACTCTATTTTTGGTCAACAAACTAAACGTTTTACGGGTTTAAATGTTGAACATAAATTTAATGAAAACTTTGTTATAGGTGGTACTTACATTAATTTAAATGAAAGACCAATTACCCAAAAAGCCAATTATAATAGTGAGCCAATTAATAATACTATCTTAGGTTTTAATGGTAACTATTCTACCGAAGTTCCATTTTTTACAAGATTAGCCAATAAGCTACCAAACATAGATACAGATGCGCCATCAAACCTTTCGGTTAGAGGTGAGTTTGCTTATTTATTACCAGGTGCTCCAAAGGGAACAGACTTTAATGGGGAAGCTACAGCTTATATTGATGATTTTGAAGGCACACAAAACGGTGTGGATTTAAAATCTGCTCAAGCATGGCGTATGTCAAGTAGACCTATAGAATTACCAGCTGGTACTCCTGGAACAAACGAAAAAGGATTTAGAAATGGTTATGGTAGAGCATTATTAAACTGGTATACTATTGATCCTATTTTTTATAGTAATCAACGTCCTAGTGGCTTAAGTGATGATGATGTTTCTGGATTATATACTTCACGTGTCTTTGTTCAAGAGCTATTTCCTCAGCAAGATATTGCTCAAGGACAAACAACAGTATTAAATACTTTAGATTTAACGTACTATCCAGATGAGCGTGGGCCATATAATTTTGATCCAAACAATATTGCTGCAGATGGGACAACGATACAAAATCCTAATAATAGTTGGGCAGGTATAACTAGGCAAATATCTTCTACAGATTTTGAACAAGCAAATGTAGAGTATATTGAGTTCTGGCTTCAAGATCCTTTTCAAGAGAACCCATTAAATCCAGGAGGTACTTTAGTCTTTAATTTAGGAAGCATTTCTGAAGATATACTTAAAGATGGTAAGAAACAATATGAAAACGGTTTACCAGATGATGGTAATGTTTCATTACTTGAAAATTTAAGTGTAACACCTTATGCCATACCTCAAAACCAAGCATTAATTTATGCTTTTGATACAGAAGGACAAGAACGTACTAATCAAGATGTTGGTTATGATGGATATGATGATGCCGAAGAAAGTACTATTGTAGATGAAACTATTGCTGGAATGCCTTTAACTATGCCTGGAAACATTGCAGGACTTAATGATACATCGGGTGATAATTACACCTATTATTTAAATACAGATGGAGATGTTTTAGAACGTTATAAAAGATATAATGGTGTTGACGGTAATTCCCCAGATACATTTAGTGATACCAATCGAGGATCTACAACGCAACCAGATGTAGAAGATATTAATCGTGACAACACGATGAATACAATAGATAGTTATTTTCAGTATAACTTAGAACTAACAAGAGCGAATTTACCAGAAAATGATTTAGCAGAAATTACACCTACAAACCCAATAGGTGAGTTTATTGTTGATTTAAAAAATGTATCTCGTGTATTGCCTAATGGAGATACAGAGCAAGTACGTTGGTACCAGTTTAGGGTCCCTGTAAATGTACCGCTTGCTACATTCGATGACCCAACGGTACCTCAATATAATAGAGTAAATGGAATTACAGATTTTAGATCTATTCGTTTTACACGTATGTTCTTAAGTGGTTTTCAAGAGCAAACAACATTGCGTTTTGGAACATTAGAACTAGTGAGAAGTGACTGGAGACGTTTTCAATTGGCTTTAGACGGTGGTCCAACACCTCCAAATTTTGGTGATACAGATTTTTCTGTTGGAGCGATAAGTACCTTAGAAAATGATGGTAGTTATCAATCGCCTCCAGGAGTAGATCCAGAACGATTAAATAATAATAACTCAATTATTGATCAAAACGAGCAAGCTTTAGTAGTAAATGTTTGTGATTTACAGCCAAAAGATTCAAGAGCGGTGTATAAAAATATTGACGTAGATATGCGTCAATATAAGCGACTAAGAATGTTTTTACATGCCGAAGAAGGTGAAACTCCAGGGTTAGGAGATAATGATTTAGTAGGTTTTATTCGTATTGGTAATGATTTAACGCAAAACTATTACCAAATTGAAATTCCTTTACAGGTATCTCAAGGTGTATCTCGTGAAGCTTTATGGCCTAATGCAAATGAAATTAATCTAGATTTAGAGTTTCTTCAGCAAATAAAATCTATAGGGATATCTAATGGAACTTTAGCGAATCCTACAGCAACTTTTTACGATTTAGTTAATGGAGAACTTATTCCAGTTCCTACAGGAGGTCAATTTACAGATTATGTAGCTGGACAGCATAGATTAGCAATTAAAGGTAATCCAAACTTTGGTGCTGTAAGAACTTTAATGGTTGGTGTTAAAAATGCTACAGATTTTGACCAATGTGGAGAAATTTGGTTTAACGAATTACGTTTATCTGGTCTTGATAATGAAGGTGGTTGGGCAGCTGTATTAAATATGGATACTAACTTTGCAGATTTTATGAATGTTAGTGCTACTGGTCGTATGAGTACTGCTGGTTTTGGATCGGTAGATCAAGGACCGCAAGAGAGAAGTCGTGAAGATGTTAAACAATATGATGTTGTTACTAATATTAATGTAGGGCAGTTATTACCAAAAAAATGGGGATTACAAATTCCATTTAATTATGGTCAAGGTGAAGAGATAATTACTCCTGAATATGATCAACAATATAAAGATATAAAATTACAAACTCGATTAGATGCTGCCGAGACAAATGAAGAACGTGAGACAATTCGTGAACAGTCTGAAGAATTCACTAAACGTCAAAGTATTAATTTTATTGGTGTTAGGAAAGTTAGAACAGGAGATTCTAAACCACGCTTTTATGATGTAGAGAATCTAACCTTTAATCATTCTTTTAATAAGGTAGACCATAGAGATTTTGAAATAGAACGCTCCGTAGATAAATTAGTTCGTACAGGAGTTAATTATGCCTACAGTTTTGAACCTAAAGTAGTAGAACCATTCAAGAAAAATGATTCATTATTTACTGGTAAATATTGGAAACTTTTAAAAGATTTTAATATTAATGTATTACCAACAAGTTTATCTGTTAATACAGATTATAATAGGCAATTTAATAGACAACGTTTTAGAGAAGTAGAATTAGGAGGTAATAATATTGGTCTTGAAGAATTATACAGAAGGAATTATACCTTCGATTTTCAAACAAATGTAAATTGGAATTTAACGCAAGCATTATCATTAAACTTTGCAGTAGCTAATAATAATATTGTTAGAAACTATTTTAGAGATGGTGATATTAGCGGAGAGCAAGATCCTACATTAGGTGTTTGGGATGGCTATTTTGATGTTGGAGATCCTAATAGGCGTTCTCAATTATTAGGTGTTAATTATGAATTACCTTTAAATAAAATCCCTACTTTAAGTTTCTTAAAAGTACAATATGCTTATACAGGACAATTTCAATGGCAAAAAGGATCAGATTTATATGGGAATCTTCCAATTGAAACAACAGATGCTAATGGAGTTACTACTACAAATACATACGATTTAGGTAATACTATTTCTAACGGAAACTCTCATAATATCAATTCTACTTTTGATATGAATAAGTTATATAAATATTTAGGTATAGCTAAGAAGAGAAACAGAAGATCAAATGGTAAAGTAAGTAGAAAGAGAAATAGTACGCCTCCAAGAGGAAAAGATAAAGATGCTAAAACAGCTCAAAAGCCAAAAAAGAAAAAAAATGGCTTATATAATTTTGGTATTGGTCTATTAACTAGTGTTAAAAGAATTCAAGTTAATTATACCGAAAATAATGGAACATTTATTCCGGGTTATTTAGATACACCAGGTTTTATAGGTACATCTAAACCTACATTAGGATATACATTTGGAAGTCAACGTGACGTAAGAGCGCGTGCAGCAAGAAATGGATGGCTAACTGTTTTTCCGGATTTTAACCAGCAGTATACTAAGAATTTAACAAGGCAATTAGATGTTTCAGCTAATTTAGAACCAATAAAAGATTTAAAAATAGATTTAGTAGGTTTTAGAACTTACGCAGAAAATTACACAGAAAACTATAGAGTTGAGAATGGTGAGTACCAATCATTAACACCTAACACATTTGGTAATTTTAGAATTTCAGCTTTTACTTTACCAACAGCATTTGGAAAAAGTGATGAGAATCAATCTCAAGCGTTTGATGATTTTAGAAGTAATAGATTAATAATTGCTCAACGTTTAGCCCAAGAACGTGGTATAGATATTACAGATCCTAATAATTTAGATGCTGAAGGTTATCCTTTAGGTTTTGGTAAAACAAGTCAAGCAGTATTATTACCTGCATTTGTTAGTGCATATTCTGGGCAGAAAGCTAATAAAGCTAAATTAGGAGCTTTAAGAAGTATACCTATTCCAAACTGGGATCTTAAATATACAGGTTTAATGAAATTAAAGTGGTTTAAGAAACGATTTAAACGTTTCTCTTTATCACATGGTTATCGCTCAGATTATAGTGTTGGTCAGTTTAGAACTAATCTAGATTTTAATGGTATTAATTATAATATAGATTATGCCTTGCAACCAAACGATGATTTAGATCAAGCGGGTAATTTTAAAAATGAAGAAATATATAGTAATGTAAATTTAACAGAGTTATTTAGTCCATTAGTTAGAATAGATATGGAAATGAAAAACTCAGTTAAAATTCTAGCTGAAGTACGTAAAGATAGATTATTATCATTAAGTTTTGATAATAATTTAATGACAGAGATTCAAGGAAAAGAATATACTTTAGGATTAGGATATCGTTTTAAAGATGTGAAAATTAAATCTAAATTAGCTGGGCCAAAAAAGAGTATTGTTAGTGATTTAGTTATGGAAGCAAACCTATCATTAAGAGATAACAAAACGATTATTAGGTATTTGGATCTAGAGAACAATCAAATTACAAATGGTCAAACTATATACGGTATAAAGTATAATGCTAATTATTCATTTAGTAAAAACTTAACTGGTATTTTTTACTTTGATTATACATTCTCAGAGTATGCTATATCTACTGCATTTCCACAAACTACAATACGTTCTGGTATTACTTTAAGATATAACTTTGGTAATTAATACCATTAGCATTATAAATTATTGTTAAAGAAAATGGTTGTTTTTGCTTTATACAATTAATAAAAATAAAGCATAGCCTTAGTTATGGTTTATTTTTCTTAAGAAGTAGAAAGTGAAATATGGACGTTTTATTACGGTAATTTATAATGCTAAATGGTATAGATTTGTGTTTGAAATACCAATACTATTAAATACATTTGTAAAAATTATAAATAAAATACAATGAATATTCCAGCAGAATTAAAATATACAAAAGACCACGAATGGATAAAAATCGATGGTGATACAGTAACCGTTGGTATTACAGATTTCGCGCAAAGTGAATTAGGTGATATCGTATATGTAGAAGTAGAAACTGTTGACGAAACCTTAGAGATTGAAGAGGTTTTTGGTACTGTTGAAGCAGTAAAAACGGTTTCAGATTTATTTATTCCAGTTTCTGGTGAGATTATAGAATTTAATGAGTCACTTGAAGATGAGCCAGAAAAGGTAAATACAGATCCTTATGGAGATGGTTGGATGGTGAAAATTAAATGTTCTGATGTTTCACAATTAGACAATTTATTATCTGCGGAAGATTATAAAGCATTAATTGGTGCTTAAAAAATATAGTTTATTAATTAGTATCATTTATAGTATTGTTCTTGCAGCGTTAAGTTTATTTAAGATAAACACAGTCACTCAAGAACTACCATCTAATAGTGATAAACTATTTCATGCCTTAGCTTATTTAATATTTACATTACTTTGGTTCTTAGCTTTTTTTTTTAATAAAAAGCTAAGCAAAGTTAAAGCTTTAAGCTATGCTTTCTTATGTTCGGTATGCTTTGGTATTGCAATAGAAGTGTTGCAAGGGCTAATAACAGTAAACAGACAATGTGATGTTAATGATGTTATAGCCAATGTTATAGGAACAATTATTGCAGCTATTATTATATTAAGTCTCAAGAAAGAGGTGTTAAAAAATAATAATACCTTGCTTTTTTGATAAATAAATAGTTATTTTAGCAGTCACGACAAACAATATTTTAAATTTATGGAACTTAAAAAGAATCCAAAATCAAACGTAGGGAGAAATAGTTCTCTATATTTTGCAGTTGGTATGGTGTTAATGTTGTCATTAACATACTTTGCTATCAATTACAAAACATACGATAGTAAAGTATATAATCAAGGTCTTATAGATGTTGAAGATGAATTGGAAGAGGAAATCCCAATTACAAATCAAGCACCGCCACCGCCACCGCCACCACCGCCACCGCCACCAGCACCAGAAGTAATTGATGTTGTTGAAGATGAAGTGGAAATTGAAGAAACAGTAATCGAATCTACTGAAACTACTCAAGAAGAAGAAATTGTTGAGATTGAAGAAGTAGAAGTAGAGGAAGTTGAGGAAGATGTAGAAGTTTCTTTCGCGGTAATTGAAAATGTACCAATTTTCCCTGGTTGTGAAAAAGGAACCAATGCACAGAAGAAAAAGTGTATGTCTGATAAAATCAACAAACTTGTTGGTAGAAAATTTGATACTGAATTAGGTAGCGAATTAGGACTAAGTGGAAAACAAAAAATTAATGTATTCTTTACTATTGATAAAATAGGTAACATTACAAATGTTAAAACACGTGCGCCGCACCCACAATTAGAAAAAGAAGCACGTCGTGTAGTAGGATTAATTCCTCAAATGAAACCAGGTAAACAACGTGGAAAGCCAGTTAAGGTAACGTTCTTCTTACCAATTACATTTAATGTACAAGACTAAATAAATAGAGTCTTTATATCATAATTAAAAATCCCGTTACAATTAAGTAGCGGGATTTTTGTTTTTGGTATGCTTATTGTGTTTTCTTCATAATATTAACATATAAACTTTAATTATTATGAACAATTCAAAAGAAAGTCGCAGTCTCGTTCGCCAAAACGAGAAAACTGTGCAGAAATCACACAAGCATGATGCAAATTTACAAAAAAACTCAACGCTTTACTTTCAAATAGGCTTGATACTCTGTTTGCTGGCTAGCTACACTGCTTTAGAGGCTACGTTTGCTATTAAAGCAGATGTATATACTATGGGTCCTGTAGAAGATCATACTATCTACGAAATAGTGCAAAAAAAGTTTGTTATTGAAGAGAAGGTAAAAGAAAAGAAGCCAGAGCCTATAAAGAAGCCAAAGAAATCAGATCAGATCAAGGCTGTAGATAATGATACAAAGATTGAAAAGGCAATTGAAGATATTCTTGTAATTACTAAGCCAACAAAACCTGTTAAAGTAGTTGATACTGATGATCCTTTAATAGATGTTGTTGAGGTAGAAGAGACGGTTAATATTTTAGCTGTACAAAAAGTACCAATCTATCCAGGTTGTGAAAAAGCAAAAAATAACAATGAAAGAAGAAAATGTATGAGTGATAAATTAAGCAAACTTATTCAAAGAAAATTTAATGGTGACCTTGGAGCAGAATTAGGTTTAAGAGGTAAACAAAAAATCTTAGTTGCTTTTAAAATTAATAAAAATGGAGACGTTGAAATAGAAAAAGTAAGAGCGCCACATGATGAATTAGAAAAAGAAGCAATACGTGTGGTAAATAAAATACCGCAAATGGAACCTGGTAAGAATAATAAAAAACCAGTTAACGTATCGTATATGTTGCCTATTACATTTAAAGTACACTAAGAGTTCTTTCATCAATCATCAATCAAAATTAATATCCCGCTTTTCGCGGGATATTTTTGTTTTGTACAATTAAACAAAAAAATTAAAAACAGTATCTTTCAAGAAAATTTAACCGCTTATTACTTTTATGAAGTACTGCTTATTACTTTTATGTTTTTGTTTTCAATATGTTGTTTCTGCTCAAGAAGATATAACCTACGAGAAATCACCAGTTTTTGAAACTTGTGAAAACGAAACTTTAGATAATCTTCAAAAATGTTTTGACAATCAGGTCTTCAAATTATTATTCGAAAACTATAAAGTACCAGAAAAAGTATCTCAAGAGAATTATAAAGGCGATGTTGTTATCTTATTTGAGGTAGATACAACAGGTGTTTTTAGAACCATGTATGTAGATGCCATTTATAAAGAACTAAAAGATGAGGCTAAAAGAGTAATACAATCATTTCCTAAAGTGCAACCAGCAACATATAATGGTAATCCAACATATAAGCAATATTCTATAGCTTTAAAGATACCATTAGAAGACCAAACGGTATCATTAGAGGATTTAGCAGCTCAAAAAGAAAACGAAAATGAACTTTCTATATTAGAACAAAAAGCCAAAGCCGAATTTGATAGTGTAAAAGCATCAATTAAACCTTATACAAATAAACGATACAAGAGCCAGTTAAATATTCCTTTTACGCATAGTGATTATGCAAGATTCGATCGTGCAATTAATTTAGTAGGTACTAATAGTCATACGGCTGCAAAACCATTTATTTTTGAAGATGTTTCTAAATATCATGATTTTGAAGCAGAAAAATTAGCACTTAAAAAAGAAACCAAATCTTGGACTGGTAGAAAACTATGGAACGAACATTTAGCAAGAGTTCAAAGTAAAGATTATTGGTTTGTTATAGATCCTATTTTCGATCTGGAAGTAGGAAAAGATACTGATGCTAGTTTTGGATCAACATATAATAATACAAGAGGTGTAAATATTCAAGGTGGCTTAGGTAAGAAATTTAACTTCTCTGCTCAAGTTTATGAAAGTCAAGGTCGCTTTCCTCAATATTATAATAACTATGCAGAAAGCTTAGCACCAGCAGATAATAGCCCAGCTGTTATTCCTGGTCGTGGTATAGCTAAACGATTTAAAAAGGATTCTTACGATTATCCAGTAGCAGAAGCTTATTTAAGTTACACGCCAGCAAAGTTTATTAATATCCAATTTGGACATGGTAAAAACTTTATTGGTGATGGTTATCGCTCACTATTACAAAGTGATGTGGCTAGTCCATATCCTTTTTTTAAATTAAATACCAAGTTTTGGAAAATAAAATATACCAACACCTATACATGGTTAAAAGATTTAAGGCCGGAAACAATAAAAGAAGATGGTGCTTTTTTATCTAAATATATAGCCAATCATTATTTAAGTTGGAATGTTAGTAAGCGTTTAAATGTGGGCTTTTTCGAATCTGTAATTTGGGCAAATACAAACGATCGTGGTTTTGATATTAATTATCTAAACCCTATTATATTTTATCGCGCTATAGAATTCGAAACGGGACAAGATGCAGGGAATGCTATTATTGGTTTCTCTTCTAAATACAAATGGAGTGACAATCTTAATTTTTACGGGCAGTTTATTATAGATGAATTCTCTTTAGGAGATGTAAAAGGCGGTAATAAAAGTTGGAAAAATAAATTTGGTTACCAATTAGGAGCAAAGTATTACGATGCTTTTAAAGTAAAGAACTTAATGTTGCAGGCAGAATATAACCAAGTAAGGCCATATACTTATTCTCATAATAGTATAACGCTTAATTATGCACACAATAACCAACCCATGGCACATTTATGGGGTGCAAATTTTAGAGAAATGGTGTTAATAGGCCGTTATAGATTAAAACGTTGGTTTGGTGAAGTAAAAATGATTGCTGGAGTTAGAGGTTTTGATGTTAATGATGGTACAGATAATTTTAATTATGGCGGTGATATTTTTAGAAATGAAGAAGATCGCCCGTTCGATACAGGAGTAACAATTGGTCAAGGTATAAAAACCAATACCATTAATGCTAGTTTACAAGCAGGTTACCTTATTAATCCAGCATCTAATTTAAAGTTATTTGCAAATATTAATTACCGCAATTTTAATCCAGAGTTTGAAACCCTATCAACTCTAAATAATAGTGCTGTTTGGTTTAATGTTGGCTTAAGAACAGATTTATTTAATTGGTATTTTGATTATTAGTATAATAATTTATTAAGTAAAAATATTTATTCATAACTAGCGCTCGTCTGTGACGAGTGACGTTCTTGTCTTTTCTTTATTTGCACTCGTCGCAGACGAGCGCTAGCTGGGTAACTCCTGCTTTTTGTATTTCTTTAGCTTGGGGAACTATGTTAGGAACTGATTTATTTGAAGAAGTTTTAAATTAGAATGAGAGAGTAGAAGCAAATAATATAATGATAACAGAACAAAACAATAATGAATATGATCCATCAGTACCAATTAAAGGGAGTGCTTGCGAATAAATTTAGATGTACAATAATTTTATGTATATTATTTTTTTCGTGTATTAATAAAGAGCAAAATCAAGTAAATGATGATTATTTAATATTAAATAAAATTATAAAAACAACTAATACTCAAGTGTCAAATAGAATTACTGATTTAAAATTAAATAATAATAATGAGTATGTGGTTTCAATCGTAAACAAATTATATAAAGATGAAAAAAAGAATAATTTGAAAGGCTTAGATAGTCTAAAACAAGATATAGGAATTATTAAAGGAGATTCAATATTAGATTCAATTTTTAATTTAAAACAGTATGAGCATTTAATATCTCAGAAACATAATACTAAATGGGATTTAAAATTGGTTAATGAATTATTTAAGGAAAAAGTAGATAATGAAAATGATTCAAAAATGATTTATATTTCAAAACCAATTTATTCTTTAGATAAGAAAATTGCATTGGTTGGTATAAAGAGAAAAACATCAATGAGCATATCGATTTATAAAAAAACAAATGGAGAATGGATTGAACATAGATTAATAGCTCCGCTTATTTTTCAACCTAAGGCAGAGAAGTTTATCTATGATAATTAGTTTTATATTAATAATCTACTAAATATTTTTAGTTCTCAATTTAGAAAACAGTAGTATATGCAATTAAAAATGAATTATCTAATAATGTTATTAACGTTTGTTTTTATTTCGTGTTCGAGTAAAACAAATATTAACGAGGATATTAAAGTTGTTAATAAAGTATATAACTCTATACTAATACCTAAATATGTTCCTGCACCTCCACCAATATATAAAAATAGTGATAGTATAGAGCCACTTAAAAAGGTTGATTTTTCTAATATAGAGAAAATTAAATACGCTATATACAAGAAGTTTGTAAATTCTAAAATTGAAAATATTCCAAATAAATTTAGAGTTTATAAGTCAGAAAAACTATTTGAACATATTAACCTAAGTGAAAAAGAGTATGTCTTATTGCAAAATTTGAATAATAATTCTGAGGGTTTTATAAACATAGAAGCATTTAAAAAACTAAATAAAGAAGATATAATTTTTGTAGAACAACAATTTATAAATAGAGAAGAGAAAAAAGAAAGTGGAATTGATGGTGTTGTGAGTTTTTCTAAAGTTTCTTTTTCATCTGAAAAAGATAAAGCAGTAGTAGCTGTAGGTGTTTATCGTTCTGGTTTAGACTCAAGCTATACACTTTATCTTTTAGAGAAAAAAGATAATAATTGGCAGATAAAGAGTTTCAAAGTTATTTCCGTTTCTTAATTTAATAATTATAACAAAAAACCACAAGGAAAAACCTTGTGATTTTTTGTTATAAATCTACTTTTACAGCGTATCTTTGCAAAAGCAAAAAAAACAGGTACTGTTTTGGGAAGAACGTCATCAACACCAATAGAACACAATTGGATTTCAGATTTTAAAGAAATCACAAAAATGCGTTTAGCATTAAGCGTGGTGTTTTCTTCAGTAGCAGGTTATTTACTTGGTGTAGAAACTGTTAATTTCACAACATTAATATTATTAGCTTTTGGTGGTTATTTTATGGTTGGTGCTTCTAACGCCTATAACCAAATTATAGAAAAAGACCTTGATGCTCTAATGGATAGAACAAAAAATCGTCCTATTCCTGCTGGTCGCATGACTGTAAGAACGGCATTTATTATTGCTACCATTTTTACTGTTTTAGGAATTACTATATTATATAGTATTAATCCACAAACAGCTATGTTTGGTGCTGTTTCTATATTTTTATACACTTGTGTCTATACGCCTTTAAAAACAAAAACCCCATTGGCTGTTTTTGTTGGGGCTATTCCAGGTGCTATACCATTTATGCTAGGTTGGGTAGCTGCGTCTAACGATTTTAGTATTGAGCCTGGAGTATTATTTGCACTACAATTTTTTTGGCAATTCCCACATTTTTGGGCTATAGGTTGGTTTTTGTATAACGATTATAAAAAAGGGGGCTTCTTTATGTTGCCTACAGGTAAACAAGATAAAGGAACTGCAGTACAAACTATTAGTTATACGGTTTGGACCATTTTAGTGTCTATCGTTCCTGTTTTTGGAGTCACTGGACAATTAAAATTAACAATTGTTTCGGCAGTTATTGTTTTTGGAGCAGGACTATTTATGCTGTACTATGCGATTCAGTTGTTTAAAAAAATGACAGAAAAATCGGCTAAGCAATTAATGTTAGCAAGTGTTTCTTATATCACATTTATACAAATTGTTTACGTTATAGATAAATTTATTAGATAAGTTATGGATTTAACTCAAGGCACATTAGAAGAGAAGAATGAACGTGCAAAGAAGATGATGCTATGGTTTGGCCTTATTTCTTTGTTCATGTCTTTTGCTGGATTAACAAGTGCAGTTATTATTAGCCGAACAAGACCAGATTGGTCAGACGATTTACAATTACCACAAATTTTTCTGTACAGTGTTTTTGTTATTATAGCAAGTAGTATCACATTTATTATCGCTAAACGCGCATTAAAAAGCGGAAATAGAGCAATGACATCATTGTTTTTAATACTAACACTAGTATTAGGAACTGTTTTTATATTTATGCAATTTGAAGGGTTTAATACCTTAATTAATTCTGGGTATTATTTAACAGGAGAAACAAGTAATCCAAAAGCATCTTTTATATTTTTAATTGCTTTTGTACATATTTTACACGTTGCAGTTGGACTATTTTGCCTGCTAGTTGTAATTTATAATCATTTTAAACAAAAATATATAGCTAACAAAATGTTAGGGTTAACCTTAGCAGGTACATTCTGGCATTTTATTGATATACTGTGGGTGTTTCTATATTTACTACTCTATTTTGTAGCCTAGATTTTAAGTAGAAAAACGCATGCAAAAAAAAGAAATAATTAATCATATTAAATAGGGCTTAAAAATTACACTTTAACATTTCTTTAGAAGAAGAAAATGATTATTTTTGTGCCATATTAAAAAAAACGAATCCAACTATATGAACACTACAGTTGCAACTACTGAAACAGAAACTAAAACTTGGGGTGGTGGAAACCAACCATTAAAAGCAAGTTACGGGAAAATGATGATGTGGTTTTTCATCGTTTCCGATGCTTTAACCTTTTCAGGTTTCTTAGCTGCTTATGGTTTTTCAAGATTTAAATTTATTGATTCTTGGCCTATTGCAGATGAAGTTTTTACTCACGTACCATTTTTTCATGGTAATTATCCAATGATTTATGTAGCGTTTATGACGTTTATATTAATTATGTCTTCTGTAACTATGGTATTAGCTGTAGATGCTGGTCACCATATGAAAAAGAATGCTGTAACATGGTATATGTTCTTAACCATTATTGGAGGTATTATATTTGTTGGTTCTCAAGCTTGGGAATGGGGAACATTTATTAAAGGTGATTATGGTGCTGTACAAACTAAAGGAGGTAATATTCTTCAATTTGGTGAGTACAAAACTATAGATGGTGAAAAAGTATTTAAAAGAGTTGCTGTAAAAGATTTTACGCATGCAACAGAAAAATATAGAACAGAGCACGAAAGAAAGAATGGTTTATGGTTTGTTCAAGAAAGTACGCTTCCTGAATATTCAGTAGAAGAAGTTTATGCTGGTTTAGCAGCAAATGAAAATGTATTAGTAAGGACTCAAATTATTAATGAAGAAGGAGAAAAAACGGTATTATCTAGAGCAGAGTCTTTAAAGCAAATTAAAGACAACGGTAAACTAGTAGTGCATGGTGCTAATCTTCAAGTTAACGAATATGGTTCGCCATTATTTGCAGATTTCTTTTTCTTTATTACTGGATTTCACGGATTTCACGTATTCTCTGGAATTGTAATTAACATTATTATCTTTTTCAATGTTATTATTGGTACTTACGAAAGACGTAAGAACTATGAAATGGTTGAGAAAGTAGGGTTATATTGGCACTTTGTAGATTTAGTTTGGGTATTTGTATTCACATTCTTCTACTTAGTATAATTTTTAAAAGTATTATTATCATTTTCTTTAAAAAAGGAAATCTATATAAAAGCATATTAAAACATGGCACACGAACATAAATTAGAAATATTTAGAGGTTTATTAAAGTTTAAATCTAACACTCAAAAAATTTGGGGTGTTTTAATTTTTCTTTCTCTTGTTACAGCAGTAGAAGTTGTTTTAGGTATTTACAAGCCTGAGTCATTAATGTCTCAAGTTCTTGGAATGAAAGGCCTTAACTGGATATTTATTATACTTACTATTGTAAAAGCATATTATATTACATGGGATTTCATGCACATGCGTGATGAAACTAAAGCGTTAAGACGCATGGTAGTATGGACTGCAATTTTCCTTATCTGCTATTTAATATTTATCCTTTTACAAGAAGGAGGATATATTGAAAGCGTTTATACAGACGGATATGTAAAACGTGATTTTTAATTAAAATCACCTCTGCTTTACTATAAAAGTAAAGCGTTAAAAGATAGTAAAAGGTGGTTTATTTAAACCACCTTTTTTATTTTTGTACCTATAATAAATTTGAATTTATATGAGTGAAAAGCAGACTAAAAAATACATCATCTTAGGCGTATTATTTTTCTTACCAGTAGCCTTTTTACTCATGTTGTATCCTTCAACAAATAACTATAATGTATTAGATATAGTTAAAGAGGAAGTCTTAGATATTTCAAATTTATCATCTGTTACTAATTCAGAAGTTCTGCTTAAAGATCATATTACTGTTTTAGGCTTTTTAGGAAGTAATCCAGAATCTAAAATTGTAGAAGCATCCAATTTAAAAGAACTTATTTATAATAAGTTTAAAGGCTTTAAAAAGTTTCAAGTCGTAATGCTGGTGTCTCAGGATGCTGTGGAAGAAACGAAACGATTAATACAAGAACTAAATAAATACAGCGAGCATAAGTATTGGCATTTTGTTTATGCTAGTGAGAGCGATATGAATAAGTTGTTTAATAGTTTAAGATCAAGTTTGCGTTTAGATGGTTCTTATGCTACTAGTAGTGTTTTTGTTATTGATAAAGAATTAAACCAGCGAGGTAGATTAGACGATAGAACTAAAAAAGAAATTGAAGCAGAAGATAAAATTAGACCTTTAACGGCTTATAATGCTTTAGAAGTTTCAATAATTAAAAACAAATTAGCTGCTGAAGATATGCGTGTTCTATTAGAAGAATATAGAAAGTCTGGTAGAAATAAGATAGATTCATCAAATAGAAGAGCTAAAGAGTTAAATCCAGATAAAGAAACAGATGAAAAAGAATAACTATTCATACATCAGTATAGCTTTTATTATTTTATTATTCGGTATTATTTTTATCCCAAAAATAGTAAATAGAGTAAAGGATAATAAAGTGGTTGTTAATAATGAAAACCGAAGCAAGCCGGCAGCAAAATTTACTGAAGAAGAAAAGAAGGCATCTGCTTTATCGTTTATTAAAATAGAAGGAGAGCCTAAAAAAGTGCCAGATTTTAGTTTTACCAATCAAGATGGTAAAACGATAACACAAGAGGATTATCTAGGTAAAGTTTATGTTGTGGAGTTTTTCTTTACTACATGTCCTACTATTTGTCCAAGAATGAATAGAAATTTAGTATCTGTTCAAGACGTGTTTAAGGATAATAAAGATTTTGGAATAGCATCATTTTCAATTATGCCTGCTACAGATACTCCTGAGATTTTAAAAGCTTATGCTGAAAATTATGGGGTTACTAATCCTAATTGGAATTTAATGACAGGGGAGCAAGAAAAGATTCATGCTTTAGCTAATACAGGTTTTAATATTTACGTTGGAGATGTAGAAGACGGAGAATTAGGTTTTGCGCATTCAGGCGATTTTGCTTTAATAGATAAAAATGGTTTTATTCGTTCGCGTACAGATGACTTTGGAAACCCTAAAATATTCTATAAAGGGATTATTAGTGAAAAAGAAAAAACGGATGAAGATGGTAATAAACAAGAAATTACCATGCTAAAAGAAGACATTAAAATACTTTTAAACGAGTAATTACACTGAGAGTAAAATATGAGTACACAAGAAAATATACAAGACGAAAAGAAATACAATAAATGGATTGTAATATTATCTATATTTATTCCAGTAGCAGTAGCAGGTTTGTTTGCTGTTAAATTAAAAGACTTGGGCATTGATGTAGAGCCATTAACTTTTTTGCCGCCAATTTATGCTGCTATTAATGGTTTAACAGCTGTTGTTTTAATTATTGCTGTTTTAGCGATTAAGAAAGGAAATAGAAAATTGCATGAACGATTAATGAAGTTTGCAATTACCTTATCAGTAGCATTTTTGCTTATGTATATTGCGTATCATATGACCAGTGATTCTACTAAGTTTGGTGGAGAAGGAACGATTAGATATGTTTATTTTTTTATTTTACTAACGCATATTTTATTGTCCATTGTTGTTATTCCATTTGTGTTAATTACCTATGTTAGAGCGATTACAAATAACTTTGAACGCCATAAAAAAATTGCAAAAATTACATTTCCATTATGGTTGTATGTAGCAGTTACTGGTGTTATAGTATATTTAATGATATCGCCTTACTATATCTAAATATGTTATTTATAGCGTGCAAAGAATCTTTTAAGTTATGAAAGCAAAAGCCATTGTATTTCTTTTTTCTTTTCTCTTTTTTCTAAAGAGTAATGCACAATGCGCAATGTGCAGAGCTGTATTAGAAAGTGAAGAAGGTATGGGCACAGCAAAAAGTATAAATGATGGTATTATATATTTAGCTGCAATACCGTATATCTTAGTTTTTGGTGTAGGTTATTATATATATCGCAAGTATTTTAAGGTTAAATAAGAGCTTGCCAAATAGGTTGTGTTATTCTAATTTTTTCTTTTTAACATATATTTTACAAAATTCCTGTAACAATTTTTGTCCTTTGTAGTCTAATGAATATGATGTAATAGAAACATCAATCAAAAAAACCGACCAATTATGCTGAAAATCAATAAGCTTCACAAGTCTTATCCAATAGGTGATTCCAGTTTACATGTTTTAAAAGGTATAGATCTTTCTGTCGAAAGTGGAGAGATGGTAGCTATTATGGGATCTTCAGGATCTGGAAAATCGACATTACTTAATATTATTGGAATGTTAGATGAAGCAGATGAAGGAGAATATGTTTTAGATAATGTGCCTATTAAGAATTTAACAGAAAAGAAAGCTGCAATTTATCGTAATAAGTTTCTTGGTTTTATTTTTCAATCTTTCAATTTAATCAATTATAAAAATGCATTAGATAACGTTGCTTTGCCATTATACTATCAAGGTTTAAAACGTAAAGAACGCATTGAAAAAGGATTATTCCATTTAGAAAAAGTAGGTTTAAGAGATTGGGCAGATCATTTGCCAAATGAATTATCTGGTGGGCAAAAACAACGTGTAGCAATTGCAAGAGCTTTGGCTGCAAATCCTAAATTATTACTTGCAGATGAGCCTACGGGAGCATTAGATACTAAAACGTCACATGAGATTATGGAATTTATCCAGTCTTTAAACGATGAAGGTAAAACAATATTAATGGTAACACATGAAGAAGATATTGCTAATATGTGTAAACGTATTGTGCGTCTTAAAGATGGTGTTATTATGGAAGATACATTTGTTGAACAAGTAAGAGCATCTCAATATGTTTGATAGAGACCTTTGGAGGGAAATATTTCAAAGTATTAACATGAACAGAACCAGAAGTTTACTTTCTGGATTTACTGTTGCATTTGCAATATTGCTATTCGCAATACTCTTTGGTGTAGCTAACGGACTTCAAAATACTTTTGCGGAAGCTTTTGTTGATGATGCATCAAATTCTATATTTATTAGAGCAGGTAGAACAACTAAGGCTAGTAATGGTTTACAGGCAGGAAGACGCATTCAATTTAAAAATAAAGATTACGATTATATAAAGGAAGAGTTTGGAGATAAAGTGCAATATATTACTTCAAGATTATATAGAAATGTAAATGCTTCTTTTAGAAATGAGAAAAATAGTTATACAGTAAGAGCTTGTCATCCAGATCACCAATACTTAGAAAATACAAAAGTTACTTATGGTCGTTTCCTTAATCAGTCAGATATGGAAAATAAGACAAAAGTAGTTGTTATTGGTCGTTTGGTTGAAGAGGATTTGTTTATAAAGACAACACCTGTTGGAAAATATATTAATCTTAGTGGCATTCAATATAAGGTCGTTGGTGTTTTTGAAGATGATGGTGGCGATAATGAAGAAAGACTAATATATATGCCGTTAACAACTGCTCAACAAGTTTATGGTAATAATGATTATGTAGATCAAATTAATTTAACATATAATCCAAATTTAAAATTTGATCAAGCTCTTGATTTTAGTAATCTTATTACAGAAAAGCTAAAAGATAGATTCTCTGTAGCTTCAAGTGATCAAAGAGCCATTAGAGTAAGGAATTTAGCTAATGAGGCTCAGGCTATAAATCAAATGACTACCGGTTTAGGTATTATTATTTTAGTTATTGGCTTTGGTACACTAATAGCGGGAGTTGTTGGTATAAGTAATATTATGATTTTTATTGTTAAAGAGAGAACAAAAGAAATAGGGATTCGTAAAGCTTTAGGAGCATCTCCAAAATCTATCGTTTCTATTATTTTAATAGAGTCTATTCTAATTACTTTAATAGCTGGTTTTGTTGGTTTATTTATAGGTATGGGAGTTGTAGAATTGGCAGGTCCAAGCTTAGAAAAATACTTTATAAAAGATGCAGGTGTAAGCACTTCTACTATTATAGGAGCTACTTTTACATTAATTGTAGCTGGTGGAATTGCGGGTTATTTACCAGCAAAAAAAGCATCACGTATTAAACCTATTGTAGCATTAAGAGACGACTAATATGGTAAGATTTTTATTTGAAAGAGATACGTGGCAAGAAGTCTATGACAGTTTAACAAAAAATAAACTGCGAACAGTGCTAACTATGGTTGGTGTTTGGTGGGGTATTTTATTGCTTATAGGCTTATTGGGTTCAGCAAGAGGATTAGAAAATTCATTTAATAGACTCTTTGGTAGTTTTGCGACCAATAGTGTTTTTGTTTGGGCACAAAGCACCAGCAAACCATTTAAAGGATTTCAAGAAGGGAGACAAGTGAAGTTGTCAATAAGTGACGCTGAGAAAATAGAAGAAAATGTCGAAGGGATTGAATTTGTTGTACCAAGAAGTCAAAGTCAAGCATTAGTAGTTCATGATTTTTTATCTGGAAATTTTGGTGTAAGTGGTGATTATCCATTACTAGATAAAGTTCAGAAAAAGAAAATGATGAAAGGTCGTTTTATTAATCAAATAGATATTGAAGAGAATAGAAAAGTAGCGGTCATTTCAGAAGATATTTATAAACAACTATTCAAGAAGGATGAAGAAATGTTAGGCGAGTATATTCAGCTTAATGGAATGAACTTTAAGGTTGTTGGTATGTTTGAGACAGGTAATGTTAATATGGGACCAAGGAGTGATATTCATATCCCTTTTACAACATTTCAACAAATTTATAATATGGGAGAAGAAATTGGTTGGATGATGATTACTGGAAAACCAGAATACGATATTGCTCAAATTGAAAGTGATGCAAAACTCTTACTTAAGAATTTAAACCAAATTCATCCAGATGATAAACGTGCCTTTGGTGGTTTTAACCTAGGAAAAGAATTTGCAAAAGTAACGGGGTTTTTAAAAGGGATGCAATTCTTGACTTGGTTTGTGGGTATAGCGACTTTAATAGCAGGAGTTTTTGCTATTGGAAATATATTATTAATTACTGTAAAAGAACGTACCAAAGAAATAGGAGTAAGACGGGCATTAGGAGCTACACCTTTCGAAATTAAAAGGCAAATTATTTTAGAAGCCGTTTTTATAACAATTATTGCTGGGCTTATGGGGATTATAAGTGGAGGCTTAATATTAATGTTATTAGATTCCTCATTTGGTCTAGGGTCAGAAACCGAAGTTTTAATTAATGCTTCTGTTTCAATTGCTGTAGTATTTATTGCATTAATAATATTGGTAGTATTAGGAACTTTAATAGGTTTAATACCTGCTAATAAAGCAACAAGTGTAAAGCCTATTGATGCATTAAGAGAAGAATAAATAAATCAATCAAAATACAAAAAACAACCAACTAAGAAAATCATATTTGAAATGAAAAAAATATTAAAAATCGTAGTAGTATTAGGATTACTAGTAGCCTTGGTTATGGTACTAAGTTATTTTAAAAAATCTAATGAAAAATCTATCGAAGAATTTAAAGTGTCTGAACCATTCTATACCTCTTTAAAGACTAAAACGGTTGCTACTGGTAAATTAAATCCAGAAGAAGAAGTTGAACTAAAGCCTCAGATTTCTGGAATTATAGATAAAATTTTAGTAGAAGAAGGTGATATTGTTAAAAAAGGCGATCTTATAGCTAAAATTAGAGTAGTACCAAACGAGCAAAGTTTAGTAGGTGCAAATGGTGAAATAGCTAATTCTAAAATTTCTTATAATAATTCAAAAACAATCTACGATAGAAACAAAAATTTATTTGATAAAGGTGTGATTTCTAGACAAGATTTTGAGAATAGTGAATTAGCATTAAATCAAGCAAAACAAAGATTAGATCAAGCACAAAATAACTATCAAATTATTAAAAGGGGATCATTATCTGGTGGCGGTTCTGCAAATACAAGTATTACAGCATTAATTCCTGGTACAATATTAGAAATCCCAATTCGAGAAGGAGATCAAGTCATTCAAAGTAATAACTTTAATGCTGGTACTACAATTGCTACAATTGCAGATATGAGTAAAATGATTTTTGAAGGAAAAGTTGATGAAGCTGAAGTTGGTAAATTAGAAGAAGGAAAAGAAATTAAAGTTATATTAGGAGCTATTAATGAAAAAGAATTTCCTGCTAAATTAACATTTGTTGCGCCTAAAGGACAAGAAGAAAATGGTGCAGTTCAATTTACTATTAAAGCAGATGTAACCGTAGAGCAGTCAACAAAAATTAGAGCAGGTTATAGTGCTAATGCAGAAATAGAAATGGAGAGTAAAGATAGTGTGTTGGTGGTAAAAGAGTCTTTATTACAATTTAATAGAATTACAGAAAAACCTTTTGTTGAAATTCAAAAGGAAGATAATTCTTTTGAGAAAAAGAACGTAATCCTTGGGATTTCTGATGGTATTAATGTAGAGATTACTGAAGGAGTAGAAGAAGGAGATAAAATAAAAGTATGGAATAAAGCATCAAAAGAAGATAACGAAGATGAAGATTAATAATATAAAAATACTAGCGTTAAGTTTTTTACTTACTTGCACAGCTTACAGTCAAGATAAAGTATGGTCATTACAAGAATGTGTAAACCATGCTTTAGAGAATAATATATCGGTATTACAAGCTCAAAATACATTGTTATCTAATGAGCAGGATATTATTTCTTCTAAAGGTTCTTTTTTACCATCAGTAAATGGAAGTTTAGGTCATAGTTTGTCTTTAGGTAATGCAGAAGTGTTTCCGGGACAGTTTGTAGATAGAACTTCTAATAGTACAAATATTGGAATAGGAGCAAATCAAACAATATTTAATGGTTTTAGATTAACTAATTTATATAAGCAGTCTCAATTAAATTTAGAAACGAATAAGCTTGAATTGTCTAGAATTAAAGATGATATTTCTCTTAATGTTGTTAATGCTTATTTAAATATCTTATTTAATAAAGAAAATTTAGAAACAGCCAAAGCACAATATGAATTTACCAAAAAACAATTAGAGCGTGTTAAAGAACTTGTAGATGCTGGAGTACAACCTAGAGCAAATATATATGATTCTGAAGCTACTTTAAGTCGTGACTTACAAAGTGTAACAGTTGCAGAAAATAGTTATGAATTATCATTGTTAACATTATCTCAATTATTACAAGTAGATTTTAATGGTTTTGATGTAGAAGTCATTGAAATTGATAATCCAACGGCAGAGTTAATGTATGATGATGTAACACCAATTTTAAATTACGCTATAGAAAATAGGAGCGAAATTAAAGTGGCGGAAAAAAATATTGAGCAATCAGTATTAAGCACAGAAATATCAAAAAGTGGTTTTTATCCTTCGGTTACTGCTGGATATAGTTTTGGATCTAATGCCTTTTATACTAATTTATTTGATACAGAAGATACTTTTTTAAATCAATTAAATGACCAGAAAGCGCATAGTTTTAGGTTAAGTGTTAATATTCCTATTTTTTCTGGATTTCAAAATAAAACGGCGGTAGCAAAATCTAAGATTCAAGAAGAAAATGCTAAATTAAGTTTAGACCAAACAAAATTAACTTTAGAATCTAATATTCAACGTGCTTTTACAGATGCTAAGTCAGCATTTAGAGCATACGATGCAGCAAAAGCATCTTTAGAATCACAAGAACTTGCATTTAATAACTCGAAAGAACGATATGATATTGGTGCTATGAATGCTTTCGATTTAGAACAATCTCGATTAGCATTAGTAAATGCACAAGCGTCTTTAATTAATGCTAAATATGATTTTGTTTTTAAAACAAAAGTGTTAGATTTCTACCTTGGAAAACCAATAACACAATAATTTGGCACTTATACTTAATATAGAAACCACAACAACAAATTGTTCAGTCTCACTTTCCAAAGAAGGTGAGACTTTACTTTTAAAAGAAGATTATAGTAACAATTATTCTCATGCAGAACGATTGCATGTTTTTATAGAATCACTTTTAAAAGAAGCAAAAATTAATAAATCGGAACTAGACGCTATTGCAGTAAGTAAAGGTCCTGGATCATATACAGGTTTACGTATTGGAGTTTCAGCAGCTAAAGGCTTGTGTTTTGCTTTAGATATTCCACTAATATCTGTATCTACTTTAGAAGCTCTGGCTTATCAAGTTAAAGCTAAAAGCGGAATTATTGTTCCTATGCTGGATGCACGACGTATGGAAGTATATTCAGCTGTATTTTCAGCATCATATAAAATGCTACGTTCAATAGAAGCACAAATATTAGATGAGTCGTCCTTTAGCGAATATTTAAAATCTGAAACTGTATATTTCATTGGAAATGGAGTTGAAAAAACAAAGACTTTAATTAATAATGATAAAGCTGTGTTTATTGAAGGGAAATTACCCTCAGCTAATGAAATGAGTATATTGGCATACATTAAATACAAAAAAAGCGACACCGAAGATGTCGCTTATTTTGAACCTTATTACCTAAAAGATTTTGTAGCATTAAAGCCTAAATCTAAATAAGTTATTATCCTTCTTTTTGTATTTCAACACTGTGTGGATAAGGTATTTCTATACCAGCAGCATCAAGGGCTTCTTTACATTGTTCTAAAGTACCAAAATAGACATCCCAGTAGTCTGCAACACTAGCATATGGCCTAACAGCAAAATCAATAGAGCTTTCAGCTAATGCACTTACGTTAACGCTAGGAGCAGGATCTTTTAATACTTTGGGGTTAGACGTTAGAACATTCATTAAAACTTCTTTAGTCTTTTTTATGTCTTCATCATAACCAACACCAATAGTAAGGTCTACTCTTAACTTTCCTTCTGTTGTATAATTTGTAATGTTACCATTAGATAAAGTACCGTTAGGAATAATAATCTCCTTGTTTGTTGGAGAAACAATTTTAGTTGTGAAAATTTCAATTTCTTTTACTACACCAAGTTCTCCTTGAGCTTCAATTAAGTCACCAATTTTTATAGGTTTAAAAATCATAAGTAAAACACCTCCAGCAAAGTTTGCTAAAGAGCCTTGTAAAGCCATACCTATTGCTAAACCTGCAGCAGCTAAAATAGCAGCAAAAGAAGTTGTTTCTACTCCAAGTTTTGCAAGAATTGCAAGAATTAATAAGATTTTTAATATCCAGCCAACTAAGTTTAATAAGAACTTTCTAAGGCTTTCATCATAACCTTTTTTGGACATTAGGTTACCAGCAGTTTTTGTTATTTTTTTAATAATCCAAGAACCTATTATCCATATAATAATAGCGCCAATAATTTTTAATCCATAATCTGATGCAAAGTCTATTCCTTTACTTATCAATTTTTCAATATCCATTTTTTATAATTTTATTATTATTAGTTACTAAATTAATGAGTATGTGTTATTTTTTTATTCTTAGGTTTAAATTATTTTTTAAAATCCATGAGAGGCAAATATAATCGTTGAATAGATTTTCTAGAACATTTTAAATGCTATACTAATCAAAGCTATTATTGCAGGTACAGCTTGTACATAGAATAACTTGATTTTTTTAGTAGAATATGCACCATAAATACCTGCGATAATAACGCAAACTAAGAAAAACATAGATAATCTCATGTCTTTAGTAACTAAAGAAAAAATAAGTCCTGCAGAAAGAAACCCATTATACAAGCCTTGATTGGCAGCTAATACTTTTGTGTCTTCCGCAAAAGCTTTGTCTTTAAGTCCAAAAGTTTTTATTCCTTTAGGTTTTGTCCATAAAAACATTTCAAGAATTAAGAAATAAAAATGTAAAAGTGCTACAAATGCTACAAGTATTATAATTAGTTTTTCCATGATTTATTTTTTTATATTATTTAGTGCTTCAATTATATCTTTTGTTGGTTTTTTACAGGTTTTGTTTATGCATACATATATATATGTTTCATTTTCAGTATATCTATTTTTAAGTAAAGGTAAATTGTTGTCAATTAAACTTCCAGCAATTATTTTATTTGGTATGTAATGAGAATTTAATTCTTCAATTTTATCTAAAGCTTCTTCTCCTACTATTGCAACCTCATAAAATGAAGTACTAAAGTTAAGCATTAAATCTAACCAGTTTGAATAAGAAGAGGTATAAGTCTGTATTTCAGGTTTTATAGTGTTTAACATATTGCTTGAGGTCTCTAAGTAGAATTTATTATCGTAATAATGCGATAATTTAAATAGGTTTTTTGCCATAATAGAATTACTAGCAGGTATAACATTGTCTCGGTACTCAAACGTTCTAGAGATAAGAGGTTCATCTTTGTTAGAGGTAAAATAGAATAGTTGATTTTTTTTACTAAAGAAAGAATCTAAAGAATAATCGGTAAGTGCTTTTGCTGTTTTAAGCCATTTTCCATCCAAAGTAACTTCGTATAATGAGATAAAGGCTTCAATGGTATTAGCATAATCTTCTAAAAACCCATTAATATTAGCTTTTCCATTTTTAAAATTATGATATAGGCTGCCATCTTCCTTTATTAGATTATTAAGAATAAAATTAGCATTTTTCATGGCAATCTTTAAGTAGCTGTCATTTTTTAATGAACGGTAAGCATCTATATAGCCTTTAAGCATAATAGCATTCCATGAGGTTAAAACTTTATCATCTAACCTTGGTCTACTCCGTTTTTCTCTTTCAGTTAATAAAATGTGTTTCCAATGTTCTTTTTTCTTTTTGAAATTGTCTAATGAAATTTTATGTTTTTTAATAAAATCACTGTCGCCTTCTTTTTTAATTAATACATAGTTTTTATGTTCCCAGTAACCATAGTTATTAATATTATAATAATTAGAAAAGAGTTCGTAATCTTCTTTTAAAAGCACTTTAAGTTCTTCTTTAGTCCAAACATAAAAAGCACCTTCTTCTAATTGCCCCATTTTAGATGAGCTGTCAGCATCTAATGAAGAATAAAAAGCACCTTTAGAATTAGTTAATTCTCTTTCTATAAAATCTAAAGTTTCTATTATAACGTTTTTATATAATTGTTTTTTTGTTAACGTATAAGCATCGGCGTATAAACTTACTAACTGACCGTTATCGTACAGCATTTTTTCAAAATGTGGTACATGCCACTTTGTATCAACAGAATAACGTGAAAAACCACCACCAATTTGATCGAAAACTCCACCGTAAGCCATTTGAGTTAGTGTTTTCTCTAGATAAGAAAGAATTTTTTCATTATTACTATGGTAGGCATACCTCAGTAGAAAATGATGGTTATTAGGCATCATGAATTTTGGAGCACCTTGCATGCCTCCTTTTTGAGTGTCAAAATCTTTAGCCCATTTTTTTACAACAGTATCTATAAAACTGCTTTCAAAAACTGGAGATTCAGAATTAGCTTTTATAGTATCCATAGCAACAATACCCTGAGTTAGTTTTGTAGCATAATCTTCTAATTTGTCTGGGTTAGCCTTAAATAACTTTGCGATTTGGTTTAATGCAGAAATCCATTGTTCTTTTTTAAAATACGTACCACCCCAAATAGGTCTTCCATCGGGTAGCGCAATAACATTCATGGGCCATCCACCTTGCCCGGTCATTAACTGAACAGCGTTCATGTATATTTGATCTATGTCTGGCCGTTCTTCTCTATCAATTTTTATGTTTATATAATTAGTATTCATTATATGGGCAACTTCTTCATTCTCAAAACTCTCATGTTCCATAACATGGCACCAATGGCAGGCTGCATAACCTACACTTATAATTATAAGCTTATTTTCTTGTTTTGCTTTTTCTAATGTTTTAATATTCCAGGCTTCCCAATTTACAGGGTTATGAGCATGTTGTAATAGATATGGACTCGTTTCATTTATTAAATTATTAGTGTATTTGTGTTGCATTTTATCATTTTTTTGTCCAAAAGAGCATAAAGAAAAGAGTAAAGAAATGTAAACGATAAGTTTCATAAATCAAAGTTAATCATTACTTACCTAATACTAAATAAAGAGAAAGTATAGATATGTTAAAAAAATGAGGTTATGGTAGGGATTTATGTGTTGCAATTGTTATACTCGTATAACAATCAAGCAAAATTTGATATTAATCTAAACCAATTATTAGTTATAAACAGTTTAACAGTCATATATAACCGTTGTACTGCTCATAAAAACTTAGTAATTATTAGTAATATTGTAATCATTTTGACCACCAAAACTCAATTAAAATGAAGAACATTACGCTCATCATCATTCTATTTTTTATTTCATTAACTGTTACTGCTCAAGATATACTTATGCAGAATGGTACTTTTAATCAATGTTCAGGAACTTTATATGATTCTGGAGGAAGCGCATCTAATTATTCGAGTGATGAGAATTTTGTCTTAACACTTTGTCCAGATGGACCAGATCAATTTATTCAGATTGCTTTTACTTTCTTTAGTACGCAGCAAAATCTTGATGTTTTAACTATTTATGATGGTGATGATACCACAGCACCAGTATTAGGAACGTTTTCTGGAGGTGGTGCAGCTAATAATCCTGGGACAATAAGTGCTTCTACTACAAGCGCAACAGGATGTATAACACTAGAATTTACTAGTGATGCAACTGGTAATACTATAGGTTGGGCAGCAGATATATCTTGTTTACAGTCTTGTCAAACAATAACACCAACAATAGACACTACTGTTCCTGCAGCTACAGCTGGCGTTATTCAAATTCCTGCAGGTGGATCAATAGATTTTACTGGTAGTGCAGTGTTTTCAGATGATGGAACAGGTGCAACATATAGTTGGATTCCTGGTGACGGAACTGCAGCAGTAAATGGACAAACAGCTACAGTAACTTATAATAATATAGGGACTTTTACAACAACCCTTTCTGTAACAGATACAAATCCAACAGGTTGTACAGAAACTACAACTATTACAGTTGAAGTATTAAGTCCATTAGTTATAATAAACAACACCACTGATGCAGAGTCTACTTATGATATACAACAGTTAATATCAGATGTTCTAGTATCTGGAGGGTGCTCAGCTGTAGATAATTTTTCTTTCCAAGTTAATGGAGCTGCTGCGGATACAAATACCAAAAGTTATGGTTATTTTAGAAGAGGAGGAGCTGTCGGCTTTCCTTTTAATGAAGGAGTAATATTGAGTACTGGACGGGCGTCTGGAGGAGGGAATACTACGGCTGTTCCTGCTAACCCTAATCCTAGTTTTAATAATGGTCAACCAGGAGATGCAGATTTAGAGGCCGCACTTGGTCAAACTAATACTAACGATGCCACATTTGTTAAGTTTAATTTTGTGCCTACTGCAGATAGTATTAGCTTCCGATTTGTTATGGCTTCAGAAGAATATGACGGTAATACAGAATGTAACTTCGCTGATAGTTTTGCGTTTTTATTAAGGGAAGTAGGTACGGTGCCATACACTAACTTAGCGGTTTTACCAGATGGAGTTACACCAGTTAGTGTAACTAACATTAATGGGTCTGCAGTGTGTAATGCAAACCCAGGCTTTTTTGCGGGTTATAATTTGCCAGATACAAACTATGGCGGAAGGACAGTTGTTTTAACAGCTACAGCAAATGTTTTAGCAAATACAACATATGAAATAAAGCTTGTAGTTGCAGATCAAGGTGATTCTATTTGGGATTCAGCGATTTTCCTTGAAGCAGGAAGCTTTAACTTAGGAGGGGATTTAGGAGATGATATAACAATTGCTGCAGGTACAGCCCAATGTGAAGGAGAGATTGTAACTTTAGATACTCAAACTGATCCAACAGTTCCTCATGTTTGGTATTTAGATGGAGCAGTTATTCCCGGAGAAACAAGCTCTACAGTAGATGTTACACAGTCTGGAACATATAGTGTAGATGTAGTATTCGCAGCTTCGTGTACAGCTTCAGATTCAGTAGTTATTGAATTTTTTCCAGGAATTGTTACAGCTACACCAGATAACTTATTCTTATGTAATCCTGGTACGCCACCATATGTTTTTGACCTAACTCAGAATGATGCTGTAGTTACTGCTGCAGATGCTAACCCTAGTGATTTAGTCGTGACTTATTATGAAACTCAAATGGATGCAGATAATGAAACTAGTCCAATACCTAATCCTAATGCTTATAGTTCAAGTGCTGTTATTGGAACGCCGCAAACAATCTTTATTAGAGTAGAGTATTTAGCGTCAGATTGTTATGAGACAGAGTCTTTTACATTAAATATAACATCGCAACCAGTAATTAATCCAGTTCTGGACATGGAGTTGTGTGATGATGCTTCAAATGATGATACTGAGCCTTTTGATTTGGAATCACAATCAGCTACTATTTTAGGAGGTCAAATAGCTACAGATTATACTGTTACTTATCATCTAACTTTAGCAGAAGCAACAGCAGGAACAGGCGCATTAGTTAGTCTTTATAATAATATTGCCAATCCTCAACCAATATTTGTTCGTGTAGAGTTAAATAGTGATGCATCATGTGTTAATGTAACAACAAACCCTTTAGGAGAGTTTAATCTTATAGTAAATGAAAGAGACGATGCTAGTTTTACAACAACGCCAACTTGTGATGGAGGAACTATAAACTCTGTTGTTGTACCAGGTGGAACATATGCTTTTAATCCTTTACCTACAGATACAGCGGTAATTGATCCGGTTACAGGAGCTGTTACAAACGGAACTTCTGGTTCTACTTATACTATAGAGTATACAACCAATGGTGTATGCCCATCTACAGGTACAGAAACAGTTACAGTTATTACAGCAGATGATTCTACATTTACAATGTTACCAACATGTGATGGAGGTACAGTTGATACGGTTGTTACTCCTGGAGGAACTTATATATTTAATCCATTGCCAACAGATACGGCTGTTATTGACCCTGTAACAGGTACAGTGACTGGTGGAACATCTGGAGCTACCTATACTATTGAATATACTAGTAATGGAGCATGTCCTACGACGATGACTCAGACAGTTACAGTACTTCCAATAGATGATTCCACATTTACAATGATTCCTACATGTGATGGCGGAACAGTAGATTCAGTAGTTACACCTGGCGGAACTTATGTATTTAATCCATTACCTACAGATGCTGCAATAATTGATGCTACTACAGGAACAATAACCAATGGAACATCAGGAGCTTCTTATACTGTAGATTATACTTCAAATGATGTTTGCCCAACAACAAGTTCATTTACAGTAACAGTTAATATCACAAATGATGCGAGTTTTACAATGCTACCAACATGTGATGGTGGAACAGTAGATTCAGTAGTTACACCAGGTGGTGTTTATGCCTTTAATCCATTACCAACAGATACC
>NZ_CANMRQ010000024.1 GCF_947500325.1 uncultured Lacinutrix sp.
TGCAATGTCTTTAGAGGTTAATCCATATAGAGGAACTTTAGAAGAAGACTTAGCACATTATAACAAAACATTTAGGTAGTGTCCCAAACGGGTGCTTTTTAAAACTGAGTGAAATTAAATACTGATTATCAGTATTTTAAATAAATGACAAGCCTCTTAATTGAGGCTTGTTTATGTTCATTGAAATAGTTAAAGTTTCTTAGAAGTCGTCAAATAGGGATTCTTTATCTCTACGTGGGTCAAACGGGTGCTTGCTTATATTTACAGTCATGAATTGTAAAAAATGTAACTCATCAAACTGTATAAAACGAGGAAAACGAAGAGGAAAACAAAGGTATTATTGTAAAACATGTTCTTTTAATTTTCAAGATTCGTACTCATATCTTGCTTATAGAAATACAACAAATGTTTTGATAACAAAACTTTTAAAAGAATGCTGTGGCGTTTTAAGTATTTCTAGAATTATAGGGATATCAAAAAATACAGTCTTAACCAGAATGCTCAAAATAAGTAAGGCCATTAAAACACCATATTTCCAAAAGCTTGGATGTAATTTTGAAGTTGACGAGATGTTTGTAAAAATTGGAAATAAGGATGTTAAGAATTATCTGACTTATGCAATCGAACAAAAGACTAAAAGTATTATTGGTTTTGTTTTAGGCAGTAGAAATACAGAAAACTTGAAGTTGGTAATAGATAAAGTACTTTTGCTCCATCCAAGAAAAATTTATACTGATAGATTAAATATTTATCCTAGTTTAATACCTAAAGAAATTCACAAACGCTTTCAATATTGCACAAATAGAATTGAAAGAATGAATTTAAATTTAAGAACTCATATTAAACGATTAAGTAGAAAAACCATTTGCTTTTCAAGAAACAAAATCTATCTTGAAGCACATTTAAGAATCTACTTTTGGGGATAAGAAACTAAAAATAATATGTATTTAGATTATGAGTAAGGCTTTCATAAATTAAAATAACTTATTTATGTTCGTTGAGATAATAAAGCAGTAAGTTGTTTTTTATAATATTAACAAAGGTTCCCTAAAAACACATTATAGTTTGCAAATTGTTAACCCGCTTTATCTGTTTTTACATATAGCATTAATTTTAAACACATTATCTAGCTCTAACTGTACTAATGTACCTTTTACTAAATCTTGAATACTTTTAAGTTCTATATAACTTACTGCAAAACTTATTTGCGGATTTGGAGCTTCTTGCAATAACGACTTACACGATTCATTTTCTTTACAATCTTTACATAAAGATGGCTTAGAAAATACTTTTTCTATATTTTTTGAAAAAACTAATAACTCATTAAAAGATAAAAACAATCCTGTATTTCTAAATACTAATTGAATCTTTTTATAATCTTCTATAGCACATCTTTTCCATTGAAAAGCAATTCCAAAATCATTATAATAAATAGTATTTATATCGTCCATAATTTAATTTATTATTAATTTGTAATCAATATCTTGAAAATCTAAAAACTCATCTTTTTTATTAGAACTAACAAGTGTTTTTAATTCATTTATTTCTTGTCTATTAAAGACTAAATACAAATTTTTTTGAAGTGATGGTATTGGTATCTTTCTTTGAATTTTAGGGCAAGCATATTTATGTTCCCAATACTCTAATTCAATATTAAATAAATAGCTTTTAAAGCTATTAAACTCTTTATTATTAAATTCAAAATAAAGGTTGTTATAAGTTAATTGATACATATTACATTGTTTACACATTGTAAGCTCTCCACTTTTTACTTTAGTAATTAGTTTTATATTATCGCACATAAATTATTTATTAGTAACAGTCCATTTTAATTTGTTCGTTATTTTCGAATGTGCTTAACGGCTCGTTTAACTTTGATTTTGTAATATTCTCTATAATATCTAGAACTACATTTTGCATGGCTATGGAACCACAAATCATTATTACACCTTTATTTACAAGTACATTTATTATTAAATCTGTGTATTCTAACAATAGATCTTGAACGTATATTTTCTCTTCTTTTTCTTGAGAATATGCAATATGAAAGCTTGACAATGTTTTTTTATTAAATGCTTCGTCTATTAATGCAGAATACATTTCTAACGACTCTCTTGTTCTTCCGCCCCAAAACAAATGTGTTTTTACTTTTTTAGGGTTTTCATTTATCATTCCTAAAAAAGGAGCAATGCCAGTACCATTAGCAATCATTAATACTTGACTTGAATATTTTGGAAAATGAAAATCATGATTTCTTTTTATTGCTGCTTTAACCATGTCTTTATTTTTTAATTGATTAAAATAATTTGAGCATATACCAAACTCATGTTTTTTTATGCTTAATAAAATATCTTTATCTATTTTACCTATAGAATATAGACGTTCTACTGCTTCGTTTTTTGGGTATATAGATAGTAAATCTCCTGATTCGAATGTTGTTTTTTCATTGGGTTTAAGCCTAATTAAAAACGAATGATCTTTATTAATCTTTGTTTTACTAACTACTGTAAAAGGTTTTTCTTTTTTATGTTTTGTTTTTAACTCAAGTGCTTTAATGTTTATATTTAATCCTGTACTTTCACTCCATTGACGAGACCAATTTTTAAAAGCATTAAACGACTGATTGTTTATCTTGTATAGTGCCATATTAGGAATGAATTTAGGGTGCAATTGTAACATTGCATCTACCACTATAGCATACTTACAAAAATCTGGATACATTAAAGATCCAAAACCAACAACTGAGTATGTAATTGGTTTATCTTGATGTATCTCTTGAAATAATTTTTCGAATTTTTTTGCATTAACTGGTGCTTCTCCTTCACCATAAGTAGACGTAAAAACAATAAAATTTGTTGCGTTTTTATAAGTAGTATATTTATTTAAATCTGATATAAATACAGCTTTTCCTTCTGCTATTAATGCATTATAAAATAGCGATGCGAAACTAAAAGTGCTACCAGTTTCTGAGCCAACAAGGATAATATATTGCGCTTTATCTTTACTAAATTTATTTTTTAATACTATGTTTTTCTCTTTTCGTTTTATAGTCATTGAAAATCCAGAATACATAAAAAATATTATCGAAAAACAGACCAATAACAAAACAATTGCCCATATTATGGTACCTTGCCCGGTATGTAAAAATAAACTCCAAGCAGAAATTAAAGAAATTAAAGGATAGTCTTGTCTACTTATTACTGCTCCAGTATATTGATTAACCAATAGTTCTTGAGTCTTAAGTTTTACAGTAAAATAGTCCTCTATATCTTTAGAAAAAGGAAATTCTACCTTCTTTATAGTTTCTAAATTAATCGTTTTAAATGTTTGAAAATCTTTTGCAGCTAATTTTGAAATTGAAGGTTCTTGTTCTTCAATTTTATGAGATATTTCATTTTTTGGTAATAATGAAAATTTTTCTAGAGATAAAAAGACGCCTGTTAACGTAATTATTATAATAGGTATAATTGCATACCTCCCAATTATTATATGCCAATACTGTTTAAAATTTTCTTTAACAATGCTTGAAAAAAAATGTTTTATTCCACCTTGTCTTTTTACTATTAATAAAATACCTGTAACAACTATTAAGAATAATAAAAAGGATACAAAACCTATAATAAAACGTCCTGTTGACTTTAAAAATAATGATCTATGTAGATTAGTCGCAAATTTAAAAATGGGCGCTTTTTTAATTAAACCACCAATCTTTTTTCCATTAAATGGATTAACATAAAAGGTTTCATTATTACCTTCATTTGTAAGAACATCTGTTATTACAAAATTATTCTCATCTATTTCAATTGTAATTATTTCTTTATGCTCTTTTCCTAAATTTTCAATAACCTTAGCAAGCGATAGTGTATTTGCATCTTTTACAGCATAAGGTTTTAGCTGATTTGAGATAGGCTCAAATGCTAAAATAATACCCGATAAAGCAGCTATTAATATAAAAATAGAAGAAGATACAGCTAACACTAAATGACTGTATCTCCAAATTGAAATGGTCATATTAAACTTAATTGTTATTGCTGCGGCATCATACGTACATAACGTATAAACCCTATACCTTCAGTTTTTGTCTTTACAGATGTTGATGTCAATTCAAATTCAACATCATTTTTATAATAGTCTTGATCTTCTACTGCTGTTTCAAACCTTATTTTATAACCTGTATCTATTTTATCGTTTTCTATTTCAATAATACTTATTAAACGTTCGCCACCACTAATAGTTGCTCCAGTGATAGCATCTATGTTTGTTCGTTTTTTACCTTGAAATTTCCACCATTCGGTAATATCAAAATACCACTCATCATCATCTCCTTGCACATATAGCGTCTCTTCATAGTCTCCTTCTGGATTAATTAATGATATCGCTATGTAGGCACCTTCGCCTGTATAATTTATCATTTGAATCATACATTTATAAGTGATTTTTTTAGGTTGATTTTTAAAACTTAACAACATAAAAATCATCAACATAAAAAATGTTGCTATTCTAAAAGGTTGTGTCCTTTTCATTTCTTTTTATTTTAAAAAGTTAATATCTATATTTTGTTGTTTAAGTAATTCGTTCTCTTTTGCTAAATCGTAAACAGTTTCATTAAAATTTGTTTTTGCTGTTTTATCTGCTCCAATAGAAATTAAATATTTAATAATAACATCATCTTTGGCTTTCATGACGGCCTTATGTAAAGGTGATATCTTATCATCATTTTTTATGTTCACATCTATTCCCATTTCATGAACACGTTTTAATAATTCTAGATTATTCTTATCTAATGCTACATGATATAAGGTATTTCCTTTAGTTTGAATCGCTTTTGGATTTAAACCTTTGCTTTTTAACAACTCTAATTTCTTATTAAATTCTTCAATTTTATCGCTGTTAAAATGCTTTAAAATGTAATACATAAGGGTATTGCCTTCTTTATCTTTTACAGTAATATCTGCTCCTTTTTTTATTAAAAATTTAGCAACAGCAATAGTATTTCTAGAGATGGCATTTGTTAATGCAGATTTGCCTTCTTTATTTTTTGTATTTATATCTTCTATATGCTTTTCAAGGTGCTTAACAATCTCAATATCATTATTATATGCTGCATTTAAAAAAGCTGTATTACCATCTTCATTGGTTTGATTTACGTTAACTCCTTTAGAAATAAAATAATCGAAAACATTAATATCTTTACTTTTATATGCTAAAGCATGCAATGGCGTAACTCCATTATTTGTTGTTACGTTAGGATTAATACCCAAAGATTCTAAATATTTAAAAGTCTCTATAGCGTTTACATTTCTTCGAGTGCCTTGACTAGCAAAAATCATAGCATTTCCGCCGTCTTTATTTGGTGAGTTAAATAATACTTTCATATGTATTAAACGTTTCATGATTTCTATATTTCCATTTTTTGCGGTATAATTAAAAATACCATTGCCTTTATTATCTACACTATTAATATCTAATCCCTGGGTAAGAAAATAATCCAGTAGTTTAATATCCTTAATAAAAGGTGCCACTAATAAAAGCGCATTAGCACCATCATGATTTTTTTCTTCTTTAATATTAGATCCATTTGCTATACAGAAATCATATATTTTAGTGTTAGATTGCCCTGTAACAGCGGCGAAATTTAACATAGAATAACCATGGCTATCTACAACATCTGTTTTAGCACCTTTTCTTACTAAATAGTCCATTATTTCTAGGTTACCTCTATACGCTGCCCAAAAAATATATGTACGCCCATCATGTGTTAGTTTATTAACGTCGTTACCTTTTTTGTTTAATAAAAATTTTATCGTTTCGTTATCTACTTTTTCTATTAATGCCAATGAAGTAGCATCGAATGCAGATGCATTTAATTCTGAAGGATTATTACCTTCCTTAATTTTCAATTTTATGTCTTGAACACTAGGATTCGTTTTCCAATATGCTCTATCTAAAAAAATGTTTGGTTCTTGTGCATACACAGTTATTGAAATAAAAGCACATAGCAACCCTATTATTTGCCTTGAAATAGTCATTGTTTTATTTTTTTACAAAAGATTCAATCGTATTATTTATCTCTTCAGCGTTAACCATTTCATCAGAAAATAAATACTTATATAACAACTTATTATCTACTTTAGATTCTAATGCTAAATCTAAATTTCTATTATAAATAGCTTCCCATTTGTTACGTACCAATTGCCATTTACTATTATGCTCTTCCCACCAATCTATAGCAGCTTGACATCTACTATCTTCAACTTTCTTATAAGTATTATAACCTTTTTCTTTAGCTATAACTATGTCCTTTTTCCCCGCTTCTCGAATTACTTTATCATTGTTTTGATCGTGAATCCAACCATCTTTAGTAATCTCATGCCTGTTACCTCTAACGGTAATATTATAATCGCTTCTCTTAGTGTATTCTCGTCTTGGTAAAGGAGCATCGGTAGTATTTTCCCAGTAACTTTTACCATCTACATGTACCCAAGTACCAGAACCTTCGTAACGCGGGCTATCGTCTACCTGATACACTTTCTGTGTCCATTGTCCTTTTACCTCTTTTTTAGATTTACTTTCATAATTCCAAGTATTATCACCATTGTACATATAGAAATCTGTATTTTGATATAACCAGTCTTGCCTCCAATGTTTCACTATGTATGGTTTTGATGGTTTTCCTACTTGTAATAAATGTTGAATCGACACTTTATTTTTACCATCTTCTACTAATTGTGCCCATTCTAATCCTTTATCTGTTTTTGCCTTAGATGGTTTGTATAACGAGTCTTTTGTATAACTAAAAGTTTCAACAAAATTGAAAGTAACTTCATAGCAGCCACACATTTTTTTTATGGCATTAGCATCACGTTTTTTTTTGTTTTGGGCATTTACAGAATAGACTATTAAAAAAGTAAATAAAGAATAAAATATAGTTTTCATTGTGTGATTGTTTTTGATTTTAAGTTCGACACAAAATTAGTTATTTTTATTTAATCTAAATAAGAATAATTTATATATTTGCGCTTTATTAAGAATCATTCTAAACAATAATATGCATAAATCACTGATAATCAGTATTTTATTTTTTATACCTTTTTTAAAAATAGAAGCGCAAGACGTTTATAAAGAGGTTCTTGAGCCAACAAATTTAGAAGAAGTGGTTTTAACTGCTACTAGAACTATGAGGCAATTATCCTCTTTACCATTGCCTGTAACTTTAGTTTCTAAAAAGCAAATTTTAGAGTCTGGAACAATAAGATTAAATGAGATTTTAAATGAACAAACTGGAATTATTACAATCGCAGATGAGAGTGGTTTTGAAGGAATACAAATACAAGGCATAGCTTCAGATTATATTTTAATTCTTATTGATGGTGTGCCATTAGTTGGAAGAAGTGCAGGGAATTTTGATTTAAGTAGACTTACTACTGGAAACATAAAACAAATAGAAATTGTTAAAGGACCTTCTAGCAGTTTGTACGGAAGTGAAGCCCTTGGAGGTGTTATTAATATAATTACAGAAAAGCCAAAAACTGAAGATTTAAAAGGGAATGTCTCTTACCGAATAGGTAGTTTTACACAACAAGACATTAACCTTGAGCTAAAACAACGCCTAAATAAATTTAGATATAACGTTTTTGCTAACCGCTTTTCGAGTGCAGGTTATGATTTAGATTCTAATACCGATGGGCAAACCGTAAATCCATTTGAAAACTATACACTTAACGGAAGGCTGTATTACGACTTTAATGATAAATTATCTCTAGTTACTTCAACTCGATATTATAACCAATTACAAGACGCAGGATTTATATTTAATAACGAACAATTTGAAGGTGATAGTAAAGAAAATGAATTAAATGTTCATGGTAGATTAGATCAGAAATGGAATAAAAAGCTATCAACTAGTTACGAGTTGTATTATACCAATTATAAAGCTAATGAATTACTTAAAAATGCCAATTCTGGAATAATTTTAAGTGATAGTGATTTTAATCAAAAATTATTAAGGCCAGAGATAAGAAGTAATTATACGTTTAAAAATTCAGGAACTATTACTGTTGGAATTGGATTACAATACGATGCTTTAGATCGTACGTTTTTTGATAAGCAAGTCGATTTTAATTCGCAATATATTTATGTACAATATGATGTAAACCCTACTGAAAAACTAAATATAATTGCTGGTGGACGTTTTGATAATCATTCAGAATATAGTAATCAATTCAGTCCAAAATTAGCGGTACGTTATAAGATTACAGAGCATTTAGCAACAAAAGCATCAATTGGTTATGGTTTTAAAGCTCCAGATTTTAGACAACTGTATTTCGATTTCACAAACTCTGCTGTTGGCTATACTGTTTTAGGTTATAATGTTGCTATTGAAAAATTAGCAGAGCTTCAAGCACAAGGTCAAATTATTGATGTATTAATACCTGAAAATGAATTAAGAGAACCATTACAGGCAGAAAGTTCTATTGGTTATAACATAGGTTTTACTTACAAAAAAGATAAATGGAAAACTGAGTTAAATGTATTTAGAAACGATTTTAAAAACTTAATAGACACTAGAATAATTGCTCGTAAAACCAATGGCCAAAATGTATTTAGCTATAGAAACTTTGATAAAATATATACTACAGGTTTAGAGATTAATGTTAATTATAAAGCATCAAAAAAACTAAACTTAAGTAGTGGTTACCAATTACTATATGCTTTCGATAAAGCTAAAAAAAGACTAATTGATGACGGTAACGTATTTGCAAGAGATCCAGAAACAAACGAGACAGTAGTAGTAACAAAATCTCAATATTTTGGGCTTGTTAATCGCTCTAGGCATAATGCCAATTTTAAAGTTTTCTACGATATAGAAAAAATTAAAGCAAACATAAATCTAAGGCTTTTATATAGAAGTAAATATGCACAATTTGATACTAATGGCAATGGTTTAATAGACATCTATGACACAAGTTTTATTGATGGTTATGCAACTGCAAATGTATCGGTATCAAAAACATTATATAACAGCTTTAACCTAATAGTTGGCGCAAATAATGTATTGAATTATAAAGACGAAAACATTCCCACATTACCAGGAATTCAAGGGTACATAAAACTCAATTATCAATTTTAATATTTAAACACAATCAACAATGAAAAAAGGAATCTTTTTATTAACAGTACTAAGTATCGTATTTACATCTTGTAATAATGACGATGATACACCACCTGCGTCTAATCCAGACCCATTACAATCTGAACAAATTATAAATTTTTACGCACCTCAAACTGGAGGACAAGGACAACCAGTTGGTGGAGCGTTTACTAAATTTGACTTTACAACTGGTACACAAACTACAAGTGATACCGATTGGGATATTGCATTTAGGGGAACTACAATTGCCATTAATGGAGGAGAAGCTACAGGTACGTTAGATGAGCCTATTCGAAATGGAGAAGCTGCTGCAACAATAGTATCTGGTACTTTTGCAAGTGTTACTAGTGCAGATGGATTAACATTTGCACAAGATGGAGATACTGCTTTTGCAATACCAACAGGTAGTGATAATGGATGGTATAACTACAATTTTATGACAAATATTGTATCGCCTATACCTGGAAAAGTATTGGTAGTAAAAACAAGAAATGGTAAGTATGCAAAAATAGAAATACTTAGCTATTACCAAAATCAAGACACAGCTCAAGATGGTCGTTATTATACGTTCAATTATGCATATAATCCAAATGCTGGAGACTCTTCTTTTTAATCAATTTTTGATTTAAGTTAGTCTAACTAAAAAAGGTTCTTCTAATTTTAGAAGAGCCTTTTACCTTTATTTAAAACACCTCGCAGAAAATATTACACTTACAAAATTTACTAATTTTATTAAACAATAATTATGGCTTGTATCAGTAGTTTTAAAATTATTAAAGAGAAATTTACTTCTTTCTTAGAAGAGAATGGCCATAGAAAAACACCAGAACGGTATGCCATATTAAAAGAAATATATAGTACGAACGAGCATTTAGATATAGAAACGCTTTTCGTAAAAATGATAAATAAAAATTATAGAGTTAGTAGAGCTACTCTTTATAATACTATGGAAATTTTAATAGAATCTCGATTAGTTCGTAAGCATCAATTTGGTGATAAAGTAGCTCATTATGAAAAATCCTTTTTCTATGGAAAACACGATCATATTATTTTGACAGATACTGGAGATATACTAGAGTTTTCCGATCCAAGAATTCAAGAAATAAAGAAAACCATTGAAGACGTTTTTAATATGAAAATTGACGAACACTCATTGTATTTCTATGCTACTAGAAATAAGAAAACTGAAGATTAAAAAGATAAACTAGTAAATAATTCACCCTTTACTTATAATACGTGGAGACAAATATTGTAATACTTTACTATTACTATAATTAAAGACATTCACACTTATATATTATTCACTTTTATATTTTTAGCTTGCACTTATACATTTCCCCCATACATTTATGTATTTTACGTTGGTGTGGTTTTTCTTTTTTTATATAATTGATAATTATTAATTTAAAATACATGAGATTATGAAAAAAGACAATAGAATTTTAAATAGCTTAAAATTAAACACTTTAACGTCTATTGAAAAAAATAATATTCGAGGTGGTTTTGCAGATACTGGTGGCGAAGACAGCGCAGAGTTAGACAACTGTAGATGTGAAGACGAAGACGAAAATGGTTGCAGTTGTGGAGGCAATGATAGATAACATTAATTATAACTCTGATACACGAATTTCTATATTAAATTACAATATAAAGACAAGCTGTTTTTGAACAAAAAAAGCCACTCTTTTGAGTGGCTTTTTAGTTTCTATAATTTATATGTTTTTATAACATACCTACTTTTCCTGTCTGTAAGCTATAAACACCTCCAACAATTTTAATCTCACCGTTAGCTTCCATCTCTTTCAAGATTGGGCTTTTCTCACGAATACGATCCATTGTTAATTTTACATTATATTCTACAGTCTTTGCTACATAATCTTTATTAGCAGATGTTAATTCGCCATCAAACTCATCTGATGCCTTTTTAACTGCTGGTAAGATATTATCTAACATCGCTGTAATATTTCCTAGTTCTACTCCATCACAAGCTGCTTTTACTGCTCCACAAGCTTCATGACCTAAAACTAAAACCACTTTACTTCCTGCTACTTTACAAGAGTACTCTAAGCTTCCTAAAATGTCTGTGTTTTCAAAATTTCCTGCAACACGAGATACAAATACATCTCCAATAGCTTGGTCTAATACTGTTTCTACTGGTACACGAGAATCTATACAAGATAGTACTACTGCTTTTGGAAATTGCCCACCTGTGGTTTGTGACACTAAAGCAGCATTATCTACTGCTTGAGAGTTTCCATTTACAAATCTTTCGTTTCCTTCTAATAAATCTTGTAATACACTATCTGCTGTTAATGTATCTTGAACTTGTTTTGTTATTGCTATATTTTTCATTGTAATATATATTTTGTTTTAATAAATATCTTCTACATTATTATTAATCCACTGTAGACAGGATTTAAAATCTTTAAAAATAAAATCTTTAGATACTAAGCCTGGTATAATATCTATACGCTCCATCATATATCTAGGTTGCTTAAGAAGATCTACAAAAAGTATTTTCACATTTTTCTTTTTTAAATCTAATAATACATCTTCCATAACGTATAAACCCGATTGGTCTAGGTACTGCATACGCCCTAATCGTATAACCACAGCTTTGGCTGTGTTGGGGATTTGTTTAGACAACGCTTGAAAATCGCTTGTCGACCCAAAAAATAAAGGCCCTTTAATGTGTTTTATAAACACCTCCTCTTTTAGTTTTGATGGAAAATCACTCTCATCTTCCCAATAGTCTTCTTTAAAAGCTTTAATATTTGAACTTTCAGCCGTAAGGTCACCTATTTTTTTCATAAACATTAAAGAAGAAATTATAAGCCCTATTCCTACAGCATATACTAAATCCCATAGTGATGATAACACTAAAACAATAAGCATAATCATAACTTCAGAGCTTAATTTAACTGGTCCTAATGTTATATCTTTTGGTAAATGCGGAATGGCTTTTAACCCTTTATAATCCATAACACCAATACCAACAGTTATTAATATCCCTGCTAAAACTGCTGTCGGTATTTGAGACGCTAAGTTTGGTAATCCGGGAATCATTAAAATACTAAATAATAGTAATCCAGCAATAACTCCTGACAATTTAGTTTTACCTCCAGAATTTATATTTACTACCGTTCTTATAGTCGCACCAGCTCCAGGAATACCTCCAAAAATTGCTGCTATACTATTACCAATACCTTGCCCAACTAATTCTTTATTAGGTTTGTGTTTGGTTTTAGTCATATTATCTGCCACAATACTCGTTAATAACGAATCTATAGCACCTAATAAAGCCAAAGCTACTGCTGTAAAGATATACGGTTTTATAGTCCCAAATTTAAATTCTGTTATAATACCCAGATTTGGTATTGGTAGACCTTCAGGGATTTTTGGTATTGGTCTGTAATCTAGGTTAGCAATAATGGCAATACCAGACATAATAACTAAAGCTACTAGTGTACTAGGTATTTTTGTTGTAATCCGTTTAAAACCATAAATAACAAAAATGGTACTAAGTGCCAATATAAGCTCTAACCAATTGATGTTCTTGATGGCACGTGGTAATACTTTTAAAGCTCCCAAAACACCTGAAGCATTTTTTGCAGCTAGTGTTTGCGACTCCTTTAAAATATCAGCTTCAGTAATCTTTTCTGCTCTAATAATAGTCTCTTTAAAATCCTCTAACACAAGTATGCCTTCTTCAGCTTCTTCTATTAAGATATTTTCTAAGATAACTTCCTCTGCTTGAGGTTTAAATTTATCTACATAGCTCATATCTTCCTTTGGGTAGTAGCCAAGCGACGGTAAGAACTGGGTTATTAAAATAATAACACCAATAGCGGTCATAAAGCCAGAGACTACAGGATAGGGAATATATTTAATATACTGCCCAACACCTATAGCACCCAAAACTATTTGTATGAGCCCTGCTAATAAAAAAACCGTTAGTATGGCTGGAAGTGCTTTAGTAACATCGCCATCATTAGCTGCAATTATGCCCGCTATAATAACCATACTAACTGCTGTCATAGGTGCAGTTGGTCCAGAAATTTGAGTATTTGTACCTCCAAAAATCGCAGCGAAGAAACTAATAAAAATAGCACCATATAAACCTGCGCTTGGACCTAACCCAGAAGAAACGCCAAAAGCTAATGCTAATGGTAATGCTACGATTCCTGCGGTGATGCCTCCAAAGGCATCTCCTTTAATGTTTGAAAACAATTTCTTCATAATCTGCTTTTTGGTTTAACGTCCTTACTAATTTAACTATTTCTTGAATATTATAAAGGCAATACTGGCTTAAAAATCAAGTATTAACGATTAATTCTATAAAATTAGAAATTAACAAAAGCTATTACATTAATTTGATCTCTTCCCGAGTTTTCAAAAAACTGGTTCATATAACCTAGTTCAACTCTTAAGGCTTTTGAAAATTTATACCCTAATCCTCCATATAAACGATTTCTATCAAAAACAGATGATTCTGTATTTAAAAATATCTCATTGTATGCTGAAAGATACAATGGATTTTTACCATCTTCTTTGTATTGAAGTGGAATATTTAAACCAAGAAAATATCTTAATCTCATTTTAAAATCGTCTTCAACAAAACGTTGCTCGAAACGGTAACGATGGCTTAAACCTATCTTACCTATTTTTTGTTTTGTTGTGAACTGTTGAAAAATACGATGTTCATTAACAGATACTTTCTCGTTAGAATCACCTACATAATTTTCAGACAAAATATAACCATATCCAAATAATATATTATTATTGTTTTCGGTTAAATTATATCCTATTCCGGTTCTTAATAATAATTGTTCTAAGTCACCAATAGCATCATAATTACGGTATTGCACCTCATTATGTATATTCCATTTATTATTAAGTTTTTTACTCCCAATATAAATAAGCCAATTCCCAAGATTACTATCTTGAGCCATTATCGCTTTTGGCATTAAAAACACTGTAAATAATATAGAGAATGTTAGGTATTTAAAAATTTTCATCTTAATTATTTATACAGCTTTTGGTCTTAATTTGAAAAACTCAATAAAACTTTCAGGGTTTTCAACTATGCCGCGTTCTGATATTAACTTTATGTCTATGTTTCGTTCTTTAGCTTTGAAAGCAAAATCTTCTAATATTTCAATAATATCATTATCAAGATATCTTGTATTTCTAACGTCTAATTCTAAGTATGAATTTTCAGGAAGTTTATCTAATTCTTTCAATATAGAACCTTTATTAAAAAAAGTTACTTCTTCTGCAAGTGTCATTTTCATTTTCTGTTCTCCATTACTTTGATCTTCTTTATGCAAAAAGTGAGAATTTTGGAAACTTTTAATTAAAATAACTACTATACCTACTGCCAATCCTAATCCAATTCCCCATAAAAGATCTATAAATACAATACCTAACACGGTAACAGTAAAAGGGATAAATTGTTTCCAACCTAAATTGTACATTTTTTTAAATAAAGCTGGTTTGGCTAATTTATAACCAACAAGTAGTAATATAGCTGCTAAAACAGATAACGGAATCATGTTTAGTAATCTAGGTATTATAATTACTGAAGTTAATAAGAAAAAACCATGAATAATTGCCGACATTTTACTAACCCCACCAGATTGTATATTTGCCGAACTTCTTACTATTACTTGAGTAATTGGTATTCCTCCAATTAAACCTGAAAGAATGTTTCCCGTTCCTTGAGCAAATAACTCACGATTAGTTGGTGTTACATTTTTTGCTGGATCTAATTTATCTGTAGCTTCTACACAAAGTAAAGTTTCTAAACTTGCTACTAATGCAATAGTAAAAGCAATAATCCAAATTTGTGGATTAGTAATTGCATCAAAGTTAGGAAAGCTAAATTGTCCAAAAAATGAGGCTGCATCTTCAGGAACTGGTACATTTACTAAGTTTTTATTTTCAATTAATAAAGCTGGTGTATCTTTAAAAATCATATAAAAAACAATCCCTACTATTACGGCAACTAATGGTCCTTGTATTAGACTAAATATTTTATGCTTTTTTGTAAGCACTTTTTCCCATAATAATAATATTGCTAAACCAATAATAGATATAATAATATTTGGTTTACTAATATTTAAAAGTGAATTATAAATTGGCGTAAAAGTCCCTTCTCCTTTTGAAGGAATATATCCTACAAAATATGGTATTTGTTTTAAAATAATAATAATACCAATACCTGTTAGCATTCCTTTAATTACTGAAGATGGGAAATAGTAACCAATAATCCCTAATTTAAATACACCAAAAAGTATTTGAATTATTCCTGCAATAACTACTGCAACTAAAAAGTTTTTATAGCCTAATGTAGCAATTGCTGCAAACACAATAGCAGCTAAACCTGCTGCTGGACCACTTACTCCTATTTTAGAGCCACTAAGACCTCCTACTACAATACCTCCTATAATTCCTGCTATTAATCCAGAAAATAATGGCGCTCCACTCGCCAATGCAATACCTAAACATAATGGTAATGCAACAAAAAACACAACTATACTAGCTGGTAAGTCACTTTTTAAAGTTTTAAACATATATAAATTCATTTATACTATTGAAAAGATCAATAGTTATTTTTTAATAATTTTGTTTGGACTTTCGTCCAGTATTCCTATAAAATTATTAAATGAATTCTGGTGGTGGAGATATTAAATTAAGATGTGGTTTAGTATACTTCTTATAAGCATATTGAAGATTGTCTTCTTTTTCTGAAGCGATAAAAAACTCTGAATCACAAAGGTCTTCAGTTACAAAAAACTCTAATCTTTTATTCTTGTCTTGACCTTTTTCTTCCTCTTCTTCTGAAAGATCTAATATTAAAGAAACGTCAAGTGTATCATCAGCCAACAACAATACAGATGGCGCAACTATTGTAGCCATAAACAGTACTGTAAAGAAAATTGAAAGATTTCGTTTTAACATACTTTAAAATAATAAAGTACAAATATATACTATGGAAAGCATTAAATTGTTAAAGAAACTCTAAAAAGTGTTCAACGGTTTAATATCCTCACTTGTTATCCAACCTGTTTTACCATCACTTAATTTAATTTTCCTCCAATTGTTGACAGTATCTAGTATTTGGACTTTAGTACCTTCATGAAGAACAAAAGCTTCATCGCTTCTTAAATTTGGTTCACTCTTTACTTGAGACTCTTGAGCAAATACAATAGCTGGATTATTTTTTTGCGTTAAATTATAATTATAAAAAGTGAAACCTAAAGCCACTAATGCTAAAATAACAGACAGTGAACTACTAACAAAAAACAATCTTTTTTTACGTGTAGCTACCGCAAAATAATATGTTATATACAATACTACAAATAGTATTACCAAAAGTATAGATAGCTTTGCCCAGCTATCAAAAGACATAGTCTTAGCAAAGTTTTTTACAAATTTTGACAAACCTACTTCTGGTAAATTATCTATAGCATCAACAGTCATATTATTGGCAAATGCAAGATTATTTTTTATATCTCTATCATTAGGTTTTAATGCTAATGCTTTTTCATAGTAATACACACTAGGTGCCACATGATTTAATTTATAATGTGCATTGGCAAGGTTAAAATACAATTCGGCAGAATGCTTATCGGTTTTTAAAATAGCTTCATACCTGTCTAATGCTTCGGCATATTTGCCTTCATTATATAAGGCATTACCCTGTTCAAAATATTTAGTATTTTGAGCTGTAAGGCTTCCAAAAAAGAATAGAAATATGTAAAGTAAGTTTTTCATTTATAAAAAGCACTTCGACTAGCTTAGTGTGACATCTTTGTTAAGTATAAATTATCTAATTTGCTTATCTATTAGGTTAATTGTTTTTGCTGCTTTATCGTAATCTTGTTGCATTGTTACTGTTGTTATTGGAGTATATCTTGCCAATTCACAATTTTCTAAAAGACTATCAAATTCAGAAATTACAGTTGTATCAACTTCTCTTTGAGATAATAATATCTGTATTCTATCTTTACTTAATTCACTAGTTTCAATGTTTAACTTAGCCTTTAAATAATTATGTAGTGCTTTTTCTAAAGCAACATAAAACGCTTCTTTTTGCCCTAATGCTTTTTTTGCTTCACCTAAATATTTTTTAGATAACCTATCTGCTTTTCTTAATCTATTTCCAATAATATCACCAGCTCGTTCTTCTCTCTTCCTTCTAAAAACAATAGCCAAAGGAATAGCTAATAAAGGAGATAGAAGACCTGCCCAAAATGCAGTAGATTTAAAAAATGGCGTCTTGTTTTTTGAAACTAAATTTGCATTAGTTTTAATAAATGCGAATTGGTCGTTATTTAAAACCACTCTTTGTTTATCTGATCCTTCAGTCGATAAATTATTGTCTGAAGCACCATAAACTGGACCTTCAAGAACATTAATTATTGTTTCGTTTGAGGAAAGACGTTTATAAGTTTCTGTTTTTAAATCAAAATATGAAAAAGAAATTGTTGGTATTGGATATTTACCTTTATACTGTGGAACAATAGTATAACTATCTGAAATACTACCTTGCATTCCACTTAAATTAGTACGTACTTTTTCGTTGTGTTCTGGTTCGTATACTTCTAAAGAACTTGGTAAATTTAGTTTTGGTAATTCAAACAGTTTTAAATTGCCTTTACCAGAAATTTCTAATTTAGCTTGTAATGGCTCTGTTGCATTTAGAGCGGTTTTCGAAGTACTTAGATGCATTTCAAAATCTCCTACAGCTCCAGTAAAATCGTCTGGTTTATTTTCTTCTGGTAATGGTTTAACATTAATTGTACGCCTACCAGCAGACACATTAACATTAACTTTACTCATCATTCTTTGCCCAAAAATATCACGTCTTCTTGTAGGGATTTCGGCAGTAACATCTAAGCTTAATGGTTCTATTTCTAATTTTCCCGTTTTTTGCGGATATAAAACAGTTCTTCTTAATACAACAAATTGGTAATCTTCTCCTTTGTATTGCCCTCTTTCAATTTTAAGGCCTTTAGGATTCATATTTTGACTCCAAAAATCATCGAACTCAGGATCTTTAGTTTCTCGCCAATTACTAACACCTGTATTTGGTGATACATATAATTTATATATTACAGTAATGGCTTCATTTAAATATGGATTGCTTTTTGAAACCTCAGCTACTAAATGAATATTTTCACTAGCAATAGAACTAGCATTATTACCATTTTTAGGCTTATCTATAGCTTTAGTAACCTTAATTACTATCGGAGATGTTTTATAGGTTTCACCATCAATTTCTATAGTAGCAGAATCAATCATAAAATCACCTTTACGTTGTGGTGATAAAAAATAACTGTACGTTTTCTCAAACGAACGCACTCCATTTCTCCATGAATTACTAACCGATTGATTTGGCCCTCCAACAACATTAAAACCGTTAAATTTAGGTGGCTTAAAATTGTCGCCATCTTTATTCATAGAAAAATCAACACGCAATCGCTCATTTAATCCCAATTTCTTTTTACTAACTTTTGCCTGAAATTGTATTTGAGCAGAAGCAATACTTGTTGAAAGTATTATTAATAAAATTGATATGTGTTTTTTAAATTTCATTTCTTTATTACATAGACTCTATATCAAATAATAGAATAACAACACTTTTTTTTACCAGTCTTTTTCTGTTTGTATTTTTACGCCTTTTGCTTTTTCAGCATTAATTTTTTCTTGCACTTTTTGTTCTTGATTATTCATAGCTTCTAGCAAATTTTTAATTTGCTGTGGCGATAATTGTCCAGGTTGTTGTTGAGGCTTTTGTTTTTCTTTCTTCTCTTTATCGCCTTTTCCATCTTTCTCTTTTTCATCTTCAGGCTTACCTTTATCTTCTTTATCCTCTCCTTCTTTTTTATCGTCGTCTCCTTTTTCTTTATTGTCTTCTTTATTTTCTCCTTCGTCTTCTTTCTCTTTATCGTCCTTATCATTTTGGTCTTCATTTTCCTTTTTATCCTTCTCTTCATCTTTTTTATCGTCTTCTTCTTGAGGAGGTTCTTGATTTTTGGCACATTCTTTAGCTAAACCAAGATTATAACGAGTCTCATCATCTGTAGGGTCATTTCTTAATGCATTTTTAAAAGCTTCTATAGCTTCTTTACACTTTTTATTTTGCATTAAAATGTTACCAATATTATGAAATGCTTTGTGTTTTTCTACTTTATCAGTTGTATTTTTAGCTGCTTGTTGATTACGATATAATGCCTCATCATAATTCCCTTTTTTATAATAAGAATGACCTAAATTATAGGCTCCAGCTGTATGTGTTGGTTGCGTAGATAATGCTTTTCTATATTCCATTTCTGCTAAAATAAAATCATCACTACTTGCTAGGTCATTAGCATCATAGACCAAGTCATTAGCATTTTGCGTGATTTTAGCTAATTCCTTTTCTTTCTCTTTCTCTTGAGCGAAAGAAAAGGTTACTATTAAAATGAATATGTAGGTTATTATTTGTTTCATAACTGTTTTTCAACCACTAAATATATAAAAGCATTGCATTGGTTGTTGTTAAGGATTTTATAAATTCTCGTTAAATAGATTTAGTTTTTTTAACCAAGCTGTTTTTCTTTCTAGTAAAAATATATCAATAAAAAGAAGTAAAACTGCTAGACCTAAAAACCATTGAAACTGATCTTGAAAATCTGCAAATTGTTTAGCTTCAAACTCTGTTTTATCCATTTTATTTAATATATCCCTAATCTCATCTACTACTTTATCTGTTGTTCTGCCATTTATATAGGCACCATTAGCTTCTTTAGCAATATCAATAAGTGTGTCTTCATTTAACTTGGTAATTACTGTTTCTCCTTGTCTATCTTTTTTGTAATTTAGAATAACACCGTTTCTTTTAATAGGTATTGGTCCGCCTTTAACATCTCCAACCCCAATTGTAAAAATTCTTATTCCTTCTTTACTTGCTTCTTCAGCAACGCTTGCAGCTGCTTCACTATGATCTTCTCCATCTGAAATAATAACTAAAACACGATTTGTTTGTTGATCATCGTCGTAATACGTTTTTGCTAACTCTATTGCTTCGTTAATTGCTGTACCTTGAGAAGACAACATATCTGTATTCATATTCTGCAAAAACATTTTTGCAGAAGCATAATCTGTAGTAATTGGTAATTGAGGAAAAGCTTTCCCTGCATAAGCAATAATACCTACACGATCACTAGCCAAATTATTAATAATTTGAGTTACTAATTGCTTTGATTTTTCTAATCTATTTGGCGCTATATCTTCTGCCAACATACTTTTTGAAACATCAATAGCAAATACAATATCTACACCTTCTCGTTTTATCGTTTCTAATTTAGATCCAATTTTTGGGTTTACTAAAGCGATTACTAAACTAGCAAATGCTAAACACAATACTATTATTTTAAGTACCGATTTAAAGACCGATTTATTAGGGCTTAAACGTTTTAAAATAGCTTGATTAGCAAATTTATTTTGTGCGCTACGTTTCCATAACTGAAGCATTAAAAACAGTACTAAAATCACTGGAATGACTAGTAATGCCCAAAACCATATTTTTTCTTCTAATTGAAACATATTTATTTTAATAGTTTAGAGTTAACAAACTCTTCTATATTATTATTCACCTCTATAGAAACACTTCCATTATCGATCCATGTATGTAAATGCCCTTTATAATTCATCCCTAAGTAGTCTGCACTATTTTCAAAAGGCATCTCAAACCCTTCATAAAACCTACTATCATTACTACTACTTACACTTGCCATATCCATTCCTCGTAATTGCCTTCCATAATCTTTTTCTAATTTTAAAAAATCTGAAATACGATCAAAAAACACCTTCATTATGCCGCTCATTGCATACCAATAAATAGGTGTTACAAATACGATAACTTTATAATTCGTTACAATGTTTTTAAACAAACTAGCAAAATCATCTGCTTTGTTTTTAAACTCATAGTCAAAATGACCAATGTTTTTCGTTTTTAAATCAACGACATCAAAACCCGTTTTAGTTTTTAATATTGATACAATTTTACTTGTATCTCCATTGCTTCTTGAACTTCCTTGTATGATGATTCCTTTTTTCAATTTTAAACAAAGCTTCTAAAAACAGTGATTCTTAATAATAATTCAAACAGTAATAATATTCCTGCTATCCATACAAACCATCGAAATTTTTCTTCGTAATTATAAAATTTAAATTCTTCGATTTCTGTTTTTTCAAGTTTATTTATCTCATCATAAATTTCAGCCAACTTCTTATTATTTGTTGCTCTAAAATATTTTCCACCTGTTACTTGGGCAATTTCTTTTAAAAGTGCTTCATCTATTTCTACTTGCACTCTTTGGTATTGAATTTGTCCATTTTGTTTTATAGCATAAGGCGATAGTGCCATACCATTAGTACCTAAACCAATTGTGTATGTTTTTATACCAAACTCAACGGCTAGTTCACTGGCAATTTTTGGATTTATAGATCCAGAATTATTTACGCCATCGGTTAATAAAATAATAACCTTACTTTTTGCTTTACTATCTTTTAAACGGTTTACAGCTGTTGCTAAACCCATTCCTATGGCAGTTCCTCCTTCAATAATATTATTATAACGTATCTCTTTTAAAGATCTTAAAACAATACTTTTATCACTTGTTATTGGCGTTTTAGTATAGCTTTCTCCTGCATATTCTACTAAGCCTATACGATCGTTTGGCCTACCTTTTATAAACTCACTGGCAACACTCTTTAATGCCTCTAATCGATTAGGTTTTAAATCTTTTGCTAACATACTTGCAGAAACATCAATTGCCATCACAATATCAATTCCTCGTGTTGTTTTTGTTTTAGTAGACACATCTACTGTTCTTGGTCTAGCTAATGCAGTAATTAAAAAAGCTAAAGCCAATAATCTAAAAACAAACAATAAATGTTTTAATTTAGGCAACCAAGAATTGGTGACTTTAAAGCCTTTTAAACTTGATATTTTAAGTTCTGCTGTTTGTTTTTTATTCTTAAAAAAATACCATAGCATAGCTAATGGAAGTAATAATAACAACCAGAAAAAGTGTTTGTTTAAAAACTCTATACCTTCAAACATTATTTAGCTTTTGGTTTTAATTCAATTGAATCTAAGATACGTTTTACTAAATCTTCTAAGTAAACATCGTTATCTTCTGATGTAATAATTATTTGTTGTAAAATATTTTCGACAGTAAACAATAATACGTTAAACTTTCCTGCTCTTAAACTTTCGCTTCCTGCAGTTGGCAAACTTAAAGTCCCATAAAGTCTTAAACCTTCGGCACCATTAGGTGTTGTAAACTTATCATTTAAAATAACAATATCTTTAACGCCTTTAGATTCTAAACTTCTTACAATTGCTTCCCCTATTTCTGCTAAATCTATCTCTGGAGCATCTGCTTGTTCTTGAGTCTGGGCTTCTCGCACTTGTTTTTGAAGCATAACAGTACTTAGGGTTACGCTTAAAATATCATCTATACCTCCGTAATTAAATCCTGATGCTTTTACCTTAGTATTTTGAGTTGTCGAATCTGGACGTACTACTCGTTTTAACACTTCAGGAGTACTAATTGTTACTGGAGGAAAACCATACTCACTGGTTACCCATTTACGTTCAAGCAACTGCTTACTTTCTTTACCAGTAATAGTATCCTTAACATAGTTAAAACCATATTTGTATGCAAAGCCTGCAAAAGTTGCGATTAATAATAAGCCCACTATTCCAGCGGTTAAAATAATTTTTTTACGTTTCTTTTTACGTTCTTGCTCTTCTTTATATTGTAGATCTAGTAATTTTTCTTCTTCGGTTGGCTCTGGCAATGCTTCTTTAACATGATCTATTTCTAGCGCTATAGTATTTCTATCTATTTCTGCTAAAGCTATATCTGGCGTACCTTTAGCAAATTTTACTAAATCGGCACGTTTTAAAATGGTTTCTATATTACGAATATCTTCCTTACTTAATTCGATTTGATTACCGTCTTTAAGTAGATTTAAACGAGATACTAATTGATCGGTTGTACTTTCTAAAGCACGATCATAAACCTTTTCATCTAAATACTTTCTAATAATAAACGTTAAGTCTGAATAATAATCTTTTAGATTTTCATTTTGCAAATAACCACTTTCATCTAACTTTTGAAGTGCTAATTTAGCACGATCGTAAGGCGGAAGTAATGCAATTTCTTCTTCTTCTGTTAATGGTTTTTGTCTCCAAATAAACCACCATAACAAGAAAGCAACTAAAGCTATAGCTAATAAAGTGATTAGTAAATATTTCCACCAATTACCTACACTTTTATTTACCTCAATTATAGGTTTAATATCATACAACCCTTGCTTAGTCGTATCTACTACAATTTCTCTAACTTCTACTTTAAGAGAATCTGTGTATAACTCTTTAGCATCAATTAGAATCTTTTGTTTAGGAATAGAATAGACTCCAGAATCAAACTTTGTTAATCCGTATTTTTTTACAAGATTGTATTTAGCATCTTTTCGTGTAGTATCAATAGTATAAGATTCAATCATTTCTAAAGCACCAAAAGTTTGCCCTTCAGGAAAAATGACTAAAGCCGAAGTATCTGCTTCTACTTCTACTTTATAAGTTATTTGTTCTCCAATTTTTATAGAATCTACATCTATTGAAGATTTAACTTGGCTAAATGAAAACAAAGACAAAAGAGCAAAGAAAACAAACAGAATAGTAACTTTACTCTGTTTAATTTCAAAATTCATGATTCGTAATTCGTTATTCATATCTCTATTATCCTCTTCTTTTAAAATATCCTAAAAGCTTTTTTACATAGCTTTCATCTACACGACAATCTATAGTTCCGGCTCCTGCTTTAGCAAAGCTATCTTTATAATAAGCCACTTTTTCATGATAAAACTTACTATAGTTTTGTCTTACTTTTTTAGACGATGTATTTACTAACATAAGTTCTCCAGATTCTTCATCTTGCATTTGTACCATTCCTAAATTAGGAATCGCCTCTTCACTTTTATCATAGACGCGAATACCAGTAACATCGTGTTTTCCGGCAGCAATTTTTAGCGTTTGACTATAATTATCAGCAATAAAATCACTCAATACAAAAACAATAGCTTTTTTCTTCATAACATTACGCATGAATTTTAAAGCTTCAGCAACATTTGTACCTCTACTTTTTGGTTCAAACTCTATTAATTCACGAATGATTCTTAATACATGAGAACGGCCTTTTTTTGGAGGAATAAACAATTCTACCTCATCTGTAAACAAAATCAGTCCAATCTTATCATTATTTTGAGTTGCAGAAAAAGCTAACGTTGCAGAAATCTCGGTAACAATTTCATTTTTGAATTGTTGATCTGTACCAAATAATTCAGACCCCGAAATATCAACCATCAACATCATTATTAATTCTCGTTCTTCTTCAAAAACTTTAATATGTGGTTGATTTGTTCTAGCGGTTACGTTCCAATCTATATTTCTAACATCATCACCAAATTGATACTGGCGAACCTCAGAAAAAGTCATACCACGGCCTTTGAAAGTCGAATGGTATTCACCTCCAAAAATATGATCAGACAATCGTCTTGTCTTAATCTCGATTTTACGTACTTTTTTTAGTAATTCTTTAGTATCCATTTTTTAGGTATGCAGTGTGCAGTCTTCATATTAACAATTATAACCAATCGGCCTTCAAGCAAGTCTACTGAAAACTAATTATTGTTAACGTCTATGGTACTTCAATTTCGTTTACAATCTTATTAATAATATCTTCACTAGTAACATTTTCAGCTTCAGCTTCGTATGTAATACCTATTCTATGACGTAATACATCATGAACCACAGCGCGAACATCTTCTGGAATAACGTAACCACGACGCTTAATAAATGCATAACATTTAGCAGCAGTTGCAAGATTAATACTTCCACGAGGTGACGCTCCAAAAGAAATTAATGGTTTTAAATCTCCTAATTTATATTTTTCTGGATAACGTGTTGCAAAAATAATATCAAGTATATATTTTTCAATTTTCTCATCCATGTAAACTTCACGAACAACTTCTTGAGCCTTTATTATTTGAGCCACAGTAACAACAGGATTAACCTTATCCCATGAGCCTTTTAAATTAGCTCTCATAATTAATTGCTCCTCATCTTGTTTAGGGTAATCTATTACTGTTTTTAACATAAAACGATCCACTTGCGCTTCTGGTAAAGGATATGTTCCTTCTTGCTCAACTGGGTTTTGCGTTGCCATTACTAAAAATGGTTTGTCTAGTATAAATGTTTCATCACCAATAGTCACTTGCTTTTCTTGCATTGCTTCAAGTAAAGCAGATTGCACTTTTGCTGGTGCACGGTTTATTTCATCTGCTAACACAAAGTTGGCGAAAATTGGTCCTTTTTTAATAGAGAAATCATTCTCTTTCATATTAAAAATTAATGTCCCAACGACATCTGCAGGTAGTAAATCTGGAGTAAATTGAATACGACTAAAACTACCATCTACTGCTTTAGACAACGTATTTATAGCTAGTGTTTTTGCCAAACCAGGAACACCTTCAAGTAAAATATGTCCACGACCTAAAAGACCTATTAGTAAACGTTCTATCATATGTTTTTGACCAACGATTACTTTATTCATTTCGTATGTCAATAAATCAACAAAAGCACTTTCCTTTTCAATTTTTTCATTAATTGATTTAATATCAATTGTGCTAGTTTCTTCCATCTTTAATTAATTTTTTAGGAGCCGAATATAATATCGGAAATTAAGATTTGCAAATTGTTACTTTTTTTTATGCTATCGTGTTAATAATTGGTTAAAAATTACAGTATTAAAAGCCCTACATCACAAATTGTTTGGTATTTTTAAAGTTTAAAATTTATTCAATAAAAAAGATTTCCGTTTTCGCGGGAAGGAAACACAAATTTTCAATGAGTAAAAGAAAGTATTCCAAAATTATTGCTGGCACAATGACCTGGGGCATTTGGGGAAATAAACTCTCTAAAACCGAAATGATAAAACGTATGCATCATTGCATAGATAATAATATAACGACTTTTGATCATGCCGATATTTATGGTGACTACTCAACAGAAAATGATTTTGGCAAGGCGCTTGTTGAAAGTAAAATAGATAGAAGTAGTATCGAATTAATTTCTAAATGTGGTATTCAATATCTTGGCGAAGCACGTGCTTACAATAAAGTAAAACATTATGATTATAGTAAAGAATACATTATTTCTTCTGCCGAAACCTCGTTAAAAAACTTAAAAACAGATTACTTAGACTTATTTCTACTACATAGACCAAGCCCTTTAATGGAAGGAGAAATTATTGCTGATGCCTTTGAAACCTTACAAAAAGAAGGAAAAGTAAAACGTTTTGGAGTGTCTAACTTCACTCCTTCTCAAATGGAATTAGTTTCGAAGCATGCTAACATTTCTGCAAATCAAATTGAATTTTCTTTAACACAACATTCTGCTATGCATGATGGCACTTTAGATTATATGACAGTTAATAATATTAACGCCATGTCTTGGTCTCCTTTAGGAAGTGTATTTAGAGAAGACAATGAACAAACACGAAGAATACATAAACAATTAGGTGAATTAATAGATAAATATAAAGCTACAGAAGATCAATTATTACTAGCTTGGATTTTAAAACACCCAGCAAATATTCACCCAGTAATTGGTACTACAAATCCAGATAGAATAAAAAATGCGGCCAAAGCTGTGGATATTGAATTAGATTTAGAAGATTGGTTTTTAATATTAGTAGCCTGTCAAGGCCATAAAGTACCTTAAAAAGAACAGAATGAACAACAAAAAAGTAGCTCTAATTACAGGAGCAACAAGTGGAATAGGTAGAGCTACAGCTCACGAATTTGCGAAACATGGTATAAAATTAATTATTTGTGGCAGACGCCAAGAGCGTTTAGATACAGTACAAGAAGCATTACAAAAACTCACAGAAGTTCATACTTTAAACTTTGATGTTCGCGATAAAGATGCTGTTTTTAAAGCCATTAATTCTTTACCTAAAGATTTTAAGCAAATAGATATTTTAATTAATAATGCTGGAAATGCTCATGGTTTAGACCCTATACATGAAGGCAATATTGACGATTGGGATGCTATGATGGATATTAACGTTAAAGGGTTGTTATATGTTAGTAAAGCAGTAATCCCACAAATGACAGAAAGAACATCTGGACATATTATAAATATTGGTTCTTCAGCAGGAAAAGAAGTATACCCAAAAGGCAATGTGTATTGCGCTAGTAAGCATGCTGTTCTTGCTGTCACTGAAGGCATGCGTATTGACCTTAATCCATTTGGAATAAAAGTCGCTGCTATAAATCCGGGTTTAGTAGAAACAGAGTTTTCACAAGTGCGTTTTAAAGGAGAAACCCTAGCCGATAATGTTTACAAAGGATACAAAGCGCTACAACCCCAAGATGTTGCAGATGTTATTTATTTTGCTATTTCAAGGCCAGCACATGTTAATATTGCAGATGTTTTAATGTTTTGTACTGCACAAGCTAGTTCTACAATTGTGAAAAAACAAATATGATCGACTGGTTAAAAAAGGAGTGGAATAATTTAGCTTTAACTTATTGTAACGATAACTTAGCTGAAGCACTTTGGAATGAAATAAAAACCAACTACACATCTAAAACCAAACACTATCATAATCTAACGCACATTTATAATATGCTATTGCAAGCTGGAGATTTTAAAGCTGAAATTAACAATTTGGATGCTTTTAAGTTTGCTATTTGGTACCATGATATTATTTATAAATCTTCAAAAAAAGATAATGAAGAAAAAAGCGCTCTTTTTGCTAAAAAACGGTTAAAATCATTCAATTTCACTGAAAAACGAATAGAAATCGTTGAGAAATTAATTATTTCAACAAAAAAGCACCAGTTAATTTTAGAAGAAAATAATGATAACGCCTATCTTTTAGATTTAGATTTATCCATTCTTGGAACCGAATGGAAAACCTACGAAAAATACATTCAGAACATTAGAAAGGAATATAAAATCTACCCAAATATTCTATATAATCCTGGTAGAAAAAAAGTGTTATTACATTTTTTAGAAAGAGAGACTTTATATTTCACTGAAACCTTTAGAGATAAATATGAAATTCAGGCGAGAGACAATTTAAAACGAGAAATAGAATTGTTATGATTAAAAAAACAGTCTTCATATTAGTTCTGATTCTATTGTCTTGTAAAACAGATAAGAAAGCCAAAACAACACCTGTTTTAGTCAATAACTTAAAAACAGATTTTAACGATTCTATAATTTTAAGTTATACTCTAAATCCAAAAAATAAAAACTTAAAATTCTATTGGAAAAATAAAGAGGATTCCATTATAAAAACCTTTAAAAATCTTAAAATAGAATTAGAAAAAAAAGAACAGAAGTTAATCTTTGCTGTGAATGGAGGTATGTTTAAAAAAGATTTTTCTCCTCAAGGTTTATATATTGAAAATGGAAACATTATAACAACACTAGATACCATACAAAAAGGTTATGGCAATTTTTATTTACAGCCAAATGGCATTTTTTCTTTATCTAAAAAGGGTATTCCATCTATTTCTACTACTAGCAATTTTATAATAGACAATACTATTAATTATGCAACTCAATCTGGACCAATGTTAGTTATTAATAACAAATTGCATCCAAAATTTAATAAAGGCTCTTTAAACTTAAACATAAGAAATGGTGTGGGTATACTTCCAAATGGAGACTTACTATTTGCGATGTCGAAAAAGAAAATAAATTTTTATGACTTTGCTTCTTATTTTAAAAATAAAGGATGCAAAAATGCATTATATTTAGATGGGTTTGTATCAAAAACCTACTTACCATCAAAAAATTGGAAACAATTAGAAGGTAATTTTGGAGTTATAATTGCTGAAACGACATCAATAAAATGATTAATAAACGCCTACTTATTAAAAACTTACTTGCACATAACGACGAGAACAGTTTTTATGACAAAAAGCGAAAAATTGATATTGGCCAAAAAGAAGGTAAGGCAAAGTTTTTAAAACACATTTGTGCGCTTTCTAATAGCAATCCTAAAAACAATTCTTTTATTGTTATTGGTGTTGAAGATGAAGACAATAAGATTATTGGTGTCGATTTTTTTGACGATTCTAAAATTCAAAACCTAATTAATGCTTACCTCACCAATCCTCCAATTGTGCAATATGAAAACATTCCTTTTCCACATTTACCAGATGATAAAGTTGTAGGTCTAGTTACTATTCGTGCAAACGAAGGCCTAACCTCACTTCGTAAAAATATATGGAAATACTATGGTGGAGCAGTCTTTTTTAGAGACGGCAGTATGAGTATGCCTAAAGTATTTAAAAGCGACATAAAAGACGTTAATTCTAAAATTGTTGAAGCTATAGAAAGTCATTCGCATAACAATATTGAATATACACTTGATGGTGTTTTCGATTTCATGAACAAACGAAAAGACTACAATCCACAATATAAAGTTTTTAAAGAATACTTTGTTGTTTGTTGGGCTGGGCATAAAAAAGAAGTAAAAAACGAAACTTTTTTATCTCGCGTAGATATAGAACTCATTAATGAACAGGTACGTTTATTTTACTCAGCCATGGATGAAGTCTCTATTTCTTTTGATAATAATACTTTTAAAATTATAGAGTATGTTTCTTTAGGGCTTCAAAACAGTTATAAATATTACCCATTAGAAGAAACATTAATTAAGTTTAATGACAATGCTAATTATACTATTGATACTACTTTAATATTTCAACCTCCAGAATTCGATAAAAAGGTTTTACATCATATTTACAATGCAAATAATGCTTTATTAGAAAAACTTAAAAAAGGCAACGCATTAAACCAATATGAAAATAAAGATCTTCAAAATTTACCAGCTACTTACCTTATTTGTTATTTAAATGGATTTCATGAAGCAATAGATAAACTAAATGAATCCAAATCTTTTCTAAAATCCTATAACAGAGAGATCTATATTCACTACAAAGAATCTATTAGAATTTTAAGAAAAATGAAATACAGCTAAAAAAACTTACCAATTATACATATAAACCTACCAATTATACATTTTAAATCTATACCAATCTATTTAAAATATATATTTACCGTGCTATTAATCAACTCTTTAAATCTTAGCTCTCCCGATAAAATTTTGGCATTGACCTAAGATTTATATACAAAAAAACCGTTTCAGTAATGAAACGGTTTTTGTTATTAATAAATATGGGGATTATTATCTACCGCCATCTAATTTATCTTGCCAATCTTTAAGTTCTTGCCATTTACCTTCTGCTGCTAATCTAGCTTGTTCTGGCCACGTTCCTGGTTTATGAATTTCAAAACGTTTACCACCACTATTTAACACTTCTTGACATTTATCTACAGAACAATCTGCTAATCCAGACCAAGTAGTTACATCATGATTGTGAAATAACTCTTTAATTTTTGGACCTATACCTTCAACAACTGTTAAATCATCTTGCTTTATTTTTTTACCAAATGCTGCTTTAGCTCCAGCTGCATCAAAGGCGACTGTAGCCGCACTTCCAGATGCTGCACCAGCAGCAAAACTAGAGACTGCACTTCCAGAAGAATTACCGCCATTAAATGTTGATTTTTTACTCGCTTTACACGCTTCTAAATCGGCTTCTAATTTTGAAATTCTATTTTTATAAACATCTACATCTATGTCATCAGATGAGTCGTTTCCACCTCCTAATAATCGTCCTAAAAGATAACCTAATATTGCACTTATAAGTCCTACTAATATTGGGATTAACCAGCAAGGCATTCCACTTATTGCTAATAAATTCATAATTTTTTATTTTAATTTTTGTTAGTTAATTGTTACGACTACTCTTCTGTTTTTTGCTTTACCTTCATCCGTATTATTATCAGCAATAGGCTTATCTGGTCCTTTAGAAGAGGTGCTTATTTTATTTGCAGAGATCCCGTTTTGCACTAAATACGTTTTAACAAATTCGGCTCTGTTTTTACCTAGTTTTATGTTAGCATCTCTATTACCTGTATTATCAGTATGTCCTATAACACTTATAGAGGTATCTACTTTATCTACATAACGTACCATTTTTGCTACCTTTTCACGCTGATTAGCTGTAAGACTTATTGATGCCGCTCCACTATCAAAATAGAGCACTAAAGGATCTGCTTTTATCTCTTCCCCTAACTGCTTTAACGCATCCGCTGCGCTAGTATCATCTGGATCTATTGTTCCTATTTTATAAGTTGCTGGACCATAATAAATATAATTCTCATCCGGAACCAAATCATCATTTAATTTACCAAATGTATTAATGTCTTTAGAAGACATCCCATGTGAAACAAAATAATTTTTAACTGAGTTTGCCCTTGCTAATCCTAGATTAGGGAAAACTGTATTATTTTTTTCGCCGCTGGTATAATGTCCAGTTATATCAACTGTTTTTCCTGGATTATCTTTTAAATAAGTTGATAATCTTTCGATTTTGTTTGTTAAATCACTTGAAACTGGTTCAAGAATGGAAAAATCTGACGCTTTAAAGTTAAAGTTGTCATTAGAATTAAACCTGATACTACTTTTCGTATCTATAATAGAAAAGGCATTTTTGGTTGCTGCTTTTACTTCGGGTTTTGCTGCCTCTATCGCTGCGGCTTCTATTGCTGCTTGTTTAGCCTCTAAGCAGGGCTTACAGCATAAAAACCAATACAATAGCGTACCAATAATAATGGTTAGCAAAATACCCAATAAATAACCGGTTTTTTTACTCATTGTAATGTTGATTTATATGTTAGTGACTATCAAGTTATTAAATTTTTGACAAAGTTTTAACACTTTAAGAAATAAAAACTATTTTCCAAACGTTAAAATTCGACAAACACAACAAAATCGGCGATTAAACTCAAATTAAACAAAAAAAGCCACATCTTTCGATGTGGCTTTTTTTATACTAAATTATTTTATGTCTATAAATCAAATTTAATTCCTTGAGCTAAAGGCAATTCATCTGAATAATTTACAGTATTTGTTTGTCTTCTCATATATACTTTCCATGCATCAGATCCAGACTCACGTCCTCCACCAGTTTCTTTTTCTCCTCCAAAAGCACCACCAATCTCTGCACCAGATGTTCCAATATTTACATTAGCAATACCACAATCAGATCCAGCAAAAGACAAGAATTTTTCAGCTTCCTTCATTTCGTTAGTCATAATTGCAGAAGATAAACCTTGTGCTACACCATTTTGCATATCGATTGCATTTTCAACATCTCCTGAATATTTCATTAAATATAAAATAGGAGCAAAAGTTTCAGATTGTACAATCTCAAAACTATTTTCAGCTTCAATAATCGCTGGTTTTACATAACATCCAGATTCGTATCCTTCACCTTCTAATACACCACCTTCAACTAATACATTCCCACCTTCGGCTTTTGCTTTCTCAATAGCTGCTAAATATGTGTTTACAGCATCTTTATCAATTAATGGTCCAATATGATTTTTTTCATCTAAAGGATTACCTATTGTTAATTGCCCATAAGCACCAACAATTGCATCTCTTACTTTATCATATACAGAATCGTGTATAATTAAACGACGTGTAGATGTACAACGTTGACCACATGTACCAACAGCACCAAATACAGCACCAGGAACTACTACTTTTAAATCTGCAGTAGGCGTAATAATAATAGCGTTGTTTCCTCCTAATTCTAATAACGATTTACCAAAACGCTCAGCAACCGTTGCTCCAACAATACGTCCCATTCTTGTAGAACCTGTTGCAGACACTAATGGAATTCTGTGATCTGTAGTTAGCATTTCGCCCACTTTATAATCTCCATTAATAATACAAGAAATACCTTCTGGTAAGTTATTTTCTTTTAATACCTCAGCAATAATATTTTGACAAGCAACTGCACAAATAGGTGCTTTTTCAGAAGCTTTCCATACACAAGTATCACCGCAAACCCATGCTAAAGCAGTATTCCAAGCCCAAACAGCAACAGGAAAGTTAAATGCTGAAATAATACCAACAACACCAATTGAGTGCCATTGTTCTCTCATAACATGTCCTGGACGTTCAGATGGAATTGTTTGTCCATTTAACTGTCTTGATAAACCTACAGCAAAATCACAAATATCTATCATTTCTTGAACCTCACCGTAACCTTCTTGTAAAGACTTACCCATTTCGTAAGACACTAATTTACCTAAAGGTTCTTTTAGTTCTCTTAGTTTATTTCCAAATTGACGTACAATTTCTCCTCTTTGTGGTGCTGGCATCGCTCTAAAAGTTTTGAAAGCTGCAGTAGCAGAATCCATTACCTTATCGTAATCTTCTCTTGTAGTAGTAGATACTTTACCAATTAAAGAACCATCTGTAGGTGAATATGAAGCGATTAATTCTCCACTTCCAAAATTGTTAGAACCTGTTGATGTTCCATCATTTATATCTTTAACACCTAATTGCTCAAGTGCTTCTTTTATTCCGAAATCAGCTAAAACTGCTCCCATAATTGTTCTGTTTTTACGAATTATTAAATTTTGATGCGAATATACTAATAAATGTGCGTTTTTTGAGACTTAACTTTCTTAAAAATAGTAACTTTAATGCAACTGAAAATAATTCTAAAAAATGAAAAAACTACTCTCTCTTTTTATCATCATTTTAATAGCATTTAGTTGTGGTGAATTAGTCCCGAATCCAGACGATAACGCAGAAAATATTACAAGAGAACATCCTAAACAAAAAAAGGTTAATGATTTTGCCATAGTTATTCATGGTGGTGCAGGTACTATCTTAAAAAAGAATATGACAGATGAGAAAGAAGCCGAGTACAAAGCTAAATTAGAAGAGGCGATAACAGTAGGCTATACTATCCTTAAAAATGGCGGAACTAGTCTTGATGCAGTTGAAAAAACTATTAATGTTTTAGAAGACTCACCTTTGTTTAACGCTGGAAAAGGTGCTGTATTTACAAATGCCGAAACTAACGAATTAGACGCTTCAATTATGGATGGTAGTAATTTAAATGCTGGTGCTTCCGCTGGAACAAAAACGGTAAAGAATCCAATTAATTTAGCTAGAAAAATAATGGAAAATTCACCTCATGTTATGATGGCTGGAAATGGAGCTGAAACATTTGCTATAGAACAAGGTTTAGAAATTGTTTCACCAGAATATTTTTCTACCGAAAAAAGAATGCAATCACTTAAACGTGTAAAAGCCAAAGAAATGCAAAAAGAAAAAGAAATCGATTCTGAATCGGCGTTTTACGATGCAGATATAAAAGACAGTAAGTTTGGCACTGTTGGCTGTGTTGCTTTAGACAAAAACGGCAACTTAGTTGCTGGGACTTCAACTGGAGGCATGACCAATAAACGCTATGGAAGAGTTGGAGATGTACCAATTATTGGAGCTGGAAATTATGCAAATAATGCAACTTGTGCAGTTTCTGGAACTGGTTGGGGAGAATACTTTATTCGCGCAACAGTAGCACATGATATTTCTGCTTTAATAGAATATAAAGGCCTATCGCTAGAAGCAGCTGCCAATGAAGTAATCCAGAAAAAAGTACCCAATTTAGGTGGTAATGGAGGTATTATAGCAATAGATAAATACGGGAATATAGAAATGAATTTCAATACTGCTGGAATGTATCGCGCTAGTATGAATGACAAAGGCGAATTAGTTATTGGAATCTACTCTAAATAAATTTTAACAAAAACATAACAACCAACTAAAGACTAAACATAAACATTCTAGCGTAATTATATTAACAAGAATATTCCTTCCGATTTTTCTTTTACTATAATTCACGTTTTAAACCAATAAATCCTATGCAATTAAAATCAATTTTTGCCTTGATACTCTGTATCTTTTTGGCTCAGTCTTGTAAGAAAAAAGAAACTGAAACAGACAACCTGTTTAAGTTTAGAGACTATATTAGTTATACTACCTCTGGTCGTGTATCTACTGCAAGCAGCATTCAAATAAGTTTAGCAAAAGAGGTTGAAGGCTGGGAAATTGATAATGAAATCTCAGATAATATTGTATCTATATCTCCTAATGTTTCAGGGACTTTAAAAGTCGCTAATAAACATGCTTTAGTTTTTACCCCAAACGAGCCATTAGATTCGGATACTGAATATTCTGTTACAGTAAAATTGAATAAAATATATCCAGATTTGCCTTCAGAATTTTCAAATTACACATTTCAGTTTAAAACTATTACTCCTAATTTTAATATAGTTACTAACGACTTACAATCTTATAGTAAAGAATGGCAATATGTATTAGGTACTGTTAAATCTGCAGATAACATTTCTTTAGACAAAGCGAAACAATTAGTGGCAGCCTCTCAAGCTGGTAAAAAACTTAATATTATATGGAATGAAAACACACAACCTTCAAAAATATTCGAATTTAAAATCGATAGTATTAATAGAAAGGTTGAAGATTCAGAAATTTTAGTAAAATGGAATGGTAAAGCAATTAATGCTGAAAATGCAGGTGAAAATACTGTATCAATTCCGGGTAAAAACAACTTTACCATAACTAGAATAGATGTGGTTCAATATCCAGAGCAATATCTTTTAATTAATTTTTCAGACCCAATAAAAAAGCAACAAAATTTTGACGGATTAGTAACCATTCAGAATACTAAAAACCCAAAATATATTGTAGATGGTAATATTTTAAAAGCCTATCCGGATACTAAAATAGATGGTAACGTTCAGGTAGATGTTTTTCAAGGCATTAAAAACACAGATGGTTATAAACTAAAAAAACCATTTTCTGAAACTATTTCTTTTGAAGCTCTCAAACCTCAAGTACGTTTAGTTAATAGTGGTACTATTCTACCAAATTCTCAAGAGCTTAAATTTAATTTTGAAGCTGTTAATTTAAAAGCTGTAAATGTAAAAGTGATTAAAATTTACGAAGACAATGTCCTTCAGTTTTTACAAGATAATGAGCTAAGCGGTGGCAATGAAAATAGTATTCGTCAAGTTGGGCGTCGTATTGCAAAACAAACAATCACATTAGTTGCCGATGGTATAGAAAATACAGGAAAATGGAAAACCTATAGTGTAGACTTATCTAAATTCTTCACTGCAGATCCAGGTGCTATTTATAGAGTAGAATTAAGCTTTAAAAAGAGTTATTCTTTATACGATTGTACTGTAAATAGAAGTATTACAAACTCCGAAGATAATGACGAGTACTATGAAGATGAGTATTACGAAGAAGATTACTATTACGATGATTATAATGACAGTACTACTGAAAATGAAGATTTACGTGAAGAAGAATACTGGGACAATGTAACCTATAGATACAGAGATTACAACTATAATTGGAGGGAACGCAAAAACCCTTGTCATGATGCGTATTACAATCAAAACAAGGAAGTGTCTCAAAATTTATTAGCTTCTAACATAGGTGTTATAGCAAAAAAAGGAGCGAATAATTCTTATTATTTTGCAGTAACAAATATTATAAACACCAATGTAGAATCTGCTGCAAAAATCACATTGTACAACTATCAGCAACAGGAAATTACTAGTCAAAATACAGATAGCGAAGGTTTAGCAACTATAAAAACCAATAGAAGAGCTGCATTTGCTATCGTTAGCAAAGGCAATAATAAAACCTATATAAAATTAAAAGATGGTAATGCTTTATCTCTTAGTAAGTTTGATGTCTCAGGAAATAAATTACAACGCGGTTTAAAAGGTTATATATATGGAGAACGTGGTGTTTGGAGACCAGGAGACTCATTACATCTTAGTTTTATTTTAGACGATAATGGTAATAAACTACCTGAAGGACATCCAGTAAAAATGGAAGTTACAGATCCTAATGGGAAATTAGCTTACAAAAAAATTACTAGTGATCATGTTAATGGATTTTACACCTTTACTGTACCTACATCTACAGAAAATAAAACAGGTAATTGGAATGCTAAAGTAAGTGTTGGTGGCGCTACCTTTTATAAAGGCCTAAAAGTAGAAACTGTAAAACCTAACCGATTAAAAATTAAGGTAGATTTTAAAAATGAAATTCTTTCTGGAGCTGCGCCATTAAATGGTACGCTAAATGTTAATTGGCTACACGGCGCCCCAGCTAAAAGTGTAAAAACAGAGATTAAAGCGAAATTTAGAAATGCGTCTCAGCCATTTAAAAACTATAAACAATATGTATTTAGAGATCCTTCTCGCTCTTTTTCTGGAGATGAAATCACGGTTTTTGAAGGCAATGTAAATGAGGATGGTTTTACAGAAATAAATAATAAATTAAGTGTTGGCCAAAATGCACCAGGCATGCTTAACGTACAATTTTTAGTACGTGCTTTCGAAAATGGCGGCGATTTTTCAATGGACGCATTTACTAAACCATACGCACCATACAAGTCTTTTGTTGGCTTACGTTCACCTAAAGGAAGAGCATACGGTTCGTTTTATACAGATGAAAATCAAAGTTTTGATTTGGTTGTTGTAGACGATCAAGGGAAACCTATACAACGTAATGGTTTAGAAGTAAAGGTATATAAAGTTGAATGGCGCTGGTGGTGGAATTCTTCTTATGATGATTTATCAAAATACACCTCAAGCTCATATCATAAACCGTTTATAAATACTAAGGTCAATACAAACTCTAAAGGTAAAGCGAGTTTCAATATTAAAGTACCTGAAGCAGAAGGCGGACGTTATTTAATTCGTGTTTACGATCCTAAAAGTGGGCATGCCACTGGTCGTACAGCCTATTTCTATAAAAACTGGTGGAAAAAGCAACCTAGCGGAGATAAAGAAGCTGCTAAAATGTTAGTATTCTCAGCAGATAAAGAAAATTATAATGTTGGAGAAACAGCTAAAATCACATTCCCATCGGGAACAGAAGGTCGCGCACTTATTTCTATAGAAAATGGCACAGAAGTTATAGAGCATAAATGGTTAAAAACGAAAGCTGGAGAAACTATTGTAGATATTCCTATCACAAAAGCCATGGCGCCTAATGTGTTTGTTAATATATCTCTATTACAACCACATGCTACAACAGCTAACGATTTACCATTACGTTTATACGGTGTGATTCCGTTATTGGTTGAAGACCCAAACACTAAATTAGAACCAGAAATAAGAATGCCAAGTGTATTGCGTCCTGAACAGGAATTTACAGTTATTGTTTCAGAAAAAAATAAAAAAGCAATGACCTACACTATTGCCATGGTAGAAGAAGGTTTATTAGACTTAACACGTTTTAAAACTCCAAATGCTTGGTCTGCTTTTTATGCTCGTGAAGCTTTAGGTGTTAAAACTTGGGACATTTTTGATGATGTTGTTGGTGCCTATAGCGGCAGTATAGATCAAATTTTTGCTATTGGTGGAGATGGAAGCGCTGCTGGAGGGAAAAACAAAAAAGCCAATAGGTTTAAACCTGTAGTAAAAGTTTTAGGACCTTTTAAAATGGATGCTGGCGGAAGACAATCGCACACTATTAAAATGCCAAATTATATTGGTGCAGTAAGAACAATGGTTGTAGCCGGAAATACAAAAACCGAAGCGTATGGTAGTACAGATAAATCTGTAGAAGTAAAAAAACCATTGATGGTTTTAGCTACGCTACCAAGAAAATTAAGCCCTGGTGAAAAAGTAACCTTACCTGTTACAGTTTTCGCCATGGAACCTAAGGTAAAAAATGTAAAACTACAATTAAAACTTAGTAATGGCATTTCTGTAGTTGGAGACCAATCTAAAAGCTTATCATTCGCAAAGCCAGATGAACAAATGGCTTATTTTGAACTAGATGTTAGTAAAGCTAATGGTATTAATACTGTAGAAGTTATTGCTACTGGACATGGTGAAAAATCAACATACAAAGTGGAGTTAGATGTCGTGAATCCAAATCCTATAACATCCAAAAGTATTGATAATACTTTGGAGAAATCTTCAACAGCAACTATTAACTTCGACACGTTTGGTGTTTATGGTTCTAATACTGCAACTGTTGAGTTGTCAACAATGCCACCAATGGATTTTTCAAGACGATTACAATATTTAGTACAATATCCACATGGTTGTGTAGAGCAAACAACATCTAGTGTTTTTCCTCAATTATACTTAAACGATATTTTCGATTTACCATTTAAAAAGAAACAGGAAATACAATCTAATATTGAAAACGGAATTAAACGCTTAGGAAACTTCCAAAGACCAAATGGCGGAATGTCTTATTGGATGGGAGAAAACACAGCTAATGATTGGGGCACAAGTTATGCCGGGCATTTTTTAATCGCTGCCGAAAAACAAGGGTTTGTTTTACCACTAACTTTTAAAAGCAATTGGATTAAATACCAAAAAGAAGCAGCAAGAAACTGGAGACCAAGTTATAAGAACTATAATAGTGATTTAGCACAAGCCTATAGATTATATACACTTGCATTAGCTGGAAGCCCAGATTTAGGAGCTATGAACAGGCTAAAAGAATTTAGTGAAATATCTAACGAAGCTAAATGGCGTTTAGCTGCAGCTTATGCTTTAGCAGGACAAAAAGAAGCTAGTAATGCTATTTCTAAAACAGCGAATATTAATTTTAAACCTCAAAAGTATAATTATTATACCTATGGTTCTATAGATAGAAATCGTGCCATGGCTTTAGAAACTATGGTGTTAACAAAAGATAGTAGAATGCATGAGTTGGCAAAAACGCTAGCTAAAGACTTGTCTAGCAATCGCTGGATGAGTACACAAACTACAGCTTATAGTTTATTATCTATGGCAAAAATGGTTGAAGCTAATGGTGGTAAATCGCTTAAGTTAAATTATACTATTAATGGTAAAACAGAAACGATAGATACCAAAAGTGCTATAGCACAAAGAACACTTAATATTAAAGATGGCAGCAACCAATTACAACTTAAAAACAACCAAGACAATGTGGTTTACATTCGGGTACTAAGCTCTGGAAAATTACCATTAGGTAATGAGTTAACAGAACAAAGAGGCTTAAGTACAAGTGTTGTTTACAAAGACTTAAAAGGAAACACTATAGACATTAGCAGCTTACAACAAGGGCAAGATTTTGTAGCCACAGTTACTGTCTCTAACCTTAAAAACGAACAGGTAAATGATGTGGCATTAACTCAAATCTTCCCTTCTGGGTGGGAAATTGTAAATACCCGTTTTACAGCCTATGGCAGTAATACAACTAGTCAAGCACGATTTACAGATATTCGTGATGATCGCGTTAACTTTTATTTCGATTTACCTAGAAAAGGAAAATATAGTACCAAAACATTTAATGTCATGTTAAATGCATCGTATTTAGGCACTTATTATTTACCAGGAGTACAAGCAGAAGCCATGTACGACAATGAGTTTTTAGTAAGAACCAAAGGACAATGGGTAACTGTAGAAAAATAACCGAATCCCTGTGAAAACAGGGATCTCACACAAGAATAATGAAAATTATTCTGCCTTTTGACAAAATGTTGTCAATTCGAGTGAATTTTATGGTTTTTTATCAAAAATCACTCGAACTGACGAAAAACAACATTGATAACATCAAAATGTAGAATGAGTTAATTAAAACAAAAACCAACCAAAAATGTTTAATGCCAGTTATTAATTTAAACTGCTGTAAAAAAAGAGGCCGTTTTATTACAGAAGCTTAATAACAATAAAAGGTAAAACCGTATTTATTAATTCGTACCATATATTATTTAAATATATAGTATCATAAAAACATAGAAATTATGAAAACGACAAAACATTTTATTACAGCAATTTTATTATTATTAGTAGCTTTTAGTTACGGACAAGATTACGCATATGTCACTGCAGATAGTGGTTTAACCATTAGAGAACAACCAGATGTTAATGCTTCAAAAATTGGTAAACTTTTGTATAACGAAGGTGTAGAAGTTTTAGAAAATACTAACATTAAACTAGTGGTTATAGACGAAGGTAAAAAAGTATCAGGAGAATGGACTAAGGTGAAACTAAATGAATACAACAACAACATTGGTTATGTATTTAACGGGTATTTATCGTCTAAAAAAGAAGCAAAAATTATTAATATAAAGTTTCCAGAGGTAGATATTCTTATTAAAAATCTAGCAATTTACGATGACGATAATTTATTAAGCTTTGTAGAAAAAGACACATTAGCTTTAGGTGTACATAAAGAATACACACCAGGCGTAAAAAGAATTACTTTAAAAAATAACAAATACAAAAGTGTGAAAATTTTACAGCGTTTTGAAAACAGCGTGTCTATTATAGATGAACATAAGCGTTGTGATTTAACCGAATGGCAACACTACTATTCGGACTGGAAACCAATTAAAAAAATAAACAGTTCAAGGTTTGAAACGCTAAGGTATACAGAAGACGAATGGCAACAATTTATTCCTGTAGCAATAGAAGAATTAAAAACTGCTGCTTTAGAGCATTGCAATAAAGATTTAGCAACAACTATTAATGGTATAAAAGACATAAATGAGCATCCTGCAAAAGTGGTAACAAGCCGTGTGTTTTTAAAATTTATTTTAACAGATTTTGAAGACAATAGTACCGAAAAAACAATGGTGTTCACCATACCTATTAGTAAATAAAATTATAAAATAATAAGCCGTTATCTTCATTTCTGTAATAATAAATGAAGGTAACGGTTATAAAAAAAACTATATTTAGACTCTCTTCTTTTTATTTAAATCTACTTAATGACCTTTAAACCCCAATTTCGCAATAGCTTACTTAATTTTTGTAGCATTTTAATAGTGGTTCTCTTTAATTTAAAAGGATATTCGCAAGCACAAAAAACGTATGCTATACCAGATTCTTTAAAAGATAAGACTTACAAAGAACTATATAAGCAAAATAATATATCAGCAGAAAAAGGAGATTCTATAAGACGACTTTTTTATGCTAAAATGTATTTACATAAAGCAAAAAATGAAAATGATACTATAAGAATAGCTCATGGATTCTCTCAACATGTGCAATTAAGTAATCATAAAACAAGTATAATATATGCGGATAGTATTATTACACTTACTAATAGTTTAAATAATTATTATTACCCAGGTTACGGTTATATGGTTAAAGGAATAAGCTATTATAATTTATCTTACTATAATAAAGCTTTAGAAAATTATTTAATTGCCCAAGACTACGCAATAAATAATAATAATGGAGAGCATCTTTCTTATATAACTGAAGGCATAGGAGACATCAAGTTATTTTGGGGAAACTATAATGAAGCTTTATTACATTTTAAATCCCAATTAAATTATTTAATCAAAAATGATAACACATATACAAATCGACAAAATTACAATACTCTAATACATAAATTAGCAAATTGTCATATTCAACTCAAACAATTAGATTCTGCTTTATTTTATACTAAAAAAGGATATGAAAATAGTACACTAAATAAAAATGATTTATGGAAATATTCGTTTGCTAAGCAGGCAGGATATATCGCTTATTATAATAATAATTTTAAAAATGCTTTAGACAGCATTAATAAAGGAAAAGTATCTGATGAAAGAGCTAATGAATTTATTAATACAGCTTATTACAAAGGCAAAATTTATAATAAACTAAAAGACAGCACTAAAGCTCTTTATTACTTTAAAAAAGCAGATTCTATATATAGTGCACATCCAGAAGAAATAATTCCAGAAGTAAGAGACGTACAAGAATATTTTGTAAAGTATTATGCCAAACAAAAAGAGGTTGATAGTCAATTAGTTTACGTAGAGCGTTTATTACATGTGGATAGTATTGTAGATTCATATAAAAAAGAGCTCAACGAAACCATTATTAAAGAATACGATAGACCAAAGTTATTAGCAGAAAAGCAAAACATTATTAATAGCCTAGAACGTAAAAAAACAAGATTGAGACTATACATTATTAGTTTAATTACTGGCTTGTTTGTACTCTTAGGTTTTACTATACGATTTTATTACAAAAAAAACCTTTACAAAAAACGTTTTAGAAATTTTATTAGTACTAATAGTGAAATTGAGAAAAAAGAAGATCTAATAATTACACCTAAAAACCCATTACAAGGGGTTTCTCAAGATGTTATTGAAGCTATATTAAAACAATTAGAAGTATTTGAAAACGAAAACAACTATCTAGATAATAGTATTACACTTGGTAATCTAGCCAAAGCATTAAATACTAATTCTAGCTACTTATCCAAGATTATAAACCATTACAAACAAAAAAACTTTAACGCCTATCTTACAGACTTAAGAATAGATTATTGCATCGCGACATTAAAAACCAATAAAACCATAAGAAGTTATACCATAAAAGCCATTGCAGAACAAGTTGGTTTTAAAAATAGCGAATCGTTCTCTAAAGCATTTTATAAAAAAACAGGCATTTACCCATCGTTTTTTATTAAGCAAATTGATAAACAAGATAAAAGCGAATAACATGAAACTAACTACAACATTTTTTCTGTTTTCTATTGTGTTTTTGTTGACCACAAAGTGCTTTTCTCAATCGCAAAAAAAGTATTTTATTCCAGATTCTTTAAAGAGTAAGACTTATAAAGAGCTTTATAAACAGTATAATATCTATGGAGAAAAAGGAGATTCTATAAAACAGTTTTTTTTTACTAAAATATATTTACATAAAGCTAAAAATGAAAATGACACTATACGGATAGCTAATGGTTATTCCCAATTCATTGGAACTACTGATAATGAATTATTACAAATAGCTTATGCTGACAGCATTATTTCACATACTAAATATTTTAAAAACAATCATATTTATCCAGGTTATGGATATATGGTTAAAGGGATAACTTATTATATCTTATTTGACTATAAAAAATCTATAGAGAACTACCTAATAAGTAAAGATTATGCAATAAAAAATAACAATACACAACACTTGTTTTATATAAATGATGGTATTGGAGAAATTAAAATGTTTTGGGGAAACTATAACGATGCTATACTACACTTTAAATCTCAATTAAATTACCTAATTAAAAATGATAATGTTTATTTCAATCGATATAACTATTTACTGACATTATCAAAATTGTCAGATTGCCATATTCAACTGAAGCAACTAGATTCTGCTTTATTCTATAATAGAAAAGGATTCAAAGAGAGTATTAAAAGAAAAGATAATTATTGGCCTTCAAAATTCACAAAACAAAGTGGCTATATCTTATATTTTAAAAATAATTTTATAGCGGCATTAGATAGTATTAAAAAAGGTGAAAAATCTGACGTAATGGCTATCCATAAATTAAATACAAATTATTATAAGGGTGAAATTTATAATAAACTAAACCATAATGCCAACGCTCTTTATTTCTTTAAAAAAGCAGATTCTATTTATAATGCACATCCAGAACAAATACTTCCTGAAGCAAGAGCTATACAAGAGTATTTTGTTAAATATTATGCTAAACAAAAGGATGTTAATAATCAATTAAAATATGTAAATCGCTTATTACATGTAGATAGCATTCTAGATGCTAATAGAAAAGAACTCAACGAAACCATTATTAAAGAATACGATAGACCAAGATTATTAGCAGAAAAGCAGAGCATCATTAATGACCTAGAACGTAAAACAACAAAATCGAGATTATATCTTATTAGTTTAATTGCTGGCTTATTATCGCTCTTAGCTTTTACTATACGATTTTATTACAAGAAAAACCTTTACAAAAAACGTTTTAGTAATCTTATTAGTACTAATAGTGAAATTGAGGAAAAAGAAGACCTAATAATTACACCTAAAAACCCATTAAAAGGGGTTTCTCAAGATGTTATTGAAGCTATATTAAAACAATTAGAAGTATTTGAAAACAAAAACAGCTATCTAGACAATACTATTACACTTAGCAACTTAGCTAAAACATTAAATACAAATTCTAGCTACTTATCTAAGGTTATAAACCATTATATGCAAAAAAACTTTAACGCCTATCTTACAGACTTAAGAATAGACTATTGCATCGCGACATTAAAAACTAATAAAACGATAAGAAGTTATACCATAAAAGCCATTGCAGAACAGGTTGGTTTTAAAAATAGCGAATCGTTCTCTAAAGCATTTTATAAAAAAACAGGCATTTACCCATCGTTTTTTATTAAGCAAATTGATAAACAGGATAAAAGCGCATAAATTATTAATCATGAAAGAAAACTTTATACCATACTACGCTGTTATCTTCACTTCTATAAGAACAGAAGGAGACAACGGCTATAACCAAATGGCAGAATTAATGGAAACCTTGGCAAAACAACAAGACGGTTTTTTAGGTATTGATTCTGCAAGGAGTGATATTGGCATTACTGTGAGTTATTGGAAAACGCTTGAAGACATTAAAAATTGGAAACAACAAACAGATCATGTATTGGCACAACAAAAAGGAATAAAAGACTGGTACAAATGGTACAATGTAAAAATATGTAAAGTAGAACGTGAATACGAATTCCTGCGAACGCAGGAATCTCCTAATAAAAAGAAACGAAACTAACCAAAAATGGATTCCGCATCAAGTACAGAATGACAAGATTAATTTAAAAACATAACATCACTTCGAGTAATTTGTGAAGCATGAACAAATTGTATCGAGAAGCAATTAAAAAAAGATTCCTGCATACGTAGGATGTGTATGAAAAAAATAATAGACTACATAAAACAACGTAAAATAAAATCTGTAATAATAGCAGTGCTTTTAGTTGCCTATTATTTTTGTTTACCAAGACAATTATTTAAAGATCCTACCGCAACTGTAATTACAAGTGCTACCAACGATTTATTAGGTGCGCAAATTGCAAAAGATGGCCAATGGCGATTTCCAAAAAACGATAGTGTACCAGAAAAATTTAAAACTTGTATCATCAATTTTGAAGACGAATATTTTTACAAGCATCCAGGTTTTAATCCTATTTCCATTTTTAAAGCACTTAAACAAAATATAAATTCTGGCGAAGTAAAACGTGGCGGAAGTACTATTACGCAACAAGTAATTCGCTTATCTAGAAAAGGCCAATCCCGAACCTATTTAGAAAAAATAAAAGAGATTATTCTTGCTACAAGATTAGAGTTTAGGGCAAGTAAAGACGATATTTTATCGTACTATTCTAGTTATGCGCCATTTGGAGGTAACGTTGTTGGAATAGATGCTGCTTCATGGCGTTATTTTAATAGAAATGCGCATGATTTATCTTGGGCAGAAAGTGCAACATTAGCAGTATTACCAAATGCGCCTAGTTTAATATATCCTGGTAAAAACCAAAAAAGACTACTTGATAAGCGTAATCGATTACTTAAAAAACTACTTGAAAATAACATAATAGACTCACTAACATATAGTTTATCTATTGCCGAAAGTTTACCGCAAAAGCCGTATCCGTTACCTCAAATAGCGCCACACTTATTACAAAATATAGCTAAAACAAACTATGGCGAACGTGTTAAAACAACCATCGATAACAAATTACAAAACCAAGCAAATACTATAGTTTACAACCATTACAATTTGCTAAAACAAAATGAAATTTATAATATTTCTGTTTTAGTTTTAGATGTTAAAACTAGAGAAGTTTTAACCTATATTGGTAATTCGCCTACAGATAAAAAACATCAAAAAGATGTAGACATTATTAATAAACCAAGAAGTACAGGAAGTATTTTAAAACCATTTCTTTATGCTGCAATGTTAGATACTGGTGATTTATTACCTGATGCTTTAGTACCAGATGTCCCTAGCCAGTTTGGAAACTACTCACCAGAAAATTACAACAAAGAGTTTGATGGTGCTGTTCCTGCAAGCAGAGCTTTATCTCGCTCTTTAAATGTACCAGCAGTTAGAATGCTTCAGCAATTTGGGCTAGATCGTTTTCATCACTATTTAAAAGACTTAAAATTAAAAGATGTTAAATACAATGCTAACCATTATGGTCTTTCTTTAATTCTTGGTGGCGCAGAAAGTAATTTATGGGATTTATGTAAAAGCTATGCCAACTTATCTTCAACATTAAATCATTTTAATGAAACCTCAAGTGAGTACTATACCAATGAATTTTCCGAACCTACTTTTTTGGCAGATAAAACTATTGACTTTGGTAAGAAATCTTCAGAAAAAACACTCTTTGATGCCGCTTCAATTTACCTAACCTACGAAAGCCTAAAAGACGTTAACCGACCAGAAGGTGATGACAATTGGGAATTTTATGATGATTCTAAACAAATAGCATGGAAAACCGGTACTAGTTATGGTTTTCGAGATGCCTGGGCCATTGGCACAACAAAAGATTACGTTGTGGGTGTTTGGGTTGGTAATGCAGATGGTGAAGGACGACCGGGATTAGTTGGTGTACAAACTGCTGCTCCAATATTGTTTGATGTTTTCGATTTATTACCAAATAGCGATTGGTTTTCTATACCATTTGATGAAATGCAAGAAATAAACATTTGTGCAAAAAGTGGTTATAGAGCTAATGAGAACTGTAAAGAGGTGCAGCAAAAACGTATTCAAATTAGTGGTTTAAAAACAAAGACTTGTCCATACCATAAACGTATTCATTTAGATCAATCAGGACAATATCAAGTTAATAGTTCTTGTGAAGATTTAACTCAAGTATCTCATACCTCTTGGTTTGTCTTACCTCCTTTAATGGCATATTATTATAAAAGCAAGAATCCATTCTATAAACCACTACCGCAATATAGAGAAGATTGTATTGGAAACAGTCCTACTAATATGCAGTTTATTTACCCTAAAGATGAAGCTGTTATCTTTCTTCCAAAAGATTTTGATGGACAAACAAACGAACTAATATTAAAGGTAGCACATTCTAAACCTGAAACTCAATTATATTGGTATATTGATAAAACTTTTATAGGTACAACCACAAATATTCATGACATAGCTATAATTCCTTCAGAAGGAAAACACCTAATAACTGTTATAGATAAATATGGTAATGAAATTAGGAAAAATATTACAATTAGTAATTGATTTTTAAAAAATCTAATTATCAAATTCCTAGTATATTAGTAGGGTTTTTAACGATTTAACAACAAAACTAACAGTTGTTCGTATTTAACATAAAATTATACTCTTTTTATCGAATATAATCGCACTTACATCTATTATAATACACATATTATATATCGGATAACATTTTTTTTTAGTTTAGGGAATTACTTTTAATAACTTTCTAATTATAACCACAAAATGAAAAAGATTATATTATTGTTATTTTTATGTTTAGGTATAAGCTTTGGCTTAAGTGCTCAAACGTATTTAACAGAGAATTTTGACGCAAGTATCCCAGCGACATGGACAATAGATGATGCCGGAGGAGCAACAGGAGATTCATGGATTTCCGGACAACAAGGCGGAGCAAACAATTTAGATGGCTCTAACGTAGCCATAGTAGATAGTGATGCTAACGGAAATGGCGTTCTTCTATTAGAAACATTAACATCTCCTGCTTTTGATACTACGGGAGCAACTTCAATCTTCTTAGACTTTGATCAATTTTATAATAATGGCGGTGGTGATTCTGCTGTGGTAGAAGTATGGGATGGAGCTGCATGGAATGCTGTTTTAACACAAACAGCAGATGTAGGAGGTTTTGGTGCGCCAGACCAACAACATATTAACATAACTGCATATTCTAATGCAGCTATGCAAGTACGTTTTGTATATAATGATGCAGATATATGGGCATGGTATTGGTTAATAGACAATGTACAAGTATACAATGCTACTTGTGCAAACCCAGATAATTTAACTTTTGTAAGTGCTACAGATACTACAGTTAACCTGTCATGGACGGCTGGTGGAACAGAAACAGATTGGGAAGTAGCTATACAACCGCAAGGTACTGGTGCTCCAACTGGAGCAGGAACCGCTACCTCTACTAATCCATATACTGGTATGGGATTAACACCTGCTACAGATTACGAAGCATATGTAAGAGCAGATTGCGGAGGTGATTTTAGTATTTGGATTGGACCTATAAACTTTACTACAGAATGTGTAACATTCACAGCACCATATACTGAAGATTTTGAAAATGCAGGAGCTATTCCAGTATGCTGGTCTATGTCTGGTGGTGAAGACTGGTTATTTAATAATGCTGGACCTAACCATGTTGGAAATAATGGAACTTTAACTGGATCTACTACTTCAGGAAATTTTTATGCTGTGGTAGATGCATCGGGTACAGATGCACCAGCTGTTCTTACGTCTCCATTAGTAGATATTTCTGGATTAACAACTCCTTCACTTACATTTTATGAAATTAGTGATAATGAAGGCAATGCAAATTCTACTTTAGATGTAGAGGTTTGGGATGGAGCTGCGTGGAATAATGTTGGAACATACGATACTAACACTAGTGGGTGGGAACTTAAAACTATTGATTTAAGTGCACTTACTATAACTGGAGATGTTCAGGCCCGTTTTACTTTTTCTGAAATTATTACACCAGGTGATTTTTATGATGATATTGCTATAGATGATGTTACTTTTGATGAATTACCATCTTGTTCAAATCCATCTGCCTTAACTTTTGTTAGTGCAACAGCAACAACTGCAGATTTATCGTGGACTGCTGGAGGCTCTGAAACAGCTTGGGAAATAGTTGTACAACCAGCAGGAACTGGTGCGCCAACAGGAGCAGGAACAGCGATAACAAATAATCCATATACAGCAACAGGCTTAACTCCTGTAACAGATTATGAAGCCTATGTAAGAGCAAATTGCGGTACAGAGTTTAGTATTTGGTTAGGCCCTGTTAATTTTACCACAGAATGTGCTCCATATACACCAGATTACATTGAAAACTTTACTACAATTCCAGCTGCATGTTGGGATGAAGCAGATAGTGGAGATGCTACAACTGGCCCTGGTGATATAGGTGCTGGTTCTTGGAATCAAGATGGTTTTTTAAATAATGGTTTTGACGGTGCTTATAGTATAAACCTATGGTTAGCAGCTAAAAGCGATTGGCTATTATCTCCTCAATTTGATTTAACGGGAGGTCCTTTTCAAGCTGAATTTGATTTAGGTGTTATGCAATTTGGTAGTTCTACTAATCCTGGCACATTAGGATCTGATGATATAGTACAGTTTTTAATTTCTACAGATAATGGTGCAACATGGACTATATTAGAAACTTGGGATAGTACTTCTGTTTTCCCAGCTACAGGAATTCATCCTGTATATGATTTAACAGCTTATGCAGGTCAAATTGTACAATTTGGTATTTTAGGATCTGAAGGTACTGTTGATGATGCAGCAGATAATGAAGCCTTTATTGATAATTTTAGAGTAAGAGGAATTCCTACTTGTGCTGAGCCAACAGATTTAGCATCTACTAATATAACTTTAACATCTACAGAAGTAAGTTGGACAGAGAATGGTACATCTACAGTTTGGAATATTGAATATGGCCCAACTGGATTTGCTCAAGGTACAGGTACAACTGTTGCCGGAGTAACAAATCCATATATAATAACAGGATTAACAGATAATACTAGTTATGATTTTTACGTTCAAGCAGAATGTGATCCAACAAATTTAAGTTCATTTTTTGGACCACACACTTTCCTAACTGGATATTGTGAATCTGTACCTACTAGTAATGATGGTGACGGCGTTACAAACGTTACGATAAACACTATAGCCTTTCCTAGTTTAGGAGATGTAACTTACGAAGATCAAACGTCTCCTGTTATAAATGTATTTCAAGGTGTTCAAGCCAATGTATTAATAGATTTTGCTACTGGCTTTACATATGACACAAATATATGGATAGATTTTAATGACGATTTAGTATTCGATGCTACGGAACTTGTTTTCCAAGGGGAATCTACAAATGCTAACCCAACAACATTAGATGCTTCTTTTGTTGTACCAATAACAGCTCCATTAGGACAACATAGAATGCGTATTGGAACTGCAGATAGCGGTCAAGCAACTCCAAACCCATGTTATGGAGGTGCATTTGGTGTAACATTAGATTTTACAGTAGATATTCAACAATTAACTTGTGATTTACCTGCTGCAAACTACACATTAGTTAATGATTGTGATAATAGTCAAATATTTATAGATGTAGAAGTTACAGATTTAGGAACTGCTACTTCTCTTGAAATTTCTAATTCATTTAATGGTGATACTATTCAAGTAACCGCATTAGGGACTACACAAATAGGACCTTTCCCAATTGGTCAAAATGTAACAGCAATAGTTACTAATGAACAAAATACGAATTGTGTAATTAGTAGTCCTGTATTTAACTTACCTGCATGTCCTCCAGTAAATGATGAGTGTTCAGCAGCAACACAACTTACAGCATCTGCAGATGAAACATGTAATAATACTAGTGCGACATTATTTGGAGCTACTGGTTCTACACAAACTAATGATTGTGCTGGAACGGCAAATGATGATGTTTGGTTTGAGTTTACTGCAGTTTCAGAAACACATATGGTAATCTTATCTAATGTTACAGGCGTTGTAGTTCAAGGTTTATATGAAGGGACAGACTGTAATAGTTTAACCAACTTATCTTGTGAAGCTGGAGATAATAATACGGTTTCAGGCTTAACAATTGGCAACACTTATTATGTTAGAGTATTTACAAATGGAAGTGATGATTTTCAAAATGTTACTTTTGATATCTGCATTATTACTGTACCACCTCCAATTACTACAAGTATTACACAATACACTGTAACAGAACTAGTAGAAGACGTTCTTGTAAATTCACCATGTTCTTCAATTTCAAATGTTACATCATCTACTGGTATTGATTTTGGCTCAGATAATGGTATTGGTTATTTTGAAGCTAATGGTTCTAATTTCCCTTTCGAAAGCGGAATTGTAATGACAACTGGTAATGCTAATAATGCCTCTGGCCCTGAAAGTGGCACCTTAAGTGATGGTGGTTTTAACTGGCCTGGAGATGCAGATTTAGAAGCTGAAATAGGATTAGCAAATACAAATAATGCTTCTATTATAGAATTTGATTTTGTTCCTTTTCAACAAGATATGTCTTTTGAGTTTATTTTCGCTGCTGAAGAATATGGTACATTCCAATGTGGCTTCTCTGATGCTTTTGCATTCTTACTAACAGATACAGTAACAAATATAACTACTAATATTGCTCTTGTTCCAGGAACTAATATTCCAGTTTCTGTATTCTCAATTAGAGACATGGCAAACTTACCTGGTGGTCCTTGCGGCTCTTCATTTCCTGAATTTTTTGATTTCTATTCTGATGTTGATGATTTCCCTATTGGAATTGGTGAAAACCCTTTATTAAGTCCTATTGATTTTAGAGGTCGCACTGTGCCATTAACAGCAATGGCAACAGTAGTTCCAAATAGAACATACCATATTAAATTAGTGGTTGCAGATGATCAAGATACTGCTTTTGATTCAGCTGTATTCTTAAAAGCTGGAAGTTTTGAAATTGGTGAAGCAGATTTAGGAGAAGATATTTTATTATCTGGCGGAAACGCAAATTGTGAAGGAGACGAAGTTATTTTAGATATAGGAGTACCGGTTGGTCCTAATGCAACTATAACATGGTACACCCTAAATAATGGTATTCAAGAACCTATTCTAGATGAAAATGGAATTCCTGAAAGCGGAACCACTTTAGCTGTAACACAAACAAATAATTATATAGTTGAAATTGTTCTTAATGCTAATGCTTCTTGTTTCGTTATTGATGATGTTCTAGTGGAGTTTTTCCCTAATCCTGTTATACCAAATACGCTTCCAGATGTACTTGGATGTGATGTAGATAATACAGGTGTCGCTTTCTTTGACTTAACTGAAAATGATGCACTTATAATAGGAACTCAGACAGACTTAGTTATATCTTACTATTTAACGCAACAAGACGCTATGGATGGTATGAATCCTATAGCTAATCCAACGGCATACCAAACAGCTCCAATAACTATATATTATAGCGCTGAAAATGGAACTACAGGTTGCGCCAAAGTTGGTACCTTTAACTTATCACTAGCTCCTAAACCGATTTTAGTACAAGCCGATGATATTTTAGGTTGTGATGATGACGAAGATGGAATTGCCAATTATGATTTAACATTAAATGAAAGTACTATTGTTAATAATCAAACTGGTTTTATCTTTTCTTATTATAATAATTTAACAGATGCTGAAACAAGTATGAATGCTATAGCGAATCCATCAGATTTTGATGGTGGCGTTCAAACAGTATTTGTTAGAGTTGAAGATGCAGTAAATGGTTGTTTTGAAACAACAACATTCGAATTAACATTCGGCATTGCACCAATGACATCTTTCGATCCAAATATTATCTACGAAGTCTGTCCAAATGCTACAGTTCCAATTATAGTAACAGCAACAGCAGATAACTATATGGAATCTAATGTTACTATTACATGGTATAATGAAGGTGTTTTAGTGCCAGGACAAACAGATTTAAGTATCGATAATGTATTAACAGCAGGTACTTAT
>NZ_CANMRQ010000025.1 GCF_947500325.1 uncultured Lacinutrix sp.
TACTGCATCAATGTTTGTTTGTAATGTTGTATCTGCTGCATCACTATCTAATTCATTTTGATCTACATCTGCTTGTAATGCTGCTGTTGCTGCTGTTGCTGCTGCTTCATTAGCATCTACATCTGTTTGTACTGCATCAATGTTTGTTTGTAATGTTGTATCTGCTGCATCACTATCTAATTCATTTTGATCTACATCTGCTTGCACTGCTGCTGTTGCTGCTGTTGCTGCTGCTTCATTAGCATCTACATCTGTTTGTACTGCATCAATGTTTGTTTGTAATGTTGTATCTGCTGCATCACTATCTAATTCATTTTGATCTACATCTGCTTGTACTGCTGCTATTGCCGCTGTTGCTGCTGATTGTGCTGATGCTATATCTGCCGAATTTTGAGCAATTGCTGCTTCAGCAATAGTTAAACGGCCATCTAAATTTTGATTCTCTAAGGTAAGAAGTCTTGCTCCTTGGTTAGCATCACTTAAATTTAATGCTGTAATGTTTCCTGTATTATTAATAACAGTTGTTGCTAATTGAATCACATTAGTATCTCCTACTTGTTCTTCAAACTGTAAAGAAGTCATTGCTACAGGAGTTACTCTTAATTGAGAAGTACCAACAACTGCATAAGTTGTTCCTCCGGTTTCATCAAGTGCAATTTCAAGGAAATAGTTTACATTTCCCCAATTTAGTGTTAATATGTCTCCAGACACATTAGCGCCTTCTCCAATGGCAAGGTCAAAAACCCCATTAAGATTGGTAGTTACATTCCATGTTTCAGCGAAAACTTCAGGACCTGTATCAGACCCAGAAAGTATTCTAACTTGAACGCCTAGATTCCCTCCAATAATTAAATCTCCAGCTGCATCTCTAGCTGCTGCCTGATAGTTAAACGATTGAGCTGTAGCAAAACTTGCGGTAAGTAATAGTGCTACAACAAGTAAAATTTTTTTCATGTTGTATTAGTTAAGGTTAATTAAAAAACGCACTAAAAAACTGAGTAGGTTCTAAAAATCGGGTAGAAGGTATATCTTATAGACACACCTATTTTTATGTTAATTTTTTTTGATTTGAAGATAAATTCAATTAATAGCGGCGCAAATAAGGCCATTTTTTTTGAGAAAAAAAAATTTTTGTAGGACAAATATTATAACTAACCATCCACATACAACTCCCTATTCCTATGTTTATTAGACACAACAAGCGAATACAATTATATTATTGTGTTGCTTATTAATATTATAAAAAAACAAACTTTTGGCAGATTTTTTGGTATTAAATAAATCATAATACATAATGTCAACTCATTATAATCATTATTTTTGCTCAAATTCGATTTTTACAAGATGTTAAAAAACCTATACATATTAATTTTTATAGCTTTTGCTTCTACTCAAAGTTTTGCTCAACAAAAGAAGAATATCGAGATAAAAGACTCTGGTGCTTTTGGATCTATTGATGAGGAAAAATTTCCTGGCGCTAGAATTTTAACTCGTAGCGATGCTGGCCAAGTACATGTATATCATGACGGCATAGATATGTGGTGTGACCAAGCGGTATTATATGGTAAAGAAAACTTTGTTGAAGCTTACGGCAACGTACTTATGAAACAAGGAGATACCATTCAAATGGTTGCTAAGTATGCCGAGTATAGTGGAAAAACACAATTAGCTTTCGCTAAAGGTGAAGTTGTATTAACTGAACCCAGTTCTGTTTTAACTACAGAGAAGTTGTTTTTTGATCGCGCTAAACAACAAGCCTTTTATAATGATAATGGAAAAGTTGTTAGAGACTCTTCTGGAACTATTACAAGTACTATTGGTCGTTATTATATGAACGAACAGAAATACCGCTTTTTAAACACAGTCAAATTAGTAAATCCTGAGTATGTTTTAACAACAAACCAACTTGATTTTTATTCTGAAAGCGGTCATGCTTACATGTATGGACCATCAAAAATTGTAGGAGAAACAAGTACTATTTATTGTGAACGTGGTTTTTACGATACAAATGCAGATACTGGATATTTTATTAAAAATTCAAAAATAGATTATGATAATCGAGAGGTTATTGGTGATAGCATGTATTTTGATCGTAAACGTGATTTTGCCTCAGCAACTAATAACATTAAAATTACAGATACTATTAACAATAGTATTATTAAAGGTCATTACGCCGAAGTATATAAATCTAAAGATTCTGCATTTGTAACCAAACGAGCATTAGCTGTATCATTACAAGAAAAAGATTCTATCTACATTCATGCAGATACTTTAATGATTACAGGCAAAGAAAAAAACCGAATTACTCGTGCTTTTAGAAATGCAAAATTATATAAATCTGATGTTAGCGGAAAAGCAGATTCTATTCATGTAAATCACCAAACTGGTTTAACACAACTTATTAATTTATCTAGATTATCTTCAAAAGATGCTTTTGCTGTTAAAAGACGGCCTATACTTTGGAATATAAAAAACCAAATCACTGGTGACACTATTCATATAAAATCTAATCCCGATACTGAAAAAATAGATTCATTAATCGTTTTTGATAATGCGTTTATGATTAGTAAAGACACATTAAGTGATGATGGTTATAGTCAAATAAAAGGGAAGCGATTAATTGGTTTATTTGATAAAGAAAACCAATTAAAAAATGTGAATATTTATAAAAATGCAGAATCTATTTTCTATTTAAGAGATGAAAAAAATGAACTTATAGGTATAGATAAAGCACGATCTGCTAATATAGAAATGGTATTTAGTAATGGTGATATAGATATGTATAAACGTATTTTAAATCCTGAAGCTAAGACTTATCCTGAAGATGACTATCCTAAAAATTCAAAAAAATTAAAAGATTTTGACTGGAGAGAAGAGGAAAGACCTTTAAGTGTTGAAGATTTATTTAAAGATGATCCGCCATTAGAATTAGTAAAAATAAAAGGTTTAGATCCTTTTGTCCCTGAAGAGGAATTTTTTGATGAAGACTTATTAAAACGTGTAGAACAAGCAGATGAAGATGCAAAACCCAAAGTAAGGTTTAGCGATGTAAAAGACACGGAATCTGTAAAAGCACCTAAAGCTTCTAGGCAAATTCCAAAAAAATCAATAAAAAAACAACAAGGTCTAAAACCTAAATTAACAAAGAAATTGGATGTAAAAAAGCCTGTTATTTATGATAAAGAATAATGCAAGACGATTTTTTTAAATACCAAGCGCAGACTACACCACATCCTTTAGCAATGGAAATTTCTCATGCTAATGGGTCTTATATATACGATACAAAAGGGAATGCATATTTAGATTTTGTTGCAGGTGTTTCTGCTTGTAGTTTGGGGCATAAACACCCACGAGTAGTGTCTGCATTAAAAAATCAGTTAGACCAGTATTTACATGTCATGGTTTATGGTGAGTATATACAGAAACCTGCAGTAGAACTAGCTAAACTATTGGCAAAACACTTACCAAATTCTTTAGAGAAAACATACTTAGTTAATTCTGGAACAGAAGCTATTGAAGGTGCAATAAAATTAGCTAGACGAGCAACAGGGCGTAGTCAAATTATTGCGGCACATAATGCCTATCATGGCAACACAATAGGCGCTTTAAGTTTAATGGATTATGAAGAGCGAAAAGCTCCTTTTAGGCCTTTATTACCTGAAATAAATCATATTACTTTTAACTACGAACCACATTTAAAACAGATTACAACTAAAACAGCTTGCGTTATTTTAGAAACTATTCAAGGTGGCGCTGGATTTATAGTACCAAAAAACAATTATCTAGAAAAAGTTAGAGAACGCTGTAATGAGGTTGGCGCTTTATTAATTCTAGATGAAATCCAACCTGGTATAGGACGTACAGGAAAACTTTTTGGTTTTGAAAATTACAATTGTATTCCAGATATTTTAGTTACAGGTAAAGGACTTGGTGGCGGTATGCCTATAGGTGCATTTACCGCTTCAGGAGAACTAATGGATACATTACATAAGAATCCTAAACTAGGACATATTACTACTTTTGGTGGCAATCCTGTAATCGCCGCCGCCGCCTTAGCAACACTACAAGAAGTAACAGAAAGTGACTTAATGTCACAAACTATAGAAAAAGAACACCTTATAAGGCAGCATTTACAACATCCATTAATTACAGAAATTAGAGGAAAAGGTTTAATGCTTGCTGCAATTACAACATCTTCAGAAATCGCTAATCAACTGGTTTTAAAAGCCCAAGACGCTGGTCTTATCTTATTTTGGTTATTGTTCGAACCAAAAGCCATTCGTATTACGCCACCATTAACGATTTCAAATGAGGAGATTATAAAAGGCTGTGGCATTATTATTGAAGTACTTAATACTATTGAAAGTAATGAACAATCTCGTAACTAATTAATATACAGAGATTAAACTCATCCTTAACCTAATAAAGGGCTACATTGTTGATTACTTTGTTAAAAACATTTGTGTGTAAAGCCTCAAAAAAAAGGAATAGAGCGTTACATTTATTACAGTTGAATGCTAAAAATGTGCCTATGGAATTTAGCCAAGAAGAAGAACATAATAATATATCACTTACAAAGTTTGAGTCGATGTTAAAAACAAATAATGTTTTGTTTTTTGATTCAAATGAATTTGAAAATATTATACATCACTACCTTAATAATGGAAAGGTAGCTCTAGCAAAAAAGGCTATAAAATTAGGTTTAGAGCAACACCCAACTTCTACAAATTTAAAACTCTTTAAAATTGAAGTTTTCGTATTTGAAAATGAATTAGATAAAGCCAATGCGCTTTTAGATCAACTTCATGTTTTAGAACCTTCTAATGAAGAAATATATATCCAGAAAGCAAACATTTTATCTAAAGAAGACAAACACCAAGAAGCAATTCATGTACTACAAAAAGCATTAAGTTTGGCTGAAGAAACCTCTGACTTATATTCTTTAATTGGCATGGAATATTTATTCCTTGATCGTTTTGATTTGGCTAAAGACAGCTTTATAAAATGTCTTAAAGCAGATCCTCAAGACTATGCTTCTTTATATAATATTATTTATTGTTTTGATTTTTTAAATGAAACACAAGAAGCCATAGAGTTCCTAACGATTTACTTAGATAAGAATCCTTATTGTGAAGTCGCATGGCATCAATTAGGACGACAATATTATGAACAAAAAGACTATGACAAAGCATTAAATGCTTTTGATTTTGCTATTATTTCTGATGATACTTTTGTAGGTGCGTATTTAGAAAAAGGAAAAGTTTTAGAAAAGCAAAAACAATATAACGAAGCAATTGAAAACTATACTATTACACTTAGTTTAGATGACCCAACATCGTTTGCATTATTACGAATAGGTAGCTGTCATGAAAAATTAGGCAATACCGATTTAGCTGTACAGTATTATTACCAAACTGTTCATGAAGATCCGTTATTAGATAAAGGTTGGATTGCAATTACAAAATTCTACAGTAAACTTAAAAACTATCCTAAAGCTTTATATTACATAAACAAAGCAATTAATATTGATAGTGAAAATGTATTATACTGGAAATTGTATGCGAAAATCAATCACCGTCTAAATTTTCTTGAAGAGGCAGAACGCGGACATAAAAAAGCTATAGAGTTAGGAAATTACGAATTGGAAACGTGGTTAATTAGAGCAGATTTACTTAAAGAATTAGGAGAACCAGAAGCTGCGACATATAATTTAATTCAAGCTGCAGAATTTTATCCAGAAAATGCTGAAATTGAATTTCGTTTAGCCGGTTTATACTTTTTACTATTTGAAACCGAAAAGGCGACATACCATTTAAAAAATGCTATGTGTTTTGATGCGGATCATATTATAATTCTTGAAGAGCTTTTTCCTGAATTTTATGAGTCTTTATTAGTACGAAGTATGATTAAAAGATAATAAATAAGTGACTTTTATTAGCTTTTAAAAAGCTATAAATTGTTTCAAAAATGCATACCTTTGATTTAGACAATTTATTCTAAATGCAAAGAAAACTTTCTAACTATTTAATTATAGCACTTAAAGGTGTTGCAATGGGAGCGGCAGATGTAGTTCCTGGAGTTTCTGGAGGAACAATCGCTTTTATTTCTGGTATATACGAAGAACTCTTACAAAGTATAGACAATTTAAATCTTAGTTTTTTTAAAACTTGGAAAACCGATGGGTTTAAACATGCTTGGCATAAAATAAATGGTAATTTTTTACTCGCTTTATTTTTAGGAATAGCCATTAGTATTTTTTCTTTAGCTAAAGCAATAAAATGGTTATTGTTTAATGAGCCTATTCTATTATGGTCATTCTTTTTTGGATTAGTGCTCTCTAGTATTTTATTTATAGGAAAACAAATTAAGGCATGGAATATTCCTGTTATAACATTATTAATATTAGCAACTATTGGTTCTTATTTTATAACTATTGCTGAGCCATTTGCCTCTCCAGAAAGTAATATATATTTACTCTTTTGTGGCGCTTTAGCTATTATTGCTATGATATTACCAGGCATATCTGGTGCCTTTATATTATTAATACTAGGCGCGTATCAAACAGCAATAAACACTGTAGACGATTTACTTCAAAGTATACTTACCATGAATTTTGCTTTATTTAAAGCGGCTTTTATAAAATTTTTAATGTTAGCTATTGGAGCCATTATAGGAATTAAATCCTTTTCTAAAATTTTAAATTGGATGTTTAAAAATCATAAAAACTTAACCCTTGCTATTTTAACTGGGTTTATGATTGGTTCATTAAATAAAATATGGCCTTGGAAAAGAGTTTTAGAATTTAGAACAAATTCTCATGGAGAAAAAGTGCCTTTCATTGAAAAAAGTATCTCTCCTTTTAATTTTGATGGAGACAACCAATTAATGATTTCGATTATATTAATTGTAGTCGGTTTTTTAACCATATTTATTCTAGAACGTATAGGGTCTAAAGCTAAATAATGGAAAGTACACGCACCTTTAAAGATAAATTATTTTTAGCCTTAAAAGGACTAGGAATGGGTGCAGCTAATAAAGTCCCTGGAGTTTCTGGAGGTGTTGTAGCTTTTGTTGCAGGATTCTATGAAGAGTTTATTTATTCGCTTCAAAAAGTAAATGGGACAGCCTTTAAGCTCTTCATTAATGGACGGTTTAAATCTTTTTTTAGATATATAAATGGTACATTTTTGAGTCTACTATTTTTTGGAATGCTAATAAGTTATTTTAGTGTATCTAAAATTCTAGATTATTTTATAAAGCATTACGAACTCTATGTATGGAGTATTTTCTTTGGAATGATAATTGGCTCTATTTATTATATTAGTAAAGATTTTAAAGACTGGAAACTCACTACTTTTACTGCATTATTTATTGGAGCTGCTATTGGTATTAGTATTAGTTTTTTAGATCCAGCCATGGAAAATGATAATCTATGGTTTGTTTTTATTTGCGGTATTATTAGTGTCTCTGGAATGACACTACCAGGTTTTTCAGGTTCCTTTATATTAATCTTATTAGGTAATTATGTTCTGCTTTTGGTAGACTCTGTCAATGCATTATATGATACTTTTTACGAAATTTCAGGTGGTAATTTTAGTTTTATAAACAATGTAGAACGTATTAGAATGCTTAAAGTTTTAGGTGTATTTACACTAGGCTCTGTAGTTGGCTTAGTCACTTTTTCTCACGTTCTAAATTACATATTAAAGCATTACAAAAGTGTTACAACTGCTTCTATAATAGGATTTATTGTTGGTTCATTAGGCGTTGTATGGCCTTGGAAAAAAACAATATATAAAACGAATAGCAGTGGAGACTTTTTATTAGATTCTGCAGGAAAAAATATTATTGAAAATTATAAGCGCTTTATACCAGAATTAAATACAGAAACCATTATAGCCGTTATTTATGTGATTTTTGGCATCTTAATAGTCTTAGGTCTTGAGTGGTATGGGAGAAAAACAAAAAAAGCGCATGCGTAAATTTGGTTTAATAGGAAAAAATATTTCGTATTCTTTTTCAAGAAATTATTTTAAAAACAAGTTTGAAATTGAAAATATTTCAAACGCATTCTATGAAAATTTTGATATAGAAGACATTAATGCATTTGAATCTGAATTAAAACATCAAGATATAAAAGGTTTTAATGTTACCATTCCATATAAAGAGAGTATCATTCCTTATTTAGATAAATTAAATAAAAAAGCTAAAGCTATAGGTGCAGTAAACACCATTAGAATTTCTAAAAAAGGAAAATATATTGGCTACAATACAGATTTTTATGGTTTTAAAAAGGCTTTAAAACCCTATTTAGAAACTCATCATAAAAAAGCACTTATTTTAGGTACTGGTGGAGCAAGTAAAGCTGTTGCCTATGCTTTAAAATCTTTGAATATTAAATTCTTATTTGTGTCCAGACATCCAAAAAAGGATAATGAAATTTCATATTTAGAACTTTCTGAAAAACTTGTAAAAAAACATCGTCTTATAATAAATTGTACGCCTTTAGGGACACATCCAAATATTAATAATTGCCCAGATATTCCTTATGATTCTATAACTAAAAAACATATCCTTTTCGATTTAATATATAACCCAGAAGAAACTAAGTTCCTAACTATCGGCAAGTTAAAAGGCGCAACAATTGTTAATGGGCAAGGTATGTTAGAGTTGCAAGCCGAGAAGTCTTGGAAGATTTGGAATCGTTAATAATTATAAAACCTGTCATTAAATTACTACAGCCTTTGTAAATAGTGAACTTTTAGTATCTTTAAAGTCTAAATTTTTTACCAGAACCAAAAACATTTAATAAAATGTCAGAGCAAGATAACCTGCAAAATGCAGATGGAATTGAGGATATTAATCCTACCGAAAATACTTCAAAAGAAGAAAACAAGACTGAATTAACTCCTGAAGACAATACAGCTCAAGCTGTTGAAAATGAATCTAATGAAGATGAATTGATTAAAGAAATTGATGACTCTAATGCTGAAGATGCTGAAGGAGAAGGCAATAGTGAAAGACATACCATAGAAGAAAAAGATTATCATTCTATGTCATTAGACGCCTTAGTTATTGAGCTTGAAAAGCTGGTGAAAAATGAAAAAGTACAAGCTATAAAAAAGCATGTAGATGATATTAAGAATGAATTTTCTACAAAATTCAATGCTTTATTAGATGACAAAAAAGCAGATTTTATAAGTAAAGGTGGCAATGAAATAGATTTTCACTATTCTAGTCCGTTACAACGTAGCTTTAAAGATAGTTATAAAGAATACCGTTCTAAAATAAGTGCACATTATAAAAGTTTAGAAAAGAACTTAAAAGAAAACTTATCAAATAGGTTAAACATTATTGAGCAAATTAAAGCGTTAACCGATAATGAAGGCTCGATGAACAGTAAGTATAAAGAATTTAAAGACTTACAAGAACAATGGAAAAATGCAGGTGCTATACCAAGGGATAAATACAATAATGCTTGGAACAGTTACCACTTTAATGTAGAGCGTTTTTATGATTTATTACATTTAGATCGTGATTTAAGAGACAAAGATTTTGAACACAATCTTGGTAAGAAAATTAAAATTATAGAACGTGCTGAAGAATTAGCAAAAGATGATAATACAAATCGTGCGTTTAGAGAATTACAAGCTTTACATAAACTATGGAAAGAAGATTTAGGTCCAGTTGCTAAAGAGCATAGAGAACTAATATGGGATCGCTTTAAACAAGCTACTAAAGCTATTAATGATAAGCGTCAAGAGTATTTTTCTCATTTAGATGAACTATATGAGAAAAATTTAGAATTAAAGCACGGTATTATTGCTCAAATAGAAGCTAAAACTCAAGATAATGTTGACTCGCATAAAGGTTGGCAAAACAAAATAAAAGAAATTGAAGCTTTACGAGAAGAATTTTTTAAAGCTGGAAAAGTTCCTATTAAAGTAAATGAAGCGACTTGGGCAAAATTTAAAGAAGCTGTTAGAAACTTCAATCACAAGAAGAATGCTTATTATAAAAATTTAAAGAAAGATCAGTACGATAATCTTGAAAAGAAATTAGAACTCGTTAAAATTGCTGAAGCTAATAAAGACAATGAGGATTTTGAAGCCACTACACCTTTAATGAAAAAGATTCAAAGCGACTGGAAACGTATTGGACATGTACCTAGAAAAGATAGTGACAAAATCTGGAAACAATTTAAAGGTGCCTGTAATTATTATTTTGACCGCATTCATACAAAGAGAAATGAAGCTAGCGCTGAAGAAGAGAAAGCTTATAGTGATAAAGAAGCCTTTTTAAAAACAGTTAAAGACACAAAGTTATCTGGTGAACAAAAAACAGATTTAGCAACTATAAAAGAACATATTGCTAAATGGAAAACAATTGGACGTGTACCTGGAAACAAACGTAAAATTGAAAGTGAATTTAATGCTACTTTAGACGGTTTATTCAAAACATTGGATATGAATAAAACTGAAGTAGAAATGATTAAATTTGAAAACAAACTTCAGGATTTATCAAGTGCAAGTGACCCAAGAGTGTTGCAAAATGAACGCTCTTTTATTAAAAAGAAAATTGATGAAAGTAAATCTGAAATCAACCAATTACAAAACAATTTATTGTTCTTTAAACATGCCGATGAAAAGAATCCTTTAGTAAAATCTGTACATGATAACATTAAAAAACATGAAGATTCATTAGCTGTATGGCAAACAAAACTTAATAAAATTAAAGCCATTTATAATGCCGAAGCAAAAGCTGCTGCTGAAGCTAAAGCTGCTACTGAAGCAGAACAAAATTCAGAGCCTAATGAAACAGAAGCTTAACGGTTTTAAATAAGAATATATTACAAAAAAATGCTTGTTTTTATGACAAGCATTTTTTTTTTGCAATACAATTAACAGGCATGGTTCTTGTGCATTGCTGTTTTCTAATTTAAACAAAACAACAAATGAAAAAATTATTTCTAGTTCTAATTGTATTAAACTATACTATTACCTCTAAAGCACAAGATGCTAGTGTAGAAAAATCTATCTATGGGATACAAACTGGCCTTTTAGGCGTTTGGGTTCATAATGAGTATAAACTATCTAACGCCTTTGCTTTACGTTCTGAATTAGGAATAGATGCTGGTGTTTCTATTACTAGAGATAATACAGATTTTTTAGCAGCCCCAGTTATTACTTTAGAGCCACGTTGGTATTATAATTTGAATAAAAGAGTAAAAAAGTCAAGACGAATAGATGGTAATAGTGGAAACTTTATATCTATAAAAACCAGTTATCATCCAGATGCATTACTAACCTCGGTAAGAGACAATGTTAATTTCCTTAGCGATATTACAATAGTACCAACTTGGGGAATACGAAGAAATATTGGGAAACATTTTAATTATGAAACAGGAATAGGTGTTGGCTATATTAAAATTTTTAAAGAGGCAAACACAACTGTTTCTAGTCAAGATGTTGCAGTAAACCTACACTTACGTATTGGTTATAGGTTTTAAGTTTAACAAATAAAACCTTTATAAAAACCAAATCCTGTTCGATTTGCATCAAACAGGATTTTGGCTCCTAACTAAACTAACCAATTATTTCTATTTCGCTTACTAGAAATAATTTTTATATAAAATGACATTTAAAAAGTTTACGCTATTAACCAATTTTTCCTATGAAGAAAGAATGTCATTTGCTATATATACGCAGACATTTTAGATTTGGATTACGAAAGCTAAAAAAAATTATATTTTTTTGGCTTCCTCCCAAAATATGTCCATCTCAGATAGCGTCATATCCTTTAAATCTTTATTTAAATCCTTTGCTTTGCTTTCTAAATACTGGAAACGCTTAGAAAATTTCTTATTCGTTCGTTCTAAAGCATTTTCTGGGTTAATATTTAGAAACCGCGCGTAATTAACCATAGAAAATAATACATCACCAAACTCACTTTCCATTTTATCTATATCATTTTTAGCGACTTCTGTTTTAAACTCCTCTAACTCCTCTTCTACTTTTTCCCATACTTGTTCTGGTTTTTCCCAATCGAAACCTACACCAGCAACCTTATCTTGTATACGATTAGCCTTTACTAAAGCTGGTAAACTTATAGGAACACCTTCTAAAACACTTATTTTCCCTTCTTTAAGTTTTAATTTTTCCCAATTACGTTTTACCTCTTCTTCATCTTCTACTTTAACATCGCCATAAATATGTGGATGTCTATGAATAAGTTTTTCGCAAATACTATTACAAACATCGGCAATATCAAAACTGTTGGTTTCGCTTCCTATTTTAGCATAAAACACCAAGTGTAACATTAAATCACCAACTTCTTTTTTAATTTCTTCCAAATCATTATCTAAAATCGCATCGCCTAACTCGTATGTCTCTTCTATTGTTAAATGACGTAAACTTTCCATTGTTTGTTTTTTATCCCATGGACATTGTTCTCGTAACTCATCCATAATAGTTAATAAACGGTCAAAAGCTTGTAGCTGGTTTGCTCTAGAATTCATATAAAAATGTGTTTTTGTAAAAGTACGATTCTTGTCTTTTTTTTCGTTAGTTTTATCTAAAATTTGAAACTAAAATTCTGAAATGAAAATCATAAAATTTTTATTTATTCTAATAATATTTAATGCTTGTAGTACATCTAAAAATTATACTAGAAATAATATAAATCTACCGAAAGGCATAGAAAAAATCAAAGTAAATTCGGCGACTCCTTTTTATAGTATTTATGTTGATAAAAATGAAAAAGTTTATCTTGAGAAAGAAGAGATAAACATTTATAATATAGCAAAAATATTATCTTATAATAAATCTAAATTACCAGAAGAACTCAGGTTTAGGGTAAGAATACATTTATACATTGATCAACAAGTTAATTATAATATAGTAGATGAAATAAAGACTCAATTAGCTTCAATTTATCTTTATAATATATACTACAAAACTAATTCTATTGATGACAAAGATATTTTATTTGGCATCGGATATAGAAATCACAATTCTTTTTTTCATTTTGCCAATTTAAAACCAATAACAACAAAGAAACAAGAAAAAATAAATAAACGTTATTTAGATAGTTTAAAAGTTAGTAGAAAAGGAAAAGATAATGAATTCTTCATGTCTCCGCCACCGCCACCGCCAAATCATTGGTCTATTGAGTTTATTTATAGAATTTACAGTAATCAACAAGAAGTTATAGACGAAGTTTTAAGTGATAAAAAAAGTACGAATATTGAAATAACAAATGATGGCTTAAGAGTAAATAAAGAATTTATTAAATTTAAAGAATATGATAAACTGAGTAGCTTATTCTATAATAACGATGTTCTTTTTGTTAAGTTTAATAAAAAATTAAAATATTCTAATTATTTTAAAATGGTGAGGTTTTATAATAATCTAAAAAGAACTGAACGTGCTTTATTAATTGAATTGTCTAAAGAAATAATTGAAATACATAAAAAAGCAAAAATAAAAATATAGAGAATAATAAATCCAGCCAAAAGGCTGGATTTATTATTTGTATTTCATTATGGGTTTCTGCTTTTACAGTAATAACAAACTATCTTATACGTTTTCGAATTTCACTTAACGTTTGGTCTACAAGTATTTTTCCATCTCTAAATACTTCTTTTAACTCGCCTTGCTTTTCTTCTTCCCAATTCACTTGGTCATATAATTTGTATTCTCCATTTTCAAATTCAATTTTAAGCAAACCTTTTGCAGATTTCTTGGTGCCATCATCTGTAATTGGGTCTTTGTATATTGCTCGACCTTCTCCATCGACTTCACCATAGGTTGCCTTCATGGCAAAACCAAACGTATCTCTTGTATTGTATTGGTATGTAAAAGAACCAATACCTAAAACTACATTGGTAGACGCAAAACCTTTCTGTTTTAAACGTTCACAAATTTGAGTCGCTCTATCTAATGTAATACTATCTCCATAGATTGCTCCAATATGGCTATCTAACTCTTTATAGCCTTTGGTATTGGTTTGTCCTCCAAAAGTATCCCAAAGTAATTCAATAACACCTTTTTGCTCTTCAATAGTTTTTCCATTAGGATTTCCACAAATAATATCTACTGGATCACCACTATCTGGTCTAATAACCACTTTACCATCACGAGCTAAAACTTCCTCTTTTAAATTAGGCAAATATTCTGTTAGTACTTTCCATAAATCCCAAGTATCTGAAACAATAGATACTATACCTTTTGGGTACACCTCTGTTATTAATCGCTTAAAGGTTTCTTGCTCTCCAGTATTAGTTCCCATACACATGACTGAATGTTCTGTTGCTGCTACAGAACCACCAATTAATTCTTTATCTGAATCTGCATTATAGTAGGTTTCTAAAAAATCTATGGTAGGTATTGTGTCTGTTCCTGTAAAACTTAATAAATGGCCTGCAGAACTTATTATTGCTGCTTCTAATCCTGCCATACCACGCATAGAGAAATCATGACCTTGCCAATCGACAAACTCAAGCATTGATGCTGTCTCATTAGCATATTTATCTAATATAATTCTGTATTGTTTTGCAATTGTTGCAGAATTACATGGTAACCAAACTGTAGTAGATATTAAGGTTTCAAAATAGTTAGTTAACCAAAAGAATTCTGGTAATGTATTATACATTGTAAACATTGGCACTCTAATTGGGACAGAAACACCTTCTGGTAATGCTTTTATTACCATAGGAATATATCCTAAATCATGCAAATCTTCAATATGTTTAATACCTACTGAATTTTCTCCTAAATAATTATTTATTCGTCTACTGTATTTTCTACAAATTTCTGCTTTGGGTTTATTAAAAAAGTTATCTCTAAAATCTTCAATAATGTATTTTTTTATAAAATATTGCAAACCAAAAAATACAACTTCATTAATGCCTTCTATCCTACTCTTTCTTGGTGTCCAATTAGAATAAACTAGTATTGTTTGATTTGGGTATTGTCTTCTATGGTCTACTTTGTAACCGTCTGTATATAATAATGGATTCATAGTTTTAAAATTATATTTGCGTAATTATTACACAAATATAATTATCTAATTTCATACAAACAACTTATTTGTGTATTTTTCACGCAAAATAAATGTTTTAGATTCTAAGAAAAGTCTACACCAGTAATCTTTACTGTTTCAACTTCATTTTTTTCAAAACCAATGTTGATATCAGCACTACCTGAAAGCGTTAAATTATTGTGAGTTAAAGCTACAATTTTAAACTTCCATAAAATTTCGAAATCGTTATTTATAATAGATATTGGTAAAGAGTCCTTGGGTAACTCAATGGCTTCTCTTACTGAGCTAGCAATGCCTTTTATTATATGTGGTTTAGATTCATAAAAGGTATGTTTGGCTGTACTTCGTGAACTTCCGTTATCATAAGTCACTTTTTCTACTCCTAGTAATTGTGCACTAATCTCTTTTATACTTTGGTTTCGTTTTTCAAAATTTAAAACGGCTTCATAAAAATTACCTTCTATATTATTAAGTTTAAATTTAATATCTCCTACTTTTAAGGATGGTCCTAATTTGTAAAAATAAGTAAACACAAAAATGGCCAAAAACAATGCTATTACTCCATAAATAATATCAGTTTTATTATCGAAGTTTTTATACAATAGCAGGCCACCAATAAGGCAAACGACGAAACTTATACCAATAATTGCTAGAGCTATTGATTTGCCTGGTTTTAAAAGACCGCTTGCACTATTTATTTTATAATTTGCATTAGCCTTAATGACCTTTATTAAAACCTCATCATAAAAATCCGGCTTAAAAATTCCTCTAAAAAAGCTACCTATTTTAAGCTTTGACAGCTTATTGTTTCTCAATAGTTTTTCAGTCTCTTTATTAATATCTACTTTAGTTTTTAAGAGTATTGCCTGCGTAACATTGTAACCATTGTATGAGACATTATTTACAGGGCTAAAACTAAAGTCTAATACGATTGTCTGGTTAACATTAATTGACTTATACTCTTTAATTATAGTATTTTCTAAAACAATAGAATCGGTCTCGCCTTTTCCTTTATGTCTTAATAATAATTCGAGTTTTATACCATCAAGTTCTAACCTAACGTCGCTATTATTTTTAATCTCAAGAACACCTATTATTGGTTGGTAAATATTGTATTTTGTATTATCTAGCTTTATATTTATACTAACTAAATCCTTATAATTCATAAAAATCTTTGTTTAGATTTATAAAATCTTGGTAAAGTTCTCTCTCAATAGCTCTAAGATTATTTTTATTCTTCTTCAATAAAGTATGAAGATATTCTTTTTTAATCATTGGAATTGGATTGGTTTTACTTATTTGTACAAGTTTTATTTTATTTGTTACAATACGATTAAGTAATTCTATATTTAAGCTCAGTTGATTAAAATTAAAGCTTCTGTTTAGCTCTCGATTTTTTAAATTCAGGAAGCTATGAGAATAATGAGATGCAATAATTATTCTCTCTTGACTCTTTAATAATTGTAATTTATTTTTTAGTGATAAAAGCTGAAAAGAATCAACAAATAAGACTTTATGAGTTCTCGTTATATATTGCTTTTTATTTTTTTTAAGCTTATAATAATCTGCTTCTGGGAAGTAGTCATAATATAACGATTGCAAATGTGTTGATTTCCCAAAACCTTTATTACCATATAACTGAATAAAACAAGAAGTACAAGATTTAATATATTTTGCTATGGTTTCTAATTCTACTCTTGGTTCAATAGTTTGCAACAATTCCTGATCATTTAAATATGAAAACGGATTAGCCTTTAAATTTAAATTAGAATAATGATCTAAAGACAGTCTTTTAATTTCTTTCTTGTTAATCAACATTGTTAATTCCTTCTATTTTACTTTTTCTTGGTGTCCAATTATAATACACTAATTTGGTTTTATTTGGTATTGTCTTCGATGTTATACTTTGAAGTCGTATAAATATAATAATGAGTTCATAATGTTTTACCTTTAAGTTCTTTTATAGCATCATGAAGTGTATTATATTGAAGAATATCATATTTCTCACACACAATATCAATATTTCCTTTTCTCCAAAAATCTTCTTCACATACGACCATAAGTTTATTGGATTTTGCATAAAGTCCAAACTCTAATAAAGAAATAGGCGATTTAGTATTTGAAGCAAAATATATAATAATTTTGTCTGCTTTTTCTAATGCATTTAATTCCCATAAGACTTGTGCTTTAAAATTTGGGCTATCAATACTTTGTTTCCAAGAACTATCCCATTGTTCTCTTCTGGGGTTGAATACATTGAAATTATTTTCTAGTTCTTGCTCGCAAATTAGTTGCCAATCAATTGCCTTATTCATTTCAATAGATCCTGCTAAAAAAACATTCATCAGTTTTGGGTTAGCATTGTTTATTACTGTAGGTGATTTATAAACTGGCATTTATTCTAGGTGTTATTTAAAATCGTAAACAATTGTTTCAATATTATTCTTTATTAATGTCTTCTCTATCAATGGCTCAATTTCTTTCCATTTCCCTCCAGCAAGACCACATCCAATTCTAGGCATATGTACAGAAGCATTTAAACTTTCGGCTCTTTCTACTATTTTATATAACCCTGTTTCAATAGCTCGATACCGAATTGGAGCATTACCATTTTCATCTTTTCTAATCTTATGTTGATCTATTAAATTAGCTATCCATAAATTATTTTCGACTTTAACAAATTGCACCTCACCTAAATGAAAAAACTCATTTGAAACATACCATTCTCTATATGATATTTCTGGTGTTTTCCATCGTTTAGAAATTGCTAACACGAAACCTTTTCCCCAACCACCAATATCATTACAAACATGAACAATTATTTTGTTACCTTCACCAATAGGCTGAGTCGCATCTCCTTTTATGTAGTTAATAAGATTCATAATCTTCTTTTAAAGTTTATAATTCTTTTATTGTATGGTATATGATTTCTTCCTTTTTCGTCTGGATATAGTGTTCTCACAACATCACTTTGATAGACTTCTTTAGTATCAATATCTATTGCGGATAGTTTTCCATGAAATGCTGCACCCGTATCTATGTTCCATAGATTAACAGCATTAATTGGAGTTTCTGAATCAAATTTTATAGTTGGTGTATGTCCAATATAAATCTCATTATAATGCGATAACCTAGAATCTATTTCTATATGTTTCTTTTTATCAACCATATTTAAAATTCTAGCCATTTCCCAAAGTGTACGATCGAAATAATAGTTTTTAGTAAAGGTTTCTTTTTCTACACCATGCATAGAAGTAAAACCTGCATGAATAAATAAACGGTTTTCATTATCTATATAATAAGGCTTCATTTGCTGAAAGAACTTTAAATGTTGTTTTTTTTCTGCTTCTGAAAATGTCATATAACTTTCAACCGTTTCTTTACCTCCATGCATTAACCAAACTTGCTCTCCTTCTTTTGTTATTAGCCAATCTTCACACCAAATATCATGATTTCCTTTTACGAAAACACAATTATATTCTTTTGAAAACTCCATTAAATACTGAATCACTTGAGCAGATTCACTCCAGCCATCTACATAATCTCCTAAAAAAATTAATGTATCGTCTTTAGTGACTTTTATCTTTTCTAAAAGTTGTTTTAATGCTTTTAATCCACCGTGTATGTCTCCTATTGCTAGTGTTCTTTTCATAATTTTAATGATGCCAAATTAGTCCGTTTTCATTCAATTCATATTGGAATCTTTGAGCATCTCCAAATTCTTTAAATATTCTTTTCTTACCAAGAATTATTTCTTCGTAAGCTAAATACATTTGATGTGCAGCAATATGATAAGGCATTCTCCCACAACCTGTGCATAATCCTGGAATACTTACCGAATTTATCTTTTCATTCTTTTTACATGCTATTAGAATGGCTTTCATAGCTAAATAAGGGTTCACTGAAGTTGCTATATTAAAATTCATTGGCACTCGCATTGTCGGTGCAGATATTAAAAAAGGAACCTCATTGTCTCCTGTTTTTATAGTTATTGTTTGGCCAACTAACAATTCTCCTTCTTCTGATTCTTGTATTTGTTTTTGTAATTGTTCTTGTATATGCCATCCAAATCGCTCTGATAAAACATAATCTAAACTACCATCCATAAATCCAAAAGAATTTGCAGGACTAACTACTGCATCACACTTAATTTTTGTTATGTCTTCTTTAATGATTTCAACATTATCTTGCATTGAAAATTCTTTTTTCCATGCTTTTCCTAAATCATTATCTATATATATTAGTTTAATTTTCATTGTTTTCAATTTTATACATAACATCTGTTCTTAACACATACTTCATTCCAGATTCGATTGCTTTGCCTTCATGACGATGTGGATGATAAAATACTAAAGCTGTTCCTTTTTCTGGAGTTACTGTAAATAATTTTCTAAATTCTGTTTCTCCACCTTCAAAATCATCATTTAAATAGATTATTAGGGAAAAGAAACTACAGTCTTTATCACTACGTCTGTAACTCCCATCTCTATGCATTTTAAATTGTTGCCCTTTTTTATAACGATATATTCTAAACATCTCGTTAAGTCCATAAGCATTAAAAAGCCCCATTTCTTTTGGCATATGTATTTTTATTCTATCCCACAGACTATTTGCCAAGTCATTATTAAAAAACAATATCCTATCATTATTACGAACTCCTTTATTCATTACTTGAACACCTCCCATATTTATTTTAGCTTCTTCAAATTCTTGAGTTTCACTAAACGTTATATAAGCTTCGCATTCTTCTTGAGATAGAAAATCTTTAATAAGAAATATGTCTTTATGTAATTCTATTTTTTTCATAATTTCAATCTTTAAAATCAATAAACTCCGGCGGTACTTTATCTGTTAACCACACGTCATTTTTAGATTTATAAAATGTATAACCTTTATTATGCATGTCTTTTGTTCTTATACTTAAAATTATAGCTTGCCCTCTTCTACTACCTACTTTAGTTGCTGTTTCTAAATCACTACTTAAATGCACATGTTGTCTACTCATTTTTTGTAAACCTTCTGCTCTTATGGATTTCATAAACTTACCAACTGTACCGTGATATAAAAATGTAGGCGGCTTTATAGGTTTTAATTCTAAATCTATTGTTTTTATAGAATGCCCTTGATTGGCTCTTATTTTGGTTTTATCATCATTAAAAGTAAAGCGTTTTTTATCATTGGTTTCAACAACCTCTTCTAAGGTTTCCATTGAGAATCTCGTGTTATTTTTATTCGATTTTTCAAGTAACTCTTCTACATTTGCCCAACCGTTTTCGTCTAATTCTAAATTTATTTTCTGTGGATTATGTCTTAAGATTAAGCTTAAGAACTTACTTACCCTTTTTATATTTTTTTCGTTCATTTTAATTTATAGGTTTTCCGTTTAGTATGTCTTTCTGCATTACACCTATTGGCATTCTATATACCGGAATTTTAATATTATAATGTTTAATAAGCGCTTTTATCTTTTTATCAATAGTATTTATATCATACCGAGATGAAAAATGTCCTAAGACTAGTGTTTCAATGGATATGTTTGCTACCATTTCCATTACTTCTTCTAAAGAACTGTGCTTATTTTTATTGTTTTTATTTACTGTTTCATTTTTAGTTAAAAACGTAGCTTCATGAATAAGTGTTTTACAATTATCATATTTTGAGTAATCGTAAACTGGCGTATCGCCTGAGTATATTAATACATCTTGTTTTGAAGTTTCTTTAATATAATCGTCTCCTTTTTCTTTTTTTAATGCTACTATTTCTTTAGGGTTTAAACTAGAAAATTCTGGCTTTAACTTATGTTTGGTCTCTATAACTTTATAGGATACACTTTTTAACTGATTTGGTACATTTATATGTTTATTCTCAAACGCCTGCACAGAGAAACTATTTTTAATAGCTATTGTTTCTAAATCATTAATTGGTTTCCATCTTGCTTGCTCCATATGTGGATCAAACCGTATTAAAAACTCATTTAAATGCTTAAATGAATTCGCATCTTTAGGATAATGTATATTTAAAGATGTTTTTGCAAACAATTGATTGTATTGAAGCAGTCCCATTAAATGATCTCTATCTGCATGTGAAATAAATACATTTCTAATTTTCCCTGCTTTTCCTAAAAGATTAGACACCACACCATCTCCAGCATCAAAAAGAATCCCTAATTCTTCTACAAAATACCAAGTTGCAAATAATGCTGTTGAATAGCCGTGTATTGTTAGTTTCATTTTGTTTTATCATTTAAAATACTATTATAAATAGTATAGTTTTCATCATCAAAGCATACAAAATATACATCTTCAATTTCTGAATATTGTTTTACTGTTTCTATTGCTATAGTAGCTGCTAACGCTTTTGAAAACTTATAAATACCAGTGCTTATATTTGGAAAAGCAATAGAACTTAATCCATTATCTTTAGCTAGTAACAAACTGTTTTTATAACAATTTGCTAGCAATTCTTTCTCTTTTTCTACTCGCTTCCCTCCATTATAAACTGGACCAACAGTATGAATTACTTGTTTTGATGGTAAATTTCCTGCTGTAGTAATTACCACTTCTCCTGTTTTGCATTTACCATGTTTGTTTCTAATGTCTTGACAAGCTTCTAAAATAGCTTTTCCTCCTGCGCGATGTATAGCTCCATCTACTCCACTACCACCTAACAATGATGAATTAGCTGCATTAACAATGGCATCAACTTTTATTTTAGTTATATCTCCTTGTATTAGTTTAATTTTCATGATTTCAAGTATTTAAAAGATACTCTTTTATTAGAACTGCATGCGAAAAAGGTCTCCTTCCATCATCAATATTTTCATTGGTTTCATAATCTAAAAGAACAATATCTTTTTTGTTATGAATCGCTTTTAATTGTTCGATCTCATCTGAAAGTTTATTATTTAAAACCCAATTATAAGTTGGGACATAGATTAATTTTCTCGCTGAAATATAATCCAGTAATTCTGTTCCATTTCTGTGGCCTAAAGGCTTTCCATATTTACGTACCGTTCTCTTGATTCCTTTCATTTTAGTAATTAAAAACTTACTCTTGTCAATATCACTATTTAAAAATACTTTCAAACCTTGCCATATCCCTTCAACAGATTCTGAATAAAGATTCTTTGATTCTGGTACTGGGATATTTCCAATAGGGTAAAATGGACTAAACTTAACAAAAGGAAATTCACCTTTAGAAGTAACATCTATTACCTCAGAATTTGGAAAATCTTTTTGTATGTTTTCTATCTTTCGTCTTTTACTTTGTATAAAAATCATGTTCTCTTTAGTTTTTTAAATTTTAATCGTAATCGCTTATTTACTTCATCATTATCACTTATATAAGGTTTCTCTTCTGGAACCATTAATTTGTCTAACTCATGATTTAAAACATGCTGATGTTGCTCTCTTACAAAATTTGAAATATCTTCTATTTTAATAATATCTTCAGTTGCGTATTTAACTATTTCTTCGTTTCTAACACCAATTTGTATAGCTCTCCTTTCTAATTTTACGCCATATGGATCATGATCTGGATCCTATTGTAATCTAACTGAAGAGTCTCGTACTTCATTTTTCCAATCATCAAGAGAAGCATATAAATCTTCTTGAAAATTAGAATATACTGCCTTACTTAAATAACGATCAAAAGCTTCACGTTTTAGATGTATAGCTAATACAACTTCTTGACCTTCTTTTGTTGCCCAACCATTTCTATACATCATCCATAAAAAATTGGGTTTTATCCACGTCATTCTTGTGTACTTAAATGGTCCGCCAAAAAATTGTTTTTCTGTCGCAAAATTTCCTATTGCGGGTCTATAAGATTGATATACTACAATCTCATCATTATTATATTGAGCCATAATATGATGTCCTTGAGTTGGCCATTCTTTTATTTGCTCGTTATATGATTTTATATTTAATTTCATTTTTTAATCTTTTAATTTATCAATTTGTACTTGCACCAACGGATGTGATACTTTAACAAACTGCTCTCCAATACATACTTTTATAATTTGTATCTCGCCTATAATACTTTTATTAAACTGCTCTAAATCTTCAGCTGGCACCCATAATTCATTATGGATTTTTCCACCTACGTTTTCTACCTTATATTTTAAATATTCTTCTTCTGTTATTTTAAACTCTGTTACAAAACCAAGATAATTTCCAAAAGCATCAATAGTATTCCATTTAGAAGCTATTTCTGTGGCATACTCTTCATTTAAAACCGGATAAAAAATAGGCTGCCATTTTAATCTTGGAGGAAATGTTTTAAAATTGCTTTCTGCAATTAAAATCAATTCTTTCTCACCTATAGGTCTATATAATGTTACAGTTTTCATTTTTTTAATTCTTTATAATAGTCTCAAGCTGTATTTGCTTTACACCATCTTCATTAATCGTTTTAAAACTATCTGTGGTAAATATTTTTGTAAAATGTTCTCTTAATTCTTTATAACCTTTATTAAAAATTCCATGACTTACTGCTAAGTATAAATCACCTGCATTTTTCTTTTTTAATTCTTGTGCTAAGCCCATAAATGTGCCACCACCATCGCAAATATCATCAACTATTAAACAGCTCTTACCTTTTAAATCGTCTTCATATACTTTAAAGCCTTCTAGTTTTCCATTTTTTACATTTCGCTTTTTAGAGCATTCTATTACTGGCATACCTTCTAAGTATTCTGAAACTTTATAAATTTTCTTTAATGCACCTCCATCTGGAGAAATTAAGACAACGTCTTCTTTTATAGCATCTAGAACTTTTTTAATAAAATTATGATTAGTTATATCCTCACAATTATTTAATACAGCAGCAGTCACTTCTGAATGCGCATCGTAAACCATTACTTTGTTTAATTGTAATTGGTTTAAAAGATTTGCATACACTTTTACAGATAAAGGCTCACCTTTTACCATAACACGATCTTGCCTTGCTGCTGGGAAATAAGGAACAAAGACATTTATTTTTTCTATATAAAAACGACGTAATGCATCTACAGTTAATAGTAATAGACCAAAGTCATTAAACGATTGCACACGAGTAGTAATCGTTACTTCTTTTACATTTGAAATATCTGAAAGAATTTTTATATGCGGTTCTCCTCCAGAAAAGGTGAACGACTCAAACTGAATAGTATTTTCTATACCAAATGGCGTGAACTGAGAATCTAAATTTAAATACATTTGCGTTATTTTTACACAAATGTAAATTATAATTATGTAGTAACAAAATATTTTGTGTATTATTTACACAAACTTGATTTCAAAATGAAAACCATCTTTTGCTAATGCTTTATATTTCTTGGTATTAAATTGAAACAATTTTGCAGGCCTGCCACTACCAGATTGACTCATTTCTCCAGTTTCTTCAATAATACCAAAGCTCATTAATTTTTTTCTAAAGTTTCTTCGGTCTATATCTTTTTCTAAAATGGTAGTGTATAGGTGCTCTAAATCTGAAAAAGGAAAGGATTTACTTAAAAGATCGAACCCAATAGGTTGGTAATGCAATTTAGATTTTAATCGAGCTTTAGCTAAGTCTAAAATACTCTTATGATCAAACGCTAATTCTGGAATATCTGTTATAGGAAACCACTGGGCTTCTGCAGCATCTGTATCTGCTTGAATTTTAAAGTGATTTGGTTTAACCAATCCAAAATAACTTATAGATACTACTCTATTTCTAGGATCTCTTTTAGGTTTTCCAAAAGAGTACAATTGTTCTAAATAATCTATTTGTACTCCTGTTTCCTCTAACAGTTCTCGTTCTACTGCATCTTCTAAGGACTCGTCTTCTAATACCAATCCTCCTGGCAAAGCCCAAGTATTTTTAAAAGGTTCTACTCCTCGTTTAATTAAAAGTACAGATAAGTTTTTTTTAGATTCATAACCGAAAACGACAGCATCTACAGCCACTTTAATATTTTGTAACATCCTTATTTTGCGTTGAATTTACACAAAACTACACAATATCTTTTGTATTAAATACTTTTTAAAACAAAAAAGTCCAGCTTAATGGCTGGACTCTTTATTATTATTTGTAAAGTACTATTCTTCTTCGTCTGAAGTTCTAGTATCTTCTAATTGTAGTAAATCATTTTTTTGTAGCATATTATACCATTGTACTACTTTCTTAATATCACTAGCGTACACACGATCTTCATCATAATCTGGTAATACCTCAAAGAAATATTCTTCTAATTTATCTTTACCATCTTTGTGACTAATACTCGTTGGCGCACCATTTTCTTTGGTTTTAATTTTTTCTAAAACCTCGCGTAATGGCACTTCTTCTGTTAATGTATAAATAGCTATTTCACTTAATATACTAACGTTTTGTTGAATTCCAACCGTAATTTTTCTTTGATCTATTAATGACTCTGCCACAAAACCACCACGTGTTTGAGTCACTAATTTATACAATCCTGGCTTTCCTGAAATTGCTAATATTTTATCTAATGCCATACTTTTCTTTCTTTTTAAGGAGCGCAAATATCTTGTACTCTATTTTGTTTTGCAAATTTTTAACGCTTCTTTTTAATATTAGGAAATTTCATACGGTAATCTACTCTAATCTTTCCTTTACTAATATTAAGTAACTTCCCTTTTATTAAGCGTTTTTTTAATGTAGATAGTTTATCTGTAAACAATACTCCTTCAATATGATCGTACTCATGTTGAAATACACGCGCAGCTAAACCGTCTAATTCCATAGTATGTTTCTTAAAATCCTCATCAAAATATTCAATCTTAATGTTAGGCTTTCTAAAAACATCTTCACGCACGTCTGGAATACTTAAACAGCCTTCATTAAAAGCCCATTCATCTCCAGATTCTTCTAGAATTGTAGGGTTAATAAATGCATGCTTAAATGTTTCAAGAAAAGCGCGCTCTTCATCTTCTAACACATCATCTTCTGCAAAAGGTGATGTGTCTACCAAAAATAAACGTATTGGCAAACCTATTTGCGGTGCAGCTAAACCTACACCATAAGCACCATGCATCGTTTCTTTCATATTGGCAATTAACTCCTTTAAATTAGGATAGTCTTTGTCAATTTCTTTTGCTTTAACTTTTAAAACTGGATCGCCATAAGCGACAATTGGTAATACCATATTTACTATTTATTATAGATTTGCAAAAATACAACAAAAAAGGCCTTAATATAAAATATTAAAGCCTGTATCTAATTTTCTTATTATAATACTAATCCTCTATAACTATCTTTTTAATAATTATATTTTCATTGTCAAATATTTTTAATATGTATATACCATTAACAAGTTCTTTAATATCTAGTTCAGCTTCATTTTTGTCATTAAAACTTTTTCTATAAACCTCCTTACCCAAAATATTAATTAATGATATGTTATAATTTGACTTCTTAGGAAAATTAATATTTAATGTTATTTCGCTTTTTACAGGATTAGGATATATAGTGTATTCCTTTTCTTTTATTTCAAAATCCTGATTAGACAAAGTTACTAACGCTCCATTTATATCATAGGTACAGAGCAAGCCATTACCGTAATCAACAGTAACATCAAATCCTGTAGGAGGAGTTTGTCCTGGATCAATTACATAATCTAAATTACCGCCATTACAGCTAACATAACTGTAAGTTAAACCATCTATTAGAATAGTAAGAGGCCAAGTAACGGTATTACATCCATTTTGCCCATTTGATAAAACAAAAGTGGGTTCAGAAGTTGTACTATTCTGCTTAATAGATTCCGGACATTCTGTTTGTCCATAGGTTTTTGTAAAAAACATAAATACAAAAAATAATAAAGTATTTTTTTTCATAATATTAATCAATTGCTATTGAAAACAAAACTATAATAACAATACCTTTTTTTTTTCTGACACTAGATCAAAATTAGACATAATCGATTAAATGCACTTAAAAACGATAAAGAGTATTTTAATCAACAAAACAAATTATTGGTTATATAGATAAGACTGAAGTATTATTGTGGCACTAATTTCATCAACAAGTGCTTTGTTTTGTCTTTGTTTTTTCTTTAATCCGCTATCTATCATGGTCTGCATAGCCATTTTAGATGTAAAACGCTCATCAACTCGTTTAATAGGAATCTCCGGAAAAAAAGTTCTTAGCTTACTAATAAAAGGTGCTATTATAGCTTCACTCTCACTAGCTTCATTATTCATTTGTTTAGGCTCACCAACTAAGAATAATTCTACTTCCTCTTTCTCTGTATAGCTTTTTATAAAATCTAACAGCTCTTTTGTAGGAACAGTAGTCAAACCAGAAGCAATAATTTGCATATCGTCTGTAACGGCTAATCCCGTTCTTACCTTACCATAATCTATTGCTAGAATTTGAGCCATATTAATTTTTGTGCAAATTTAATGTTTATATACATTATATGAATAAAGATTATGCCATAATTACATTTTTAGGATTTATATTTGTAGAAACTTAAAATAAATAATGACCGATTTACAACAAATTATAGAAAATGCATGGAATGATCGTGCTTTACTAAGTGAAGATAGTACTCAAGCTACAATTAGAAAAGTAGTTAGCTTATTAGATGAAGGCACATTACGTGTTGCTGAACCAACAAATGATGGTTGGCAAGTTAATGAATGGGTAAAAAAAGCTGTCGTTTTATATTTCCCTATCCAAAAAATGGAAACTTTAGAAGTTGGTATTTTTGAGTTTCATGATAAAATTCCATTAAAAACAGGTTATAAAGAAAAAGGCATTCGTGTTGTACCTCATGCAGTTGCAAGACATGGCGCTTATATATCTGCTGGAACCATTTTAATGCCTAGTTATGTAAACATTGGTGCTTATGTAGATGAAGGTACAATGGTAGATACATGGGCAACTGTTGGTAGTTGTGCTCAAATTGGTAAAAACGTTCACTTATCTGGTGGTGTTGGTATTGGTGGTGTTTTAGAACCTTTACAAGCTGCTCCTGTAATTATTGAAGATAATGCATTTATTGGCTCACGTTGTATTGTTGTTGAAGGTGTTCGTGTTGAAACAGAAGCTGTTCTTGGTGCCAATGTTGTATTAACTGCATCTACTAAAATTATTGATGTTACTGGAGACGAACCTGTAGAAATGAAAGGTCGTGTACCTGCAAGATCTGTTGTTATTCCTGGAAGTTATACTAAATCGTTCCCAGCTGGAGATTATAATGTACCATGTGCCTTAATTATTGGAAAACGTAAAGAGAGTACAAACAAAAAAACGTCTCTTAATGATGCTCTAAGAGAACACAATGTTGCGGTTTAATACTAAATGAAGATATTAGTTATACAACAAAAAATGATTGGTGATGTACTTACTACAAGTATTTTGCTAGAAGCTTTGCGTGGTAACTATCCTGATGCAGAATTACATTATTTGATAAATTCGCATACGTTTTCTGTTGTTGAGAATAATCCGTTTGTAGATAAATTCGTTTTTTTTACTAAAGAGATAGAACAGTCGAAAACTGAATTTTATAAGTTTTTAAAAACTATTAAAGTTGAAAAATACGATACAGTTATAGATGTATATGGAAAACTAAGTAGTAACCTTATTTCTTATTTTTCTAAAGCAAAAACCAAAATATCTATTAAGAAGTTTTATTCTTCTTTTATATATACACATACATTTAAAGATTCTAAAATTGCCAAAACCAATGCTGGTTTAGCTATAGAAAATAGAATGCGACTGTTAGATCCTATTATAAAAAGAGAATTAACAGTTATTAAACCAAAAATATATTTAACCGATGTTGAAATTAAAAAAACTGAATCTTTTTTAATTGATAATAATATCGACTTACACAAACCTTTAATTATGGTTGGTGTTTTAGGTAGTGACTTATCTAAAACATATCCTTTTGAATATATGGCTATGGTTCTAGACTATGTGGTAGAAGTAATACCTAATGCTCAACTACTATTCAACTATATACCTAAACAGTTAGAAGATGCAAAAGCTATTTTTAATTTTTGCAAACCCAATACACAACAGGCTATTTTATTAGATGTTTATGGTAAAAGCTTGAGAGATTTTATTTGTATCACCCATTTTTGTAATGCACTTATTGGTAACGAAGGTGGCGCTGTAAACATGGCAAAAGCATTAAATACACCAACATTTACTATTTTTTCTCCATGGATAGATAAAGCAGCTTGGAGTTTATTTGAAAACGGTAAAACAAACGTTTCTACACATTTAAAAGATGTGAAACCGGAGTTGTATGAGACTACAAAACTTAAAAAAATAAAAGAAGCGTATGCTACTTTTTACAAGCAATTTAAACCTGAATTCATTACCAATAAACTAACTGCTTTTTTGAAAGGTTTATGATTCTTGAAGAATACCATAATTGGTCCATTTTAAATTCTCCTTTTTTACAACTGCCCTTATTTTCTGATTTTTATCAATAGCTTCTTGATTGACATAACCTCTTGCATGATCTAAATGTAAACAAATAGCATTATATCTAATTTGTTTCGATTTAATTCCCATATTAAATAATCGTTCTCCCATTTCCCTATCTTCACCGCCATACTGCATACGTTCGTCGAAACCATTTACAGCTAAAATATCTTTTTTCCAGCCTGAAGCATTATGGCCATTCCAACTTGCGTTTGTGGGCGTAACAGCATTTAAAATCTTTGCTTTAATTGGTGAAGCATTTAATTTATTGTTTTTAAAAGATGATTTTAGTCCATTTGCTAACAGCCATTTTAAATTAAAACAGTCTTGATTCAATATATTTTCTTTTGAAATTGTTTCTGAAATAGACATAGGTAATTTAAAGTAACCACCAGATAAGAAATAACCTTTTTCCCTTTTATTAATATGAGTAGACACAAAATCTTGTCTTGCCATACAATCGCCATCACTCATTAAAATATAATCTGCATTACATTTTAAAATGGCTTTATTTAAAATCATTGTTTTTTGAAATCCATTATCTTCATGCCATACATGAATAATAGGAAAAGACACTTCGGTTTGCATACGCTCTAATAAATCGAAAGTTGGTTGTTTAGAACCATCATCTGCAATAACTATTTCGAAATTTTTGAAGCTTTGCGCTTCATAACTCCACAATACTTTTTCTAGCCAAGCTTCTGCATTGTAAGTGCTAATAATTATTGATATTTCTGGTTTTGCCATTGATTTATTATAAAGCTATTGAATATGGCAAAAATAGTTATTTTTACACAAAACTTTAAGGTGACCAAACTAACGGCAATTATTCCTACTAAAAATGAAATTGACAACATTGAAGCTGTCATAGCTTCTGTTGATTTTGCTGATGAAATTATTGTTATAGACAGTTATAGCGAAGATGGTACTGCAGAAAAAGCGAACACTTTAGCGACTAAAGTTATACAACGTGAATTTGATTTTTATGGTGCTCAAAAAAACCATGCTATTTCTCAAGCCCAATACGAATGGATTTTACTAGTAGACGCAGACGAACGTGTTACTCCAGAATTAAAAACTGAAATTCTTTCTGTTTTAAGTCAAGATAAAATACCTCATGATGCCTACAATATAAAACGTATTAATCATTTTATGGGGCAACGTGTTCATTATAGTGGTTGGCGTAATGATAGTGTTATTAGGCTCTTTAAAAGAGATACTTGTAAATATGACGACCGCCATGTACATGAAGCATTAAAAGTGAATGGCACTATTGGGCAATTAAAGCATAAATTCTTGCATTATTCTTATCGCAGTTTTGACCTATACATGCAAAAAATGAATCACTATGCTAATTTACAAGCTAAGGATTACGATAAAAAAACAGGACGTTTAACTCCTTATCATTTTGCAATTAAACCGTTTTGGGGCTTTGTTAAACACTATATTGTGCAAAGTGGTTTTCGTGATGGTCTCGTTGGTTTTACTATAGGTTTTGTACAAGCCTATGTTGTATTTATGAGGTATGTAAAATTGTGGTTGTTACGTAGGAATAGGAATTAAAATACTTGTACTTAGTATGCCTAGCAAACCACCTGATTATCCTATATTATATTATGTTGTAAGATTGATTAACATCTTTTGTGTTTTAACTTACCTTTTTTTTATTCTTATAGGCGTGGCTTACATATCTATGTATTTATTGGTGTCTTTTTATATTTGGATATTAATCATCCTTTCTATTATTGAGATTGGATTTGTTATTAATGGAGATAAAGAACTATTTAATTTATATAAAAAAACGAATATCTTTTTTTTAATTATTTATTTCTTAACCATTATTATTGTTCTCTATCCTTTTATTGCTTCGATTTTTAGATGAAATTGACTTATACAAAATATTAAATTAGCATAAAGATGAGCTAATTATTCATCCTTTTCTATTCAAAATACTGTTTTTATTTCAAGTTGTGGTTATCACGAAAAGGAAGACTATAAAACTTCTCGATACAATTTGTATCGTACCTCACAAATCACTCGAAGTGACGTAAATTAAATTAATCGTACTTTTTCCAAAACTTAATCTTTTGCTTCAATCGTCTACGTCTGTGATATGAATCTTGAAAGGCTTGTGTTTCTTGCCACATTAAATTGAACACTTTATCGTAATCTTCATTAATTAATTTTGCGTATTCATCACTCATAACTTCTATCATACTTTTATGAATAGTAAGTTTAGCAAAGTTTTTAATGCGTTTTTCAAACGTCATAGTTTCAAAATTCATTCGGTTTAAATCAACCAAATAGAACTTATAATCTCCATTATTATATTCTATTAGAGTATTACCTGGTGAATGGTCTAAGAAATTAACACCTTTTTCATGGAGTTTGAATGTAAATCTTGTAAATGCTCTTAATATCGCTTCATGGTTAGGAATATTAAAATCTGTAGTGAGTTCGCGATAGGTAATATCGTCATTTAACTGCTCACTTAGATAATAGCTTTTTCCAAAAAGCAAACCAGAATTCATTTCATAAAACGCTACAGGTTCAGGAGTACCAATAGCTAATGCTTTAAGTTTATTAGCATACTCGAAAGAGCGTTGCGCTTTACTTTTTCTAAAGAATTTATATACGACTTTGTTTATAGCATTTGGCTTTTTAAAAGACTTAGCATTTACTATTTTATCATCTAATTTAAAAAGACGTAAGCTGTTTCTGTCTTGATTACCATAAGCTTCGCCTTCAGTTTCATAATTTAAAATAAAATGATCTAAAGCTTTTGTATGGTTATGATATGATGGATTGATTACTTTACGCATGCTCTAAATATTTATCAACGCCATTATCTGCCCACGCAATCTTATCGTTAATTGTTTTTTGTTCTATAGAATCGTTAGCCTCTACTCTATCTTTAGATTTCTCTTTATGCCAAATATGGAATACAATGCCTCGATAGCGTAATCGTTTTGCTTTTACTCCTTTATTATGCATTCGTAACATAAGCTCACTGTCTTCTCTTCCCCAACCAGTTATATCTTCATTATAGCCATTTACAGCTATAAAATCTGATTTAAAATATGATGTATTGCAACCTCTAAATTTCTTAGAAAAATCGTCTTGTTGTTTATACATGCTACTTAAAATTGGAGAATGGATAGCTCGCGTACGTTTTTTTATACCTTTAGAAAACGGATTAAATTTAATCTGTTTTTTTGCAAATAAGGTTTCTAAATAGGGTTCTTGAATATTAACACGAGAACCAAACAAATACGTATTAGAAGCGGCAAATGCTAGATGATCTTTAACAAAGTTATAATGCATAATACAATCACCATCGACTTGAATAATGTAATCTCCTTTTGCTTTTGCAATGGCTTGATTTAATATATGCGATTTTCTAAAACCATTATCTTCTTGCCAAATATGATGTACTGGTATTGAAAAACTCGTTTTATATTGATTTATTATAGCTTCAGTCTCTTTTGTAGAGCCATCATCTGCTATAATAATTTCATCTGGTAACTGTGTTTGAATCCTAGCGCTTTCTAAAACCAAGTTTAAAGCTTCAGGCCAATTATAAGTTGCTATGATTAATGTTGATTTCAAAGCTATTATTTGAATAAATATTTAAAAAACTGCCCTAGGTTTTTCTTGAAGATAAAAAACTTAGATTTATACAAACCTTGCTCCTTTTCGTTTTTAAAATTCTCAAAAAGTTCTGCAAAATTTGCGCCTTTTACAAAGTCTAAGTATTTCCATTTTTCTGGTTCTAAAAAGAAAAAATCCTCCATTTCACTATAATTAGATTCGTTAACCGAATCCCATTTTTTCATAAATCCATCTACATCTACTTCTTCGTTATGTCCCCAATTAGTCAATTTTGTTATTAAATCTTCTCGATCTCTAGAAATACTTTCGTGTAAGATTAAAGCATTAAAATAAATAACTTTACCGTGGGTTTTTCTACCAATTTTATAATCTGGATAGTTAGTAGCTACTACAGTTTTAGTGGCTTCATTAACATACAAATATCCATTTTCTGTCTTTTTATATAAACTGACATGAAATGGCTGTATTTGAATTTTTTGCTTTTCAGGATTGTCTAAGTATGAATTTTTACTTTTTAGAAAGTTTACAAAACGTTCAAAGTTTATAAAATATTCGTCGGCGTCTAATTGAATAATCCAATTACCAACGCCCATTTTTTCAGCCATCATTTTACGCTCTCTAACCTCACATTCCATCGTGGTAAGTTCTGGCTTACAAAAATTATCTTCGTAGATTTCTATCTTATTATCTGTATCAAAATCTTTTATCCATTGAAAAAAACTATCTTCAATAACTATTGGTGATCCATTCCAGGTTTTACGGTCAATATCAACTGCTAAGAATATAGTATCAGACAACTTATAAACTAAAGGAATAGCATTTTTTAGCAACTCATAATCGTAAGATACTAGAAAGCCAACTTGAATTTTTTTCATATAGATAGGTTCTGTTTTTAAAACAAAAAACAAAGATACAATTCTTTAACATACATTGATACTAATACCATTTTCACTTTGAATTCGCCAAATTAAAATGCGCCTTTTATAATTCTAGTTTAATATAAAAAATAACCGTAATTAATACTATGCTTACTTTTTCTATTTCCTATAATTTCAAAATCCATCATTTTTCTTTTGAGCAAATTCAAAGCAAAATTGGTATAACAAAAAACTGTACCTTTGAAAATATTTTTTTTTAAAGCTTAATTACTCTTTATGAAAATAACCTTAATTAGTTTTGATTACTGGAATTACGACCATCATATCGTTAAAGCTCTTAATAAGAAAGGTATTGAAGCAACACATATTGATATAAGTAAGTTTAAATATGAGTATAAGTCTGTTTTAGAAAAAACAAAAAACTTCATTTTTAAAACATTTTTAAAACAGAATATAAAAAAGATTAAACGTCAAGAATTTATTTTAAATGAATTAAATCGTTTAGGAAAACAAGATGCAATTTTAGTTATACGTCCAGATCTAATTTCATTACATATTCATCATAAAATTAAAACATATACTAATAATTACATCTCTTACATTTATGATAGTTGTGTTCGTTTTCCTGTAGACCATTTACTTGATAATATTTTCAACACTATTTATTCTTTTGATTTAAAAGATGTTAAAAAGTATAACTTTAAGCATATTACAAACTTTATATATTTAGATAAACAACCGATAAAAAAAGACTATAAATATGATGCTTTTATAGTGTTATCTCCAGACGAAAGATTAACACAATTAAATAGTATTGCGCAGCAATTTGACGCGTTAAATATTAGTCATAAATTTGTTACTGTTAGCTCGCGAAAACCTGCTGGACTGTATAAAAACATTGAGCATACAGATAAAGAAATTAAAACTGAAGCTTTAAAGCAGCACCTTGAAGACTCACGAATTGTACTAGACCTTGTGCGCGATGGTCATAATGGTTTAAGTTTTAGAATTTTTGAAGCCTTAGCTTACCAAAAGAAAATTATAACTACTAATACATCGGTTAAAAAATATGCTTTCTATAACCCTAATAACATTCTGGTTTTAGACTCTAAAAATCCCAAAATAGAAGCCGACTTTTTCACTACAGACTATGAAATTTTGCCTGAAGAAATATATCATCAATTTACTGTGGACCATTTTGTAGATACTGTTTTTGAACTTAAATAAGTTATTTAGATAGTACTACATCTATAGTATTGCTAATATGTTGCAGAGAAAATGGTTGAATAATTTTTTTAGAATGCCCGCTAGCTGCTTCCCATAATTCATTATTAGTATACAGGGCAATTATGCTATCTGCAAAGTCTTTTGCATTATTAGCTATCATTGTTTCATTGTATGGAGAAAAATCAAAACCTTCTGCTCCAATATCTGTAGTTACAACTGGTAAACTATATTCAAAACTTTGACCTATTTTCCCTTTTACTCCTGCTCCATATTTTAAAGGTGCTACAAATAATTTTGCAGTTTTGTAGTATGCTGCAACATCTTCAACAAAACCTATAACATTAAATTGTTCTGAATGTAAGGCCAAAACTGTTTCTGTTGGATAACTACCAACAATATTTATTTTAATATCTGGATGCTGCTCCCATACTAAAGGCATAATATCATTATATAAATACAAAACAGCATCCTCATTAGGCATGTGTTTAAAACCACCAACAAACAGTAATTCGTTACGTTTTTCAGGAGTTATAAATGTTTCATTTTTGGGAATATAATCATGAATATTACCAATAACTACCATTTTAGAAATAGTATTATAATGTTTAATAAGTTCTACTTTATCATCTTCAGAAATTACTATAATACTGTCTGCTTTTTTACAGTTGTCTATCTCAATTTGTAAATAACGTTCTGCTTCAGCTTTAGTTTTTGCATCTTGATTATCTTTCCATTCTCTACTTAAGCGCAAATAATGAAAATCGACCATATCGAAAACCAATTTTATGTTAGGATTATGCTTTTTAATTTGTGTATTATACTTTTCAAAAATATTTGGTCTATGTAACCAAGCAATATCTAATTTTGATGCTATCTTTTCAATAAATAACTCTTTAGTTAATAAAGCACCATTTTCATCTATTGCGGGTTCGTATACATTAACACCAAGTGCTTTAAACTTCTCTATATAATCACTGTTGTATTTATATTGTTTTAAATCGGCAACTAAAAAAACCGAAACGTCTTTTTCTAGTAAGAGTTTTATAATTTCTGTTAAACGTCTCGAGCCAGAATCTTTATTAAATTCTGGTATAATTTGATCTATAATCAAAACATTTTTAGACGAAAAAGAAAACGAATCTATATTAAAAAGCACCTTGTTTTTAAGGAGTTTCTTTCTTAGTTTATTATTTCTGAATTTTGTTTTTAGAGCTTTAAACATTATTAAAAATATTTAGATTTAAAGGCTTCTACTTCAGTTTTCATTTTACTTATCATTGTTTTCATCACTTCATCTGTAGATAACATAAAAGGCGTGTTTTCATGATGCTTAAGCTTTTCAATTACATGCTTCTCATTTGCCTTTCTATAAGCAGATTTAGATATTTTAAACCATTTTTTTCGTCTTAAAACAGGAGCTTCAATAAAATCATTTTCAGTAATATCTATAGATAACATCCAATCGTTCCATTTCCATTCGCTTACGCGCTCACCTTCGTACATGTGCGCATTAAAACGCAATCGTTTCCATGGTACTCTTAACGCATCTGCCAGTATACTACCATGCATTGCTTCACTAATAACTTGCTCGCTTTGTACAATATCTTTCATAAATTGCTCAACATCATTATTGGTTGGCAAAATAAGATTCCATCCTAAAGTATCGCATATAGACTTCCAATCTACTTTATCTAAAGATTTAAAGTATGGAATAAAACTAATTTTATGTTTTTTAGGCAGCTTAAGATACTCTTCATATTCTGGTAGAAGTGCAAAAAAATAAGCACCATCTGCAATGTAGTTATTAGCTTCTTTTGTTAACCTTAAAGCACTGTATGGGCCACGAACAAATCTAATATCCCAAGACTCATCAAAATTAAAATTTTCGTTTATTGAGCGTACACCTGTGCTAAAAATCACTTTTTTATCACTCTCATTTGCAAGGTCAATAAACTTAGAATTCCCCATTAAAATGGAGCCAATTCCCATGAAAGCTATATCGTTTCGTTTATTAAAAAAATCTGAACCAAATATTTTTGGCCATAACCATAGATTTAAATCATCTCCAAAATTACCATGATCTGATTTATAATAAACTAATTTCATTTACTTTTGTTTTGAGCAAATATATAATAAAATTGAGTGTGGACATTAAATTACTTCTTAGCGAAACCGTTACTATTTTAAAACAAGGCGGCATTATTTTATACCCAACAGATACCGTTTGGGGTATTGGCTGTGATGCAACAAACTCATTAGCAGTTCAAAAAATTTATAAGTTAAAACAAAGAGAGGATTCTAAAGCTTTAATTTGTTTAGTAAATAATTATAGTATGCTAGAAAAACATGTTGACAATGTTCCTAAATTAGCCTATAACATTCTTGATCTTGCAGTAAATCCTACTACAGTTATTTATGATAATCCTGCTGGAGTATCAGAAAACTTAATAGCAAGCGATAATACATTAGCTATTAGAATTGTAGATCATGATTTTTGTAAAAAACTCATTAAATATCTTGGTAGACCATTAGTTTCTACCTCAGCAAATTTAGCAGGTGAACCAACACCAAAATCCTTTAAAGAAATAGATGAAGCTATTATAAAAGGTGTGGATTATGTCGTAAATTTGCAAAAAGAAAAAGTAGCTAAAAACCCATCTACAATAATTAAGTTAAGTAATAGTGGTGGCGTGAAAATTATTCGCGAATAGCTAGGTTGATATAAACAATGAATCACAAAGAAGCACTTTCACATAATATATTCAAAATCATTTCTAAATCTGCAGCCGAGTTAAAACTAGACTGCTATGTTATTGGTGGTTTTGTACGAGATTTTTTATTACAACGCGGTGATGCTAAAGATATAGATATAGTTGCTATTGGCAGTGGCATAGCTTTAGCAAAAAAAGTTGCAAAAAACTTACCTAATAAACCTAACGTACAAGTTTTTAAAACCTATGGAACTGCTATGTTACGTTATGATGACATAGAGGTTGAATTTGTTGGAGCGCGTAAAGAATCTTATAATGAAGATAGTAGAAATCCTATTGTAGAGAATGGCACACTAAAAGACGACCAGAATCGTCGTGATTTTAGTATTAATGCTTTAGCTTTAGATTTATCTGAAGCCAATTTCGGGAATTTACTAGACCCATTTAATGGTGTTACAGATTTAAAAAATAAAATTATTCGTACGCCATTAAATCCAGACATAACTTATAGTGATGACCCATTACGTATGATGAGAGCTATTCGTTTTGCAACACAATTAGATTTTATAATTGAAAAAGACTCTCTAGACGCAATTACAAGAAATAATGACCGTATTAAAATAATTACTAATGAGCGTATTGTTGTCGAACTCAATAAGATTTTAGGAAGCAAAACACCGTCTATTGGCTTTTTACTTCTAGAAAAAACAGGGTTATTAAAGCATATATTACCAGAACTTACTGCTTTAAAAGGTATTGATGAAATTGAAGGGCAAAAACATAAAGACAACTTCTATCATACACTTGAAGTTGTAGATAATATTTCTAAACATACTGATGATGTTTGGTTACGTTGGGCTGCATTACTTCATGATATTGGAAAAGCACCAACTAAAAAGTTTTCTAAAAAAGTAGGTTGGACATTTCATGCTCACGAATTTGAAGGCTCTAAAATGGTGTATCATTTATTTAAACGCTTAAAAATGCCTTTAAATGAAAAAATGAAGTTTGTTCAAAAACTTGTTTTTATGAGTTCTCGCCCTATTGTATTAGCTCAAGATATAGTAACAGATTCTGCTGTTCGCCGTTTAGTTTTCGATGCAGGTGATTATGTAGACGATTTAATGACGCTTTGTGAGGCAGATATTACAACTAAAAACCCAAAAAAATTTAATAAATATCATAACAATTTTAAAATTGTTAGAGAAAAAATAATTGAAGTCGAAGCTAAAGACCATGTTCGTAATTTTCAACCACCAGTGTCTGGTGAAGAAATTATGAATACCTTCAATTTAAAACCTTCAAAAGAAATTGGCATTATTAAAGAAGCAATAAAAGAAGCTATTTTAGAAGGTGAAATTCCTAATGAACATGAAGCTGCTTTTCAGTTAATGATAGAAAAAGGAAAAGCTTTAGGATTAAAAATGGAGTAATATGTTAAAAATAGTTAGAACTGACTCTAATAACATAGATTTTGTAAATCTTGTAAAAGATTTAGATCGCTATTTAAAAACTACAGATGGTGATGAACATGATTTTTATAATCAGTTTAATAATATTGATGTATTAAAGCATGTTATTATTGCCTATATAGATTCTAATCCTGTTGGATGTGGCGCTTTTAAAACTTTTAATGATAATACAATCGAAATTAAACGCATGTATACCAAACCAGAATTTCGCAGTCAAGGTATAGCAGGAAAGATTTTACAAGCATTAGAACATTGGGCTAACGAAATAGGATATACCTTTTCTATTTTAGAAACTGGTAAACGCCAATTAGAAGCTGTTCAATTTTATAAAAAATGTGATTATAAAATTATTTCTAATTACGGGCAATACACCAATATGAAAAATAGTCTTTGTTTTAAAAAAATATTAAGCTAGATGAAAAAACACTTTAGAACCATTGCCAAAATTTCACTTTTCTTTGTCTATTTAATTGTTATAGCAGGTGCTGTTGTTCGTATGACAGGTTCTGGAATGGGTTGTCCAGATTGGCCAAAGTGTTTTGGTTATTACATACCACCGAGTGATGTTGTAGATATCGAGTTTAAAACTAATCATGACTACAAAGAAGGTATTATTATTGTCCATAATAAAGAGCTTTTAGTTGCAAAAAATGATTTTAAATCTTCAGAGGATTTAGATGTAACAAATTGGACTAAATATACAAAACATGATTATGCAGAATATAATCCAACCCATACCTGGATAGAATATATAAATAGATTAGCAAGTGTTTTAGCTGGTATTCCAATACTTATTATGGTAATACTTTCATTTTGGTTTTTTAAACGTAACAAATGGATTACCATCTCATCTATACTAGTCCTATTAGCAATGGCATTTCAAGCTTGGCTAGGCAAAACCGTTGTAGACTCTAATTTGGCACCTTATAAAATCACTATTCATATGGTAATGGCTTTGGTAATTATCGCCTTTATTTTATATATCATTTTTGCATCAAAAAACAGTTTTAAAAACCAAAAAACAGATAAAAGCTTTAAACTTTTTTTATTGATTGCTATTGGCTTAACACTTATTCAAATTATAATAGGTACTCAAGTAAGACAATATGTAGATGAACAAGTTAAAGCTGTTGGTTATATTGAAGAGCTTTGGTTGGCAAATCCTACACTTCAGTTTTATATTCATAGAACATTCTCTATTCTTGTTTTTCTACTCAATGCTTGGCTATATTTAAAAAACAAAAAAATGAATTTAGGGTTTAATAAAATGAATTTAGTAATGCTATGTATTATTTTAGAAGTTATTACTGGTATTGCCATGTATTATTTTGACTTCCCGTTTTTGTCACAACCATTACATTTAGTGATTGGAACTATATTAATAGGAATTCAATTTTACGTATATTTAGAAAACCAAAAAGATTTTATCCATAATCTTAAAAACAACTAAGAAGACATTGTATCTTTGCAGACCAAAAAAACAGGTTTATGATTTATAGATTTAGAGTCATTCTTGACAATGATACCGAAGAAGACATCTTTCGCGACTTAGAAATAAGAGAGACAGATACTATGGAAGATTTGCATAATATTATTACGCAATCTTTTGGTTTTGATGGTAGTGAAATGGCTTCATTTTATTTAAGTGATGACGAATGGAATCAAGGTGAGGAAATCTCATTATTTGATATGAGTGAAGGCATGAACCAAGTACGCCTAATGAATGAAACATCATTAGATGATACTGTTCACGAAGCGCAGACAAAACTAATTTACGTTTACGATTTTTTAAATATGTGGACTTTTTATGTTGAATTAGCTGAAATTGCTGAAGAAAATGAAGGTGTAGATTACCCAAATTTAATGTTTGTTCAAGGACAAGTACCAGATAGCGCTCCAGAAAAAGTTTTTGAAACTGAAAAAGATGGCGATACTAATGAATTTGATGACGATTATAATATTGACGATTATGATAATCTAGATTTTAATGAAAATTGGAATTAGAATAATTTAAAAATCCTTAGTATTTACATTTTCATAATTACGTTTAACATAAGCTAAAGCATTTTTTAAAATAGCTCCCATATTTTTACTACGCTTAAATTTTAAATCTAAAGTATAATCGTAAATTTTAGATTTTAATAAATTAATATGTGCTTCATTAGAAATAGAATCGTTTATCATACAATTTAATAACTCTTCAATTCTATCATTGTAACTTATCATTCGTTTAGCTACTATAGAGCGTTCTTCAATTTTATATTGATCTATTGATTCTTTCTGAAATTTTTCTGACACTAATTGTACCATCGTAAGATTTTCTTTAAAAAATTGAGGTCTGTAGACATTGAATTTTCCTTCATAAGATTGCTGATCAAAATCTATTGCTCTAATTTTATAAACCACATGATCAAAATCATGTGTGGGCACTATTACATAATTATAAGAGCGCATATCACCAAGAAGTCTAATCATACAACGTTCATTAAACTTCACAAACTCTTTTGCTATTTGAGATTTCTCAGGCTCAGTACATTTTGGCAGCATATTACTAATAAATTCATCTCCAGGAATACCAGCAATATGCTCTTCTATTAACGTGTCTTTACACACCATAAAATTAAGATTATATGGCGATAACATATGTTCTAATTCAAGACCATAAATACGAGAAGCATCAGCTTTTTTAACATAGAAATAAGTATAATTATCATTAAGAACATTTCTAATTTTCACTCTAAAAGGCTTGGAGTTTCCAAAAGTGCAATAATCTACAGCATCAACATTTAAAAAAGATAAGGTTTTCTCATTTCCGTCACTATGTAATTTAGTATAGACGCGTTTTAAGCTTAAATCTATTTCCTCTCTATCAAACTCACTGTAGTATACACGAATCCAAAGCGTATCTTTATCATTTTTATCATACACAGTAACCGAACCTTGAAACCTAAGCAAATCATCATACAAAATAGAGATACGAATATTTCTATTATATTCACTTAAATAATGATTAAGTCTTTTCTTTACTGGATAAGATGGTTTTTTCTTAGAAATTTTTAAATCGTCCATAGCATAATATGATTAATCAAATTTAAAACTTTATTATTATAAGATGTAACAAATATTAGTATACATCGTCTTACTTTTAAACCAATCAAAAAACTTCATTTTCAATGGATACCATTTTAACGATTAATAATCTTACAAAAAAGTATGGCTATTTAACAGCTGTAAAGGACTTATCATTCACTATAGAAAAAGGAAATGTTTATGGCATTTTAGGACCAAACGGAAGTGGTAAATCTACAACCTTAGGTATTGTTTTAAATGTTGTAAATAGGACTCATGGCGATTTTAAATGGTTTGACGGTAATACAACTACACATGATGCTTTAAAAAAAGTAGGTGCAATTATAGAGCGACCTAATTTCTACCCTTACATGACAGCTTACAAAAACTTAAAGTTAGTTTGCAAAATTAAAGGCATAGATGATAGCAAGATTGATGAAAAACTTGAAATTGTAGGTCTAATAGATCGTAAAGACAGTAAGTTTAAAACATTTTCTTTAGGAATGAAGCAACGTTTAGCAATTGCATCTGCACTATTAAACGATCCTGAAATTTTAATTTTAGATGAGCCAACTAACGGGCTAGATCCTCAAGGAATACACCAAATTAGAGCAATTATTAAAGACATTGCAAGCCAAGGCACAACTATACTATTAGCATCTCACCTATTAGATGAAGTAGAAAAAGTATGTTCACATGTTGTTGTACTTAGAAAAGGAGAAAAACTATATTCTGGACGTGTTGATGAAATGATTTCTAGTAATGGTTTTTTTGAATTAAAAAGTGATGATATTGTTGGATTAAAATCATTCTTAGAGTCACATCCTTCAATTGAGCGTGTTACAGAAAATGATGGGCTAACAACAGCATTTTTAAAAGAAACGGTATCAGCAGCAGATTTTAACAAGCAAGCTTTTAATAAAGGGATTTCGTTATCTCATTTAGTAATGCGAAAAGAAAGTTTAGAAGAACAATTTCTTCAACTTACAGATAACAACGAATAATCAATCATCAAAAAAAACTATTTCTGATTTTTTTCAGTATAAAACCAACCAAACATGTTACGACTTTTAAATATAGAATTTATAAAATTATGGAATAATAGAGCTAGTAAAGTACTTATTTTAGCCTATTTTATTCTACTTACCGGTATAGCTCTTTTTGCATCAATTAAATTTAATTTTGGTTTTTTCAAGTTCCATGCTGCAGAAATGGGAATTTTTAACTTTCCATATATCTGGCATTTTAATACTTATATTGCTGCTTCAATAAAATTCTTTTTAGCCATTGTTATAGTTTCTATGATGGCTAATGAATATAGTAATAAAACTATAAAACAGAATTTAATAGATGGCTTAAGCAAGAAAGAATTTATAGCTTCAAAATTTATTACTGTAACAGTATTTGCTCTAATTTCTACTATTTTTATTTTTTTAGTGTCACTAATATTAGGCTACTCTTTTTCAAGTATTACAGAATCATATCATGTCTTTTCAGACCTAGAATATCTATTAGCATTCTTTGTTAAATTAGTGGGGTTTTTCTCAATGTGTTTATTTTTAGGGATTTTAATAAAACGTTCTGCTTTTGCTTTAGGCTTCTTACTCGTTTGGTATATTATAGAAAAAATTGCTTACGGTTTAATTAGATTTCAAATAGATGCTACAAAAGACCATTGGGAATCTATTACACAATGGTTTCCATTAGAGTCAATGTCAAATCTTATTATGGAACCTTTTTCACGTTTGGGAGCAGTAAAAGAGATAGCGAATCAAGTTGGCGAGCAATTTAATTTTGATTACAGTTTACATTGGTACCAAATAGGTATTGTTTTAGTATGGACCACATTATTTATACTTGGCTCTTATCGCTTACTCTTAAAGCGTGATCTATAAGCTCTAAACTATTATTTTAACATATAAATGTTATAAAAAGTATAGTAATTATAATATCTTTGAAAGCTTTTGCTTAAACGAATGAAAAAGATAATTACTATACTTTTATGCTTTCTATGCTCTGCTATTAATGCACAGCAAGAAGCTTCAAATTGGTATTTTGGAGATAACGCAGGTATTTCTTTTGATCTTAATGGTAATATCACGGCCTTAAATGACGGACAACTAGCTACAGATGAGGGCTGTACAAGTATTTCAGACAGTAACGGCAACTTATTGTTCTATACAGATGGCAGAACCGTATGGAATAGCCTACACCAAACCATGTCTAATGCTAACGAATCTCCTTTTAGTAATCGTTTATTTGGAGATGCATCTAGTACTCAATCTGCCATTATTATACCTAAACCAAATGACCCAAACATATATTATATTTTTACTGTAGATACACCATCATTAGACGGTGAAGATTTAGGCTTTCATTTCTCTGAAGTCGACATGACACTCAATGGCGGTTTAGGAGATGTTACAGCTTTAAAAAATCAACAGTTATTATCTAATACGTCTGAGAAATTAAGTGCAGTATTAAAAGATTGCAATTCTCAATCTATTTGGGTTATAACTTTTGCTGATGAAAATTTTGGTGAAAGTAATAATTCTTTTTACGCATACGAAGTCACAGATACTGGTGTAAACACAACACCTGTAGTATCCAATATTGGTTTACAAATTAATGAAACTAGAGGCTATTTAAAGTTCTCTCCAGATGGTACAAAATTAGCTGCGGCTAATATTACTTCCGGATTATATCTCTTCGACTTTGATACTACAACTGGAATAGTAAGTAACCCAAATGCAATAAATATTAATTTTTCTACTAATGAAGGTAGTCAAAACCCTTATGGTATAGAATTCTCTCCAAATAATGAGTTATTATATGTATCGACTTATAGACAAGCCGGTCAAGGAGATTTTAATAATCCAAATGCACAATACGGAGCGTTATTACAATATAATCTTCAAGCTGTAAATATTAGTGCTAGTGAGATAGTTATAGACCAAAGACAAACTTACCGTAGTGGATTACAATTGGGGCCAAATGGCAAAATATATAGAGCCATGAGTAATACATATAATAATGGTTCTCCATTTTTATCAGTAATTAACAACCCAAATATTGCTGGTACTGGATGTAATTATCAAAATAATGCGGTGCAACTTACTTCTAATTCAAGACAAGGTTTACCGCCTTTTATCACCTCTTTCTTTACTGAAAACATTGATATCATACAAAATGGCATAGACACCACATCATTAAACCTATGCATAGGTGATCTATACACGCTTATGTCTGATAATATAGCTAATGCCACTTATTCTTGGACCTTAGATGGCAACCCATTAACAGAAACTGATTTTGATTTAGATATTAGTGGACCTGGTTTTTATGAAGTACTTATAGAACTTAATGATGGTAATTGTGGTTTCTTAAGAGGTGAAGCAAATGTATCTTATTTTGAATATCCTATTGCTAATCAACCTTCAAACATATTAGTTTGCGACGATAATAATGATGGCATTTCTAATTTTAATTTTACAGAACAGACTAATAGCGTTTTAGACACTCAAAACCCATTAAATTTTGAAGTAAAATACTTTAGAAGTATGGATGATGCAACATCTCAAATTAATGAAATTATTGGAGATTTTCAAAACACAACTAATCCACAAACCATATATGCTAGAGCGCAAAGTATAGGAAATAATAACTGTTATGATATTACTTCCTTTGAGGTTTATATTTATAATACGCCGCAAATTACAAGTAATATAAATTTAGAAACTTGTGATGTTGACGCTAATCCAATGGATGGTATTACTTCTATTGATTTATCAAATTTTAATGCTACTGTTATAGGAAATCAAAATGCTGCACAATATACCGTGACATATCATCCAACTCTAGTCGATGCTGAAGCTGGGCAAAACGGTCTTCCTAATAACTATACAAACCAAACAGCTTTTAATGAGAATGTTTTTGTTAGAATTGAAAATAATAACAATACAAATTGCTATAACACAGAAGAAGTTATAATCAATATTAATCCCATTCCCGAAGCTTTTGATGTAGATATATACCAATGCGACAACGAGAATACAGTAGATGGTTTTACAACTTTTAATTTAACAGAAGTTAATGAAGCTATTACAGGAAATGCTGCAGATAGAATAGTACAATTTTACTTGACTCAAAATAATGCACAGAATGATATTGCTCCAATAAATGGAATGTCTTACAACAATACCTTAAATCCACAAACCATTTATGTAAGAGTCACTAACACCATTACTGGTTGTTTTAATACAAGTGCTTTATTATTAGAAGTGAGTGACACCCAAATTAGTGATTACAGTGCTCCTGAAGTTTGCGATGAATTAAACTCTGAAGATGGAATTCATGCTTTTAATCTTAATGATTTTTCTAATGCTATTTTAAATGGATTGCCTGCAGGTTTAAATATAGAATATTATGAAACATATAATGAAGCACTCATAGAGCAAAATCCACTCTCTTCTCCATATGAAAATACTATACCTTACTCGCAAACTATATATGTACGAGTAGAAAATGATAATGCTTGTTACGGAATTAATGAAGTACAACTTACTATCAATCCTTTACCTTCTTTAGAAGACGATGAAACAATATTATATTGTTTAAATGATTTTCCTCAAACCATAACTTTAGAAAGTGGCACCAATGAAAATAATCCAAATATATATGATTATACTTGGTCTAATGGTGAAACCACAGAATCTATAGAAGTAAATACTCCTGGTAATTATACTGTAACAGCTATAAATGCTACAACAGGTTGTAATAAATCTAGGACCATAATTGTAGAGCCTTCAAACATAGCTACAATTGAAGATATAAGTATTATAGATGGAAGTATTAATAATAATCAAATTTCTATTGTTATATCTGGTGAAGGAGAATATCAATATGCTTTAACTAATCAAGATGGTGACTCAACACCTTTTCAATCTAATTCTACTTTTACAGGAATTCCACCAGGAATTTATACTGTTATAGTTAAAGACATAAAAAATAATTGTGGAAGTATTACGAAATTAATATCCGTAATAGGTTTTCCTTTGTATTTCACTCCTAATAATGATACCATTAATGATACCTGGCAAGTTTATGGAGTTTCTGCCCAATTTCAACGCAACTCAATAATTCATATCTTTGACCGCTTTGGTAAACTTATAACAACACTAGATCCAGCAGGAAAAGGTTGGGATGGAACATTTAATGGAAATGTAATGCCAGCAAGCGATTACTGGTTCTCTGTAACTTTAGAAGATGGTCGCATATATAAAAATCACTTTACTTTAAAAAGATAAAATTCAAATGATGATAAAACCTACGCTTAAATTTTTAATAATTTTCTGTGTCTTAATGTTTTCTAACTATAGCTTTGCTCAGTTACCCAATGACTGCGCTAATGCTATAACTGTTTGTGGAGATTCTGACATTGTTTTAGATGTTAATGGAACTGGTATAACTAATGAATTTCCTAACTCTTGCGGTAGTAATGAAAATAATAGTTTATGGCTAGAGGTTACTGTAGTTAACAATGGTACTTTAGCTTTTACTCTTACACCTAGTAGTGCTGCTATTAGTGAAGACTATGATTTTTTTGTTTTTGGTCCTAACCCTACTTGTGGTAGTTTAGGTAGTGCTATTAGATGTAATACAACAAATCCACAAGCTGCAGGCCAAGGCAATAATCTTACTGGAATGAATAATACTATTGCTGCTGCATCTGGTTCTCAACCAACGGGTGGACCTGGAGCTGCAGGAAATAGTTTTGTAACTGAAATAAATGCATTAGCTGGAGAAACATACTTTGTTGTAATCGACAGGCCTATTGGTAATAGTCCTTTTAGTTTAGAATGGACAGGAACTGCTCAATTTTCAGATGCTCCTGTTAGTGCTTTCCCAGATTTTGACCCTAATCAAACCTTAAATTTAACTGAATGTGATGCTGTTGCCCCTTTTACTGATGGCTTTACCGAATTTGATTTAGAAGTAAATACTCCTTTAATAATTGGTACTCAAACTAATGTTAGTCTTGCTTATTACGCTTCTGAAAGTGATGCAAACATTGAAGTTAATAACTTAACAAGCCCTTATACTAATACAGCAAATCCTCAAATAATATATACTAGACTTACTGATACTAGTACTGGATGTTTTACAATAGTTCAGTTTCAATTATTTGTTAATACGCAACCACCCATAACTACACCTAATAATTTAGTAGTTTGTGATGATGTATTAAATGATGGTATTGCTCAATTTGATTTAGAATCTCAAACTGCTGCAATTCTTGGCACTCAAAATCCTGCGGATTTCACAGTAACTTATCACAACTCTTTAGCTGATGCAAATAATGGAATTAACAATTTAACGAGTCCATATACAAATACTACAGATCCTGAAACCATTTTTGTTAGAATGGAAAGCACTACAAATGCTGCCTGTGTTGCAACTACACAGTTTGATTTAATTGTAGATCCTATTCCTATCATTAATGCACCATCAAACATAGAAGTTTGCGATGATGATTTAAATGATCAAATAGAACTTTTTGATTTAGAATCTCAAACAACTACTATTCTTGGTACGCAAAATCCTGCAGATTTTACAGTAACATATCATACATCTTCAACAGATGCAGATTCTGGCAATAACGCTTTAACTAGCCCATATCAAAACATTTCAAACCCAGAACAAATCTTTATTCGAATTACTCCTAATACAGGCAATACATCTTGTCATAATTTTTCTACAATACCTTTTGACTTAATTGTTAATACATTACCAACTATAACAACTATTCCTGATTATGGAGAATGCGATGTGGATAGTGATGGTTTTACTCAGTTCGATTTAACGACTCAAGACAATAATTTAATCAATGGACAAGCAAATATTATTGTAAATTATTTTGAAAATATAACTGATGCCAATGCAAACATAAATGCTATTCCAAATCCAACAACATATACTAATACCGTTACAAATACACAAACTATTTTTGTAAACTTATTAAATACATTAACCAATTGTTCTAGCACAACCTCTTTTAATATTATTGCAAATGCACAACCTTTAATAACAACCATTTCCGATTACGGTGTTTGTGATAATGCAACAGATGGAGATGACACCAACGGTTTTACAGAGTTTGATTTAACAACTCAAGA
>NZ_CANMRQ010000026.1 GCF_947500325.1 uncultured Lacinutrix sp.
AAATGGTTACTAACACCATCGCCATCTGTATCATATGCTGGCTCTACCATACCATTTACATCGCCTACCATTGGGTCGGCTGGATCATCATCTAAGTAATTTGGTACACCATCGTTATCATCATCCCCACTTGGATCACCTGGTCCTTCTGCAACATCTAAGATACCATCGTTATCATCATCTTGATCTACGGCATCTGGAATGCCATCCATATCAGAATCTGGTCCAGTAATAGAGATTGTTACTGTCGCTTGCTCACAAACTGATGATCCACTTGCATCATTACAAACTTGATAAATGATGGTAACATCTCCATATTCCATACTAGCAGGAGAATATGTAATCTCGCCTGTAGTTGTATCTATACTTACCATTCCACTCGCAGTTCCTGTTCCTGTATCTGTAACTGTTGTTATTCCTCCATTAGTTAAATCATTATTATCTAAATAATCATCATTATCTAAAACATCAATAGTTACAGGAATTCCAATACCTGTATTTGCTGTATCATCTTCTGCTGTTGGCGCACCAGGATTAGGATCTGACGGATCAGGATTCCCATCTCCATCCGTATCTGCGGCTGTTTGTGTAAAGTTTATTGTTATTGTTGCTATTGAAGTTGCACAATTAGCTACTGTATAATTAAAGATATATGTTCCTGAAGATAAAGCTGAACTATCTAATGTTCCTGCTCCTTGATCAAAACTCGATCCAGGATCATCTGAACCAGATACCGTATCTAAATCCCAAGTTCCTCCTGTATCTGGTGTTCCTAAAAGGGTTGTGAACAAATCTATTAAACCTGTTGTTGTATCAGCCGAAATTGTATTATCACTACCTGCATTTGGAGCCATTTGTACTGAAACAGTAACCGATGTTATTCCATTCACAGTACAAGGCAAAATAGCATTTACTGTATAATCAAATTCATAAATTCCACCTGTAGTAGGATCATAAGTTTCTGCTCCTGCACTAAAGTCTCCTCCGGGATTATTTGGAGAACTTCCAGACACACTCCATGAACCACCTAAGTCTGCTCCAGTTATTAACGTATTTAAATCAACAACAGCATCTCCTGCGCAAACAAAAGCATCTGTACTTATTCCAGAATTTGGATTATCTATTACTGTCACTTCTACAACATCTTCACCTCCACAGTCTGTACCATTATCTGCAGAAAGCCTAAACCATGTGGTCTCATTAACAACAACTGAAGGTGTTAATGTTCCATTTTCAAAACCTGTACTCCATGGTCCTGTTGCACTATCTGTACTATAAGACCATTCATATCCTCCGGTACTATTTAACCCAATATTGTTTTGGATATTAAGCGTTTCTCCTGCTACCACTGGGGCAGTAAAAGGTACTTCATAAATAGAAGCTGTACCAGGTGTACAAGACCCATCATTAATTTGTGCTGCTGGGGTACCATCTGGAATAACACCACTAGTAAATGAAGAGGTATTCGCTCCTTCTGAAAAAGAAATAATTACGGAGTCTATTTCGCCGACATCTAAATTTTCACAATCATATACTTGTACTTTCCATCCACCTTGCCTAGCATCATAACCAATAAACGGTGTTATATCAATTGGAGTAGGACCAACAGCAGGTGAAAAAACAGTACAAACAGTCGAATTATTTGATGGATTTGCATAATACGCATTATAAGTTCCTGTCAAAGCAGGTCCTGCACCACTACATGCATTGTTTCTTGAGAATTCACATATATCAAAAACTGGAAGTGTTGGTACAATGGTTTGATCATTCGTAAATGTTAAATTGACAGCATTATCTGCTGCATAACATGGGGATCCATTTTCATTTATCCCTAAAGGAATGGTTATCAAACCATCAGGAGAAACCATATAATAACCTACATCGGATATATAGGTATGTGTTATATTGAAAGTCACTGAAAAGATAGTTGAAGCTGTTATCTTGAAAGGTCTCTCTACTGGATCATAATAAGTAAATGTTGGATTGTTAGCTGCAATACCGTTTAAGCTTATAGTATCTCCTAGACAAGCGGTTAAATCGGTTCCGGCATTTGGTTGAATTTGTGTATTCCATACCCATGCTCTTCCTTCTTCTATTGTTCCTCCATCATTACGTACCACCAAATATCCTCCATCAACTAAACCAGTTTGTAAAGGTGTCGAATTTAAAGCGTAATCATCATAAGAATTGCTTGTTGGGTTATATATATACCAATCATAAGTTGTCCCTACTCCTCCAATTGGGGACTCTAACTGTCCTGCTCCTGCTCCACCATCAAAAATAAAAATAGGATCGTCTGAGTTTGCCGAAAAAATTGCATTGCTATAACTAGTAGTCAAAGTTCCACAATTTGTAGAGGCAGCTGGTGCTGTTAAAGCTATTTCACTTCCTTCTAATTTTATAACTAAAACTGTTGTTATTGCATCTGCACATGGTCCAGCTCCAGAAACCACATAATTAAAAGTTGAAGGGCCTAAAGGTAAACCTGATACGGTTACTATACTTCCAGCTAAAGCTCCAGTACTATCATTATCAACCCATGTGCCTCCGGCATCTTGAGCTCCATCTAAAGCTGTAAGTAAATCAACTGTGGTATCAGTTGTAAATACATATAAAGGGCCAGAGGTTGAACCAGAATTTGGAGGATTAGTTAATGTTATAGTTGCCGTAGCAGTTGCAGAGGTATTTCCAAAAGGATCGGTAACCGTAATTTCTACAATTCTTGGAGTAGCAGTTTCTGGCACTGCAGTAGAATTTTTATAAACTAAATCATCTAATGTATTACGTAATGTATTTACATCTGCACTATCATTATTAACGGTTAATGTTGTTGTACCGTTACCAGTAACTGAAATTCCTGGAAAAATTCCTTTTATACTTAAATCCTCATTACCTATATCTTGTGGGTTTGTTAATGTGATGGTCATAAATGAAAGACCGTGTGGCGCTGTAAATACAGAAGTTGCTCCAGTGGTTGCAGTATCTATAAACTCTGAACTATTAGAACAACCAGGTACATTTATATCTATTCCCCCAGCTCCAGTTAGATTTGTATCGTCTAACCTTATATATGGTGTAGGAGCTAAATCTAACGTAAACGGTTCTCCAGAAGCAGCCTCAGTTGCATCTGTAACATAATATTCAACTGACAATGTTGTAACTGCAATATTACTTTGAACTATCCAATACGTGCCTGCACTAGTAATTGATGCATTAGATCCAATATGGATTTCAGAAGTATTATTATTATTAATAAAATGTCCCGGTTGTCCATTGGTAAGGTTTCCTGTAAATAAAGCTCCCGGATCTGGACTAGAAATTTTAATATTCTCTGTCCTTATAAGATCACTATGTTCTTGAGAGCTTAAAATGACATGTACTGGTTCACTAAATGTATAAGTGTACGTATTTCCAGATACTCCTATAATAGCTCTTGAATTATTAAAACTGCTTGTAAGAGTTACTGTTGGAGGAACTGCATTGACTACTCCGCTAACGGTTGCAGAAGGAGACCTTGCAATATCAACAGTAACATAAGTTGTACCATCACCAATTGCAGAAAAACTACTTGTTTGAAAATTAGTTTCTGGTAAAGTACCAGATAAACCTCCCCAAGTATTTACTACTTGTGCCTTAGCTTCAAAAGAAAAAGCAAATAAAAATATTAATAAAAAATAAGGAACAATAAATATATTAAACTTTACGTTAACCCTATTATTTGGAAATTGATTTTTAATTATTTTTTGAACAAATGTTCCTTTTCCTATAGAGCTACATATATTATTTTTAAAAAATAATATATTAACCCTTGAGAAAATACTTTGAAAATATTTCAACATAATGGTCAGTTTTATTAGTAAAATTGGTTATTATTCCTGACCCTACTTTTGTATGCTCGCCAAAGTTTTACAATTGTAGGGTTTATTCATATTCTTAATTAAACCATGACTATAAATTCATGGTTTAATTAAGAGGGATATTAATAATTTTAGTGAGGGATTCGTTTAATTTTGAACCAAATTATACAATATAGGATACATAACTATATTTAAACACCTTACAAAAAATAAGGTTTTTCCTTTTTTTTGTAAGTATTATCTTCAGCTTCAATCTTATTAAATACTTAAAATCAATTATAAATATCTATAACTATTCAATTCTATATTTTAAATTTAGATGAGTGCTAACAGTTCTGTAGATGAATGTAATGTTTCTGTCTTTAAATTGTTGTTTCTTAAGTTAAAACAGGCAACTTATAATCTTACGTAGACTACAAAAAAAAGCCTCGAAAACAAATGTTTTCGAGGCTTAGTACTGAAGACGGGACTTGAACCCGTACGTCCTAATGGACATTGGATTTTAAGTCCAACGTGTCTACCAATTCCACCACTTCAGCATGGAATATTTTTTAAAGGAAATATCTCAGAGCGAAAGACGGGATTTGAACCCGCGACCCCCACCTTGGCAAGGTGATGCTCTACCCCTGAGCTACTTTCGCAGTCTTTTAATGAACATAACAATATCGCTATTGCGGATGCAAATTTAAGTCTTTTTTACAAATACCAAAGTGTTTTTAAAAAAATTATTAAATATTTTTTTTAAGTAGCTTTTGTCTTAACTAACATTCGTTTTATTTCATTCAATTTCATTAGTGCTTCAACTGGGGTAAGTGTATCAATATCAGTCAATAATATTTCTTCTTTTATTTCTTCTAGCAACGGATCATCTAAATTAAAAAAGCTTAACTGCATTTCATCTTTTATAGATTTCACTTTATTAGTTAGTTCTTCACTAGAATGAGATTTTTCTAATTTCTTTAAAATTTTATTAGCGCGATGTAATACCTGTTGTGGCATTCCTGCTAATTTGGCAACGTGAATACCAAAACTATGCTCACTTCCTCCTTCTACTAATTTTCTTAAAAACAAGACATTATCCTTTAATTCTTTAACTGAAACATTGAAGTTTTTAATTCGAGAAAACGTTTCTGTCATTTCATTTAACTCGTGATAATGTGTTGCAAATAACGTTTTTGCTTTAGCTGGATGCTCATGTAAATATTCACTAATTGCCCATGCTATGGAAATACCATCATAAGTACTTGTTCCTCTTCCTATTTCATCTAAAAGCACTAAACTTCTATCTGAGATATTATTAAGTATCGAAGCCGTTTCATTCATCTCTACCATGAATGTTGACTCTCCCATTGATATATTATCGCTTGCTCCTACTCTTGTGAATATTTTATCTACTAATCCAATTCTTGCCGATTCTGCTGGTACAAAACTTCCAATTTGAGCTAATAATACTATTAGTGCTGTTTGCCTAAGTATTGCCGATTTACCTGACATATTAGGTCCAGTAATCATAATAATTTGCTGTGTATCTCTATCTAAAAACACATCATTTGCTATATACTGCTCTCCTATTGGTAATTGTTTTTCAATTACAGGGTGACGCCCTTCTTTTATCTCTAAATCGTACGAATCATCAATTATTGGGTACACATAATCATTATCATTAGCTAATTGTGCAAATCCACATAAGCAATCTAATTGACCAATTAAGAATGCATTTTGTTGTACAGCTTTAATATATTGGTTCATCCAAATCACTAAATCTCCAAACAATTGCTGTTCTATAGAAAGGATTTTTTCTTCTGCTCCAAGAATTTTCGCTTCGTACTCTTTTAACTCTTCAGTAATATAACGTTCTGCATTTACTAATGTTTGCTTTCTAATCCATTCTTCAGGGACTTTATCCTTATGCGTATTTCTTACCTCTATATAATACCCAAATACATTATTCGATGCTATTTTTAAAGACGTAATACCTGTTCGTTCACTTTCTCTTTGTAGCATTTTATCTAAATACTCCTTTCCTGAAGAAGATAAAGCTCTTAACTCATCTAACTCTGAAGAAAAACCTTCTGCTATTGTATTTCCTTTTAAAACATTTACAGGCGCTTCTTCATTAATAGTTATCTTAATTTTTTCTCTAAGTAAATCACAGCTCTGAAGTGTATCTCCAATTACTTTTAGTGATTCATTATCGCAATTTGACGATAACTCTTTTATTGGCAATATTGCTTCTAAAGAGTTTTTAAGTTGTATTACCTCTCTAGGGCTAACTTTTCCTGTCGCAGTTTTAGAAATAAGTCTTTCTAAATCTCCTATTGATTTAATATGATTTTGAATCTTTCCATGAATTGTTTTTTCGGCTTTTAAGAAAGAGACTACTTCATGGCGTTGTTTTATTTTTTCAACATTTTTAAGAGGCAATGCTAACCATCTTTTTAACAATCTACCTCCCATTGGAGAGATTGTTTTATCAATGACATTTAATAATGTAACAGCATTGTTATTAGTTGAATTATATAATTCTAAATTTCGAATAGTAAAACGATCCATCCAAACATATTCATCTTCTGCTATTCTTGATACAGAAGTAATATGTTCTAATTTATTATGTTGCGTTTCTGCTAAATAATGTAAAATTGAACCTGATGCAATAACGCCTTCTTTTAAATCTTCAATACCAAAGCCTTTTAAAGATTTAGTATTAAAATGTTTTAAAAGTGTTTCATTAGCATAATCTGTTTGATACACCCAATCTTCTAAATTAAAAGTATGAAAATCGCCGCCAAAGATTTCATTAAATTGCAATCGCTTTTGCTTAGATACTAATATTTCGCTTGGATTAAAATTCTGTAACAACTTGTCTATATATTCTTGATTTCCTTGAGATGTTAAAAACTCTCCTGTAGAAATATCAAGAAAAGCAATACCAATATTGTTTTTACCAAAATAAACAGAGCATAAAAAATTATTAGTTTTAGATTGGAGCACTTCATCATTTAGAGCGACTCCAGGTGTTACCAATTCTGTAACTCCTCTTTTAACAATCGTTTTTGTTTGTTTAGGGTCTTCTAATTGATCACATATAGCAACACGCTCTCCTGCCTTAACCAATTTTGGCAAATATGTATTTAATGAGTGATGCGGAAAACCTGCTAATTCAGTTTCTGTTTCACTTCCAGCTCCTCTTTTAGTTAAAATAATCCCTAAAATCCCAGCAGTTTTAACAGCATCACTGCCAAAGGTTTCGTAGAAATCTCCAACTCGGAATAACAACAATGCATCAGGATACTTTGCCTTAATTGCATTATACTGTTTCATTAAAGGCGTTACTTTTTTCGTCTTTTTTGCCAATGGAATTCTGTTTTTAAGTAAGTTTGCTAATGTAACTAAATATTGATTTTTTTTAAAGTCAATTTCATTTAAGTTATCTATAATTATTCACAAGATAACTGTTTGATTCAATTAATATAAGATGCGAAAATTAAAAAATAATGAACTTGATAGATTAAGTGTTGATAGTTTCAAATTAGCAAAAAAAACACCTGTCATTATTATTTTAGATAATATTAGAAGTTTAAACAATATAGGTTCTGTTTTTAGAACCAGTGATGCTTTTTTAATTGAAAAGATTTACTTGTGTGGTATTACTGCTAAACCTCCACATAAAGACATACACAAAACTGCTTTAGGAAGTACTGATACTGTTGATTGGGAATATGCAGATAACACAATGACTGTTATTGAAAAACTTAAATTAGAAAACGTAAAAATTTGCTCTATAGAACAAGCTGAAAATGCTACTATGTTAAATAATTTCTCTCCAGAAGAGCATACAACTTATGCTTTAGTATTTGGTAATGAAGTTAAAGGCGTTTCTCAAGATATTGTTAGTAAGAGTGATTATGTTATTGAAATTCCTCAATATGGCACTAAGCATTCATTAAATATTTCTGTAAGCTGTGGTGTTGTTCTTTGGGATGTGTTTTCGAAGTTATCTTTTCTAAAATAGTAGATTCCGTATCAAATATGGTATGACAAAAGCGTTTAATTTTTACAAATTGCATCTAAAATAAAAAGATAATCTTCTCTACTCTTTATAAAATCACGATCTGAAATATCTATAATTTTCACATTTAATTCCGTTTGATTCTTTAAAAACTCTAAATAACCAGAATTTATTTTTTCTAGATATTCGTTATCTATATTTTGTTCGTATTCCCTGCCTCTTTTTCTAATATTCTCTTGGAGTCTTTCTGTATTTTGATATAAATAAACATACAAATCTGGTTTAGCTATATCTTTATACATTAAGTAAAATAACTTTCTGTAAAGTTTAAACTCATCTTCATGCAAAGTAATTTTAGAAAAAATAAGTGATTTAAAAATATCATAATCACTAACCATAAAATCTTTAAACAAATCTAGCTGAGATAAGTCATCACTAATTTGCTGATAACGATCTGCTAAAAAAGACATTTCTAGAGTAAATGCATAGCGTTGCGCATCATCATAAAATTTTGGCAAAAAAGGATTATCTGCAAATCTTTCTAAAATAAGTTTTGCATTATAATCATTAGACATTTTAGTTGCTAAAGTCGTTTTTCCTGCTCCTATATTTCCTTCAATAGCTATGTAATTATATTTTGAAAAATCATGAAGCTGTTTACTTGGATTCTTCAACCAAATATTCACAGACTCTAATTCGCTTTCATCATCGCAATCTACCAATAATTCTGAAATTGTTTTATTTAAGTTTGGATGATTAAATTTTGGAGCAATCGCGTTTAATGGTTCTAAAACAAATTTACGCTTATGTAACTCAGGATGCGGTACTTTTAAAGATTTAGTATCAATAATCTCTGATTCCTTTCCAGAAGTAATAAATAAAACATCTAAATCTATTGTTCGAGATTCATAACCTTTAGTTTTTGTTCTAATACGACCTAAACCAGTTTCTATTTCTAATAATTCTTTTAAAACTTTATTTGGTTTTAAATCACTCTCAAGAATTAAACAAGCATTATAAAAATCTTCAATATCTGTATCACTATCAAAACCAAAAGCTGGGGTTTTATAAACTTTAGATATTACTCTAACACAACCAATTTTTTTATAAATAGCATCTATTGCCGATTGTAAATTTTTAAATTTATCACCGGTATTACTTCCTAACGCTATATAAAAATTTCGTGTCTGCAACATAAGAGAAAGCAAAATAACTAAAAGTAAATGGTTTAGTTTATATTTACTGTAAGAACTTATTAACGATTTTAATGACTCTAAAAAACAAACTTCTAGCACAACGTATCTACCTGTTTTTAGGCGCCTTGTTTATAACATCTTTAGTTGTCTCTAATTTAATTTTTCAGAAGTTTTTTTATTGGCACCCTATTGATGTTGAAATTTTTGGCAGTAAATTATTCGAGATTTCGGTTGGTATATTACCCTATCCTATAACTTTTTTAATTACAGATTTAATAAGTGAGATCTATGGTAAAAAGCGTGCGAATGACATTGTTATTGCTGGTATTTTTGCTTCGGTTTTTTCTCTATTCATTATTTTAATTGCTAATGAAGCACCTGCCACATCTTGGTCTTATGTAAACAATGAAATGTTTACAACCGTTTTTGGAAATTCTGTTATCGCAGTGTTTGCAAGTATGATAACTTACTTATTTGCTCAATTTGTAGACATTCAAATCTACCACTTTTGGAAACGTTTAACCAATGGTAGAAAATTGTGGCTTAGAAATAACTTTTCCACTTGGTTCTCTCAATTTGTAGACACTTTTACAATTTTAATTCTACTATGCTCTTTTGGTATTATTCCATGGGAAAATTTTAAAGGATTATTAGTTAGTGGTTTTCTATTCAAGGTTCTTATTGCCGCTTTAGACACTCCATTTTTATATTTAGGTGTTTATTTATTTAGAAAACGTTTTAACCTAAAAATCAACGAGGAAATCGAATTATTATAAATTTGTCTTAAATTAAGAACCCATTTCGACAATTAGTATCATTATTGCGTAACTATTATAACACACACCCTAAAATTTAATGCTTAAGTTTCTTGAGCGAAGTTGAAAGACAAACATTAAAGATGAAAAAAATATTAAAAATTACAGGTATAACCTTACTAATATTAATAATTATATTAGTTACAGCTCCATTTATTTTTCAATCTCAAATTAAAGACATGGTTCGCAATTTCATTAACGATAATGTAAATGCAAAAGTTGAATTTACTGATGTTAGCTTAAGTTTTATTAGCAGTTTTCCCCAAGCCAATGTTTCTCTTGATGGTCTTAAAATTACCAATTTAGCGCCATTTGAAAATGAAACACTAGCAGATGTAAAGTCTCTTTCTTTTGATATGTCTGTGAAAGAGCTTTTTAAAAAAGCAAGTGAAAATCCTGTAATTATAAACAGTATAGATATTGAAGAAGCATTAATAACATTAAAGACAAATAAATTTGGAGATTCAAATTGGGATATAGCTAAGGAAAGTGAAACTAAAAATAGTACTTCAGAAACTTCTGAGGGTTTCAAACTTGACATTCAAGATTATGCAATAAAAAATAGTGCCTTCACCTATTTAGATGAAGTTGCTAATAATAAAATTTATATAACCGAACTTAATCATTCTGGCCAAGGTGTTTTTTCAGAAACTGTTTCAGAAATGGATACTAAAACTAAAGCAAATATAACATTAGCTGTTGACAGCACTGAATATTTAAGTAATAACAAAATTAAATTAGATGCTTTGATTGGCTTAGATTTAGAACAAAACAAATATTCATTTAAAAAAAACAAAGGTTTAATAAACAATCTGCCTTTGGAATTTAATGGCTTTGTCCAAAATGTAGATAATGGTCAAAATATCGATATTACTTTTGAAAACCCTGGATCAGATTTTAAAGATTTTTTAGCTGTTATTCCTACAGTATACTCTAAGAACATTAGCGACGTACAAACTACAGGGAATTTTAAAGTAAAAGGTATAATTAAAGGTTTAGCTACTGACAATACAATTCCTACTATAGATATTAATATTGCTTCAAACAACGCATCGTTTAAATATCCAGATTTACCAAAAAGCGTTGAAAATATTAGTATAAATGCTTCGGTAAAAAATACTACTGGAAAAACAGATGACACTTTTCTAGATATTAAAACCTTAGATTTTAAAATTGATGAAGACGCTTTTAAATCTTCAGCAACTATAAAGAACCTTACTAGTAATCAAATAATAAATGCAAGTATTGATGGTATTCTTAATCTAGCAAATATTACAAAAGCATATCCTTTAGAACTTGAAAACAAGTTACAAGGCATTGTTAAAGGGAAAATCAATACTAATTTTGATATAAACGCTATAGATACTAATGCTTATGAACGTATTAAAAACAACGGTGACATTAGTATTAGTGATTTTGAATTTTCTTCGGTAGACATTGTAAATCCAATAAAAATATCTCAAGCAGATATTAATTTTAAACCTGGCATTGTCACCCTAGAGCATTTTAAAGCCACTACAGGAAAAACAGACTTAGATGCTACAGGAAATATAAATAACCTTTTAGGCTTTTTATTGAGTGATAAAAAATTAAAAGGAAACTTTAATGTAAACTCAAATACTTTTACAGTTAGTGATTTTATGGTTGAAGGTGGTTCAGAAAGACCTGTTAATCAAAGTACAGAGCCAGACGATGCTTTAAAAATTCCAGCATTTTTAGATTGCACTATTAATGCTGATGCTAAAACGGTTTTATACGATAATTTAACTCTAAAAGATGTTAAAGGCACGCTTGTTATTAAAGATGAAAAAGCCGACTTAAAAAAGGTAACTTCTAGTCTTTTTGATGGTAATTTATCTTTAAGTGGTCTTGTAGATACTAAAACAAAAATCCCAACTTTTAATATGGATTTAGGGATTGAGAACTTTGATATATCTAAATCATTTAACGATTTAGACATGCTAAAAAGTTTAGCTCCAATAGCTCAAGCACTACAAGGCAAACTTAATAGTGCTATTTCTTTAAAAGGTGTTTTAGGCGATGACTTCACTCCTATTCTAAGCTCTATTTCTGGAGGCGCTTTAGCCGAATTATTATCAACCAAAGTAACTCCTAAAAATGTTGAACTACTTAGTGCTTTAAATAGTAATTTAAATTTTATTGACTTTGAAAAATTAGATTTAAAAAACTTAAAAACCGCTTTAAAATTTGACGATGGCAAAGTAAATATATCTCCATTTAATATAAAGTACGAAGACATCAATATTACCGTAGATGGTTCTCATGGTTTTGACAAAACAATGAATTACAATTTAGTACTAGATGTACCTGCAAAATATTTAGGTAGTGAAGTTAATAGATTAATTGGAAAAATAAATGATGACAAAGTAAATAATATAACAATCCCAGTTACTACAAATTTAACTGGTTCATTTACTAAACCTAAAGTAGAAACAGATTTAACTAGTGGTGTGCAAAAACTAACAGCACAGTTAATAGACATACAAAAACAAAAATTACTTAACGATGGCAAGGATAAGCTTAATGACATGATAGGTGATGTTCTTGGTACAAATAATAATGAAACAGACTCAGTAAACACAGAGTCTTCTCCACCAGTTACAGATATTATTCAAGATATTTTTTCTGGAAACGATAAAGAAACCGATTCTACAAAAACAGACTCGTCTAAATCAACAGGAAATACAGTAAAAGATATTATAGACTTGTTTGGAAAGAAAAAGAAGAAAAAAGAATAACTAATAAAAATCATTGTAAGCTTTTTGTTTTTTCATCTACAAAAAGTACATGATAACAATCTATTTTATATTAGGTTTATTAGCAGCTTTTATTGGTGCACTTCCATTAGGAGCTTCAAATATTATTGTAATAAATACTACATTAAAACACGATGCAAAGCAAGCCTTAAAAATTGCTTTTGCTGCAGGTTTGGCAGAAGTTATACTTTCATTTTACGCGCTACATTGCAATACAATTGTTCAAAGTTTTATCGAAAAAAATCAATGGTTACAAATTATAATTGTTCTCATTCTGCTTTGTATTGGAGCTTATTTATTCTTTAAAAAACAAAAGGAAAAGAATTCTAAAAAGAAAAAAATTATTCAATCAAAATATTTAACTGGTTTTTTATCTGGTATTTTAAATCCTCCAGTATTAGTGTATTGGCTAGTAGCGATAGGTTATATTAATGATAGCATGTATATGTTATCTTTACAATCGTCAATAGCTATTTTGTTTTTATTTTTTATAGGCGTTTATTTAGGTAAAGTATTGACATTATATTTATACAGTAAATTTAGTTTAGTTATAAAAAATAAAGTTCAAAATATAACGCTCGTTGTCAATAAAGTAACTGGTGTTTTACTTATTATTATAGCAATGATTAATACTGCAAAAATTTATTTCATCTAAAATTGGAAAAAAACAAATAAAAATTATAATTCTTTTTGTTGAATTTAAAAGTAAAACGTACCTTTGCAACCTGAATTTTAAGAATACACATAATATACAGATATGTTAAGAATAGAAATTAAAGACGGAGAAAATATAGAAAGAGCTTTAAAACGTTACAAAAGAAAGCACCGTAACATTAAAGTGATGCAAAACTTAAGAGAGAACCAGTTCTTCACTAAGCCTTCTGTAACTCGCAGACGTCAAATTCAAAAAGCTTCTTACATCCAAGGATTAAGAGACGCAGCAAACGTATAGTAAATACGTTTACTCTTACAATATATACGAACCTCGCATTTTTAAAATGCGAGGTTTTTTTGGTTATTACTTATTTTACGATAATAAAACAATTACCATGGAAACACACTATAATTTAAGTGATATAGAATTTGTAAAACAATTTATAGAATGTAAACTAAACCCAAAAATATTTAGCCATGAAGCCCACCTAAGATTAGCATGGATTAGTATTAAAAATGACGGAATTGAAATCGCCGAAAAAAACATTCAGTCTCAATTACAAAATTTTGTGGTTTTTGTAGGAGCAAAAGACAAATACAACAAAACATTAACGATAGTAGCTATTAAAATAGTTTACCATTTTATTCTTAAATCGAAATCTAAAAGTTTCAAAGCGTTTTTAAATGAATTTCCACAGCTTAAAAACAACTTTAAAGAACTTATTGATCAACACTACAGCTTTGATATTTTCAATTCTAATAAAGCAAAAGTAGAATTTTTGAAACCCGATTTACAATCTTTCGATAATTAGAAACAAAAACTACAAATTAAATCATACTATTTCAATACTAACCACACTACCTTCATTTCCTCTAATGTTACTTACGGTTCCATCTTCAAAAATTAAATACTGCCCTTTAATTCCTTTTAAAACACCTTGATAAGTTCCAGCTTTTTCAAAGTTTAAACTTTTGGGTTTTTCAGGATATTGTAATACAGGAAACTCTATAGATGTTTCGGTATTATGCTCTAAAAAATAATCTTGTGCCTCATCTGGGATATATTGCTTTAATTTATTTCGCCACTCAATCAAGTTTTCATCTTCAATATCGTTTTTAAGCATCTTTCTCCAATTCGTTTTGTCTGCTACATAATCCTTTAATGCAACCTCTGTAATGCCAGCCAAATAACGATTAGGCACTTCTACAATTTCTATAGCTTCATGAGCACCTTGATCTATCCACCTGGTAGGCACCTGCGTTTTTCTTGTAACACCTACTTTTACATTGCTAGAATTTGCCAAATACACTATATGCGGTTGCAACTGTACACTTTTCTCATAATCTAAATCACGATCTTCCTTACCTAAATGTGCCGTACTTAATTCTGGTCTCATAATCCAATCTGCAGCCTGAGGAATATCGAAAAAACAACTTTTACAAAACCCTTGTCTATAAATTGGCTTATCTAATTTACAGTTTAAGCATTGATGCTTAACAAATTGGAATCTCAACGTTTTATTTAATAATTGATTCATGTGAATAAAATCATTTTCAAAAACTAAATAATATTGAATTGGCTGAGAAAACTCAGTTGTCATTTTTGTTAAAACGCCTTGGTAGGTCATAAAAAAAAGTGTTATTTTTAAAATCTAAATATACATCAAAAATATGCCAATACCTTTAGTAAATTCAATTGCGTCATGGTTTTTAAAGAAACGTTTTCACCAAATTGAATTGTTTCTAAAATACCCAAATGAAGTGCAAGAAGAATTACTTTTTGGACTTATAGAAACAGCTAAAGACACTGAGATTGGTAAACTATATGATTTTTCTTCCATTAAATCATACAAAGAATTTGCAGAGCGTATACCCATAAAAAACTATGAAGGCCATAAAGACTTAATTGAAAGGTCTCGTTTGGGTGAAAACAATATTTTTTGGCCTAGTCCAATAAAATGGTTTGCAAAATCTAGTGGTACAACAAATGCGAAAAGCAAATTTATACCTGTAAGCACAGAGTCTTTAATAGATTGTCATTATGCAGCTAGTAAAGATTTATTATGCATGTATTTAAATAACAACGAAGGCTCACAACTATTTACTGGTAAAAGTTTACGCCTAGGAGGCAGCAAAGAACTATACAAAGAAAACGGTACTGCTTTTGGTGATTTAAGCGCCATATTAATTGATAATATGCCATTTTGGGCTGAGTTTAGTAGTACACCAAGCAGTAAAGTGTCTTTAATGAGTGAATGGGAAACTAAAATGGCTGCTATTGTTAATGAAACTATTAATGAAAATGTTACAAGTTTAGCTGGAGTGCCATCTTGGATGCTTGTATTATTAAATAATGTTTTAGATAAAACTGGAAAAACGTCACTATTTGATATATGGCCTAATCTAGAAGTCTATTTTCATGGAGGCGTTAGTTTTAATCCATATATAGAACAATACCGTAATATACTACCAAAGAAAGATTTCAAATATTATGAAATTTACAATGCCTCTGAAGGCTTTTTTGCAATTCAAGATCAAAATCATTCAAGTGAATTACTTTTAATGTTAGACTATGGTATTTTCTATGAGTTTATCCCTATGGAAACGCATGGCACTCCAAATCAAAAAGTAATTCCATTAAGTGAGGTAGAAAAAAATAAAAATTATGCTGTAATCATTTCTACCAATGCCGGCTTGTGGCGTTATAAAATTGGTGACACTGTTAGATTCACTTCTATATCCCCATATCGCATTAAAGTTTCTGGAAGAACAAGGCACCATATTAATGTGTTTGGAGAGGAACTTATTATTGAAAATGCTGAAAATGCACTTAAAAAAGTTTGTAAGAAAACTGAAAGTGAAATTGTAGATTATACTGCTGCTCCAATTTTTATGGAAGGTAAAGAAAAAGGAGCACATGAATGGCTTATAGAGTTTAAAACGCCTCCAAAAGACATTGACTATTTCAATGAATTATTTGATAATGCACTTAAGTCTCTAAACTCAGATTATGAAGCTAAGCGATATAATAATATCACATTAAATAAACCTAAAATTAATATCGCTCGAAACCAACTATTTTACGATTGGCTTAAACAAAATGATAAACTTGGCGGACAGCATAAAGTTCCAAGATTATCTAACACACGTGATTATATTGAGGATTTACTGAAACTCAATCATTAAACAACCGTTTACCGTTAATCGATTTAAAATCATTCGGTTTTATTTATTTTTAACGACCAAATATTTAAAAAATCGCCAATCTGTATTCTTCTAGGATTTAACAAAAAACACACATTATTGTTTTGTTTCATTTTTTTAATTTTTGTTATTAAAAAATAGTTTTTTAGACATTTTAATGATGATCCATCCTTAAAACACCACAATAAATAAATTATCGACAAACTACATGTTGTGTAAAATTCCTCAACGAGTATTCATGCTATTCACCTAAAAAATATAACGAAAACAGTATTCTTAGTTTATAATTACGTCATAATTAATACTAATTATAGATTATGAAAAATTTATCCCTCATACTAGTCTTTTTATTTGCTATAAATCTGACCTTTGCTCAAGATTCTGATCAAGATTTTCTTGCTGAAGCTAACTTAAATGAAAACTCAATAATTCCAAAAACTTCTATTGGTTCTAATGGTTTTGAATTTACAACTTTAGATGTAGGAATCAACACAAAATATTCTGAATATGGTTCTGGCTTTTTTATGAATAAATTTATCATGGTTTCCGCAAAGAAACTTGGAGGATTATCTAAAAAAGACAAAGCTACTGGTGAAGGTTATAAAAATCTATTTTGTTTAGATATTAAAGATGATGGTTCATTAAAAAAGCCTTTATTATTTTCAAGAATAATAAATACTTATACTAACAATGAAGACCAGATAACATTTTCTCCAGATGAGCAAACTATGTATTTTACAAGAAGTACTAAAGACAATACGTCAATTTATAAATTATACAAAGTTACTTTAGAGAAAGATTCCCATGGTAATTGGATTGAAGAAGAGTTATTAAACGTAAACACTAATGGCTACTCAATAGAAAACCCTTTTGTATCTCCAAATGGAAAGTTTTTATATTTCTCATCAAATAAACCAGGTGGTTATGGTGGTTACGACCTTTATGTTTCTAAAATAAAAGAAAATGGTTCTTTAACTGAAGTAAAAAATCTAGGAGACAAAATTAATACTCAACTTGATGATAAATATCCTTCAATACCTAAAGATGGAGAATACTTATATTTCTCATCTCAAGGACATGATAATATTGGAGGCTTTGATATCTTTAAAAGTAAAATCATAACTAATGGCTTTAGAACTCCTATTAACTTAGGAAATACTATTAATACAGAATATGATGAAGTTGCTTATTTTATGGCTTCAAAAAACAAAGGATATTTAAGTTCAAATAAATCTCTTGGAAAAGGACGCTATGATATTTATAAATTCTCTGTAAAAGATGTCGCTCAAAATTTAGAAGGTGTTATTGTTGATAAAGATTCTCAAATCAAATTACCAAATACACTAGTTGTTTTATTTAATGAAGAAGGAGAAGAAATTGCTAGGCAAAAAACTAAAGAAAACGCTACGTATAACTTTAAAGTAAACCCTTTTGAATCTTATACAATAGCAATCGAAAAAGATGGTTTTGATAAAGCAAATTTTGATTTTACATCAAATATTAGAGGAGATAAAACATATAATAAAAAATTAGAATTAGACGCTACAAAAGCAGTAATTGAAGAAGTAGAAGACAAGAAAATGATTGTTGTAAACAACATCTATTTCGATTATAATAAATGGAGCATAAAACAAGAATCTTTAATTTCTTTAAATAGTATTGCACGCATTTTAGCTGAATACCCGGAAATGAAAATTGAAATAAATGCTCATACAGACAACAGAGGTAATGATAGTTACAATATGAAGTTATCTAAAAAACGTGCTGCGTCTGCTTTATCATATTTAGTAAGCAAAGGTGTTAACAGAGAGAGATTAATATCTCACGGTTATGGTGAAACACAACCGTTAATAGATTGTAAAACATCTTGTGACGACGACGAGTACCAGAAAAACAGAAGGATAGAGTTTATCATTATAGAATAATAAACACCATACAATCTTTTGAAATACAGATAATTATAACTATATTTATTTGCTATTAATCTAAATTCCTTTTGAAGATGTGTTAATTTGTTAATCCAAATTCGAATAGAAAGAAAAACCACTCTAAGTACTAGAGTGGTTTTTTTATACTGTAAATCACATTAAGAGGAAAACCTTCATCTTTCTTTTCTGGCCAAAAAATAAAACCTTGACGCTCTAAAAGGCGTCTAGAATTAATATTATCACTATGAGTATATGCTTCAATAGTATTTAATTGCAGTACGTTAAAACCAAATTTTAAAACAGGCTGCAAAGCTTCTGTCATAATACCTTTATTATGATATTTAGGTAAAAGATCATATCCTACTTCTGCCGTTTTTCTATCATTAGAAAAATTCCACAAACAAATAGTCCCAACTGATTTATTATTATACATTATAATCCAAGTAATAGAAGCATTCTCACTTATTTGCTGTAAAAGTTTTTCTATCTGTGCTTTGGCTTCTGCTCTATCTTGATATAAAGGTCTTGATATAAACTTACATACAATTGAATTAGAACGCAACTTATAAATCACTTCTATATCTTGCACATTAATTTGCCTTAAAACTAATCTATCAGTTTCAATTTTTAAATACTCTCTAAAGTTCATTTTATAAAATAAAAAAACCTACTCTTAATTAAGAATAGGTTTTAATTAATAGTTTTTATTTCCTTTACCTAAGATACTGCCTTCAATTTCTTTAAAGTAGACTTAGATAACTTTTGTTCTGCATATGCTTTTGTTACACTAAGTTTCTTAGTGTCAGAACCAGGCAACTCAAACATAGCATCTGTTAAAATTTCTTCACAAAGTGAACGCAAGCCTCTTGCTCCCAGTTTATACTCAATAGCTTTACCAACAATATATTCTAAGGCGCCTTCTGTGATACTTAACTCTATGTCATCCATAGAAAATAGTTTCTTATATTGCTTAATAATAGCATTTTTAGGCTCTGTTAGAATTGCTCTAAGCGTGTTACCATCTAATGGATTCATATGGGTTAAAACTGGTAAACGCCCAATAATTTCAGGAATCAAACCAAAATCTTTTAAATCTTTTGGAATAATATATTGTAAAATATTGTCTTTATCTACTGTATCTTCACTCATTGCAGCGCTATAACCTAAAGCTTGCATATTTAAACGTTTTGAAATAACACGTTCTATACCATCGAAAGCTCCACCAGCAATAAATAAAATGTTTTCTGTGTTAACTTCTATAAATTTTTGATCTGGATGTTTACGTCCTCCTTTTGGTGGCACGTTTACAACAGTTCCTTCTAATAATTTTAATAATGCTTGCTGTACACCTTCTCCAGATACATCTCTAGTAATAGATGGATTATCACTTTTACGAGCAATTTTATCTATTTCATCTATAAAAACAATTCCTTTTTCTGCTTTTTCAAGATTATAATCTGCTGCTTGCAATAAACGTGTTAAAATACTTTCTACATCTTCTCCAACATATCCTGCTTCAGTTAATACCGTAGCATCTACTATAGCTAAAGGCACATTCAACATTTTTGAAATAGTCTTAGCCATTAATGTTTTTCCCGTTCCTGTTTCACCTACCATAATAATATTAGACTTTTGTATCTCAATATCATCATTAGTTGGCGGTTGCAGTAAACGCTTGTAGTGATTATAAACCGCTACCGACATAACCTTCTTAGTATATTCCTGACCTATAATATATTCGTCTAAAAACGCTTTAATTTGTTGTGGCTTACGTAACATTAATTCAGCAGATAATTCACTATTATCGCTTTGCTTAGATTCTTCTAAAACAATACCATGTGCTTGCTCTATACAACGATCACATATATGCGCATCTAGTCCTGCAATTAATAAACTTGTTTCTGGCTTTTTCCTACCACAAAACGAACATTCTAATTCTTCCTTTGCCATTTTTTTAGTTTAAATACTAATAAAATTTTATTAGTCTCTAGTTAAAACTTCATCAATCATACCATATTCTTTAGCAGCATCTGCTTTCATCCAGTAGTCACGATCACTATCATTATATACTTTGTCGTAATCCTGACCAGAATGCTTGCTAATTATTTCATATAATTCTTTTTTAAGTGTTATTATTTCGCGAGCAGTAATTTCAATGTCACTAGCTTGACCTTGTGCTCCACCTAATGGTTGGTGAATCATAACTCTTGAATGTTCTAAACCACTTCTTTTTCCTTTTTCGCCTGCGCACAATAATACAGCTCCCATTGATGCTGCCATTCCTGTACATATTGTAGCGACATCTGGATTTATAAACTGCATAGTATCATAAATACCTAAACCAGCATAAACACTTCCTCCTGGAGAGTTAATATACATTTGAATATCTTTAGAAGCATCTGTACTTGCTAAAAATAGTAATTGCGCTTGGATGATATTTGCAATATTATCATTAATACCAGTTCCTAAAAAAAGTATTCTATCCATCATTAGACGAGAAAACACATCTAATTGTGAGATATTTAATTGACGTTCTTCTATAACATAAGGCGTCATATTTTGAGGATACATACTACTAATAATTTTACCGTAGTAGTTACTATTAATACCTTGATCTTTTATTGCAAATTTTTCGAATTCTTTTCCGTAATCCATATGTATTTTAAAAATTTAATCTTTTTTTGTTATCTAAAGTCTTTCAGAAGATTTTAAATGTAATGTAATTCATGCGTTTTTCAAAAGTTTTATATCGAATTTAACGCGAATAAAATAGGCGTTGAATTATAAAAAATTCAACGCCTAAATATAATGATTATTCTTTAAAAAGAACGTTGGTCTTATTTATCACCGTAAACTTCTTTAACAAACTTTTCATATGTTAATTCCTTAGCTTTTACGTTTGCTTTCTCTTTATACAGATTTAATAATTTCTGACTTACTACTTGCTCACTTAAACGCTTTACTTCATCTTGATTAGATAATACACGTGCTGCAATATCTTCTAATTCTTTTTCTGAAGGATTCATTTGCCCAAACTGCGCCATTTGCACTTTAATCATTGCTTTAGCACTTTCCTTAACATCTTCAAAATCAACTTTAAGACCATTAGCCTCCATGATTTTCCCTTCGATTAATTGGTAGCGTAAGCTTTTTTCAGATTTTTCATATTCTTCTTTTGCAGTCGCTTCATCCATTTCTTTTTCACCTGCAGTTTGCATCCATTTTGTTAAAAACTCTGCTGGTAAGTCAAACTTTGTATTGTCAACTAAATACTCAGTAACGTCATTTAATAATTTTTGATCAGATTGTTGCACAAATTGCTTTTCAGCATCTTCTTTAATCTTTTCTTTTAATTCAGAAACCGTTTTCACAGTATCTTTACCAAATAATTTATCAAATAACTCTTGATCTAAATCTGCTAATTCTCTTTGATTGATTTCAGAAATTTCAAAATTCACCTCGATTGCTAAACCATGAGCTTTATCATGTTCTATTTTTAATGCATGCATTAATTCATGATCATCACTATAAAGTCCTTTAGTTTTTAATGTAAGAACATCTCCAACCTTAGCACCTACAAATTGCTTTTCTGTAGCTTTGCCTTTAAATTTATCTAAAGTTAATGTAACTTTATTATCAATTCCTTCTTCTTCATTAGTATAAGTTCCAGTAATCTCACTGTCTTTTACTACTTCATTTTGAGCAATTAACTTTCCATATTGTTTTTGAATATTTACAACTTGATCGTCAATCATCTTATCGTCTGCAACAATATTATAATGTGTAATAGCCTTTTTACCTTTTAAATTTACATCAAATTCCGGTGCTAAGCCTAATTCAAATTCAAAAGAAAAAGTTTCGCTATCCCAATCAATTTCATCTTGCATTTTTGGTAATGGCTGCCCTAAAACATCTAGTTTTTCTTCGGTAAGATATTTATTTAATCCATCTTGAATTAATTTATTAACCTCATCAATTAAAACAGCTTTTCCGTATTGTTTTTTTACCATTCCCATTGGCACGTGCCCTTTTCTAAATCCAGGAATGTTAGCCGTCTTTCTATAATCTGTTAAGATTTTTTCAACTTTAGTAGCGTAATCATTTTTTTCAATTGCTACTGTTACTACAGCATTTAATGCATCTTTATTTTCTCTTGTAATATTCATTTTGAATAGACTTTTTTATTGTAACCAAAAATGGAGTGCAAAAGTAGTACTTTTTTACACTCCATCAAAGTTTTTAACTTACTGAAATCCAGCTATTATTATGCTTTCTTTTTATCCTTTTTTAAAAAGGAATGCAACAATGATTGTAATATGCATAATAGAATACTAAACAATATTGCAGACCATATGTTACTCACCGAAAAACCATTAATAAATTTATCTGCCAACAAAATAATTACTCCATTTATAACTAAAAGAAACAAGCCTAATGTGAAAATAGTAATTGGCAATGTTAGTATAACTAATAACGGTTTCACTAATAAATTTAAAATCGATAATACTAAAGCAACCAGTATTGCTGTAACATAATTATCTACTTGCACTCCATTTAAAATATGTGCTAATGCAAAAACAGCAATAGCGTTTAATAAAAGGCGGATTATTAGATTCATATTAATTTCTTTTTAAAATTATTTATGAATTCAATTTACGAAATTAACAACAGTAGTATAAAAATCTTTAGGGTTTTCGGCATGTAACCAATGTCCTGCATTAGAAATAGTTTCAATTCTAGCACTAGGGAAATGAATTTTAATTAATTTTTCATCCTGTAAAGCAATGTATTCACTTTTGTCTCCTCTTAAGAACAAAGTGTCTTTTTCATATTTAGAATGCACTGGTAAGGCTTCACCAACTTCTGAAACATTCTCTTTTAAAACATCTAAATTAATACGCAGTCCTAATTGTCCTTTTTCTACCCAATAGAGGTTTTTTAGCAAAAATTGACGTGTTCCAAATTCTTGAACATAATTTGACAATTGTTTATCTGCTTCTCCTCTACTTTTTAAAACACCAAAATCTAAACTGCTTAATCCTTCTAAAATAGCATCATGATGTATAGGATAAAAACGTGGAGAAATATCGGCTACAATTAATTGTTTAACAATTTCTGGATATAAAGTAGCAAACAACATTGCTGTTTTTCCTCCCATTGAATGACCTAATAAAATAACATTTTGTAAATTATGTTCATCACAATACAGTTTTAAATCTTCTGCCAATACTTCATAGCTAAAGTCATCATTATGAAAACTTCTACCATGATTACGCTGGTCTATTAAATGCATTTCAAAACCATCTTCGGCAAATTGTTTACCTAAGGTTTTCCAATTGTCACTCATGCCTAAAAATCCATGAAGAATTAAAAACGGTTGTCCTTGGCCTATTATATTGGAGTACAATTGCATTATTTAAGCTTATTCAAATACATATTAACGACATTCTCAATACCTAAATATATACTTTCAGAGATTAAAGCATGACCTATAGACACTTCTAATAAACCAGGAATATTCTCTTTAAAAAATTTAATATTATCAAGAGACAAATCATGACCTGCATTTATACCTAAATCAATTGTATTTGCAATCTCTGCACAAGCTGTATAAGGTTTTATTCCATTTTTATTTCCTAAGCCGTATTGATGTGCAAAAGCTTCTGTATACAATTCTATTCTATCTGTTCCTGTAGCTTTTGCTCCTTCAATTTGACTTGTTTCGGGATCAACAAAAATAGAAGTTCTTATTCCGTTATTTTGAAACTCCGTAATAACTTCAGTCAAAAAATCTTTATGTTTTACAGTATCCCAACCAGCATTACTAGTAATAGCATCTACGGCATCTGGAACCAAAGTTACTTGTGTTGGCTTTATTGACAATACTAAATCTATAAATTTAGGATTAGGATTTCCTTCTATATTATATTCGGTATGCACTATTGATTTTAAATCACGAGCATCTTGATAAAGAATATGGCGTTCATCTGGCCTAGGATGTATAGTCACTCCTTCTGCTCCAAAGCGTTGAACATCTTTTGCAAATTGTACTAAGTTAGGCACATCACCACCACGTGCATTTCTTAAAGTGGCTATTTTATTTATATTGACGCTTAGTTTTGTCATTTTTGAACTTAAATTTATAATCACAAAAATACGAAGTAGAACTGCGGTTTTGAACTATTTTTTAATTAATTTGCATAAAATACCAACTTGCAATGAATCTCCTTGATTACGTTATAAATGATATAAAACCAGTTTTAAACACTGAAAAGGTAAGTGAAATTCAATTACTTTTTAACCAACTAACTTATTCGCATATTCCTATTAAAAATGAAGATGACGTTTATTTAGGTTGTATCTCAGAAAATGATGCACACTGCTTTGAAAGCAATAAACAAATAGAAGACTATCGCTATGCTGGTGAAGGCTTTTTTGTAAGAGAAGATACAAACTGGCTAGATGTTCTAGAAGCTTTCGCTCAGAACTCCACGAATATAATGCCTGTATTAAGTAATAAAAATGTGTACTTAGGGTATTACGAATTAAACGATGTCATTAGTCTATTTAATGAAACACCCTTTTTTGCAGAAGCTGGAGCTATTATCATTGTTGAAAAAGGATTAACGGATTATTCTTTTAGTGAAGCAAGTCAAATTGTTGAATCTAATAATGGTAAACTACTAGGTGCTTTTATATCAAAAATTGAAAATGACGTAGCTCAGATCACATTAAAAATAAGTAATGCAGATTTAAATGAAATAACACAAACCTTTAGAAGATATAGCTACAATGTACTATCTAGTCATGAGGAAGATAGTTTCTTGATTGGTTTAAAAGAACGATCAGACTATTTAAATAAATACTTAAACATGTAATAGATGAAAGTAGCTATTTATAGTCAATATCCTAAAAAACAGTCTAAAGAAGCGCTCAAAGTTTTAACTAAAACATTACAAGAACGCAAAGCTTCTTTCTTTCTTGAAGCTGAATTTTACAAAGACATTAAATCTAAATTAGGCAACCTATCTAACTATAAAGTTTTCAATATTTTAGATGAAAGTTTTGACTTACTTATTAGTATTGGTGGTGATGGTACTATTTTAAGAGCTATTACTTTTGTTCGAGACTTAAACATTCCTATAATAGGTATTAATACTGGTAGGCTAGGTTTTTTAGCGACTATACAAACAGAAAATATCAAAGAAGCTATTGACCATATTTATAATAAAAAATATTCTTTATCAAAACGCACATTATTAGCAATAGAGACAACTCCTGAAAACAAAGATATTATAGATTTAGATTTTGCTCTTAATGAAATAGCAGTAAGTAGAAAAAATACAACTTCAATGATTACTGTAGAAACAAAACTTAATGGCGAATATTTAACATCTTATTGGAGCGATGGATTAATAATAGCAACTCCTACTGGCTCAACCGGTTATTCATTAAGCTGTGCAGGACCAGTAATCACTCCAGATACTACAAGTTTTGTATTAACTCCTATAGCACCACATAATTTAAGTGCTAGACCTTTAGTTATAGAAGACTCAACAATAATAGAATTAAAAGTTAGTGGTAGAGAAGACAATTACCTAGTATCTCTTGACTCAAGAATAGCTACGCTTTCTAATGATACAGTTATAACTATAAAAAAAGCTCCCTTTACTATTAATATGATTGAATTTGATAGTGAAAGCTTCTTAACGACTCTTAGAAAAAAACTGCTTTGGGGAGAAGACAAACGAAATTAAAGCTATATTTTCAACAATCTATCAAGCAAAAATCACTTTTTTACAATATTTCAATCTAAAAGCTGTTTTAAACTGTAACTATTTGGTCTAAATTGTTATAGGCTAATCTTATTTATTATATTTGCAAACTTTGAAGATTTATGAGGTATTTAACTGTTTTATTAATAGTATTTTTAAGCACACAATTAAGTTCTGCTCAAATTAACGAATTTGGTATTTTCGTTGGGGGCAGTAACTTTATAGGCGATGTTGGAGCAACTAACTACATTGCGCCCAATAACGTAGCTTTTGGTGCCATATATAAATGGAATAGAAGTCCAAGACATTCTTATAGAGTATCACTTATGTATACTCAATTAGAAGCTAATGATAGTGATTCTGATGATCCTAGTAGACAAATTAGAGGTTTTGGATTTACTAATGATCTTCTAGAATTATCTGCTGGAATGGAATTTACATTTTTACCCTTTGATTTACATGGTGGCGATTTTGTATCAACACCATATTTGTATACTGGAATTAGTGTAGCAAAACATGATAATTTCTTTTTTAACGGTCAAGGAGAATTCACACCTGCTAATACATCTAGCTTTGCTTATGGTATACCAATGGTTCTAGGCTATAAAGCGGCAATATCAACAGATTTTATTTTAGCTTTAGAAATTGGTGCTAGGTATACTTTTTCTGATGAATTAGATGGTAGTTTGCCCGATTTTCAAGGTGCTGATTCATCATTAAGCTTTGGAAACATTAATAATAATGATTGGTATGTCTTTACAGGCATTACTTTAACTTATACTTTTGGTAGAAACCCATGTTTTTGCCCACAATAAAGAAAGTGGATATAAAAGATTTAAATACAAAAAAATTACCTAAACACATCGCCATAATTATGGATGGCAATGGTCGCTGGGCTAAACAAAAAGGATTAATTAGAGCTATTGGACATCAAAACGGGACTAAATCTGTTAGAGAAACAGTAGAAGCTTGTGCAGAACTAGGAATAGAAAATCTAACATTATATGCCTTTTCTACCGAAAATTGGAATCGCCCAAAGTTAGAAGTAGATACTTTAATGAAATTATTAGTGTCTTCTTTAAAAAAAGAGATAAAAACACTTCAAGAAAACAACATAAAACTGTCAGCTATTGGCAACCTTAAAACCTTACCTTCTAAAGTAAATAAGGAATTAAGTGATGTTATTAAAAGTACAGAAAACAATAATCGAATGACTTTAACCTTAGCTTTAAGCTATGGTTCTAGAGAAGAATTATTAAATACCGTTAAAGAAATAAGTATTAAAGTTAAAAATAATATAATTTCTACAGAAAATATTGACGAATCGATTATTAATGAGCATCTTTACACGCAAAATTTACCAGACGTTGACTTACTAATTAGAACTAGTGGAGAACAACGTATTAGCAATTTTCTATTATGGCAAATTGCTTATGCCGAATTGTATTTTACAAAAATACTTTGGCCAGATTTTACAAAACAGCATCTTTATGACGCTATTTCAGAATATCAAAAAAGAGAACGACGATTTGGGAAAACAAGTGAACAAATTAGCTAAACAATTACAATTGAAAAAAATCCTACAGTACGCATTAGTTGTAATCATTACAATGACAAGTTTTTTTGCTCAGGCGCAAGAGTTATCTTATGCAAATAGTAAAACATACACCTTAGCAGAAATAACAGTAAAAGGAAATACTAGCTTTAGTGAGCAAACTATTATCACTTATTCTGGATTAAGAAAAGGAACAGACATATCTATTCCTGGAGAAAAAATAAGTAATGCTGTAAAAAAACTATGGACATCAAATCTTTTTAGTGACATAGAGGTTTATCTTACTAAAGTTGAAGATGGAAACGCATATCTTGAAATTAGATTATCTGATTTGCCTGAATTAAGTGAACTTCAAATAAATGGTGTAAAAAAAGGAAAAAAAGAAGCTCTAATAAAAGAAAATAAGCTTCAAAAAGGTGTTAAAGTTACAGAAAACCTTATTACAACTACTAAAAACTACATTCAAAATAAAAATCGTAAAGCAGGTTATTTAAACACTAAGGTTATTATAAATACTTCTGAAGTAAACGACTCTATTGAAAAAGCAAGAGTAAACATGTTACTTAATGTAGATCGCGGAGAGAAAGTAAAGATAAAGAAGATTAATTTTGAAGGTAACGAAATCTTAAGTGACAAAAAGCTTAGAAGAGCGATGAAAAATACGAAGCAAAAAAATATAATTCGTATTCTAAAACGCTCAAAATATATTGAAGCTGAATATAAAGAAGATTTAGAAAATGTAATAAACAAGTACAAATCTGTTGGATATAGAGATGCTCGTATTATTTCGGACACAATGATAATTAATGACAAAAAACATGTTACTTTAAATATTAAAGTTGAAGAAGGCGAAAAATATAGCTATGGTAACATTTCTTTTGTTGGAAACACCGTATACACTGATGAATTTTTGAACCGTATATTACGTATAGAAAAAGGAGACACATATAACGGTGTAGAATTAGCAAAAAGAATTGCAGATGAAACAAAACCAGATGGTAATGATATAACTAACTTATACCAAGATAATGGTTACCTGTTCTCTACAATTAATCCAGTAGAGGTGAATGCAGATAACAATGTTATTGACATGGAAATTAGAATTACTGAAGGTAAACCTGTACACTTTAATAAAGTATCTGTTATTGGTAATGAAAAAACAAATGACCATGTTATTTATAGAGAAATAAGAACAAGACCAGGTGAATTATACAGTAAAGCCAATGTTGTAAGAACTGTTCGTGAATTGAGTCAATTAGGTTTCTTTGATGCAGAGCAAATTACTCCTAACTTTAACAATGCTGATCCTGAAGATGGTACTATAGATATGGAATACTCTGTAGTTGAATCTGGATCTAGCCAAATAGAACTACAAGGTGGTTATGGTGGTGGTGGATTTATAGGTACACTTGGATTATCTTTTAACAACTTCTCAATTAAAGATCTTTTTAAAGCAGACGCATACAAACCTATACCAACTGGTGATGGTCAAAAATTAGCTTTACGTTTACAAGCAAGTAGATTTTTCCAAACCTATAGCTTCTCGTTTTCTGAACCTTGGATGGGAGGAAAGAAACCTGTTCAATTTTCAACATCATTATCACATACAAAACAATTTTTATTTGATCCTCAAACAAGAAGAGCAGATAAAAATAGACGCTTTAATATTACTGGAATTACTTTCGGTTTAGCAAAACGTTTATCTGTACCGGATGATTATTTCACATTATCTCAGGCCTTAAGTTTTCAGCATTATAATTTAAAAAACTACAATACTGGTCTGTTCACATTTGGCGACGGTTACTCTAATAATTTATCATACACCATAGGTTTAAGTAGAAATAATACATTTAACGATCCAATTTTCCCAACAGGAGGTTCTAACTTTAATGTCACTGCCAAATTCTCTTTACCATATTCTGCATTTAATGGAATAGATTATAAATCTCTAAAAGAAGAGCGTGATGAAAAGTCGGCAATTCTAGCTAATACAAATAGTACCGCAGCACAAAGAACTACTGCTGCAGATAGAATATCTAAAATTGATCAAGAACGTTTTAAATGGTTAGAATTTTATAAAGTAAAATTTAAAGGAGATTGGTATACTAAGTTGGTGGACAAATTTGTATTTAAATCTACTATCGAATTTGGTTTCTTAGGCGCTTATAATCAAGATAGAGGTGTTATTCCTTTCGAGCGTTTTTATTTAGGTGGTGACGGTTTAGGTAATTTTAGTTTAGATGGTAGAGAAGTTATAGCATTAAGAGGTTATCCAAATCAAGCTTTATCTAGTCAAGATGGTGGCGCTGCTTACAATAAATTCTCGTTAGAATTAAGATATCCTATTACATTAAAACAAAGTGCAAAAATATTTGCTTTAGGGTTTTTAGATGCAGGTGCATCTTATGATAATTTTAAAGATTATAATCCTTTTAATGTTAAAAGATCTGCTGGTTTAGGTGTTAGAATATTTATGCCTGCATTTGGATTATTAGGTATTGACTTTGGTCATGGATTTGATGCATTACCTGGTCAAACAATTAAACATGGTTGGGAAACGCACTTTATTATTGGACAACAATTTTAAGACAAAAACAGCTTTTAATCAATAAATTAAAAGCTGTTTTTATATGTACTATCCCTATAAATTTTTATTTTTGGCACGATATTTTCAATGTACAGTTTGAGTATTTGATTCAGGAATTAAATTTTTAAAATTAAAATTCGTTATTTTGAAACTAAGTAATTCAAAATATAAGACAGGATCAAGACAATCATCTGTCATTTTTTGAGTTTATAGCTTATGAATATAAAAACTAAACAGATGAAATTTAAAGTTCTTTTTTTATTGACTATAATGTCTATGTTGAGCTGGAATATTAATGCCCAAGGCAGAGGTGTTAGAATTGGCTACATAGATACCGAATATATTTTAGAAAATGTTCCTGAATATGGTGAAGCAACAACTCAACTTGAATCTAAGGTACAAAAATGGAAAACTGAGATAGAAGCTAAACTAAATTCTATTAAAGAACAGCGTGAGGCTTTAAATACTGAAAAAGTATTATTAACCAAAGAATTAATTGAAGAACGTGAAGAAGATATAAATTTTGAAGAAAAAGAAATTTTAGACTATCAACAAAAACGATTTGGACCAAATGGAGATTTAATGATTCAAAAAAGGCAATTAATGCAGCCTATCCAAGATCAAATTTTTCAAGCCGTTCAAGATATTGCAAAAGCAAGAAAATATGATTTCGTTTTTGATAAATCTGCCGATGTTGTAATGTTGTATTCTGCTGAAAGGTTTGATATTAGTGAACGCGTATTAAGAACAATAACAAGAGCATCTAAACGTAAGCAATTAAAGTCTAGAAAAGATAAAAAACAAGCTAAAGAAGAAGATGTTGTTGTTGAAGTAAATGAAGGAAAAGACGCTAGACAAAAAGCATTAGATGAAAAGAAAGCGGCAAGAAAAAAATTAGTTGAAGAGCGCAAGAAAGCGGCAGCCGAAAAGCGAGCAAAAATTTTAGCAGATAGAGAAAAAGCTAAGCAAGAAAAATTAGATGCCGAAAACAAAACAACTGAAGATGGAGAGAATCAAATGAGTGAAGAAGAAAAAGCTGGAGATAAAGAAGAAGGTACTGAAAATAAAAAAGAAAGTTCTGAAAGTGAAGAAGCTCCAAAAACTAGAGAGCAAATTTTAGAAGAACGTAGACAAAAAAAGTTAGCAGATAGAGCTGCAAGAAAAAAAGCATTAGAAGAAAAAAGAAAAAAAATCTTAGAGGACCGTAAGAAAGCAAAAGAAGCGAAAGAAAGTGCTCCAGAAGACGATACTCAAGACGATAACAATTAATAATTATAACACACAAATAAATACTATTAAAAATGAAACAATTTAAAACACTACTTATTGCAGCAGCATTATTTATTGGAGCAACTAGTTTTACAAATGCCCAATCTAATGTCGCTCACATTAATGTAAATGAGCTTATCTCTTTAATGCCAGAGATGAAAGCTGCGCAAGCGGAAATGGAAAAAGTAGGAAAAACTTACGAAGCAGATTTAACAGCTATGCGTACAGAGTATCAAAACAAAATGAAAAGATACGAAACTGAGGCTGCTGGAAAAACTCAAGAAGAGAATGAAAAGCGTTTAGTTGAAGTACAAACAGATTCACAAAGTATTCAGCAATATGCTGCTAATGCTCAACAAGAACTTCAAAAGAAAGAATTAGCATTATTAAAGCCTATTCAAGAAAAAGCATTAGCTGCAATTAATAAAGTAGCGAAAGCACAAGGTTTTCAATATGTTTTAGACAGAGCAACTTTAATTACTGCAGAAGGTAAAGATTTACTTTCAGATGTAAAGAAAGAATTAGGTATCTAATTAAAACTTAATTTTACAACTATAAAAGCTGCCTTATTTAAGGTGGCTTTTGTATTTTTATAACATTATCATTTCTATGAGTAAACAACCTATTGGCATATTCGATTCTGGTGTTGGAGGCACTTCTATTTGGAAAGAAATTCGCACCTTATTACCAAATGAAAATACTATTTACCTTGCCGATAGTAAAAACGCACCTTATGGCGCAAAAACTAAAAATGAAATTATAGAACTTAGTATAAAAAATACAGAGTATCTATTACAAAAAGGCTGTAAAATAATCGTAGTTGCTTGCAATACTGCTACAACCAATGCCATCTCTATTTTAAGAGAAAAATATGATGTTCCTTTTATTGGTATTGAGCCTGCTATTAAACCTGCCGCACTACAAACACAAACCAAAGCAATAGGTATTTTGGCTACGAAAGGCACTTTATCTAGCGCATTATTTCATGAAACATTAGACCTGTATTCTAATGGCATTAAAATAATTGAACAAGTAGGAGAAGGCATAGTGCCTTTAGTTGAAACAGGAATGCTGAATACAACAACTATGAGATCATTATTGAAGCCTTATCTTAAACCAATGCTAGAGGCTAATATTGATTACTTGGTTTTAGGCTGTACACATTACCCATATCTTATTCCTCAATTACTAGATCTATTACCTAAACACGTTAAAATTATAGATTCTGGTGCAGCGGTAGCCAAGCAAACTAAAACCATATTAAAGCAGTATAGTCTATTAAATAATGATATTAAAAAACCTACAAACGCTTTTTATATTAATATAAAAAATACTGAAGTGATGCAGTCACTTTTAGGAAATCGTTTTAAAGTTGAATATTTAAATTTTTAGTAAGTTATACTATATAATCACTACTTATGTAGTATGCAAAAACTAATCTTCATCTATAACGCAAATTCAGGTCTTGCTAATACATTTTTAGATGTTGCCCATAAAATTTTTAGCCCTAAAACATATAATTGCAATTTATGTGCAATTACTTTCGACACCTTTTCTGAAAACAAAGTTTGGAAAGATTTTAGAGAACAAAGTAATATTGACATGGAATTTCTTCATATTGATGAATTTGAAACAAAACATACTAATACAAATTATACATATCCTATAATTATAAAAGAAACCCAGAATGGTTTTGAGGAGTTTATGTCTACAAAAAAGATTAATACATTAAACTCTATTGAAGCATTAATCTCTATTATAAAAACTACTCTTTAAACCAGCTAGAATACTTAACATAATTTTCAGCAATTCGGTTTATTTCTCCATTAATAAGTGCCTTACTTATGTCTTTAACTTTTTTTGCTGGTACACCAGCATAAATACTACCAGATTCTATAATTGTATTTTGAGTAACAACTGCTCCAGCTGCTACAATACTGTTACTCTCTACTACACAATTATCCATTACAATACTTCCCATGCCTATAAGTACATTATCATGAATAGTACAGCCATGAACAATAGCATTGTGTCCTATAGATACATTATTCCCAATAGTTGTTGGATATTTTTGATAAGTACAATGTACTACTGCTCCATCTTGAACATTAACTTTATTACCTAACTTAATGTAATGCACATCTCCACGTAATACTGCATTAAACCATATACTACATTCTTTCCCCATTGTCACATCTCCAACAATAGTAGCATTTTCTGCTATGTAGCAATCTTGTGGTATTTGTGGTGTTTTTCCTTTTACTGGTTTTATTATTGGCATAAAATTCCTTTGAAAAAAGGAATCTCTTTTTACTTTTAGAGCTCCTTTTTGGTTTATATATAAAGAATACTTTTATTCTTTTAAAAGCATACGATATTCTTGTTTTCTTTTATGGAATTCCTGCTTACTCAGGAATTTTATTATTTAAAGTAAGATAATAATTCAGATTTTTTTGATGGTGACACCATCACTTCTTTTCCATTGCTTAATATAACGCTTCCACCTTTTCCTTTTACATATTTCACAACTTCATTCACATTTACCAAATAACTCTTGTGCACACGAGCAAAACTTGACCCTTTAAGTGTTTCTTCAAAGTGTTTTAATGTTTTACTTACTATTTTACGTTTATTATTATTAAGGTAAATCTCAGTATAATTATCATCAGCTTTACAGAATAAAATATCTGCTATACTAATAATTTCGAAACCATCTTGTTGTGGTATCGTAATTTTACCATCAACATTTTTACTTGTTTTTGGTACTAAAACTTGATCTTGTAAAGCATCTTCTTTTGTTTTAATTTCTACGACATAATCGACTGCTTTAATCAAATCGTCAATAGCAATAGGTTTCATTAAATAATACGACGCATGTGCATTTAAAGCTTCTATAGCATAATGATTATATGCCGTTACAAAAACTGTTTCAAAATTACGATCGCCAACTTTATCTAACAAATCAAAAGCATTACCATAAGGCATTTCTACATCTAAAAAGACTAAATCTAAGTCTTGGCCTCTAATGAGTTCTAAAGCTTCATTTATATTAGCAGCTTCACCCTTAATTTCAACATTAGGACAATACTTTTTGAGATAATTTTTTAAAATTTCTCTACTTGTTTCTTCGTCTTCTACTATTATCGATTTTAATTTCATTTAATCTCGTTTTAAAGTCACTACTACTTTAGTTCCTATATCTCCTTCAGACTGGAAATCGTCTATAAACACATCAACTTTATCTTTATACATTTCGTTTAAAATAGACACACGCTTTTTAATATTACCCATACCTTTCGACTTTTGTTTTTGTTGATTCTCTGTTTTTAGTGCTCTAGATTTTTCACGCCCAATACCATTATCTACAATTGTAATTGCTATTTCTTCTTTTTCTTTTTTAACTATAGAAATATCTAAAATTCCTTTTTCTTTTTTATAACGTAGTCCATGCCAAACTGCATTTTCAATATATGGTTGTAATAACATTGGAGGTATTTGAAAATCATCAACATTAATAGTATCATCAACAGTTATATTATAATCAAACTTATCCTGAAATCTAAAATGCTCTAACTTAGTATACAATTCTAAAAGCTCAATTTCCTTTTGCAATGGTATAAAGTCTTCTTCACTATTTTCTAAAACAGCACGCATAAGTTTTGAAAAATCACTTAAATATTTATTAGCAGTACGTTCGTCGTTAGTAGCTATAAAACTATTTACCGAATTGAGTGCGTTAAAAATAAAATGAGGATTCATTTGACTTCTTAATGACTTTAATGCTAATAAATTATTTGCTGTTTTTTGTTGTTTAATGTATTTATACATTAAATAGGCTATTAATAATAAGAGTAATAATCCTCCAATTAGCGAGTATATTGTTATTTTTTGCCTCTTGTTACGTTCAACTGTGGCTTCAAATTTACTTTCTGATAGTTCACGGTCTTTTTTTAATAAAATAATACGATTTTCATTATCAGAAAGTTTTTTTGCGAAACGTTTTGCATGTATAATTTCTTGATCTTTTTTTGCATATAAAGCATCTAAAGTCTCAGTATAATCATCGAATGCTTTTTTTGCCTTCTCAAAATCACCAGCATTTTCATACACTTCAAATAATTTACGTTTTCCATCTTTTTCAACATCTAGATCTTCTCGTTTATCTGCTTCTTCTATACTTTTTTCTAAGTAAGATATAGCATTACTATAATCCTTTTGAAGATAATAGGCATTACCTATTTTATAATTTTGTTTTTGTATTGTAAAATCGCTTTCGTTTTCAATTATAGAATCGGTTTCAATATCTTGAATTTGAGGAATAGCCTCTTTTCTTAACTGAATTTCTTCTTCATAATCTGCATTAGAATTATTAAAATCTGCAACTGTAATTTTTTCTTTTATTGCTCTAGTTTTATTTTCTTGAGATGCTAAATCTAAGGAGTTTTTAAAATAAATTTTGGCTTCACCCTTAGATCCACTCTCACCATATGTCTGGGCTAACTTGGAATTTAAATCGGTGATTTTTGGCGTAATAAAACTCTGTCTAGCAATATTTAAACTTGTTTTATAAGCATCTATAGCGGCATTATAATCCTTGATAGATCTATTAACATCACCAAGTCCTTCATACAATTCTACTGTTTGATAATTTGATAAATTAGATTTATTCAAACTATTATAAACAGTTAAGCTTTCTTGAAAGTTTTTATTCTTCATATAAGCTTCAGCCAGTTTCAATTTAACATCATTAGAATTATAGTTATTAAGGCTTATTCTATAATTAGTAATAGCCAAATCATACTGTTTCCAATGCATATAAATATCTGCAAGTGTTTCGAAAGCTTCTGCATTTTGTTTAACAGATGTGCTATTCTTTATACTTTCAGTAATGAATTGAACACTTTTTTCTGCAGATTTTTTTCTATAAAACTTAGCAGAGTCAATTAAACTATTAAACGAATTATTCCGTTTATATTTTTTAGTCTGTACAGGACTATAATTAGGTTGTACTTCTATTGCTATTCTATCTCCACTATCTATAGTATGGTATACCGTTTGAAAATCTTTATGACTAACCATAAGCTCATCTCCTATTCTAGCTTCAATCCTAAAGTCTCCTTCTCTATCTGTAGACGTGTATTTACCTCCGTTAACTTGAATATTTACATTTCGTATTGGTTCTTTTGTATCACTTTCTTTAACAGATCCTTTAATGGTATAATATATATCTTCGACTTTATTGTCATTAATTTCATCGTTCTGAGCATCAAGTTTGATAAAACTTAAAGCACAGATTAAGAATAATATGTAGTATTTATTTGTATTCATTAATATTTCTAAAGGATAAACTTACACACTTTAGTTGGCATATTAAAACCGAAACATTCAAATTATAAGTTTAAATGTTACTATTTCTACTTGTTTACTCAATCATATAGACTATTCACTCATTTAAAAACAAGGCTTACTCATTATCGTTTTTTTTAAAACTAAGTTGATTTTAAGTTTACCCAGATTTAATAACAAATAAAAATTATATGAAAACAAAAATGCATCTAGTATTTCTATTTGTAAGCACAATAACCTTTGCCCAAATTAAAGGTAATGCTACAACTATTTCAAGACAAAATGTAATGAGCTCCGAAAGTTTAGGAAACGCTAATATTTATGATCAAAACATTAACCGTTTTAGGCGCCAAACATTAACACCTAATGCTCAAATATCTATAGATGTAAAAGCCTTAAATAATGTTGTCGCAGATGCCTACACTGCTGTTTTTAATGTCGTACAAATTGGAGAAACAAGTGAAGACACGAATAGACTAATGAATGAGACTGTGAATAAAATTAAAAATGAATTAGTCTCAATAGGTGTTCCATCAAAAGACTTTGTAATTGATGTTATTTCTTTTGTTCCTGTATACGAAACAGTTGTTGAGCGCAAATTATTCAGTAAAAAATATCATGAAGTCCCTAAAGGCTTTGAATTACAACAAAATATTCATGTAAAATTCACTAAGGTTAATCAATTTGAAAAAATACTATCTGCTTTTGCAAAAAATGAAGTATATAATCTTGTTAAGGTTGATTATTTCATTGATAATATTGAAACTGTATATACAAAACTTAGGGCTGAAATATTAAAAACTCTAAAAGAAAAACAAAAATTTTATGAAGATCTAGGTTTTGATTTATCGAACTACAAACCTACTATAGCAGATATTAAATACTGTTATTTTCCAAAAGAATTTTATAAAAACTATCAAGCTTTTAATAGTATTTCTATGGAAGCTTTAAAGAAGAAAAAAGGAGTTCTTAAAGCAAAAAAACAAACCTCTTACTATTACGAACCATTATCTTTTAAAGCATATGACATTGTTATTAACCCTTCAATTGTTGAACCCGTTATTCAAATTGGTATGGAAATAAAATTACAGTACACAGAAAAACCAAAAGAAGAAAAACCAGAACCCAAAGAAGTCATTAAAAATAAATTTTTTATGGTTTCAGATCAAGGTAATATTAATGTAAAAGAATTAAAACTAGAAAATTAAGATTATGAAAAAAATAATTATATCCATCCAAATTTTTCTGTTTAGCACTATCTTTTTATTCTCTCAAAATGTGCAAAAAAACTTTATAGACGAGCCATATATTGATGTTACAGGTAAAGTTGAAACAGAAATAACACCAAATGAAATTACGATTAGTATTGTTTTAAATGAAAATGATAAAAGAGGTAAAATTAGTATTGAAAAGCAAGAACAACAACTTATTTCATCTCTTAAATCAATTGGAATAGATACAGATAAACAATTATCGGTGAAAGATTATACTGGTAATTATCTAAAAAGGTTTTTAGCTAAAAATGAAGTTTCAAAAATTAAGTATTTAGAACTCTTAGTTAGCGATAGTGAATCTCTAAGTAAAGTATATAGAGTATGTGACACTCTAGAGATTTCAAACACATCCATAATAAAAATAAGTCATTCAGACATTGAAAATCTACGGAGACAAAATAAAATCGAAGCTCTTAAAGTAGCAAAAACAAAAGCTTCAGATTATGCAAATGCTGTAAATCAAAAAATTGGCAAAGCAATACATATAAAAGAAGACAGCAATGATAACCTCAATTTCCTTGCTAATAATTCTATTAAAATTCGTGGTAATTCAAGTCGTATTTATAATTCAGATTCAAAAAATGATTACTACAAAACTCCTGATTTTAGAAAAATAAAACTAATAGCATCTATATCGGTTAAATTTAAATTAATATAAATTATGAAAATAGCAATCAAAATGAGCTTTATAGCTCTAATGGCATTAGGAATATCTGCTTGTAATGCCAACAACAAAAAAGAAAATGACAGATATGTAATTAATACTGCAACAAAAGACGCTCACAAACCTAAAAAACATTCTATTAAAGTTGCCTTATTATTAGACACTAGCAATAGTATGGATGGTTTAATAGATCAAGCGAAAGCACAGTTATGGCAAATAGTAAATGAATTATCTTATGCTAAATGTGATGATGACAAACCTAATTTACAAATAGCAGTATACGAATATGGTAATGATAATTTAAATGGAAGCGAAGGTTACATTCGTCAAGTTATAAACTTTAGCGATGACTTGGATGAAATTTCAAAACAACTATTTTCATTAACTACCAAAGGAGGAAATGAATACTGTGGCCACGTTATTAACACTGCAATTGATCAGTTAGATTGGAAAGGAAACAAAACAGATTTAAGGCTCATTTTTATAGCAGGAAACGAACCTTTTACTCAGGGTAAAGTAAATTATAAAGAAGCTACTAAAAAAGCACATAATAATGATATTACTGTAAACACTATTTTTTGCGGTGATTATAATCAAGGTATTTCTAGTTATTGGAAAGATGGAGCAGATAATGCTCATGGCGATTATATGGCAATTAATCATAATAGGGAAACATATTATGTTTCTTCTCCATACGATGATGAAATTTTAGAATTTAATAAGAAACTAAATAATACTTATGTCGCGTATGGTAATATAGGCGCTTCAAAAATGCAATTACAAGCAGATCAAGATAGCAATGCAAAAGAATATAGTAATGCAAATGCTGTAAGTAGAACTGTTAGTAAGAGTTCTCACTTATATAAAAATAAATCATGGGATTTAGTAGATGCATCTGATGATGAAAACTTTAAATTAGAAGAAATTGAACTGAGCGAGTTACCATCCGAATTAAAAGGAAAAAATAAAACTGAAATAGAAAAACACATAAAACAAAAGAAAAAAGAGCGTGAAACTATTCAGCAAAAAATTCAAGAATTAAATGCTAAACGTAAAGTTTTTATTTCAAAACAAAAGAGTAATAATAATGGTTTAGAAAGCGCCATGATTAAAGCCATAAAAAAACAAGCAAAAAACAAAAATTACAAATGGGAATAATCTCCATTTTAATTGTAATAAAAAAGCCTCGATATTAATCGAGGCTTTTTTATATGTATTATTTACATTAATTAATTGCAGGACAATTACAATGGTAACGCTCCTTAGCACAACCAAAGTTATAACCTAATGTTAATTGATGAAACCCTCCATTATTAAACACTACCGAATTAGACTGATAACTATATGTATAGGCAAACATAAAGTTATTAAGGTTAACACCTAAAAGTGGAGTAATATATTGTAATTTTTGACTACTTACACCAGATCCTTGTTGAAATTCGGCACCATCTAAACTTCTTCTATAAGATAATCCTCCCCAAATTTTACCAAAATCCATTGCCTTGTATGCTTTCACATTAATATCGAAAGAAGCTTCTTCTGTAGCTTCTCTATACATAAACATTACTGACGGTTCAAAACTCCAATCACTATTAAAATTACTAAACGTATTACCTAAAGAGACTAGATAAGTTCTTAAATTATTAAAATTAAGACCATCTGCATTATTATTAAAATTCACACCATCATTATTCAATAAGTTTTTTATTGTAGCATGTGCGTAAAAATTATATAAGTTATATGAAAAGCCAAAATCAACATTAAATTCTGTTGCAGATTGCTCAATTCCAGCAATTAATGGATCATTATCTCCATCTTGCAGAAACGTTGTCTCATCTAACTTATACTGCAAAGCTCCTGCACTTAAACCAAAAGACAATTGGTTTAAATCTGTAGTACTTCTAGAAAATAAAATATGGTGTGCATAAGTCAAATATACTCCTGTTTGAGAATGAAATCCATTTTTATCAGAATATACGATTGCACCAATTCCAGAATTACTCTCTCCTATTCTACTATTAATACTTGCAGTAAGTAAAGCGGGTGCATTATCATCACCAAACCATTGTTGACGTCCAGTTATTCTAATTTTAGAACAATTAGCTGCTCCAGCCATTGATGGGTGAATTAAGTAATAATTATCTGTTAAGTAATCAGAATAAATAGGAAGACCTTCCTGCGCCTTAGCAATTTGACTGTATAAAAACACAGAAACTGCTAACATAAATAACCTTTGTAATCTCATAAAATGTTTATTTTCAAAGTAGATATTGGTTCTAAACTTCAAGCCATTGGTATTATTAACTCTTTTTTGTCGAATAAATTATATTTTGCCAAATATAAAGATTTAGTTTATATAATTAAACCCACAAAAGTTAAAGCTAGCAATATAAAAAGGATTTATCAAAAAAGCTAAAATTTTAGACGAATTGAACTTTTCATTAATTAGCATATATATTGATTCCTCTACTTTTCTTTTAGTATTTTTGTAAAAAATTTAAAGCTAAATGACTCCATATAAAGTTACAATACAAGAAACTTCAAATAATACTATAATCAAATTTGAACTAAATCAATTTATTACACAGCACCAAAGCTTCGAATTTAATAATATCGATGAAGCTAAATCATCACCTTTAGCGCAACAATTGTTCTATTTACCTTTTGTAAAAAAAGTATATCTCACTAGTAATTTTGTTGCTATTGAACGCTTCAATATTGTAGAATGGAAAGATGTTCAGTCAGAAGTTGCTCAACAAATTGAAGAGTATCTAAATAATGGTGGAACTGTTGTTGAAAATACGGATAACACTAAGAAAGTTCCTGTTACTGTTTATGCTGAAAGCACGCCAAATCCCTCTGTTTTAAAGTTTGTTGCCAATAAAAAATTAGTAACTGCTGCATACGAATTCACTTCAATTGATGTAGCAAAACCCTCGCCTTTAGCAACAGAATTATTTCACCTTCCTTTTGTAAAAAGTGTTTTTATTGATGAAAATTACGTATCTGTTACTAAATACGATGTTGCTGAGTGGCAAGAAATAACAAATGAACTAAGAGAGTTTATTAGAACTTATATTGAAAATGGAAAAGAAATAGTTTCTGCAAGTGCTCCTGAAGTTATTGAAAATACTACTGAAAAAATAGATGCTCATTTTGAAACTTTAGATGATACTTCTAAAGAAATAGTGAATATATTAGAAGAATATGTTAAACCTGCTGTAGCAAGTGATGGAGGTAATATTCAATTCGAATCTTATGATGAACAAACAAAAACCGTAAAAGTAATCCTACAAGGAGCATGTAGCGGTTGTCCTTCTTCTACATTTACTTTAAAAAATGGTATTGAAAATATGCTTAAAGAAATGCTTAAAGGAAAAGTAAACACGGTAGAAGCGATAAACGGATAATCGAAAAAAAACACCACTTTATCGTATATTTATATTGCTTAGGTTTTATAAATCAATAAAATTTGACTAAATAGTCGTAGCTTTATACTAATCATTTAATTAAAAATAAAAATTATGGCAGTATTAAAAGTTATTGAAGTATTATCAAACTCTGATAAAAGTTGGGAAGATGCAACAAAAAAAGCAGTAAAACACGCTTCTAAAAGTGTTAAAAACATTCGCTCTGTGTATGTTCAAGATCAAAGTGCTAGT
>NZ_CANMRQ010000027.1 GCF_947500325.1 uncultured Lacinutrix sp.
TCTATCTATCTATCTATCTATCTATCTATCTATCTATCTATCTATCTATCTATCTATCTATCTATCTATCTATCTATTTTCTATAGAGTGTATTAATTATTATATATGCGAGCATATATAATAAAAAATAGTTATACAAAGTTCTATTGTAGTTAGTCTAAAAGACTTAATAAATTATAACTCAATATTAAGAGGTTTAGAGCGTGCTTTATTTTAAATAGATAGTTGGTAGTTCAATTAGCCTATTTTTGCTACTTGTACGTTATATTTAGTTGCTTAGTAAATGTTATTCCTAATTAGAAAGAAAGCATTCTTTAAGCTTTTTATGGATAAAAAAACGTTATATATTAGTTCTATCGTTCAATACTTAATAAGTATTACTAGGTATAAATAATTTAAGATAATATTATTAAACAAAAAAAATCAAGCCCAACAGGCTTGATTTTTTTATAATAATTTATTGTATTCTTTATTGAATGCTATTTATTATCCATTTACCTATAGTAGCATTATAAGTAAGTTCTGCAAAATCACCTTGATTTATTGTCATATTAGAACTTTGTTCAATTCTATTTCCTATTGAAGAATCTTGGTGATTAGCTAATAATGTGATATTTCCATATGTAGCGTAAATTACAATTTCAGTACCATCATCAGCTGCTTGTATTCCAGTAACAATAAAGTCTCTAAGTTCTGGGCTAATTCTTGTTTTTGGAATAAAAGTTTTATTACCTGGATGAGTTTCTCCTGGGAATATTCCTATGTTGGCATTATTTATTATAATTGGATTTACAGGGTCTTCGTCATTATTAGAATCATTACATTCTATATCATAACTATATGCAGTAAATTCTGTAGTGTCTTTTGTGTTTACATTAAATAAAAAAACTACGGATAAAAGTATTGTTGAAAAAATATTCATAAGAGTTGGGTTTTTAAATAGCTCGATAAAAATACACTATTTGTAGGTAAAACGCTAGTTATTAATATGTTTTAATCTGTATTTTCTATGAAATGCAATTTAAATCGACAAAACGTTATTTTATCTGCTAAATGGAGTCATTTGAATGCATACTCATTGAATTCGTTGAAATACGAGAATTTTATTATTCTATACTGTTTTAGTAGGTTTTACGCTGTTTTTTTTATTATTATCTGTTTCACAGCATGTTATAATGTGTACAATTGACCGCGGTGAGGTTTTAGTGCATTTCTAACAGGTTTCATTTCATCTTCATTGACCACTAAAAAAGCAATGGCATGGAATTCATTTAAAGATTGAAAGCCTGTAATATTTAGTGAGAGTTTTTCAAGAAGTACATATTGCTTTAAATGTATTTCGTGATGTTCTGCAATTTTTAGAGCATCAGGTCCTCGAAAATCCCAGATAAGTTTTAATTTACGCATTATAAACAGAAATTCCTTTTTCAACAAAATTTTTAAAATCTGATAGATACTGCATAGATTGTTTTTTAAATGTTTTTGGCATCAATAGCGTCATAAAATGCATTATAAGCCCTGTTGGGATGAACTCACTTTTACAAATCCATTTTGTATAACCTTCTGGTGTACTCTCAAAATAATTTTTTTGAACATTGTGTAAGCCTTTTGTATCATAGTTAACATGAAAGGCATTTGGTAAATTGTTACTGGTAATTGTTTCTGTTAAGGTTAAAAGTCTTTTGCCAAATTTATAATTTAATTTCATTTTGGCTCCGGTTTTACCTGGTTCACCATGTATATGTTCATAACTTTGTAAACCACGTTGCCAATGCTTCATGTTATCTTGATTATCCATTTTTTTTACAAAGACTTCAATAGGAACTTCAATAATAATTTCAGAAGTATATTTCATAAGTGTTTTATAACAATTTTTTGAAAGTTATATAAAAATAAAGAGACAGCATAAAAGCGCCGCTAAATGATTTTTTTATTCGATTAAAAGGATAATTATAATTTAAATAATATTTTTTTATAGACTTTTTAAACACAGTTTTAATTCTAACATAGAAGCACTATTTATTGCTTAGACTTTATTCGTATAAATAACAAAATAAATTAAATATAGTATCGTTTAGTATTGTACTTGTATAGTAGCCTAATATTATTATTTTTGCAACACTTGAAAAAAAATAAATTACCTATGAATCTTAAAACTCTAGTTGGTCTTTTTAGCTTATTTTTTATAACTATTTTTAGTTTAAATGCTCAAGAGAAAGATATTATTTTTACAATAGATGGAAATCCTGTATATGCGTCTGAATTCTCAAGAGTTTATAATAAAAATCTAGACTTAGTAAAAGAAGAAGCTCAAAAGGATATTGATGGTTATTTAAAATTATTTATTGATTATAAACTTAAACTTCAAGAAGCAAAAGCACTAGGTTTAGATAAAAAGCCTTCATATATAAGAGAATATGAAAGCTATAAAAACCAATTATCTAGAAATTATTTAAACGATACTAAAGTAACAGATGCCTTAGTAGAAGAAGCTTATAATAGATTGAAAGAAGAGGTTAACGCTAGTCATATTTTAATAAGAGTAAATCAAAATGCGAATCCTAATGATACATTAGTAGCATATAATGAAATGCTAAAATTAAGAGATCGTGTTTTAAAAGAAGGATACAAAGCAGTACAAAAAGAAGTTCATAATGGAAAAACTATATATGCTGAAGATTTAGGCTATTTTTCGACGTTTAAAATGGTTTATGATTTTGAAAACGCTGCATATAATACTGCAGTTGGAGATGTTTCAATGCCATTTAGAACACGTTTTGGTTATCATATAGTAAAAGTAATAGATAAGAGAGCATCTCAAGGTAAAGTAACTGCAGCTCATATAATGATAAAAGGCGATGAAGAAAAAATTAAAGATATATACAAACGTTTAGAACAAGGAGAAGTATTTGAAGCTTTAGCAAAACAATTTTCTGAAGATAAAAGCTCTGCAAGTAATGGTGGTCTTTTAAAACCATTTTCTGGTGGTGAACTTAGTTCTACAGAGTTTGAAAAAGAAGCATTTGGTTTAATAAAAAAAGGAAGCTATTCTAAACCATTTAAAAGTCAATTTGGATGGCATATTGTAAAACTTATAGAAAAAAAGCCACTAGCCTCTTTTGAAGATATGAAATCGCAATTACAGTCTAAAATTAAACGCGATTCTAGATCTCAATTAATTAATGATTCTCGTATTAATAATTTAAAAGCTAAATACAATATTGTAGAAAATCCAAATGCATTAGATTATTTTAAATCTATTATCACTAAAGACTTTATATCTGGTAAATGGTCTATTCCTAAAGATCTTCAAGGCGATAAAAAACTTTTCTCTATAAACGACAAATCATTTATTTATAAAGATTTTGCTCAGCATTTAAGTAAAAGTCAAAGAAGAAAGTCGGGAATAAAATCATTAAATACAATCGTTGAAAATAGTTATGAAACATATATGAATAGTGAATTATTAAAGTTTCAAGAAGAAAATTTAATTAATGAAAATGAAGAATATGCTCAAATAGCTGGAGAGTATAGAGATGGTTTATTACTTTTTGATTTAATGGAAACAGAAATATGGAATGCTGCAAAGAGCGATTCTATTGGTGTTAAAGATTATTATAATAAGAATAAGAAAGATTACTTCTTTAATGAAAGAGTAGATGCCATTGTTGGGTCTTCTGCTAAGAAAAAGAATATTAAAAAAGTGGCTAAGCTTTTAGAGAAAGGAAAAACAGTAGAAGAAATAAAAACTATTTTAAATACTAATAATGAAGTAAATGTAAGTTTTACTACCTCAGAAATGGATAAAAAGCATCAAGCGTTACCAGAGGGTTTCAAATTTAAAAAAGGCGTTTCTAAAATATATAATCATAATAACGCATTCGTAGTAGTAAAAGTTAAAACTATTTTACCAAAAGCTGAGAAAACTTTTGAAGAAGCAAAAGGAAAAGTTATAAGTGATTTTCAAACAGCTAAAGAGAAAACATGGTTAAAAACTCTGGCATCTAAATACAAAATAGAGTTAAATCAAGACGTTTTAAATAAAGTTAAAGAACAAATTAAAAATCAATAATTATTAAAAAAGTTAGTTACATATTAATAATTGTGGTGTTGGTGTCTTGTAAATTTTTCAAGTCATCTACAGACGAAAATGCTATTGCAAGGGTAAATGAAGCTTATTTGTATCAAGACGATATTCTTGATATTCTACCAGAAAATTATACTAAAGAAGATAGCACAATAATAGTTAATGATTATATAAACCGTTGGGCTACAGAACAACTCTTAGTTAATGGAGCTACATTAAATTTAGAAGAGAGTACTCAAAAAGATTTCGATAGACTAGTAAAGCAATATAGAAGTGATTTATATAGTAAAGCGTATTTAGAAGCATTAGTATATAAGAGTTTAGATACATTAGTAACAAGCCAAGAAGCAGAAGCGTATTATGAAAATAATAAAGAAGCTTTTAAATTAAATGAAGACCTTATAAAATTTAGATATATCAACTTAGATAATAATAGACTTGATTTGAGTGATATAAAAGAAAAGTTTAAACGCTATAATTTAAGTGATAAAAAACATTTAGACTCTATAGCCATACAATTTAGATCATATTCTTTAAACGATTCTGCATGGATTCGTTTAGATCAAGCAATCATTAAAATTCCTGTTATTACAACAGAAAACAAAAATGAACTGTTAAAAAAATCTAATTTTATACAACTCAAAGATTCATTAGGACTATATTTGATGCAAATTAATGAGGTGCAAACAAGAAACTCTATTGCTCCACTAGAATACGTTAATCCAACAATTAATCAAATTGTTATTAATAAACGGAAACTAGAACTCATTAGACAATTAGAAAAAGACATTACAAAAGATGCCATTAAAAATAAACAATTTGAAATTTATAAATAACTTGAAATACCTTAAAGCTTTTAGCTTAACCTTTTTTGTTGCTAGCAGTATGTTTGCACAAGAAATAATAAACGATACTGCAGTAACAGAAACAAAAGTTGCTGATAGTGTAAAACCTTTTTCTGAAATAAAAGTTGACGGTGTTGCTGCCGTAGTTGGAGAATATATAGTTTTAGATAGTGATGTAGATAAGACAATTTTACAATTAAAAGCTAATGGCAACGATTTGTCTCAGTTTTCAGATTGTGAGTTGTTTGGTAGATTATTAGAAGATAAATTATACGCTCATCATGCAATACAAGATAGTATTGTTATAAATGATGCAGAAATTCGTTCTTATGTAAATCAACAAGTAGATAGGTTTAAAGTAAACTTTAATAATTCTGAAGAAGAAATGCTTAAGTTCTATAAAAAAGACAATTTAAAGAGCTTAAAAGATGAAATGTTTGAAATTAATAAAGCAAACAGATTAGCCTCAGAAATGCAAAAGAAAATTATTGATGATGTTGAAGTAACTCCAGATGAAGTAAGACAATATTTTAATGATATACCAAAAGAAGAACGCCCAGTTTTTGGAACAGAATTAAAGGTAGCTCAAATAGTTATAGAACCTAAGGTTTCAAAAGAAGCTGAGCAAAAAGTTATCGATAAACTTAAAGGGTTTAAAAAAGATGTTGAAGAGAACGGCGCTAGTTTTAGTGCTAAAGCTTTATTTAATTCTGCAGATACAGGTTCTAAAAGAACAGGTGGTCGTTTACCTACAATGAATCGTGCTAAGCCACAAATGGTAAAAGAATTTAGAGAAGTAACATTTTCTATGCAAGAAGGAGAAATCTCTGAACCTTTCAAAACAGAATATGGATATCATATAGTTTATTTAGAAAAAATTAGAGGTCAAGAGTATGACGCACGTCACATTTTATTGATACCAGAAGTTTCAGAAGCTGAAAAGCAAGAAGCAAAAGAAAGGTTAGAAACAGTAAGAAAAAGTATAATTGCTGGTGATATTAGTTTTGAAGATGCTGCAAGAGAAGCTAGTGACGAAATTAAAACAAAATATGAAGGCGGATTAATTAGAAATCCAGAAACTCAAGATTTTACATTTCCGCTTACTAAAATGCCTACAGAAATCTATACAGAAATACAAGATTTAGGAGAAAATGAAGTTACAGAAATAGTGTCAGATTATACTAGAACTGGAAACGTTAAATATAAAATTTACACAGTTTCAGATAGAATTGATGAACATGAAGCTAATTTTTCTAGAGATTTCTTAAAAATTAAAGAATTAGCTTTAAACGAAAAACGTTTAAAAGCTATTGCTAAATGGCAAGAAGAAAAAATAATGGATACCTATATAAAAATTGGAGGTGTTTATAAAGATTGTGAATTCACTAATAATTGGCTAAAGAAATAATAATAAATGTCAGACGTAAACGCTATCAACCAGTTAGTTACAAAGTATAAAGAATTAAGAAAAGAAATAGCCAAAGTTATAGTTGGTCAGGAAGATGTTGTAAATCAAATCCTTATTTCAATTTTTTCTGGAGGTCATGCACTATTAATTGGTGTTCCTGGTTTAGCAAAAACGTTAATGGTAAATACTATTGCTCAAACTTTAGGATTAGATTTTAAGCGTATTCAATTTACACCAGATTTAATGCCAAGTGATATTTTAGGTAGTGAAATATTAGATGAAAGTCGAAACTTTAAATTTATTAAAGGGCCAATTTTTGCTAATATTATTTTAGCAGATGAAATTAATCGTACGCCACCAAAAACACAGGCTGCATTATTAGAAGCAATGCAAGAAAGAGCAGTCACTGTAGCTGGTCACCATTATAAATTAGATTTACCATATTTTGTTTTAGCAACACAAAATCCTATTGAGCAAGAAGGAACATATCCTTTACCTGAAGCACAATTAGACCGTTTTATGTTTGCAATTAACTTAGATTACCCAACATTTGATGAAGAAGTAGAGGTTGTAAAAGCAACAACAAGTGATGCTAAACCTTCTGTAAATGCTTTATTTAATGCTAAAGAGATTATAGACTTTCAACAGTTAATTCGTCGTATTCCTGTAGCGGATAATGTTATTGAATATGCTGTTAAAATGGTGGCAAAAACAAGACCAAATGCAGATACAGCAGCAGATTTAGTTAAGCAATATATAGATTGGGGAGCAGGACCAAGAGCTTCACAAAATTTAATTTTAGCAGCAAAAACTCATGCTGCAATAAATGGTAAATTTTCACCAGATATTGAAAATGTTCAAGCAGTAGCTACTAGTATTTTGCGTCATAGAATAATTAAAAACTATAAAGCTGAAGCTGAAGGCGTAACCGAAGAACAGATTATCAAGTCTCTATTTTAAATGAAGGTTAAACAACTTATTGTTCCTTTAGTACTTTTTGTTGTTGGAATAGTATTTATTATAGTTGGGGTTTTATTTAAAATTCAACATTGGCCTTATGGAGTCCAAATTTTGTCAATTGGTACTTTTATGCAAGCAGCAAGTCTTATTGCTTTAATAATTATACTACTGAAATTCTTTCTTAAGAAGTAAATAAATACTACATAATTTTATTTCTATAACTGTTTTTTATTTATAAATAGTAAAATTTTATGATTATGAAATCAGTTTTTTTATCGATTCATAATTTAGGGCTTGTCAATTTGTGATTTTTTTAAATATAAAATTATCATTTTCATAAAATAAGACTCTTATTTTTCTAATATATTAGCAAGTTCGCAAACGTTTTCGTGATTGATTACAAATTTTTTAATGTGTGTTGATTTTTGTAGATTTGCGAACCGAAACTTTCGGAAATATAAACTAAAATTCAACCTAAAATTATTATATATGGCATTCGATATTGATATGATTAAAAAGGTTTATGCTCAAATGGCAGAACGTGTTGATGCAGCTCGTGAAGTCGTTGGTAAACCACTTACACTTTCAGAAAAAATTCTATACAATCACCTTTGGGATGGTAAAGCTACAAAAGCGTTTACTAGAGGTAAAGATTATGTAGATTTTGCACCAGATCGTATCGCATGTCAAGATGCTACTGCTCAAATGGCTTTATTGCAATTTATGCAAGCTGGAAAAAATAAAGTAGCAGTACCAACAACCGTACATTGCGATCACTTAATTCAAGCTAAAGATGGAGCAGCAACCGATTTAAAAAATGCTAACGATGTTAGTAGTGAAGTATTTAACTTCTTAGAGTCAGTCTCTAATAAATATGGTATTGGTTTTTGGAAACCTGGAGCAGGAATTATTCATCAAGTAGTATTAGAAAATTATGCATTTCCAGGAGGAATGATGATTGGTACAGATTCTCACACAGTAAATGCTGGTGGTTTAGGTATGGTTGCTATTGGAGTTGGTGGAGCAGATGCTGTAGATGTTATGGCAGGTATGGCTTGGGAACTTAAATTCCCTAAATTAATAGGAGTTAAATTAACAGGGAAATTGTCTGGTTGGACAGCTCCAAAAGATGTTATCCTAAAAGTTGCAGGTATTATTTCTGCTAAAGGTGGTACAGGAGCAATTGTAGAGTACTTTGGAGAAGGTGCTAACGCAATGTCTTGTACAGGAAAAGGTACTATTTGTAATATGGGAGCCGAAATTGGAGCAACAACATCTACTTTTGGTTATGACGAATCTATGGAGCGTTATTTACGTGCTACAGAAAGAGCAGATGTTGCAGATGCAGCAAACCAAGTTAAAGATTATTTAACAGCAGATCCTGAAGTATATGCAAATCCTGAGCAATATTTTGATCAATTAATTGAAATTAATTTATCAGAATTAGGACCGTTATTAAATGGACCGTTTACACCAGATTTATCTACTGAAGTTGGTAATACAATGACAGAAAAGGCTAAAGCAAACGATTGGCCAATAAATGTAGAATGGGGATTAATAGGGTCTTGTACTAATTCTTCTTATGAAGATTTATCTCGAGCATCTTCAATTGCACAACAAGCATTAGATAAAGGTTTAAAAATGAAAGCAGAATTAGGTATTAATCCTGGTTCAGAAAAAGTAAGATATACGGCAGATAGAGATGGTATTCTTGGAATATTCGAAAAACTTGATGCTAAAATATTTACTAATGCATGTGGACCATGTATTGGGCAATGGGCTAGATATAGCGATCCTAAAAATGCACCAAAAAATAGTATAGTTCACTCGTTTAATAGAAACTTTGCAAAGCGTGCAGATGGTAACCCTAATACACATGCTTTTGTTGCTTCTCCAGAATTAACTGCAGCAATAGCAGTAGCTGGACGTTTAGATTTTAACCCGTTGACAGATAAGTTAATAAATGAAAATGGAGAAGAAGTAATGTTCGATGAACCAACTGGATGGGAATTACCTCCAAAAGGTTTTGAAGTAAAAGATAATGGTTATTTAGAGCCTGTTGCAGATGGAAGTGGAGTAGAAGTTGTAGTTAGTCCAACATCAGAAAGATTAGAACTATTAACACCTTTTGTACCTATTGGAAATGAAATAAAAGGAGCTAAACTTTTAATAAAAGCTTTTGGTAAATGTACTACAGATCATATCTCTATGGCTGGACCTTGGTTACGTTTTAGAGGACACTTAGATAATATTTCTAATAACTGTTTAATTGGTGCTGTAAATGCTTTTGGTCAAAAAACAAACTTCGTTAAAAACCAGTTAACTGGAGAGTATGGCGGAGTGCCAGATACGGCAAGAGCATATAAAGCTGCAGGAGTTCGTACGGTTGTTGTTGGAGATCATAACTATGGTGAAGGTTCTTCACGTGAGCATGCTGCAATGGAACCAAGACACTTAGGTGTTGCTGCAGTAATTGTTAAATCATTTGCTCGTATTCATGAAACAAACCTAAAAAAACAAGGTATGTTAGGTTTAACATTCGTTAATGAAGCAGATTATGATAAAATTCAAGAAGATGATACTATAAACTTCTTAGATTTAGATGCATTTGCTCCTGGTAAAACTTTAAATATAGAGTTTGTACATGCAGATGGTTCTAAAGATGTTATAGAAGTAAATCATACTTATAATCAGTCTCAAATAGATTGGTATAATGAAGGTTCTGCATTAAATTTAATTAAGAAAGAGAACGCTTAATATAATTTATAAAAATTGTAGAAAGCCATTCAAGAAATTGAATGGCTTTTTTGTATCTAATAGACACTATTTAATGATAAATTAACAGTTAATTACATCAATAAAAATTAATAAGAATAACGAGATTTAAGTTTTTAAAAAGAATAAGTTCAAATTTTAAAGGAGTTTAAATTGGGTTTTAGATACAATAATAAAATCTGTAACGTTTTTTTTTACGTATTATAGTAAGTAATTAGTTTGGATTCAGACTATAGTAACTAGATCTAATATTAAAACGTACTCAAAATGAATTCACTTTGGTTTTTTGAAGACACAAATCTCTTCAAAGTTTTGTGTCCCCACAAGTTTAAGGCATATAAAAAAGATCATGATTTTGATGCTTATAAAAAGAAAGATTACATCTATTTTACTGAAGATTCGGCCAATAAAGTTTACCTTATAGAAAAAGGAAAGGTTAAAATAGGATACTATAGTGAACAAGGAGAAGAAGTAGTAAAAGCAATTTTGTCAAAAGGACAGCTTTTTGGTGAAAAAGCTATTTTAGGTGAATCTAAACGTGATGAATTTGCGCAATCTTTAGATAATAGTACATCCATTTGCCCAATAGGAGTGGAAACTATGCACGAATTAATGAGAGATAATCAAACATTTAGTTTCAAGGTGTATAAGTTTATAGGACTTAAATTTAAAAAATTAGAAAGACGTCTTCAGCTTCTAATGTTTAAGGATACTAAAACAAGATTATTAGAGTTTTTAGATGAATTATGTACAGACTATGGTTATGATTGTCCAAATACAGGAGATCACATAATAAAACACCCGTACACACAAAAAGATATAGCTTCTCTTATTGGTACTTCTAGACCAACATTAAACATTTTAATAAATGAATTAAAAGAAGGAGAAGTACTTGATTTTAATAGACATGAAATAAGATTATATAAAAAAATGGCTTAATGTTAGATAGCTAACATTTTACTACTCTTTTCTAATATAGCTTTGTATTTATATTAATAAATAAAAAACAAAGTAATGATTAAAAGAATGATTTTAGGAGTTTTGGCATTAGGTTTTCTTGCCACTTCTTGTAGTAATGATGATGATGCAATACAAATACCAACAAATTCATCTTTAACAGTGGATTTTAGTGGTTTAGAAGCATTAGGAAGTGATTATGTTTATGAAGGCTGGATAATTGTAAATGGAGCTCCTGTATCTACAGGAACATTTAGTTCTGTAACGTTCCCGCAAACATTTCAAGTAAGTACAACTCAATTAGCAGCAGCAACAAAGTTTGTTTTATCAATTGAACCAGCAGTAGATCCAGATCCATTACCTGCAGATACTAAAATATTAGAAGGAGATTTTGCAGGAGACATGGCAACTCTAGATTCTAATGAAATAGTAGGAGATTTTTCTACATCAACTGGGGAATATATTTTAGCAACACCAACAGATAATGACATGACTAATGAGTCTAGTGGAGTATGGTTTTTAAATAACTCAGGTACTGCTCCAGTGGCAGGTCTATCTTTACCAACACTTCAGCCAGGGTGGAAATATGAAGGTTGGGCAGTAATTGATGGTACGCCACTAAGTACCGGAACATTTACTAATGTAGCTGCTACCGATGATTTAGCACCTTATAGCGGGCCAGTTGCATTACCAATGCCAAATGGAACAGATGGTTTTTTTCCAGGTGAAGATTTTTTATTAAATGCTCCTACAGGAATGACTTTCCCAGTAGATTTAAAAGGAAAAACTATAGTTATATCTGTAGAACCTAGTCCAGATAATAGTCCAGCACCTTTTACATTAAAGCCTTTGGCTCATGTGGTACCGGCTACAGCTATGGATCATACACCAATAGGAATGGGAGTTGGTCCAGTACAATCATTATCAGGTTCTGTTACTAGATAATGTTAAAAAAAACAATAGTTTAAAAAAATAGCATACTTGTTTTGCAACTATAGATTTCGATTTATTAAGTAAAATAGTATTGTTTGTTTTTTATTAGATCGGAAGTGCCAATTTATTTAAATTGGCACTTCATTATTTAGTAGATATGGAGAAAAAAAACATTTCGGTTAAAAATATATTATTATTTATAATAATAGTTTTATTAATTATCCCGCAAACTAGACAACAAATACAAATAGTACTCAATAAAGGAATGGCGATGATTAGTCCTAGTATTGAAAATACAGGAAGAAGTGTTCAGATTAGTAGTTATGATTGGGAATTGAAAGACTTAAATGGTAATGTTTTTAATCTTAATAATAGTAAAGGAAGAGTAGTTTTAATTAATATATGGGCTACGTGGTGTCCTCCTTGCATTGCAGAAATGCCTTCATTAAATAATTTAAATAATGATTATAAAGATAAAATAGATATTATTTTAGTCTCAAATGAAGATCAGAAAGTAATAAAAACTTTTCTTGATAAAAATAATTATAATTTTGAAGTGTTTACTCCAATAAAACAAGCTCCTAAAACATTTACTGTAAATAGTATACCTAGAACATTTTTAATAGATAAAAAAGGGGATATTATAATTGATGAATCTGGAGCAGCTAATTGGAATAGTAGTAAAGTGAGACAAACGATAGATAATTTATTAAAAGTATAGTTATAAAGTTTTAAAAAATGCTTTTATAAAAGAAAAAGAAAACAAAGACATCATAATCTTAAGCTCATCCTTAAAACTAGAATTTTCATCTAAAAATGAAAACATAGTATTTACAGAGTTTTTTGCGTAAAACTGTTTAAAAATCCATTCGCCGTTTTCGTTATTATCATGCAATACTTTTAAGAAGATTTTATCATAAAATTTATACCTTTTTTTAAACAGTCCATATGTAGGACGTTTGCCTTCTTTTATATTTGATACAATCTGTGTGATTTTTTTTTCTGTATGTTTAAAAGAGTAACCAGTACTTCCTTTTACCCAACCGCCGCCAGTACCAATTTTAGTAATGTTCTTTGAAGAATAATTTTCAAAAGGAAAAGTTGTCATAGGTATATTTCCAGATTCCTCTTCTGTGATTTTATAATTTTCAATTTTTAATATATCTGAAATATATAGTTTTAAATAACGATCATAAATATGGTCTTCAACAATTTTTGGGGTGAAATAAGTAAACTCAACAAGAGCTTTATTTTGTGATAATGGAAGAACGTAAGTAAATGTTGTTTGGTTGTTGTCTTTTATTCTATAATCCATCATTGTAAAAACTTCAGGATTAAACGCAGTTGTTTCTGTTTCTATTATCCAACCTTTAAAATGTTGATTTATTATTGTGTATTTATCTTTTTTATTAAAATAATCTTTTGTTAATCTACTGTCGAATACATGATTAGCTGTGTATTTCGATTTACTTGTGGTGACTATTGGTTTAGTTCCTTCTTCTGTAGAAAGAACATTATCTATAATAAAATGAAAATTACTTTTAGATTTTAGTTGAGTTTTTGCATTATTATAAAAATCAATAGCTCTAATTGATTTGTATTGATATGGGGATAGATTTAATTCTAATTTTTGTTTAGAAGAAAAAAACAAAGCTTCATTCCATGATTTTGATATTAAATGGTCCCATTTACCATCTTCTTTTTCCCAAAAACTCCATGTTTTATCATTTGTACTTTTTCTAGATTTATCAATTAACGCAATTTTTTTATTTTTAAAATAAGAATCTTCTGCAAATGCTAATGCGAGTTGTAATCCTGCTAAACCATTTCCAATAATGATATAATCGAAAGTGAAAGGGCTTTTCATTTATAAAGTAAGGTAATTAACGTTTAAAGTATTTAAAAGGCACGAAAAGCATTCCAAAGCATTCTCCATCACCTTTTCCTAAATGTTTATGATGAATCTTATGGGCTCGTCTTACACCTTTAGCGTACCAATTATTAACGTTACGAAACATTTTAAAACGTTGGTGAATAAAAATATCATGAACAATGAAATAAGCTGCTCCATAGGCCATAATTCCTAAGCCAATTGGTAAACAGTACCATATATTTTCATAACTCCATAAGTAAAAACATGTCATACTTACTATAGCATAAAAAATAAAAAAAGCATCATTTCTCTCAAACCAACTATCATGGTCTTTATGGTGGTGATCTTTATGTAGAGACCATAAAAAACCATGCATTACATACTTATGAGTGAACCAAGCCATAAATTCCATTATAGAGAAGGTTCCAAAAAAAACTATTATCCAATATATTGTTTGCATTACATTAAGTTAAGTTGATATTTAACATAGCTTCTGGTTAGTAGCTCTACTTTTTTATAATTAGGAACTCTAATTCTAGCAGATTTAATATCTAAAGCTGGAGTTTTTTTGAGTTTTTTTAATAATTGATTATAGTATCTATAAGCCATAAATACACCAAATTTAGCTTCCATAGGTAATTCTTTAATACCTTTTAAACCTTCAGAAAAATCATTTTCTATGTCTTTAATTATATGTTGTTTAGCTTCTTCGTCTAAGTTATTTAAATCTGTATTTGGAAAATAAGAACGCTCTAAATCATCAAAATCGGCTTTTAAATCTCTTAAGAAGTTTACTTTTTGAAAAGCAGACCCTAAAGACATAGCAGAGTCCTTTAATTGATTATATTTTTTATCGTCCCCTTTAACAAAAACTTTTAAACACATTAACCCAACCACATCAGCAGATCCATATATATAATCTTTATACTCTTCTTTTGTAATATATTTTGTTTTATAAAGATCTAGACGCATACTTTTCATAAATGAATCTACCATATGCTTTTCAATGTTATATTTATGATAAGTATGTTGAAAAGAATTTAAAATAGGATTCAAACTTATTTTGTCAATTAAAGCAGTTTCGAGATCTTTTTCAAACCGTTCGAATAAATCTTTTTTATCATAATCATGAAAAGTATCTACAATCTCATCAGCGAACCTTACAAAACCATATATGTTATAGATGTCCTGTCTAATTGTATTAGAAAGCATTTTTGTTGCCATTGAGAATGAAGTACTGTACGATTGAGTAACAATTCTACTACAATTATAAGAAACGGAATCAAATAAGGCTTTCATTATATTTTGTGGTTTTTAGTGATTAATTCTGCTACTAATTTTCCAGATATTAATGCTGGTGGAACACCAGGACCTGGAACTGTTAATTGGCCTGTAAAGTATAAGTTACTTACTTTTTTACTTTTTAGTTTTGGTCTTAAAAATGCAGTTTGTAATAAGGTATTGGCCATACCATATGCATTTCCTTTATATGAATTATAGTCTTTTATAAAATCGTTAACACAAAATGATTCCTTAAAGATAATAGATTCTTGAACATTTTGAGAGGTTAAGTTTTCAAATCTTGTAATAATTTTCTTAAAATATTGTTCTCTAATTTCATTTGTATCTTGTATTCCTGGTGCTAAAGGAATTAAAAAAATGCCAGCTTCTTTTCCCTCCGGAGCAGAACTTGTATCTGTTATACTAGGGAAACTAGCATAAAATAATGGGTTTTCTGGCCATTTAGGATTGTCGTATATATCTTTTGCATGTTTTTCAAAGTCTACGTCAAAAAATAAGGTGTGATGATTAACGTTTCTTAACTTTTTATCAAATCCTACATAAAAGAGTAGAGAAGAAGGAGCAAATGTTTTTTTACTCCAATATTTTTCGGTGTATTGCCTGTATTTAAAATCTAATAATGTTTCACTATGATGATAATCTGCTCCACTTAATACAATGTCACAATTTACTTTTTTGTCGTTAATTAATAATTGAGAAGCATTTCCATTATTACCAACAATTATTTTGTTAACAGATGCATTTGTTTTGATATTTACTCCTAAAGACTTAGCGAGCTTTTCCATAGCTAATACAACTTGATACATACCCTTTTTAGGGTGGAAAGTTCCAATGCCAAAATCGGCATAATTCATAAAGCTATAGAAAGATGGAGTATTACTAGGTTTCGCACCTAAAAAAAGGACTGGGAACTCTAAAATTTGAGCTAAACGTTTATTCTTGAATTCTTTCCTTACATCACGTTTTATCGTACTTAGAAATTGATTGATTTTTTTTATAGTAACCGGTGTAACTAATTCTAAAGGAGACACGCCAGGCCTATAAACTAAATCTTTAATAGCTACATCATAATTGTTTTTAGCGTTATTGATAAACTTTTTTAAACTTTTAGAACTACCAGGTTCTTCTGTTTCAAAAGCATTATATATTTTATCGATAGTATCTTCAATTGTTATATAATCATTTTTTCCAAAATAAACCGAATAAGCAGGATTTAGTTTTTCTAATTTGTAAAACTCTGATGGCGTCTTGTTAAAATCAGCAAAAAACCGCTCAAAAACGTCTGGCATCCAATACCAAGTTGGGCCAATATCGTATGTGAACCCCATTTTTTTTAGTTGCCTAGCTCTACCGCCTATAGTACTATTTTTTTCATAAATAGATACTTTATAACCGGCATTTGCTAAATAGCAAGATGCAGCCAATGCAGAAAACCCAGAACCTATAATAGCAATATGTTTACTCATAGAATTAAACGGCTTTTTGATTTGAATGATAATTATTTTGTAATAAATCATTAGTAGTACTAAATACTTTAATACTGGGCTCTATTTTAGTTTTATCAATTAATTCAACCATTCTACCACATACTAAAAAAGTGTTTTTTGTGTTTTCTAAAAGTTTTTTTGAAAACTCATTTAAATAAGTTTTTAAAACATCTTTTTCGGGTTTAATTGTAAATGAAGATACAAATGTAATTTCTTCATAATAATCTTTTAAATACTCTAAACTATCAATAGGTACACTTTGACCAAGATAAATACTTTGAAAACCTATTGATATTAGTTTATAATTTATATAGAGAATACCAATTTCATGTATTTCATTGTCTGGTAAAAATAATACATGTATTTTTTTATTCTGTTTTATAGGTAAATGTGTTTGAGCTATATCTATAGAAGTAAGAATTTTTTGCTTAATTAGCTCAACTATAAAATGCTCGTGGGCGGGAGTAATAGTATTTGTCTGCCATAATAAACCTATTTTATCTAAAAGTGGTACAAAAATATTACAGAAGATGTCATCGAATGAATGTTCTCTTGTTAAGGTGTTGAATGTGTTGTAAAATATAGCTTGATCAAAATTTAACATTGACATTTTAAATAAATTAACATAATAATTGTTTTTGTCTTTATGCTCAGCTATCTCATTTACTATATTAGGGATTTCTTCAGCCTTTAATTTGGCAATTTTTGATACTTTATAGCCATTTCTATTTAGGAAGCTAATGTTTAGAAGTTTTTGAAGACTTTTTAGACTATAATACCTAATGTTAGTCTCTGTTCTATTAGGTGCAAAAAGATTATATCTCTTTTCCCATATCCTGATGGTATGTGCTTTAATACCCGAAAGATTTTCTAAATCTTTTATACTAAATTTTGTTTTTATATTGTTCATTGTTTAGCTAATATAGTTAAACAAAATTAAAAAAATATAGCTTTAGATAGTATAAATCAAAAAATAGTGTGGTATAGTGCGCACGAGAAGATTCGAACTTCCACGACCTAAGCGGTCACTGGCCCCTCAAGCCAGCGCGTCTACCAATTCCGCCACGTGCGCATTTAAAATAAAGATAAAAAAAAAGTTAAGCAATTGCTTAACTTTTTTTTGTGACCGGGCTGGGGCTCGAACCCAGGACCCTCTCCTTAAAAGGGAGATGCTCTACCAACTGAGCTACCAGGTCATTAATGTTTTTCTCTAATGAGGGTGCAAATATAAAACGAATTATTATATATACAAGCGTATTTATAATAATTTTTTTGTTTTTTTGTTGACCAATTTCCTATGTTTTTAATAATCAAATAATAAGGTGAAAAATGAATTTAATTTTAATTGGATATATGGCTTCTGGAAAGTCTGCAGTTGGTGTGAAATTAGCAGATTCTTTGAAATATGATTTTGTTGATTTAGATAATTATATTGAATCTCAAGAAAAATGTACCATTAAGGAAATATTCAAAAACAAAGGAGAATTGTATTTTAGAAAACAAGAGAAATTTTGTTTAGAGAAATTAATTTCTGAAAAAAAGAATACAATTATTTCTTTAGGAGGAGGAACACCATGTTATTATAATACCATAAACGAATTAATAGATAATAAAACGTTAAATACTATTTATTTAAAAGTGTCAATTCCTGAATTAGTTAGAAGGCTAAAAAATGAAAAGAATAAAAGACCACTAATAGCTCATATAGAATCTGATGAGTTACTAACAGAATTTATAGGGAAACATTTATTTGAGCGTTCGCAATACTATAATAAAGCAGAGTTTATAGTTAATGCTAACCTTTCAGTTGAGGAGATTATTGAGAATATAATAATTAAGTTATTTTAAATATGCTTCAAAGGTTTTACCTTCTAAAATTATTTCAACATGTTCATTTAAAGAAGTTGATAATGATATACCTTTAAAATCTGCCTTAACAGGGTATTTTTTATGATTTCTATTAACTAGTACAGCTGTTTTAAACTGCTTTAAAGGTACATCTAGAAAATGTTTAACACCATATACAAGCGTTGTACCAGAATTTAATACATCATCAATTAAAACAATAGATTTATTACAATATTCTTCTTTATGCAAAGAGGTTTTAATAGGTTGAATAGGTTCTTTTTTGTTTATAATAACTTTGCAAAGTATAGGTTTAATAGGAGAAATTTTTGCTAAGATGGTTTTTAGTTTTTTTGCTAAAATATAACCGTTACTATCTATGCCTGCAAGTATTACCTCGGTTTCATCGACATTACTTTCGTATATTTGATAAGCAATTCTTCTTATTTTATTGTTTATTTCATCATGTGACAAAATACTGTTTTTTAACTTTAACATACTTTGAAATTTATTAGAGTTTAAGAATCATTTTCATTAAAAATATCTTCAATATCTCTTCTGTCTTTTTTTGTTGGTCTACCAGTTCCTTTTTTACGATAATAATCTTTAGCATATCTTAATAATTCTTGTGCTTCAAATTCAGATTTAGGAGTTGTATCAACTCTATAAATATCTACTAATTTAGCTCCAAGTCTATTTGGTGGAATGTCTAAAACCTTTAACGAATAGTTTACTTGCTCTTTCCTTACAGTAATTATATCTGTTGGATAAACATCTCTACTTGGTTTAACTACTTGATCATTAATTTTTACATGCCCTTTTTTACAAGCTGTAGTTGCTATATTTCTAGTCTTGAAATATCTTAAACACCATAAATACTTATCTATTCGCATATAATTTATCTAAAATCTACGTTAATGATATTGTGCAAGATTATTATTAAACTTATCTTGCGCTCAAAAATAAGCAAAAATGAACGTAAGGAAATTTTTAACACCTATTTTATTACTATCTATAGTAATAATATCTTGTAAACCAGATGATGATGCTGTTTCACAAACGCCAGATCGTGATAGGCAAGAAGTGTATGATGAAAACATTATTGAAATCGAAGAATATCTTTCTACTCATTTTTTTAATTATGAGGATTTTGCATTAAATGCGGCTTATAGCGATTTTTCTATGACACCAGCAACTATTACTCCTAATGATGAATTTGAAGTTGTTTTTGATACTATAGATGAAAATAATATGGATAAAACTCCTATTATTGATTTTTTAAATGCATCTACTTTTCCTAAATTAATTGCTAAGACAATTACTCAAGACAATGTAGATTATAAATTATATATTTTACAGTTAAGAGGTAGTGTAGACGATATTAATGCATTAGGGAATAATATACATCCTTTGGATGAAGCTGTCGTAGAATATAATGGGTTTTTACCAGATGGAGATTCATTTGATAAAGCAGTGTTTCCAATTTCTTTTAATTTAACTACAGTTGGATCTATTGGAGGTGTAGTTACTGGATTTAGAGAAGCTTTAATTGAATTCAAAACATCTGTAGGCTTTACTGAGAATACCGATACTAGTGGAAACCCTGATGGAACTATAACAAATCATAATCACGGAATTGGAGCTGTTTTTATTCCTTCTGGTTTAGGATACTTTAGAAATGCACCTTTAGGTGTGCCAAGCTATTCTCCAATATTTTTCACTTTCAATACTATAGATAGAAATGATACTGATTTTGATTTAGATAACGTACCATCTTACTTAGAGGATTTAAATAATAATGAAGATGGAGAAGATGATAATACAGATGGAGATTCAGCTCCTGATTATATTGATAATGACGATGATAATGATGGTGTTCTTACGAGAGATGAAGATGTAGATGAAGATGACGATCCAACCAACGATGATACAGATTTAGACACTATACCTAATTATTTAGATGATGATGATGATGGAGATGGTATTTTAAGTAAAAATGAAGATGCTAATAATGATGGTCTTATTACTAATGATGATACCGATGGTGACGGAATACCAAATTATTTAGATTCAGATTCTTAATTAGTAAGAGTTATATAATAAAAAAAGCCCAACATATATGTTGGGCTTTTTTTATTATAAATCAAAAGATAAACTTAAAATTAATTGATTTGCTCTAGTATCTAATCTATCAGAAGTTACTGAGGAATTATTAGTGATAATTGTTGCTTCATTATCACTAAACCCTCGTTCATATCTTAGGTCTATTCCTATACGATTAAAATTTACTGCAACTCCAAAATTTAATCCAACAGAAAAATCATTTTCAATTTGAGATATTCTAGCGTTATCTAATTCAGAGTCTAAAATATATTGAAAAGCAGGACCTGCAAATGCATATAAGGGACCAATGATTTTAACACCAACTAAAACAGGAGCATCTATTTTTTGTAAATTAAAATCTCCTATAGAATATTCACTCTTGGTTTTAGTATATACTAACTCTGGTTTTATATAGATTCTATTAACACCTAGCTTACCAAATAACCCAATGTGATATCCTACTGAGGCAGATGGATCTTCGCTAGCCATAGATATTGAATTAAAGTAATTGCCGTTAGAATTGTAATTTACTCCAGCTCTTACACCAAAAGCATTTCCTTTTTGAGCAATAACAGATGTAATTGTAAATAAAAATAGAAAGGCGCAAAAAAACACTTTTTTATTCAAGTCAATTTTGTATTGTAAGTGATTACTAAACTTTTTAAAAGTATTCATAATAATTCGTTTTAATGATTCAATAATAATAAAACGAAAACAGTATTAAAATATTTTCTTCAAAAGGGTATTGAAATAAAAAAGGATGAAAAACGTGTTAAGTCATTTCATCCTTTTTAGTAATATTATAAAAGTAATTATTTCCTTTTAATAGCTTTTTCACAAGCTTTTACTATAGCATCACTATTTAGTCCATATTTCTCCATAAGTTGTGCTGGTGTACCAGATTCTCCAAAAGTATCATTTGTAGCTACAAATTCTTGAGGAGTAGGTTTGTGTTGCGATAAAACTCTTGCTACACTTTCTCCAAGCCCACCTAAATGATTATGCTCTTCGGCAGTAACAATGCATTTTGTCTTACTAACAGAGTCTATAATAGCCTTAGCATCTAAAGGTTTAATAGTATGAATATTAATAATTTCTGCAGAAATTCCTTTTTCATTTAAAGCTTTTGCTGCTTCTAAGGCTTCCCAAACTAAATGACCAGTTGCAACAATTGTAACATCGTTACCATCTTGTAGGTGTAAAGCTTTACCTATTTCAAATTTTTGGTTTTCAGGAGTAAAATTGGCAACTTTTGGTCTTCCAAAACGTAAGTAAACTGGACCATGGTGTTCTGCTATTGCAATTGTAGCAGCTTTAGTTTGATTATAATCACATGGGTTAATAACAGTCATACCTGGTAACATTTTCATTAACCCTATATCTTCAAGAATTTGGTGTGTAGCACCATCTTCTCCTAAAGTTAAACCTGCATGTGATGCACAGATCTTTACATTTTTATCAGAGTAAGCAACACTTTGTCTAATTTGATCGTAAACACGACCTGTAGAAAAGTTTGCAAACGTTCCTGTAAAAGGTATTTTTCCTCCAATAGTTAAACCAGCAGCTAAACCTATCATATTGGCTTCAGCAATACCAACTTGAAAGAAACGTTCTGGGTGATTTTTTTTGAAATCATCCATTTTTAAAGAACCAATCAAATCTGCACATAGTGCAACAACATTTTCATTAGTTTTTCCTAATTCAGTTAGTCCAGCTCCAAATCCTGAACGTGTATCTTTATTTCCTTGATTTTCGTATGTTTTCATTTTTGTCTAGATTGGTAGTTTTAGTAATCTCCTAAAGTTTCAGTGTTTTGTGCTAATCCTATTGCTAATTGTTCATCATTAGGAGCTTTACCATGCCATGCGTGTGTATGCATCATAAAATCGACACCATTACCCATTACTGTTTTTAATAACACACAAATTGGTTTCCCTTTGCCTGTTAATGCTTTAGCTTCTGCCATTCCTTTTAATATGGCGTCAACATTATTACCTTCTTCTATTTCAATTACGGTCCAACCAAAAGCTTCAAATTTTCCTTTTACACTTCCCATTGGTAAAACAGTATCAGTAGAACCATCAATTTGTTGTCCATTTAAATCTACTGTAGCAATTATGTTGTCTACTTTATTACCAGCAGCATACATAATGGCTTCCCAATTTTGACCTTCTTGTAATTCTCCATCACCATGTAAACTATAAACTATATGGTTACAACCATTTAGTTTTTTAGCTTGAGCTGCTCCTAAAGCAACGCTCATACCTTGACCTAAAGATCCAGATGCAATACGAACACCCGGTAATCCTTCATGAGTAGTAGGATGGCCTTGTAAACGAGTATTTATTATGCGAAAAGTATTTAACTCTTCTACTGGAAAATAACCAGCTCTGGCTAAAACGCTATAATAAACAGGAGAGATATGTCCATTAGAAAGGAAAAATAAATCCTCACCAATACCATCCATATCAAAATCATCTTTTCTATCCATGATTTCATTGTAGAGCGTTACAAAAAATTCTGCACAGCCAAGAGAACCGCCAGGATGACCAGAATTTACTTTGTGTACCATTCGCAGAATATCTCTACGAACTTGAGTTGTAATGTTTTCTAATTGTTGTGTTGTTGCCATTATTTTTAGCTTGGTTTATAAAGCATCAAAAATAACTTTTTGATAAGGGTTTACAAAGACTCTAACAATGCACTTATTAACGAATTGATATGATTTGCTAACAATTGAAAAAAAGCTGCGTTAGAAAACAAGAAGAATTTTATTAAATGTTTAAGATGGTATGAGATATAGTTAATTATCTTTGCCTTCGGAATAATTTAGAATATGACCTTCGATTTAAAAGCAAAAGACACTCAAAGTAATGCTAGAGCAGGAGTTATTACTACCGATCATGGTGTAATTGAAACCCCTATTTTTATGCCAGTTGGTACTGTAGCATCAGTTAAAGGAGTACATCAACGTGAACTCAAAAATGATATTAATCCAGATATTATATTAGGTAATACTTATCATCTATATTTAAGACCTCAAATAGAGGTTCTTGAAAAAGCTGGTGGATTGCATAAGTTTATGAACTGGGATAGGAATATTCTAACAGATTCTGGAGGATATCAAGTGTACTCATTGTCTTCAAGACGTAAAATTAAAGAAGAAGGTGTCAAGTTTAAATCTCATATAGACGGGAGTTATCATACATTTACTCCAGAAAATGTGATGGAAATACAACGTAGTATTGGAGCCGATATTATTATGGCTTTTGATGAATGTACTCCTTATCCTTGTGATTATAATTATGCTAAACGATCAATGCATATGACGCATCGTTGGTTAGATCGATGTATTAATCATTTAGAAAAGGTGCCTTTTAAATACGATTATTCGCAAGCATTCTTTCCAATCGTACAGGGTAGTACCTATAAAGATTTAAGAAAACAATCTGCAGAGTATATAGCAAATGCAGGTGCTGTAGGTAACGCTATTGGAGGTTTATCTGTAGGTGAACCAGCTGAAGAAATGTATGCAATGACAGAAGTTGTAACAGATATTTTGCCTGAAGATAAACCGCGTTATTTAATGGGAGTTGGAACACCTATTAATATTCTTGAAAACATAGCCTTAGGTGTCGATATGTTTGATTGTGTTATGCCAACACGAAATGCAAGAAATGGAATGTTGTTTACAGCACATGGAACTATAAATATTAAAAATTTAAAATGGAGAGACGATTTTTCTCCTTTGGATGAAATGGGAATTACATGGGTAGATTTAGACTACTCTAAGGCTTATGTACGTCATTTATTTAGTGTTAACGAAAGACTAGCTGGACAAATAGCAACAATTCATAATTTAGGATTTTATTTATGGTTGGTTCGAGAAGCTAGAAAACATATATTAGCAGGAGATTTTAGAATTTGGAAAGACAAAATGGTTAAACAAATGGACAAAAGACTTTAGAGAGTGAAGATTCTTGATTGGTACATATTAAAGCGTTATTTGCTCACTTTTGTAATGATGATTTTGTTATTCATTCCTATTGGAATAACTGTTCATCTTGCTGAAAAAATTGGAAAAATTCTTGAAAATAATGCGCCTTTAGATGAAACGCTACTATATTTCTTAGATTTCACAATCTACTTTGCCCATTTATTATTTCCATTATTTTTATTCTTGTCTGTTATTTGGTTCACATCAAAACTTGCGAATAATACAGAGGTTATAGCTTTTCTAAGTTCTGGTGTTTCTTTTACCAGGTTTTTAAGGCCTTATTTAATAGGCGCAACAATAGTGGCTATGTTTTCAATTTTATTAGGATTGTATTTGGCTCCAGTTGCAAGTAAAGGATTTAACGATTTTCAATATAAATATCTAAAACGTAATAAAAATAAGACACAAAGTAATGTCTTAAAGCAAATTAATGATAATGAAATTATTTATGTTAGCAGTTTCGATCCCATAAAAAAAAGTGGATCGAATTTTACATTGGAGCATTTTGAAGAAGGTAAAATGACATATAAAATTAGTGCTAGTAATATTAAATATGTTGAAAAAGATAGTAGTTATAGACTAAGAACTTACCTTAAAAGAATAATAGGAGAAAATAAAGACGACTTAATTATTGAAAGAAAAAAAGATACTCTGTTTACGTTCGAATTAGAAGACTTGGTTCCAGAAGAATATATTGCAGAAACATTAAGGTATAATGAACTAGTTAAATTTATTGATAGAGAAGAAAAAAGAGGGTCTACAAATATTGGACGTTATAAATTAGAACTATATAGAAAATGGAGTTTACCAGTTTCAGTATTTATTTTAACAATTATAGCGGTAGCAGTATCATCAAAAAAACGACGCGGTGGAATGGGAGTTAATCTTGCCTTTGGTATTTGTATTGCTATGATTTTTGTGTTTTTTGATAAAATATTTGGTACTATGGCATCTCAATCAGATTTTTCACCATTAATTGCAGTATGGTTTCCAAACTTTTTATTTGGTATTTTAGCAGCTATTCTATTATATAATGCTAAACGATAAACTTAAAAATCAACTTCATTTACATTTTTTAGTCTTTATTGCAGGTTTTACTGCAATTTTAGGAAAATTAATTACTATTGAAGCTGTATCATTAGTGTGGTATAGAATGTTAATAGCATCAGCTTTAATGTTTATCTATATTAAACTGATGAAGATAGATATTAATATAGATAAGAAATCACTTATTAAATTGTCTATCGCTGGAGTTATTATTGCCTTGCATTGGATAACCTTTTTTGCTTCAATTGATGCAGCTAATGTCTCTATAGCATTAGCAATGTTTTCTACTGGTGCGTTTTTTGCCTCTTTTATAGAACCTATAATTTATAAGCGAAAAATAATTTGGTACGAAATACTTTTCGGAATAATTGTTATAATAGGAGTATGCATTATACTTCAAAGCGAAATGAAATATATTACAGGTATGCTTTTAGGTATTGCCTCAGCATTTTTCTCCTCTTTATTTGCTGTGCTAAACGGAAAATTCCTAGAAAAACATTCTGCAACTAAGATTTCATTTTATGAATTTATTAGTGGAGTTGTTTTTATTACACTTTTTATTCAACTATTTGGTAAAGGCTTTTCTTCAGATTATTTTTTGTTAAGTTTAAATGATTTTTGGTACTTATTTATTTTAGCATCTATTTGTACAGCTTATGCTTTTATTGCATCTGTATATGTAATGAAAGAGATTAGCCCGTATACAGTAGTCTTAACATATAATTTAGAACCTATTTACGGCGTTATTATAGCACTTATTCTTTTTCCAGAGACAGAAAGTATGTCTTCAAATTTTTATTACGGAGCGATAATAATATTGTTTACAGTCGTACTTAATGGTATTTTAAAAAATGTCAAAGCACTGAAATTGAATAGAACTAAAGTATAATTTTAATTAAGATTTGTATTTCCTGTTAATTGGGAATATGAAATAGAAAAAATGTGTATTTTTGTACGCTAACTAAAACAAAAAACAAATAATTCTCGAATGGAATATTTAGAATTTGAATTACCTATAAAGGAGCTAGAAGAACAGTTGGATAAATGTCAGGTTATTGGACAAGAGAGTGATGTAGATGTAACTGAGACTTGTAAACAAATAGAGAAGAAGCTTGTAGAAACAAAAAAAGATATTTATAAAAACTTGACACCGTGGCAGCGTGTTCAAATGTCAAGACATCCTAATAGACCTTACACTCTTGATTATATTAATGCATTATGTGGAGACTCTTTTTTAGAATTACATGGAGATCGAAACTTCAAGGATGATAAAGCCATGATTGGTGGTTTAGGTAAAATTGGAGATCAAAGTTTTATGATTATTGGTCAACAAAAAGGATTTAATACTAAAACACGACAGTATAGAAACTTTGGTATGGCTAATCCTGAAGGATACCGTAAAGCGTTACGTTTAATGCAATCTGCAGAAAAATTTGGTATTCCAGTTATTACTCTATTAGATACACCTGGAGCATATCCTGGATTAGAAGCAGAAGAAAGAGGTCAAGGAGAAGCTATTGCTAGAAATATTTTAGAGATGACACGTTTAAAAGTGCCAATTATAACTGTTGTTATAGGTGAAGGTGCTTCTGGTGGCGCATTAGGAATAGGAGTTGGAGATAAAGTATTAATGTTAGAAAATACATGGTATTCTGTTATTTCTCCAGAATCATGTTCTTCTATTTTATGGCGTAGTTGGGAATTTAAAGAAACTGCAGCTGAAGCTTTAAAACTTACAGCAACAGATATGAAGAAAATGAAATTGGTAGATGAAATTGTTAAAGAACCATTAGGTGGAGCACATAGTGATAGAGAAAAAACGTTTTTAACTGTTCGTGATGCCATTTTAAAATCTTTTGATGAATTTAAAAACTTATCACCAAAAGAATTGGTAGATCAAAGGATGGATAAATATTCTAAAATGGGTGTCTTTAAAGGCTAGCAGCAATAAACCCTCAAAATCTTAAAATCTGAAAGCCAGTCTTTCAGATTTTTTTATGCTTATTAACAATAAAATCGAGTTATCAACAGTTAAAATGTTGACTACGTGTGAAGATTGAACAACATTATAATTCACATTCTCGTAACAATTTTTTTACATTCGTTGTCTATGAAACAACCTAACCAAATAAAAGGATATAAAGTTGATAAAAGTACTATTATCAATCTTGAGAAAGGTAAAATACCGCCTCAAGCTATTGATTTAGAAGAGGTTGTGCTTGGGGCGATGATGATTGATAAAAAAGGTGTTGATGAAGTTATCGATATTTTAAGTCCAGATGCTTTTTATAAAGAAGCACATCAGCATATTTTTGAAGCAATTTTTATGTTATTTCAAGAGAGTCAACCAATTGACTTATTAACTGTTTCTACACAATTAAAGTCTAATGCAAAGTTAGATTTGGCTGGTGGTGATTTTTACCTTATTTCATTAACACAAAAAGTATCTTCTTCTGCACATATAGAATTTCATGCACGTATTATATTACAGAAGTTTATTCAGCGTAGTTTAATAAAAATCTCAAGTGAGATTATTGAAGAATCTTATGATGAGACACAGGATGTTTTTGATTTATTAGATAAAGCAGAATCTAAATTATACGAAGTAACGCAAGGTAATATTAAAAAATCCAGCGAGACAGCTCAGGATTTAGTAATTCAAGCAAAGAAAAAAATTGAAGAAATTTCAAAAAAGGAGGGAATGAGTGGTATTCCTTCAGGTTTTGATAAACTTGATAAATTAACATCTGGATGGCAACCAAGTGATTTAATTATTGTTGCAGCACGTCCTGGTATGGGTAAAACAGCTTTTACTTTAACTATGGCTAGAAATGTAGCCGTTAATTCTAATATTCCAGTAGCATTTTTCTCTTTGGAGATGGCATCTGTACAGTTAATAACACGTTTAATTTCTAGTGAAACTGGATTGTCTTCAGAAAAATTAAGAACAGGCAAACTAGAAAAGCATGAATGGGAACAACTTAATGTTAAAGTTAAAGCATTAGAAAAAGCACCATTATTTATAGATGATACGCCTTCACTTTCTATTTTTGATCTTAGAGCAAAAGCAAGACGTTTGGCCTCTCAACATGGTATAAAAATGATAATGATAGATTATCTACAGCTAATGACTGCTGCAGGTAATGGTGGAAATAGAGAGCAAGAAATTTCTACAATTTCTCGTAATTTAAAAGCACTAGCAAAAGAATTAATGGTGCCAGTAATTGCACTATCGCAATTATCTCGTGCTGTTGAGACTCGTGGAGGAAGTAAAAGACCATTACTTTCCGATCTTCGTGAATCTGGTGCCATTGAGCAAGATGCAGATATTGTGTCGTTCATTTATCGTCCAGAATATTATAAAATTGATGAATGGGATGATGATGAACATTCGCCAACAGCAGGACAAGGTGAATTTATTGTGGCAAAACACCGTAATGGTGGATTAGAAAATATTCGTTTGAAGTTTATTGGACATTTAGGTAAGTTCGATAATCTTGACGATTTTGATACACCATTTGGAAATGAATTTCACTCTAAAATGAATGCAGCTGCAAATGATGATACTTTTAAAGCAGATAGATTTACACCATCTCCGGAAGATGCATTTGGTACTCCTGAAGATGATGATGTACCATTTTAATTAAATTTCATAGACTTAATAGTTAACTTTAAACTATTTTTACGACTCAGTTTCAATTAGAAACTCTCAATCAAACAATCATATGTAATGGATAGAATCCGTACCACTAATTTTTTATTATTAATAATAGTCATTCCAATAGTATTTTACTTGTTAAAAATACTATCGTTTATATTTATTCCATTAGTATTTTCAATGTTCGTTGCATTATTGTTTTTGCCTTTAATGCGTTTTTTAAAACGAAGAAATGTACCTAAATTAATAAGTATTATTATTGTAATTGTTATAATTCTATTAGGTTTAAAACTAGGAGTAGAGTTAGTAAAATTGTCTAGTAAACAAATAATGGAAACAGATTCTTCATTTCTTGAAAATGCAGAAAATAAAGTAAATGATTTAGTGTATGAGGTAGAATCTATTTTTGGTATAGAAAGTTCACAAACAGAAAATAAAAAACTATCACGTTTTTTAAATAAAGATGCAGTTTTTAAAAACTTTGGAAGTACATTAAATTTTATAAGTAAAACTTTAACAGCGCTATTAATGACTGTTTTTTTTGTCGTTCTTTGGTTAGCTGAATCTATTAATATAGAGAATCTTCTTAATAAAACATTAATAAAAAAGAGACACGCCTCTATAAAAACCTTTATTAAAATAGAAAACGATTTGATAAAGTTTATTAAAGTTAAATTTTTAGTAAGTTTTTTAACTGGTGTTTTTACAGGTTTAGCCTGCTATTTCTTTGATGTTAGTTTTCCTATATTTTGGGGATTATTTGCTTTTTTAATAAATTTTGTACAAATGGTAGGCTCTTTTATAACGGTTATATTATTGTCTCTTTTTGCTTTTGTAGAACTAGAACCTTCTAGCACATTATTATTTTTTATACTATCAATTACTGGAACACAAGTATTGTATGGTAGCATTTTAGAACCTATTTTTATGGGGAAGTCATTTTCTATAAATGTAATTACAGTACTTGTTATGCTCATGTTTTGGGGTTTTATATGGGGTGTGCCAGGTTTAATAATGGCAATTCCTATTACAGTGTTTCTTAAAATTATTTTTGAGCAATTTAAAAGTACTAGAGGTATTGCAAAACTCATTTCTGCATAGCTATTGCATGTAATATTAACTTTTTAGCTTCAAAAAAGGAATAATTTTTGATTATCTTTCTGCATGACTATTTAAGTGTCTTTTATAAAAAAGAAAGTCTCTAAAACATAATTATGAAAAAAATATTTTTCTTATTAATATTTTTAATAAGCTCACAGCTCTATGCTTCGTATATCCTTATTCCAATGGATGCCGAAACACAAGAAAACCATTTAAAAGCTTATGGAATTACATATTGGACTTTAGCTCAAAATATAAAAGTAAAGTGGCTACTTAACTATCGGGGTGGTTCTTTTTTACTTCCAGATAATGATAAAATAAAAAAAGAATGTAAAATTAGAGGTGTAAGTTTTGAGGTTTTAAGTAACAATAAAGCAGAAAGTATTCTTCAAGAAATTAGTAGTCCAAGTAAAAATATGGAAGCAGTTGTTCTTGAAAAAGCTCCAAAAATAGCAGTATATACACCAAGAGGAAAATTACCTTGGGATGATGCTGTTACCATGGTTTTAAGTTATGCTGAAATCCCTTATGATACCGTTTACGATGAGCAAGTATTAAAAGATGAATTGGTATTATACGATTGGTTGCATTTACATCATGAAGATTTTACTGGTCAGTATGGTAAATTTTACCGTATGTATAGAACTGCTGCATGGTATATAGAAGAGAAAAAAGAAGCAGAAGCTTTAGCCGAAAAATTAGGATATAGTAAAGTATCTGAAGAGAAAAGAGATGTAGCCTTGAAAATTAGAGATTATGTAGTAGGAGGTGGTTTTATGTTTGCTATGTGTAGTGCAACAGATAGTTTTGATATAGCCCTTTCTGCTGAAAATACAGATATATGTGAGCCAATGTTTGATGGAGATGGTAGTGATGCTAATTATCAATCTAAAATAGATTTTCGTAAAACATTTGCATTTAAAGACTATACTCTAGAGCGTAGCCCAATGGTGTATGAGTTTTCAAGTATTGATATGACTAGGAAACGTAAAATTCCTAAGCAAACAGATTATTTTTCGCTTATGGATTTTTCTGCAAAATGGGATCCTATTCCAACAATGTTATGTCAAAACCATACTGCTTTAGTAAAAGGATTTATGGGACAAACAACTTCTTTTACGCGAGAGGAAATTAAGAGTAATGTATTAGTAATGGGTGAGAATAGAACTAATGGAGAAGCGAAATATATCCATGGTATTAAAGGAAAAGGTTTTTTTACTTTTTATGGCGGTCATGATCCCGAAGATTATACACATAAAGTTGGTGATCCTAAAACGGAATTAGATTTGCACCCTACATCTCCAGGTTACAGACTTATTTTAAATAATGTATTATTTCCTGCTGCTAAAAAGAAAAAGCAGAAAACTTAAAAGATTAAGAAATGGCAACAAAAGAATTAATTTTAAATAAAATCCAGATACTAATTACTAATCATTTTGAATCTCCTGAAGAAGCATTTCATTTTTTTGACAAAAATGAAGATGGAAAGCTCTCTAAAAAAGAAATAAAATCATTACTTAAAAAAGCAGAAATAAGTGGGTTTTTAAGAGGTATAGTATCTACTAAATTAATAGAAGGGTACGATAAAGATGGAGACGAATTAATTAATTGGGAAGAATTTAAAGCAGCAATAGATGAGATCTCTGAATAAGAGATTAATGTTTACTATTAACTAGTTTTTCTAATATAAATTCAACACCATTTTCATCATTACTTTTTGTAGAAAAATTTGCTGTGTCTTTAACTAAAGGATGTGCATTTTCCATAGCATAACTATATTTTGCAAGTTTAAGCATTTCTAAATCGTTATTGTAATCACCAAAAACCATTGTTTCTTCTGGACTTATATTATATTTCTCCTGAATAAGTTTAATGGCATAACCTTTATTTGCTATGTTTTCTGAAATGTCTACCCAATGATTTGCAGATACTTTTACTTTATATCTATCTTCTAAGTGTTTTACAAAAGGGTAAATATGCCTCTCCGAGCTGTCTTCATTATATAAAGCAATTTTATAAATATCTTCTTTAATCTTAGAAAAATCATCAATTATTATATAGTTAGAATAATACTCATTTAAAAATGTTATTAATGTTTTAGATGTATTCCTAAGATAAGCTTTATTTCGTGTGCAAAAAACAGGATGTGTTTCTTTTAAATTAGTAACTATATTGGTGATTTCAGATATGTTTTTAGAATCGAAAGCATTAGATAAAAGTACAGTGTTATTTTTTATAGCAAGCGCTCCATTTTCTGAAACTATAATAATATCATCTTTAATGCTATCTAATTTGTCAATCATACTATAGTATGGTCTTCCACTTGCAGCAACAAATAAAATATTTTGCAATTTCATTTTTTTGAATAATTCAAAAAAAAGAGGACTTACTTCGTGGTTAGAATTTAGTAATGTTCCATCTAAATCACTAACTACTAATTTTACATTAGATAAACTCATAGTTGTATTTAATATTAGGATTAAAAATAAGATTCTATTATGGTTTATAGGTATTTAAGTATATTAAATTAATGCTAATTAATATTATAAAAAAATCCAATTCTTAGTTGAATTGGATTTTTTTATAATACATAATTTGTTGCTTAGAGCTAATTATTGGATGACTACTTTTTTATTGATAATATCTTTATCCTTAATTTGTATTCTTAAATTGTATATCCCAATTTTATGTTTTGATAAATCAACATTGATTTGTTTTTTTTCAGATTTTATGGTTTTTATAAGTTGACCAGATAAAATATCATAAACATCTATATTTTTAATAGTTTTATCATCTTTAAAATCTATTGTAAAAATACCATTGTTTGGATTTGGGTAAATCTTAATGGTGTTTTCTGGTCCATTATTTATAGATGACTCATACTCTGTAGTAGATTTTCTGGAACGTCTTCTTCCTGTATCCCACTGTTCCACACAGAAACTAAAACATTTAGAACATGTAGTGCCATCTATTAGAGTTGTTGTAATACATATTTTATAACTACCAGGAGTAGCTAAATAACTTACTAAAGACTCACCACTATGAACAATAGTGCCGTCTTTTATTATATTTAAATTTATAGATGAATCATGTGGTTGATCAATCATTTGCAAATTAATAATTGTTTTTCCACTAGAGTGTTCATCTAACCCTAAATTAAATTTTGTATTACAATATGTAGTTTCAGAAAGATCACAAACTCTTAAGTTTTCTAATTTAAGATATGAAGTGGTGAAGCCTTTTTTAAAAACAGACAAGTAATTATGATTATCTGTAGGTGAAAATGTATAAGTATATGTTCTTGTTTCTGGAGGAAAAGGTTTTGTGCCAGAAGAATGTATTTCACTAAGCATGGTTTCCCCAATAATTTCATTTCCAGCTTGAATACCAAATGAAGGTGCTGGACTTGCATCGATATTAGATATATTCGGATGTATAACAGAAGTTACTGTATACGTAATACAGTATTCACGGCCTTGTATAAAATTATAAGCAGAACTTATATATCCAGAATTAATAACATTATAAATAGATATAGCTCCTGTGTCATCAATGAAATATGTACCTGAACCTGAATAATGTATGTTTGGATCTGTAATCGGTTCACTTGTTATTAATGATTGAGCCTGAGAAAAATAATTTTCATTGGGCCAGTCTAAATTGGGGTCGAAAGAAGGGTTTGGTTCTACTACTATATCTAGATCTTCACAATTTCCAGAAACACATTGTGCTTTACTATTATTATAAATAAGTAGAGTAATACATAAAATAATAACGGTTTTTAGTTTTTTCATAATCAAAAAATATTTAGTTATCCTCAATTTTCTTTTCTTGGTTTAAGGATATAGGTTTAGTTTATAACTAGTGCTTCTATTAAAAAAACATTACCCATTTTTTGTTATTATTTTTTATATAAACAAAAAAAGTCCGATTCAATTAAGAACCGGACTTTTACATATAAGTGAAATGATATTATTTAATTGGCAAAATGCCCTTATTTTACTTTTTTCACAATAGCTTCAAAAGCTACAGGGTTGTTCATAGCTAAATCTGCTAAAACCTTACGGTTTAATTCAATATTATTGGCTTTTAATTTCCCCATAAATTGTGAGTAAGACATACCGTGTAAACGAGCTCCTGCGTTAATACGCGTGATCCATAATGCACGAAATGTTCTTTTTTTGTTTCTACGGTCTCTATACGAATATTGCATCGCTTTATCAACCGCATTTTTTGCTACTGTCCAAACGTTTTTACGTCTTCCAAAGTAACCTTTTGCTTGTTTAAGCACCTTTTTTCTTCTGGCTCTTTTGGCAACAGAATTTACTGATCTTGGCATAATTTAAATGTGTTTTGTAGTAGGCGGCCAATAAATTGACACTTTAGTTAAATCTTAGTTTGCCTAACTCCAGGGTTTATAAATAATTTGTAACCTATTAAAATAATATTACTTTAAACGTAACATTACTTTAACATTATTCTCATCAGCTTCGTGAACTAATCCACTATGCGTTAGAGCAAGCTTACGTTTCTTAGACTTCTTTGTTAAGATGTGACTCTTAAACGCGTGCTTTCTTTTTATCTTCCCAGTACCTGTAAGCTTAAAACGCTTTTTAGCACTAGATTTTGTTTTCATTTTAGGCATCTTGTTTCCTAGTTTATTAATTATTTCACTTATAATATTTTAATCCTTTAATTATTAAAAAAGGAATACTATCTATTTTTTTGGAGCGATAAACATAGTCATACGCTTACCTTCTAATCTTGGCATTTGCTCTACCTTACCTAATTCTTCAAGGTCTTGAGCTAAACGCAATAATAATATCTGACCTTGCTCTTTAAAAACAATTGAACGGCCTTTAAAAAATACAAATGCTTTTAACTTAGCACCTTCTTTTAAAAACTTTTCAGCATGTTTCTTCTTAAATTGGTAGTCATGGTCATCTGTTTGAGGACCAAAACGAATTTCTTTTATAACAACTTTTGTCGCTTTCGATTTTAAAGCCTTATCTCGTTTCTTTTGCTCGTAAAGAAACTTTTTATAATCCATTACTTTACATACTGGCGGATCGGCTTTAGGTGAAATCTCAACAAGATCTAATTCTTGTTCTTCAGCAAACGCTAAAGCTTGCTTTGTTGTATAAATACCAACTTCAATGTTGTCTCCAACTAGACGCACTTTTTCTGCTCTAATTTTTGAGTTAATTCTGTGTTGGTCTTCTTTAATGACTCTTAAAGGCCCTTTTGATCTTTTTCTACGTATTGCTATGGCTATAAAATTTTAGTTAAACGTTTATTTTAAAATTGTTTTAATGTCTTATTTATTTCTGTTTTAACAATTTCTGAAAAGTCTTCTACACTTATCGTGCCTAAATCCTCACCTCCATGTTGTCTAACAGATATCTTATTATCTTTCTCTTCATTCTCGCCTATAATAATCATATAAGGCGTTTTCTTCATTTCCGCTTCTCTTATTTTCTTTCCTATAGTTTCACTACGGTTATCTACAAGGGCGCGAATTTCGTAATTTTCTAGCAAAGTTAAAACTTTTTCACCGTATTTTTCATATTTCTCACTAAGAGTTAATATTGAAACTTGAACTGGCATTAGCCAAAGTGGGAAATTACCACCTGTATGTTCTAGTAAAATAGCTATAAAACGTTCCATACTTCCAAAAGGAGCACGATGAATCATTACTGGTCTGTGTAACTCATTGTCACTACCTTTATAGGTTAAATTAAAACGCTCAGGTAAGTTATAATCCACTTGTATAGTTCCTAATTGCCATTGTCTTCCTAATGCATCTTTTACCATGAAATCTAGTTTAGGACCATAAAAAGCTGCCTCACCAGTTTCAATAACGTAATTTAAACCTTTATCTTTAGCTGCGCTAATAATAGCTTGTTCTGCTTTTTCCCAGTTCTCTAGGCTACCTATATACTTCTCAGGGTTTTCAGGGTCTCTTAATGAGACTTGGGCTGTGAAATTTTCAAAACCTAATGAACCAAACACATAAAGAACTAAATCAATAACATTTTTAAACTCTGCGTCTAATTGATCTGGTGTGCAAAATAAGTGAGCATCATCTTGAGTAAAACCTCTAACACGGGTCAAACCATGTAATTCTCCACTTTGTTCATATCTATAGACTGTACCAAATTCAGCATAGCGCTTAGGTAAATCTTTATAAGACCATTGAGCTGCATTATATATCTCACAGTGATGAGGGCAATTCATAGGTTTTAAAAGAAACTCTTCGTCATCTTTTGGTGTTCGGATAGGTTGAAAACTATCTTCTCCATATTTAGCATAATGTCCAGAGGTAACATATAGGTCCTTTTGTCCAATATGCGGACTCATTACCATTTCATATCCTGCTTTTTTTTGTGCAGCTTTTAAAAAATTCTCTAATCGTTCACGTAAAGCAGCTCCTTTAGGAAGCCATAACGGTAGTCCAGCTCCTACTTTTTGAGAAAAAGTAAACAGCTCTAGTTCTTTACCTAGTTTTCTGTGATCTCGTTTTTTTGCTTCTTCTAAAAGAGTTAAATACTCAGTAAGCTCTTTTTGTTTAGGAAAAGTAATTCCGTAAACTCGGGTTAACTGAGGTTTCGTTTCATCTCCTCTCCAATATGCACCAGCAACCGATAATATTTTTGTTGCTTTTATTATACCAGTATTAGGGATGTGTCCTCCACGACATAAATCTGTAAAAGTCGAATGGTCACAAAAAGTAATAGTACCGTCTTCTAAATTCTCAATGAGTTCAGTCTTAAACGAATTATCTTTATATAATTCTAAAGCTTCAGCTTTTGTAGCACTTCTCATTTTAAACTCATGCTTCCCACGAGCAATTTCTAACATTTTATTTTCAATAGTTTTGAAATCTTTATCAGTCAAAGTGTCTTCTCCAAAATCTACATCATAATAAAAACCACGTTCTATAGCCGGTCCAATAGTTAATTTGGCTTTAGGGTATAATTCTTCAATTGCTTGAGCTAAAACGTGTGCAGATGAATGCCAAAAAGCTTTTTTACCTTCATCATTTTTCCAAGTATATAAAATCAAAGAACCATCGGTGGTTAATGGTGTAACAGTTTCAACAGTAGAATTATTAAAGCTAGCAGAAATAACATTTCTTGCTAAGCCTTCACTAATGCTTTTTGCAACATCCATAGGTGTAATATTCGCTTCAAACGATTTTACACTGCCATCAGGTAAAGTAATTTGTATCATATATAGTTTTAAATTCAGTGCGCAAAGATAATAGGTTATAAAGAGACAAGCAATACATATAACTGTAAAATATTAATTTAAAGAAGTAATACTTGTATATACATTTAAGAATTATATAAAAAAGAAAGATTGATTTAAGGCATCAAAAGCAGGTAATAAACTAAAAAGTATTATAAATCCATAAGTAATTGAAAAATGTTAAAAATAGTTGTATATATAATAAGGACAAGAGTGTGTTTTATAAAGTAAAAAA
>NZ_CANMRQ010000028.1 GCF_947500325.1 uncultured Lacinutrix sp.
AATCCTGTGAAGCTAGCTTCACAGGATAGTAATTAATTATTTTATAATCTGTCAACCTATTTTAGGACGACTCAAATTTTTAAATCAATAGCTTTAATAATATCATTAATTGGAGTTTTATAATTAAACCATGACGTATTTTCATTACGTTTAAACCAAGTAAGTTGTCGTTTAGCAAAACGGCGTGTGTTTTTTTTAATTTCAGAAATAGCAAACTCTAAAGTCCATTCGTTGTCAAAATATTTAAACAGTTCTTTATAGCCTACAGTATTTAAAGCATTTAAGTCTTTTTTGTTATACAAAGACTTAGCTTCTTTTAATTGCCCTGCTTCAAGCATTAAATCAACGCGTTTTTCAATTCTATTATATATTATTTCTCTTTCTGCCGTTAATCCAATAGTGATGGTTTTAAAATGGCGTTTGTTTTTGTTTTTATTTAAAAAAGAAGAATAAGGTTTATTAGTACCAATACAAATTTCTAGGGCACGAATAAGACGTTGTGGGTTATCTATAGTAATCGTATTATAAGATTCTGGATCTAATATTTTTAATTGATCTTGTAGTGTCTTTATGCCTTCGTTTTTAAGTTGAAGATTTAAACGTTCTCTAATACTTTTATCTATTTCAGGAAAATAATCTAACCCTTTGGTTACTGCATCAACGTATAAGCCAGAACCACCAACCATTATAACAATAGTATGAGTCTTAAATAGTGTGTTTAAAAGATTTACAGCTTCTTTTTCAAAAGCACCAACATTATAACTTTCATTAATAGACTTATGCTGTATGAAATGGTGTTTTGCTTGAGATAATTCTTGTGGAGTAGGAGCTGCAGTACCAATTTGCATTTCTTTATAGAATTGGCGCGAATCTGCAGATAGTATTTCAGTATTAAAATGCTGGGCTAACTTAATACTTAAGCTTGTTTTACCTATAGCTGTAGGCCCAACAATTGAGATAAGGTATTTTGTGTCTGATTTCAATTTTTAACTATTCTAAGTGTAGTTTGTGGCCACATTCATAACAAAATTCGGCATCATCTCTATGATATTCAGACGCGCAACTAGGACAAGATTGCGTATTAGTACTAATCGATTTGTCTTTAGTTCTAGTTAGTTCTGAAGTAACAATTCCAGTAGGTACGGCAATAATGCCATAACCCATAATCATAATAATAGAAGCTATAAATTGCCCAACTGGTGTATTTGGTGCAATATCTCCATAACCAACAGTTGTTAATGTTACAATGCACCAATAGACACTTTTGGGTATGTTAGTAAAACCGTTTTCTTCACCTTCAACCATATACATGATTGTACCAAGAATGATCGATAATATAACTACTGAAAATATAAACACAGATATTTTTGAACGACTAGCTTTTATTGCAGTAATAAGGTTATTTGAAGCACCTAAATAGCGTGCTAATTTTAGTATTCTAAATATTCTTAATAAACGTAAAGCTCTTAATGCAACTAAAGCATGTGTACCAGCAAATATTAGAGATAAGTATTTTGGTATAGTAGAAAGTAAATCTATTATACCATAAAAACTTGTTATATACTTAATAGGCTTTTTTACAGAAACTATTCTAGCGATATATTCAATTGTAAATAAAATGGTTACAATCCATTCTCCAATATTTAATAGATTGTGATATTTAGCATCAATACTTTTAACACTTTCTAGCATTACTAAAATAATACTAGCTAGGATAAAAATTAAAAGAACAACATCAAATAGTTTTCCAGCAGGAGTATCTGCTTCATAAATAATTTCATGAAGTTTCGCTTTCCAGTTTTTATTTTTTGTTGGTTTAGTCATATTATTTCAAAAATACTAAATTATAGATTAGTTATTTTTTCTTGAGTACTATTAATGAGTTTTTTTGAATTTCTATAATCTTATTAAAATATTCTTTTAAATATGGGTAGTAGTTTGAATTATAGATGGCTTCAGTAAAATTAAATTTTAAAAATATAGAGATGTTGTCTTTATTACTATTAGTATTTAAAGCTAGAGTTCCTGTGTTATTAGGTAATTTATATATTATGCTTTTAGGTATATCTTCAACTTTGTAGGTAGAAGAATCATAATTTAACTTATAATAATATACATAAGAGTCAGGAAATCCAAAATCAATTGGATAGCTTCTTTCTTGTAACTTAAATGGGTTTTGATCAAAGAAAGTAGTTAAGAATGGATTAACATATAGATCACTTCCAATTGTTTCTATAGGTATTTCTAATGTTATTTTTTCTTCAATGTCATTACTATTTTTAGTATCTACTTTAATTTCATGATCTATAATATTTTCGTTTAAAGCTTGTTCCTTTTTATATTCTTCTTGGTTTTTAAAATAGTTATATTTTAAATCTAAAGAATGATAACCAGTGGCTTTATATTCTGATATTCCAGATATAGTATTATCATTATTTAAGCTTAATTCTACTTTGTATCTTTTAGAAGATATTGCTAAAGGTTTAATGTCAACCCAGCGACTACCATTTTTTAAGTCTAAAAACCTACCATATTTATTTAATGCTCTAAATGGTATTTGCCCAAACGATAAATAAGAGTTTGTAGCATCTAATTGGTATGTTTTGTTTTCAATAATTATTTGAATAATAACGTAATTAAAATCTGAGATTACAGGGTATATTTTAGTAGGAAACCCATTAGATCGTGTAGAGCATAAAACTGGTGTAACATCATACCCATTTTCTTTTAATAAATTATATAATAAAAAATTAATTTCAGAAACATTACCAGAACCTGTTTTTATTAGTTTCTTAAGAGAAATATCTTTAAAGATATTATATTCTTCATTCCAAGTATAGCTATCTTGAACAAATGTATATATAGCTTTAGCCTTATCTAAAGGGTTTTTTATAGCATTTATTTCATTGTTCAATAAATTCTTAACAATAGCTCCTTTTTTTAACTGTCTACCAATATTGGGGTCATATTTTAATTCCTTATCAGTGGTCTTCCAAGTTTTTGTAATATTATCAATTGTACCGTCAAAACCATTAAAAACTTTTAACTCATATTCTATTCGAGACAAATAATTGTCTTTAGTTGTCATATAATCTTCTTCAATAAAAGCAGGGATGTCTTTTATTACGTATCTTGATAATGTACAGTCTGCAGTACCTCCGTTGCTAACAGTGATACATCTTTTTTTTAATGTAACATCTTTAACTGCTAATTTTAAATCACCTACTAACTTAATATTGTATTCGTAATTAGCTGGGATACTTGTTTTATACTCGCTATAAAGTTTAGGGATTTCAGATTGAAACCTCCAAGGCATATATTTATATATAAAAGGAGAAGTTGTTGTATAGCTATAACTAATAACAGATCCTTCTTTTATATTAGGCATTGCAAATTTCACAATAGTATAATTTTCGTTATGGCGTTCTTCAAAAATTTGGTTTTTTTCTAATTTTACTTTAGATATTTTACCATTTTCACTATTATAGGTAGTAGCAATTATATCTTTTACTTTTTCTTCTTTAAAATCGTTATTGTATAAATAGATTGAAATATTTGCATTGCCAAAACCGTTTCTATTTAAGATTTTAAGTTTAACTTTTTTATAGAAAACTAAATCAAAAGTATTTTTGTCTATATAACTTTCTCCATATTCTTTTAAAATAATTGCGCTTGCAGTACTGTCTTTTTTAAAAGTATTTGTTTCTAAATCTGCTTTTGATACTGTGAAATTTTCAGAATTGAAACTTGTCTGACTATTAGATATTAATGCAAAGAAAAAAACGATAAAATTTAAATATGTTCTCATTATAATTGAATAATTTTCAATCGTTTCTTCTTGCGTAAAAAACTCTGTATTATATGTTGCGCATCTTTATTATTTTCCATTGGAGTGATAATAGATTCTAAAATATCAAGATTATTTATTTGGTGATTTAAATTAAAGAAACCAAAACCTTTAAAAATACCATTTTGTATTAATATAGCACTTCTTTCATCAACTTCTCGTCCTCTGTCTACTATAACCATATTTTGGTTTTTGTAGCTGTATTTGTCTAATAATTCATTAACACGGCTGTTATAGCTCTCAGGGGTTTCTTCTTCTATACAAGCGCCTTGACATTTTTTCACATCATAATGAAAGCAACTTGCTTTAGTTTTATATAATCCAGATAGTTTTTGACACAATTGAAAATCTTCAACTGCTTTTTCAAGAAAATGTCGTCCACTTTGCCTTGTACTAAATGTTGTAATGTTAGATTTCCTCCCATCTGCTTTTTCGATGGTAAGATTAATGTAATTATTATGATCCGTAAAACTATATAAGGCATGTGTGAAAATAGTTTTGCGAAGCGCTCTATTAAGTATAGGTTTATTATGTTTTATTTCTTCACTTTCTTTTAATAATGCTACTAATTCACTGCCTGTAGTTTCATAAGTAACTGTAGCTACTTGGAGTTGAATTTTTTTAGACTTACGATCTGTCTTTGTGAAATGCTGATTTAATCTTCTTTTTATGTTTTTACTTTTTCCAATATAAATAATATTACCTTCTTTATTATGAATGTAATAAACACCAGTAACCGATGGCGTTTCTGCTATTATATCTATTAGTTTAGGCTCCATTTGCAACTTTGGCTCTTTTTTAACCATTTGCTGGATAATTGTCTTCTCTGTATCTTTAGCTAACAATAATTTAAAAAGCTTCACTGTAGCTAAGGCATCTCCAGAAGCTCTATGTCTATCTGTTACAGGAATACCAAGAGAACGTACTAATTTACCTAAACTATAAGATGGAAGATCTGGAATTAATTGTTTAGAAAGTTCAACAGTACATAATGTTTCACGTTCAAATTCAAAGCCTAGACGTTTAAATTCTGTTCTTAGAATACGATAATCGAATTGTGCGTTATGAGCAACAATAATACAATCTTTAGTAATTTCTACTATACGCTTTGCAACTTCATAAAATTTAGGGGCATTGCGTAACATTTTACTATTAATGCCTGTTAAATTAACTACAAATGGTTGAATCTCTCGTTCTGGATTTACTAAACTTATAAATTGATCTATAACCTCATGACCATCATATTTATATATTGCAATTTCTGTTATTCCTTCTTCGTTAAATTTACCACCTGTGGTTTCTATGTCTAGTATTGCGTAAATATGCTTGTCTTTATATGTTATTAATTGTAATTTCTGTTGCCAAATATACTACTTCCTACACGAACCATTGTGCTACCAGAATCTATAGCCAATTTATAGTCGCCACTCATACCCATAGAGATGGTTTTAAGTTCAGGATTTATGACTTTTAATTGTTCGAAAGCAGATTTTAATTTTTTAAACTCCTTTTGAATTTGTTCTTGATTATCTGTAAATGTAGCCATTCCCATAACACCAATAATGTTTACATGTCCACATTCAGAATACGCTTTAGATTTTAAAAGATCTGTAGCTTCTTTTATAGACATTCCAGACTTAGTATCTTCTTCTGCTATTTTTATCTGCAATAAACAATCTATTGTACGATGGTACTTGATAGCTTGTTTATTTATTTCCCCAAGTAGTTTTAAACTATCTACGCCATGAATTAAATTTACAAAAGACGCCATGTACTTTACTTTATTACGCTGTACATTTCCAATCATATGCCATTGGATGTCTTTTGGCATTTGCTCATGCTTTTCTACCATTTCTTGGATTTTATTTTCTCCAAAAATGCGTTGTCCAGCATTATAAGCTTCCATCAAATCACTAATTGGCTTTGTTTTTGAAACAGCCACAAGAGTGACATTTTTAGGAAGACTATTCTTTATTGATTGTAATTGTTTAGTTATGCTCATTAAAATTCATAAATAGTTACACCGCTTCTTAACTTAGGCTCAATATATGTGCTCTTAGGAGGCATTTTTAGGCCATCGTCTGCAATGTTTTTCATTTGTTCTATAGTAGCAGGAATCATACCAAAGCCTACAGTAAATTCACCACTATCTATTTTACTTTTTAAATTAACAATTTCTTTTTTTCCGCTTAAATAATCTATACGATTATCATTTCGCAAATCTGTAATGCCTAAAATTGGTTTTAGAATGGTTTTATAGAGTAATTGAGCATCTAATTCTTCTAAAGAATTTTCAAAAGTATAATTCGCTTTACGTAAATATAATGAGTAAAACTCACCATCTAAGTACATACTAAAATGATGCGGTTTAGATGGTTTATATGGCATAATACCTCTATTTTCAATACGATACATTGTATCTAATTGTATAAGAAACTCTTCTTTACTTAAACCATTTAAATCTTTTACTAATCTATTAAACTCATGTATACGTAATTCAGACTCAGGAATTAGAAAACTCATAAAATAATTATAGCTTTCATTTTTATTGTCTTTTTTACTTTTTGTTTCTTTACATAAAAGATGTGATGATGACGAACGATGGTGACCATCTGCAATATAAAGTGTATCTATTTTTGTAAAGGCATCAATTATTATTTTAATATGTTCTTCGTTATCTATTTGCCATAAATAATGGGTATCACGATAGGTTGTAGTAAATTCAAATTCGGCTCTTTGTTTTTGTATAGTACTAAAAATATTAGAGATAGCATTATTGTCTGGATAGGTGAGTAGTACTGGTTCTGCATTAAAACCTACTGTTTTTAAATAGTCTTTAAAAATGATTTCACGACTAGCAATGGTGTCTTCATGCTTTTTTATAATGTCGTTCTCGTAATCTTCTACACTTGCGGCAGCAACAATACCATTAAAAACCTGTTTATCTCGATCTACTATTTTATAAATATAAAAGCTTGGTTTGTCGTCTTGCTTAAAAACAGCATCTTCTTTAAATTCTAGATAGCGGTTTTTAACCAATTGATAGCGAGCTTTTCCAGAAATTTCTTTGTCATATTTATAGCCTGGATTAACAATATGTAAAAATGAAAAAGGATTATAATCTAATCTTGCCTCACGTTCTGCTTGCGTGTAACTTTGGTATGAGCGAGAAGCAACTAAACTTACTTTATCTCTTGTAGGTTTTACAGCTTTGAACGGAATAATATTTGCCATGATTTTTAGTTGTTTTTAATAAATAATGTTGGGTCTAAATAACCATTTGTATTCTTAGAATAACCAGCGCCAATATCTAAATCTATTGAATCTCTAATTTCAAGATGAAGATGCGCATAGTATTGACCATTACAATTACCTATAGTAGCAATTTTTTCACCTCTTTTTACAAATTTATTTTCAATGGCGATTATTGTATCACAATGCGCGTATAACGATTTGTATAATTTGTTTTTATAAGAGTGTACTATTGTAATAACATTTCCCCAACCACCCTCATAATTCTTAACTTCGCTAACATAACCATTGCTAATTGCATATATAGTATCGCCTAAATCACTGTTTCCTCCACCAAGACCATTCCAATCATCACCTAAATGATCATTTACAGTAAATTTTTGCGCATTATAATAACCTTTTGCATTTGGTTTGCCAACAGGAAAATCGAAACTGGTAGATTTATATTCTAAATTGTTATTAAAAATAGTTTCGTAATCTATTTTATCAATATTATTTCCTTTGGCAGTTTCTTCTTGAAAGAATATCGTTTCTTTATCTATTGTTTTATTATCTTTTTTACAAGCTAATAAAGTTGTGAAAAAGCAACTATAAATAAAGAAACGATACATATAAGGTCTTGTTTAAGCAAATTGCTTAGCTACTTTTTCTGCTTTACGACTTTCAGAATAATCATAAAAACCTTCGCCAGATTTTACTCCTAATTTTCCAGCTCTAACCATATTTACTAATAAAGGACATGGTGCATACTTTGGATTTTTAAAGCCATCGTACATAACATTAAGTATAGATAGGCAAACATCTAGCCCAATAAAATCGGATAGTTGTAAAGGTCCCATTGGATGAGCCATTCCTAATTTCATTACAGTATCTATTTCTTGAACACCAGCAACACCATTGTATAATGTTTCAATAGATTCGTTAAGCATTGGCATTAAAATTCTATTAGCTACAAATCCAGGGTAATCATTAACTTCTGTAGGTGTTTTACCTAACTTTTTAGATAATTCCATAATGGTATTTGTAACGTCATCACTAGTATTGTAACCACGAATAATCTCTACCAATTTCATAATAGGCACAGGATTCATAAAATGCATGCCAATAACCATTTCTGGTCTAGAAGTTACTGCAGCAATTTGCGTTATGGAAATTGAAGATGTGTTAGTTGCTAAGATAGTATCATCTGGGCAAGCTTCATCTAACTGTTTAAATATTTTAAGTTTTAGATCTATATTTTCTGTAGCAGCTTCAACAACTAAACTTGCATATTCTACACCTTCATTTACATTTGTATAGGTTGTAATGTTAGATAATGTTTCTGCTTTATCAGCTTCAGAAATTTTTTCTTTAGCGACCATTCTATCTAAATTCTTAGTAATAGTTGCCATTCCTCTTTTTAGAGAGTCTTCATTAATATCTATTAATTGTACTTTATAACCTGATTGTGCAAAGGTGTGAGCGATACCATTTCCCATAGTTCCTGCTCCAATTACTGCTACGTTTTTCATTAAAAATTTATTTTTTCATTTCCTTTAAACGGAAACCTTATTAATATTTGTTGTTATTATTTTAAGTATTATTAATCACTGATACTGTTTATGCTCCAAAAAACATTTGGACAATACAATCTGCTATATATGTCCAAAAGGGCTTTTTCTTTTTCTTAGATTCTTTTGGTATATCTTTTTTTTTCATAGTCTAAAATCTAGCGGTACTTTTTACTAAATGCAGTTATTAATTAAGCTAAAAGAAGGTTTTACCTTTTAAAACTGATCAATAATCATTGTTGCTACACGTAAAGCCTCGGTACCATCATGTAAAGTTACAATTGGCTTTGTGTTAGCATTAATGGCATCGGCAAATGTTTCTAATTCATCTAAAATGGCATTATTTGCAGAAACATAAGGATTGTCAAAATAAATTTGTTTTTTTATGCCTTCTGCATTTTGAAGTATCATATCAAAATCACCCGGATTCTCTGGCGCGTCTTTCATTTTTACAACTTCACATTTTTTCTCTAAGAAATCTACAGAAATATAAGCGTCTTTTTGAAAGAAACGTGTTTTACGCATATTTTTTAATGAAATACGACTAGCAGTTAAGTTTGCTACGCAGCCATTAATAAATTCTATACGAGCATTAGCAATATCTGGTGTATCGCTTATTACAGACACACCACTTGCAGACACACTTTTTACTTTAGAGTTAACAACACTTAAAATAACATCAATATCATGAATCATTAAATCTAGAACAACAGGCACATCAGTACCACGCGGATTAAACTCTGCCAAACGGTGAGCTTCAATAAACATTGGGCTATTTAATTGCTCTTTAACAGCTATAAATGCGGGGTTAAAACGCTCTACATGCCCAACTTGACCTTTAACTCCATATTCTGCAACCAAAGCTCTTAATGTTTCTGCTTCTTCAACAGTATTGGTTATAGGTTTTTCTATAAAAATATGTTTTCCTTTAGCTATAGCTTGTCTAGCGCAGTCATAATGAGATAAGGTTGGTGTTACTATATCTACAACATCTACAGCTTCGATTAAAGCTTCTATGCTATTAAAATATTTATAACCAAATTCTTCTTCTACTTTTTTACCATTGGCGTCATCTGCATCATAAAAACCTACAAGATTATATTTTTCAGACTGATTAAGTAGTCTTAAGTGAATTTTACCTAGGTGTCCAGCACCTAAAACTCCAGCGTTTAGCATTTAATTTACGTTTTCAACAAAAATAAGATAATTAAAATAGGATTTTCATGAATTAACACGAATTTTTTATACTTAATTACGAAAAATTAAATCTTAAATATTCCTTTTTAGCTTTCTATCATTTCACTATTTTTAACCCACTAAACTTCCCAGATTTTGAAAGATACTTTTAAGCATAAAGGCTTACGGCAACAATTGGTTCAAGTTGTAAAAGCAAAAGGCATTACTAATAATAGTGTACTAGAAGCTATTGGTAAGATACCTAGGCACTTGTTTATGGATTCTAGTTTTTTAGATCATGCTTATCAAGACAAAGCCTTTCCTATAGCAGCAGATCAAACCATTTCTCAACCTTATACTGTGGCTTTTCAAACCGAATTAATGCAAATTAAAAGAGGAGATAAAGTATTAGAAATTGGCACAGGAAGCGGCTATCAAACGGCTGTTTTATGTGAATTAGGAGCTAAGGTATATAGTATTGAAAGGCAACAAGAATTGTTTAAAAAAACAAGTAAGTTTTTACCTAAACTAGGATACAGAGCTAAGAAATTAATTTTTGGAGATGGCTATAAAGGTATGGTGGAAGAAGCGCCTTTTAAAAGTATAATAGTTACTGCAGGTGCACCATTTGTACCTAAACCATTATTGGCACAATTAGATATTGGAGGTCGCTTAGTAATTCCAGTTGGCGATACTGTTCAAACTATGACTTTGTTTGTTAGAAAAGGCCCTAAAGCGTTTGAAAAAACCGAATTTGGAGAGTTTCGATTTGTACCTTTGTTAGAAGATAAAAATTAACCTTTTTTACTTGATGAAACTGTCGTTTTAATTACCCAAATAAGTGGCCCAAAAATCATAATGCTAACAATAGCATAAATAAGATATTCTGACCATACAGTAGTTTTCTTTTCACCACTTATACCTAGACTTACAATTTGATATATTATTAATGCAAATAATAAAGCCATCATAAAATTAACAAGACTCATTATTTTTATTGCAGATTTGTATTGACTCTCAGCATTATCTTCGGTTATGGGATTAGGATAATTAAATAGATGTGGATAGTTATTTAATTTAAATAATCCATAACACAACCCAAAAGCTAGAATTATTAAAACCCAAACAGTATTTTTATTACCATAATCATCAACTTTGCCCGATAAATTAAAATGCATAGGTACTTGATCTGGTAAAGTAGAATAACTAATAATAGCATAAATACTAGCTAATAATAAAGTTCCAAAAGTTGCTATGTCTAAAGCCTTCTGTGTTTTAGTTTTTGTTAGTTTTAGCTTAGGTCTATTTTCATTAAACATAAGGGTTAATTTTAATATTTAAAATAATCATTTGTATTATAAACTTATTCCAAACATAACGGCATCATTAATAAAACCGCTTTGATATGATCTAACATAGTCTACACGAAGTAATCTAAACTTACCAAATCCAAGATTCTCTAAACCAATAGAAAACTCATTATAAGGTTTATTATTTTTTGTAGCGGCAATATTGGTTCCAATAATTAAATTCGTCTTTAAGGCTCTTAATAATGGTAATTTATTCATGATGTAACCTTTAAAGTTATGCTCTAAATGAAATTCTCCATAAGAATCATTAGTACTTAAAGCATAGTATGGTAAATTTTTAAAGCTATTAGTATAACTACCATTTAATTTAATATGCGTTTGGTTACCATTAAAATGATGATAATCTACAAAAGCAATATTATCTGCATTACTAAAAATACCACCTTTTACATTATATCTAAAATCACCAAAAGTGCCTAAGCTTACGTTTTGGAATAATTGCGCTTTAAATTGATCGAAATTATAATTTGAATTATTTGAGCTAAACCCTTTTTCATAACTTAGGTTTAACGTAGGGTATTTGTTACCGGGAATATTAAATTTACCGTCAGGATATGTTAAATAATATTGTGCAAAGTTAATTCTTGCAGTAGCATTAAACTTCATAATATTATGTGTACTAAATGGCGCTATATTATAAGCTGTTTCATTTATTGGGTTATTACTTGTATACACATCATCACTCTGGTTTATTAGAACATAATTGGTATTATTAAATAATGCTTTTCTTCTTTCGTAAGCAATATCTGTAAATACTCGGAGACCATTAAACACTTCTTGAGAGTATGCAATTTTAGCATAACTTAAATCGTAGAATTTTGCATAATTATCTTCAAAAAATAAGCTACTTACTGCGTTTTCTACTCTAGATATAGGATTGGCATTGTTAAATTGTTTTGCTTCTACGCCACCAGAAACAGTTAAGAATTGATTTTTAGTAGCATTAAATCGCATTCTTATTGATGAATTGGCTCTTAAACGTTTGTCTGCTTCACCATAATTTACTGTAGTTTTAATAAATAGATAACGTCTAAATTCGTCATAGTTTTTATTAAAAGTTAAATTCATATTAGCATTCCAACCTTGAACAGTATTAAAACTAATACCTTCAATAGGAGATGTAATACCAATACTATAATCTTTAAATGAGTTTTGGTAAGTATAACCACCAAGCAAACTTCCTAATGGCTTAAATTTATTATTCTTTTTATCTATAGAATCTAAATATGGTTTTGATTCTCTTACAATACGTATGCTGTCTTTCTTTATATAATCTGTACTTTCTTCTTCTGTTAAAGGAACAGAACGTTTTTCTTTCCAATAGGTAGAGTCTTTTTTATTTGAGTTTTCTCCAAATGATAAAAGTTCTCTACTAAACGTTTTTTCTGGGAAATCTGGTTTAAAATCCCAATCGCTATAACCAGCAATAAATCGTCCATCACCTTTAATACCTAGCATTCCAAAATCTAGATCGAAGGTTAATGATAGTTTTACCCACATATCGTCTTTTTCTGAATACGAATAGTTTTGCTGAATAAAAAAGAAATCTACAGGTGGAATTTCTACTTGAAACCCTGTAATATTCAAATCTACAGCATATAAATGCCAATCATCTTCAACTATATACACATACCCACTAAAGGCTTTGTCATTTGGTCGTTTTGAAGTTGTTTTAATTTTATTTATTAAGTTACCACGTTCATCGAAAAAGACACCTTCTAATTTATACTCGTAGTAATTAAAAGCAAAATCTGCAATAGGCGAGACTATTTTCGCATTGGCTAAATCAACAGTGTTTTCATAAAAATCGAAATTAACATTAGCTGCATTGTTAAAACTAAAACCATTATCATCACCACTAACTTTAGAGGCTATTATTTTTTCTTTTAATAGCTTAGGGCGTTGGTATTCTAATTCAGAGATAGTTTCAGATAAGTATATTATACCACTTCTTGTTGAATCTAAAGCGCCTTCTAAATCACCAATTTCTTGACCTAATAATTTTTCTGGGGCATCTATAATTCTTAATAAGCCTCGAGAATAATAACTAGCACGATATTCACTTAGTTTCTCTAACATGGCTTTTCTTTTTGAAATAGCTTTTCTAATAATGCCATCGGCCGGATTTTCATCAGAATTTATTTCAACTTCAGCTAAAGAAATATCTTCTGCTTCTAATTGTACATTTAATGTATATGGAAATTTTTTAATTGAAATCTCTTTTTTTATGGTCTTATAACCTAAATACTTAAAAACGACAGTGTGCTGTCCCTTTTGATTAAAATTTAGAGTGTAATTACCATCATTATTGGTAGATGTACCAATATAGGTATTGTCTATATAAACGTTTACTGCAGAAAGCGGTTCGTTTTTTTCTGAAACAACACTGCCGGTAATTTGGGCAAATGAAATGTTTAATATAAAATAAAAGGCAAGTAGTAACTGGTATTTAGTCATGAGATTGATTGATGTTATATTACTATAGACGTCTCTTTTTATAAAATGGTTGCCTATTGTTTTTCAAACATAAAAATAAATGAGATTACTACTTGTTATAGGTATCCCAAAATTTAGAAATTTTTCTTAATTCTATCTAAATCTCTTTTATTGTCACGGTCTTTTATAGTCTCACGTTTATCGTATAACTTTTTACCTTTAGCAAGGGCAATATCAAGTTTAGCAAAGCCTTTATCATTAATAAATAAACGTGTTGGTATAATAGTTAAACCTGTATTTTGAACTTCTCGTTCTAGTTTTTTTAATTCTCTTCTATTAAGTAAAAGCTTGCGTGTTGCTTTTGGAGCGTGATTATAATAATTGCCATATAAATATTCTTGAATCGTCATATTTATAACAAATAATTCGCCTTGTTCATTAAACTCACAAAAACTTTCGGCAATAGACGCCTTACTAGAACGAATGGATTTAATTTCTGTGCCAGTTAAAACAATTCCTGCTGTATAAGAGTCTAATAACTCGTATTGGAATTTTGCTTTTTTATTGAGTATGTTTATTTTTTTTTGCATGTAATGGCAAATCTAAAGTATTTATGAGTGTTTTAAAAGTAATATTATAATTCCTTAGACATTAAATACATACCTCTAAGGTCTTCATGTAATAAATCAAAAGTTAAAGCTGTTGTACCGCAAATTCTAAAGTCTTGTTTTTTATAGAAATTAAGAGCTTGATTTTGAGTGTTCATGACCTTAAGCCATAGTAATTTTGTATTGTGCTTAACTGCGGATTTTTCAATCCAATTAAAAACTTGTTTAGCAACACCTTTACCTTGTGCTTCTTTTCCTAAATAAATTCTATTAATATAAAGCGCAGGTGTATTGGGTTCTTTTGAAAACGTTTCATTGTATTTTATTCTAACAATTCCTGAAGTCTTAGAATTATAATTTATAAAATAATATTCGGCATTAGTATCGCTTAATTCAAGTTTTAGATTTTCTACACTATAAAAAGTGTTTATATAAAAATTACAATCTTCGTTTTTCCATAGATGTTTATAAACTGGTGGATATATACGCTTAATTAAACTAACTAATCTAGAGTGCTTTTTAGCAGTAATAGTTTCTAGTTGTATGTGCTTATTTAGATTAATCAATAGTTATGACTTTACTTGTAATTATTTCTTTGTTTATAGTTACTATAAATAACTTGCTATTAATGGTTTCGTCAATAGATTCATATTTTTCTTCTCCTATAATTTTATTTACAAAAAATGGAGTCGTGTTACTATGGCCAACAATTAAAACGGTTTGCCCTTTTGTATTATTTAAAAAGTCGTTGTAATTTATTGCTCTTGGGTCATATAGTATTGTTTCTAAACCTTTAGAATTCGCTGTAGGTTTAGCAGTGTTTTTTGTTCTCAAATAGTTAGTAGAATATACAGCATCAAGTTTTGTTTTATTAAAATAGCTTGCCCATTTTTGTGCTCTTTTTCTACCTTTTTCTATTAAATCTGGATCTCTATTAGTCTTATCACTTTTATCTTTTTCGGCATGACGAATAAAATAATAGGTTGTTGTATCTGTTTTTATTTTGGAAGTACTTTTGCATCCAAAAGCAATAAAGAGAAAGGTGATATATAATAGTTTTTTCATTCTTAAATTGGTTTAGTAATTATTGGTATTGTTTAATGTATTTGTAACAATTGCAACACCGTTAGATGTTCCAATTCTTGATACACCAAGGTTAATATATTCTAGGGCAGTTTTAGTATCACGTATGCCGCCAGAAGCTTTAATTTTAACCTCACAGTTATTAATAACGCCTTTAATTAATTGTACGGCTTCAATAGTTGTGCCTTTAGAACCAAATCCTGTTGAGGTTTTTATATAGTCGGCACCCGAATTTATAGCCAATTCACTGGCTTTTATTATTTCTATAGTATCAAGGTAGCAGGTTTCTATAATAACTTTTAAAACAGTATGAGTTATTGTCTTTTTTACTGCTTCAATATCTTTCCAAACAGCATCAAAATCTTTGCTTTTTAAAAAGCCAATATTTATAACCATATCAATTTCATCTGCACCATCTTTTAAAGCTTGTTTGGCTTCTTCAACCTTTGCTTCTGTACTCATAGCGCCTAAAGGAAAACCAATAACAGAGCATACTTTAATAGCACTATCTTTTAATTCAGCCTTTGCTAAAGCTACATAGCAAGAATTAACACATATAGCGTGAAATTTATGCGTCTTAGCTTCATTACATAGCGCTATAATATCTGTTATAGTTGCTGTTGGTTTTAATAATGTATGGTCTATGTATTGATTTATGTTCATACAAACTAATCTTAGTGTTGTATAAAGGTATTAAAATGCGTTATGCTATAAAATTAAACGGTAGCTTTTTTAGATCGAATTTCTAATAAACGAGATTCGAATGTTTTTGCTTCTATAGGGTTTAATATAGACTTAAACAAGGTATTCATTTCGTTTGAATGGTACGCACGCTTTTGATTCATAATATCGAAATGTGTAAAACCGCACCATATTATAGATTTTAAATGTGTTTTATCTTCATTAAACATGCGCATTTCTACCATTAAGTCGCTATCACTTTCTCTAAATAATTGAGATTCTATAGTAACAGTCTCCATTAAAAAAGCTGGTTTTAGATAAGCAATTTGATTTGAGGTAGATACCCAACTTTGCCCTGTTTCACGTGCCATTTTAAACATATCTATATTATAATGTTCTAAAATCATGTCTTCTCTATGATTAATAAAATAATTAATATAATTAGCATTGTTTAAATGGTTAAAAGGGTCGCAATGCTGAAACCTAATTTTGGCTTTACTTGTAACAGTTTTTAATAAATTATTCATATTGGTTTAGTTTTATATACCAATTGGTATATTTTTGATTAAAAAAATATTATATTTTCATTTCGTTATGAATCATTTGATCAATCTGATTCATAGTATCTTTAATGTAAAACTCATCATTCATGGTATGCGCCATAAAAATAGCGCCTTGAATCATGGTATCTATACGTTTAGTATATTGCATGGCATTTATCTCAGACGAAATTTCTTCGGCTTCAATACCATTTTCTATAATTGTAGCTACCTGATCTTGAATACGCTCAATAACAATACGTACTTTTTCTAATAGTTTAGTGTTTTGATTATTTGCATCTACACCAATATTTACAACGGGACAACCACCCATTTTTTTTGTATAATTATAATAATTACGATAAAAATCTACAATTAAAAATAATTTTTGAATAGGAGAGTCGCTTAGTTCTATATGCTTTGCAATGGCGGTCATTATTTGCTTTACATTGTATTTAAAACATGAAATTGCTAATGCTTCTTTGTTTTTAAAATTACCATATATAGCGCCTTTAGTTAAACCAGTAGCTTTAGTTAAGTCACTCATACTTGTAGCTGCATACCCATTTTTATTAAAAATAGGAGCAGCTGTTTCAATAATAAAGTGTTTTGTTAGTTCTGCTTTTGTTAACATATCTTATAAAGATACATAAAAAAATACCAATTGGTATTTTTTTATGTATTAAACACTACTAGATACCAGAAAAAGGACTCTTTTTGTATTAAATATATAGTGGCTAGGCTTATAGTATTAATAACTTAAATAACTGCAAAACTGTATAAAGTACCTCTTTTTACCTTCTAAACAACCCTGAAATTGCTAGTGTAAAATTTGAATATTTATCTGGAGTACGCAAAGAAGCAGCTATAGAGAGGTTATTGTATGGCCTTAAATCGAAGTTATCTCTATAGACATCTCTATCGGTATCTAAATAACCAAAACCAAGCACTGTATGACATAATTCATGGATAATTGTTCGCATTTGTCTACTTTCTGTGTTATAGTCAAAAAAAGAAGGGCATATGTGAATATTAGTGTCCATTCCTGGAGGAATATGTTCATTGTCATTAATCAAATAAGACATTGGGTATGCGTGAGCCACGTTAGGTCTAAAACGAGAACCACATAACCCATTATTACTATTATCGTATACAATGTCGTGACCATCTACATCTCTTTCAAACTGTTGCACTTGGTACCTTGGAGAAGCAAGTCTTAATCTATGTAAGTTTCTAAATATAATGCCACATTCTCTTTCATAGGTTTGTTTTATATCTATGTTATCTCTATTAGCGCGTACTGTGTATAAAAAAGTGTTATACAAAGCATTTTCAATAATTCTTCTATGCTGTGATGCGTTTAGATTCATATAACTATGAAATCTAAAATGTCCAATACGGCAAGCTCTAACAGCTCTATTTCTAGCAATTCGTACTTGTCTAAACTGTGTTCTAGTAAAATCTGACATCTAGTGAAATTTTATATGACAACTAAAAGATACTTAATATATACGATTTAAAATGAAAAAGTGCATGTAAAATTTAAAGAAACTAAGGTTCTTAATATTTTGATGTTATATTTATATAAAAATTTCAAGAATGACTAAACAGACTATAAATGTTAACAAAGATTATGATTTAATTTGTGTTGGAGGCGGAATAATGAGTGCAACTTTAGCACTCTTAATAAAACTGGTAAAACCAGAATTAAGTATTCTTATTTTAGAACGTTTAGATACAGTAGGATTAGAGAGTTCGGCAGCTTGGAATAATGCGGGTACAGGTCATTCTGCATTGTGCGAACTAAATTACACACCAGAGAAAGGAGATGTTATAGATTGTTCTAAAGCATATAAAATTTGTAAACAATTTGAATTGTCAAAACAATTTTGGTCTTATTTAGTTGAAGAAAAACTTATAGATAATTCTAAAGATTTTATAAATGCAATGCCACATCACAGTTGGGTTACAGGTATAGAAAATGTAGCTTTTTTAAAGAAACGATTCGAAGCGTTAAAAGAGCATTTTATGTTTGAAGATATGGAATTTACTGAGTCTATAGAAAAAATGAAATCTTGGTTTTCGTTAATCATGGATAATAGGAGTGAAGAAGAAGTTATGGCTGCTACACGTATTGAACGTGGGGCAGAGATGAATTTTGGAGCATTAACAAAAAAGTTATTTTCCATTTTAGAAACAGAATACAATACGCCTGTTCATTGTAATGAACATGTTATAGACATTGATCCAGATGACGAAGTAGAATGGTCTGTTGAAGTTAAAAACCAAAAGACGGGAGTAAGGCAATATCTTGATGCAAAACACGTATTTATTGGAGCAGGAGGCGGAAGTCTATTATTGTTGCAAAAAGTTGAAATTGAAGAGAAAGATGGTTATGGCGGTTTTCCTGTAAGTGGCGAATGGTTAGTTTGTAAAAATGAAGGTATTATAAATCAGCATTTTGGTAAAGTCTATAGTAAAGCTGGCCCAAAAGATCCACCAATGTCTACACCACATTTAGATACTAGATTTATTGATGGGAAAAGACAACTAATGTTTGGTCCTTTTGCTGGTTTTAGTCCTAAGTTTTTAAAAGAGGGTTCTAATTTCGATTTATTTAAATCGGTAAGAATGGACAATATTAAACCTATGTTAAATGCGTTTTGGGATAATTTACCATTAACAAAATATTTAGTAGAACAGGTAACTGCATCTCATGAAGATAGAATGAATGCTCTTAGAAAGTTTGTTAAAGATGCAAAAAGTGAAGACTGGGAAATACTTGTAGCTGGTCAGCGCGTTCAAATTATTAAAAAAGATGAATATGAACACGGTAAATTGCAATTTGGAACCGAAGTCGTTAAAAGTAAAGATGGTAGTATTACCTGTTTACTTGGAGCTTCGCCTGGTGCTTCTACAGCTACAAAAGTAATGTTAGATGTTTTTGAAATTGCATTTCCAGAAATCACTAACTCTGAAGAAGGACAGCGTAAATTAAAAGCCATTGTTCCTATCTGGAAAACGGAACTGGATAAAACACTTTTTAAAGAGAGTATTAACAGGTCGGCAGAAATTTTAGGCTTATAGATTAATTAATTTATGCCTTTTGGTTTTCTTTATCAATAATTACACGCACCCATTTAATAGCTTCGGTTAAGTTTTCAAAGATGCTAAATGGTTTTTTATAAAATTGTTTTTCGTATTCTGCTGTGTCACGCATTTTTTTATTGCCAGGAATCACAGCAATTGCTAGTAGGTTAGAAATTTTCTCTGCTTCTTTATATATAGCTGGATCTATAGAATAATTTGTTACTCTATTAGAGATGTAAACCATGTTTTTGTTTTTAAAATGATGATTTAAAATGGCTATAAACTCTTCTGTTTCTTGATAAGAAATTGTAAAACCCTCTCTCATTTGTTTTATTAAGAAGTCATCAAAAACAAAGACTTCAGCATGAGTAATATCATAATAGTGAAACAGTCCCATTGGCTTATTATTTTATAAAATTAGGTAGTTAGGAGATTAAGAATTCTTATTATAAATTAATTTATCAACCCACATAATGGCTTCGGTTAAATTATTACATATTTTGAAAGGCCTATTAAAGAATCCTTTTTCATATTCAGCATTTTTCCTGCTAGTTTCTTTGTTGGCAATAATAATCATAGCAACAAGATTGGGGATTTTTTCGACCTCTTTGTATACTAAAGGGTTTACAGCATAATTTGTTACTCTATTAGAGATATAGATAATCTTTTTATTTGTAAAGTGTTTTTTTACAAGGTCTCTTAAAACATAATTATGATTAGGTGTTATTTCTTCGCCTTCTCTCATTTGATTGATCATATAGTCATCAAAAATGAAAATTTCAGAAAAACTTAGATCATAGTAGTGAAACAATTTCATGATCAATAGATTAGTTTACTGTAAGATAGGGAAATAAAATAAAAAAAGCGACAATATACGTAAGTATATTCTGTCGCTTTTTCAAACTAACTAACTAACCATTACTATAAAAACGTGCTAATTCTTGGTTTATTTTGAATTAACAATACTTTATGATTTTTAAAATTCCTCTGCTACTAAATCTCCTTGATTTCTAAATACTAATTGATTATTAAAAGAGTCTAATAAAATAATACTATCTGTAGTTACTTTACCTGCTAGAATTTCTTTACTCAATTGATTTAATACTTCTTTCTGAATAACTCTTTTTACTGGTCTTGCTCCATATTCCGGTTCATATCCCTTTTCTGCTAAATAAGCTATTGCTTCTGGTGTAGCATCAAAAGTAATACCTTGTTTGGCAATCATTTTTGTGATACTTTTAAGTTGAAGCCCTACAATACTGGTTATATTTTCTTTAGATAACGGTGTAAATAAAATAGTGTCATCAATACGGTTTAAAAACTCAGGTCTTATATTTTGTTTTAATAAGCCTAACACGTCTGTTTTAGCAGATGCAATGGCCGAATCTATATCTTTTATAGCTTCAAAACGTTCCTGAATAATTTGACTTCCCATATTTGAAGTCATAATAATTATTGTGTTTTTAAAATCGGCAACACGGCCTTTATTATCTGTTAAATGGCCTTCGTCTAGTACCTGCAATAATATATTAAAAGTATCAGGATGCGCTTTTTCAATTTCATCTAATAGCACAACAGAATAGGGCTTACGTCTAACAGCTTCTGTAAGTTGACCTCCTTCATCGTAGCCTACATATCCTGGAGGCGCACCAACTAAACGACTTACAGCATGGCTTTCTTGAAACTCACTCATATCTATTCTAGTCATTGCACTTTCATCATCAAAAAGGTATTCTGCTAATGCTTTTGCAAGTTCGGTTTTACCAACACCTGTTGTGCCTAAAAACAAGAATGTACCAATTGGTTTTTGAGGATTTTGCAAACCAGCTCTAGAGCGTCGTACAGCATCACTTACAGCTATAATAGCTTCTTCTTGTCCAACAACTCGTTTATGCAATTGCTCTTCAAGTTTTAATAATTTTTCACGTTCGCTCTGTAACATTTTAGTAACAGGAATACCTGTCCATTTTGCTACAACTTCGGCAATATCATCATAAGTTACTTCTTCTTTAATTAAAGCCGTTTCAGACTGTGCTTGTAATTCTTTTTGCAAATTTTCTAAGGCTTCTTGGGCTTCTTTAATTTTACCATAACGTAACTCTGCTACTCTTCCATAATCACCTTCACGTTCTGCACGTTCTGCTTCTAGTTTAAGGTTTTCAATATCTTGTTTTGTATTTTGTATATTATCTACAACCTCTTTTTCACTTTTCCACTTTGCATTAATCTCATTACGTTCTTCTTTAATATTTGCTAAATCACTTCTTAAAGATTTTAATTTAACTTCGTCTTTCTCTCTTTTAATCGCTTCAATCTCGATTTCCAATTGCATTATTTTACGATCTAAAACATCTAATTCTTCAGGTTTAGAATTTATTTCCATTCGTAATTTTGAAGCAGCTTCATCCATTAAATCTATAGCTTTATCTGGTAAAAAACGATTTGTTATATAGCGTTGTGATAATTCTACAGCTCCAATAATGGCTTCATCTTTAATACGTACTTTATGATGTGTTTCATATTTTTCTTTAATACCACGTAATATAGAAATAGCACTTTCGTTATCCGGTTCGTCCACCATTACTTTTTGAAAACGGCGTTCTAAAGCTTTATCTTTTTCAAAGTATTTTTGATATTCATCTAGAGTTGTTGCTCCTATTGCGCGTAATTCGCCACGTGCTAATGCAGGTTTTAAAATATTTGCAGCATCCATAGCGCCTTGTCCTCCGCCAGCTCCAACAAGTGTGTGAATTTCATCTATAAATAAAACAATATCTCCATTACTATTTGTTACTTCTTTAATAACTGCTTTTAAACGTTCTTCAAATTCCCCTTTAAATTTTGCACCAGCAATTAATGCACCCATGTCTAAGGCGAAAATTTGTTTGTCGATTAAATTTTCTGGAATATCGCCATCTACAATTCTATGTGCTAAACCTTCAGCAATAGCTGTTTTTCCTGTACCTGGTTCACCTACTAGTATTGGATTGTTTTTTGTTCTACGCGACAATATTTGTAGAATTCTTCTAATCTCTTCGTCACGACCAATTACCGGATCTAATTTTCCTTCTTCAGCTAATTGATTTAAATTTTTTGCATATTTATTTAATGCATTGTATGTGTCTTCTTGACTTTGTGAAGTCACGCGATCACCTTGTCTTAATTCATCAATAGTAGCTTTAATTCCTTTTTCTGTAACTCCTTGATCTTTTAAAATTTGAGCTATTTTACTTTTAGATTTGAAAATAGCTAGAATAAGATGTTCAATAGAGACGAATTCATCATTCATAGCTTTCGCAATATTAGATGCCTCATTAAAAGCTGTTGCTGTATTACGAGAAATCATAATATCTGCACCTGTAACTTTTGAAAAACTTTCTAATTGCTTATCTAGAATTTGTTGTAGAATAGTAATGTTAACATTCATTTTTTTTAAAATGAACGGCAATACATTTTCATCTACATTAAATATAGCCTTAAATATATGTTCGTTTTCTATTTGTTGATGCCCTAAACCTTGCGCTAATTGTTGCGCTTGCTGTATAGCTTCTTGTGATTTTATTGTATAGTTGTTGAAATTCATAATCTTATCTTTTTCTTCCTTAATATCGGGAATATTTTCTTTGTTTGAGAGCTATATTTCAATTACCTTACCAACGTTAAAGAGGAGACAAAATGTCTGTTAAGTATTGATTTTGTATGACTTTTCGTCAGTTTGTAATGTTGGGATATTCTTCCGACTTAATAATAAACTTATATTATGTTTAAAAAATTGTTTGGAGGTTCAAAAGAACCAAAAGAAGAAAAAGTATTGCCTTGGAAACAGTTAACATCTGTTGATCAATTAAATGCCATAGAAAAATTATCTAAAGGAAAAACACAGGTTATTTTTAAGCATTCAACACGTTGCGGAATTAGTAAAATGGTAATGAATCAATTTATTTCTTCTTTTGATATAGAAGCTAATTTAGACCTATATTATCTTGATTTGTTGAGTTTTAGAGAAGTATCTAATGAAACAGGTTATAAATTTCAAGTCATGCACCAATCTCCTCAATTAATTATTATTAAAAATGGAGTAGCAGTTGCGCATGCTAGTCATGGCGGTATTAACGAACTTGATTTGAGTAAGTTTGCTTAATGCCTTCTTTATTATAAAATTAAGTCAATAAAAAAACTCCCAATTTGTATTGGGAGTTTTTTTATTCTAACTTTTAAAATTATATCTCGTAATAATATCTTTTAATTTTAGTTTTAAATCTTCACCAGTGTCATAAACCATTTGTTCATTACTAGGGAAACGTAAACGTTTATTTTTTAGAATTTCTATATCATTATTAGTTAAAGCTCTTCTGTCTCCTCTAACTGTTGCATATAGATTATCAAATATAAATTCACTATCTATAGGAAAACGTTCTATAACTTGATTTGCTTTTAAATCTGTATACTGTACTTGAGCTAAAACTTGAGTTGATTTTAATTGATTAAACTCAAATAATCTAGCTTTTGCAGTAATAATTTTATCTTGTTTAATATCGTTTCCTAAGCTATCTTGAGTAACATTGCCATTAGCGTCTAATACATATTCCCATCCATCTACAATGTTTTTCTTTCTTAATAATTGTTTTTCAGTAATACGTTCTGGAGAAATATTAATACGCTTTAATTGTAATTGCATAGCATAGTCGTAATCAATATCTTGATTTGCATTAGCATGATATACTGTCCAAAAATCATTTAAACCGTAGGTGTCAAAATTTAATAAATCATTTTGTAAACGTATTGGAATAATTTGATGTGTCTGGTTTTCTATATCTACAATAACGTAATCTGTTCCTTGATGATGAGCAACATCCATAAGCTGTCTAACATCTTTATAATTTGGATTAATGTCTTCTATATACTGTAAGGTTTCAAAAGCATTTCTGTTATTAAATTTATTATTACTTTTCATTAAAGTAATAGCAGTTTTGTATTTGTACTCAGAAGTTTTTGCTCTGTAAGCTACAATGTCGTTTGTGTAATCATTAAAATTTAAAGACAATAGTTTTCCACCAATTTGTAATGGCATAACTGCTTTAATAGCACGTTGTCTATCTTCTAAATCTAAATAGATATTAAAAATGTCTTGAAATAGTTCAGGATTACCATCTTTCTTTAAATGATTGATAGTATTATGGTTTTCTTCAACCACTTTGTAAAATGCATCTTGTAACATAATAACGTAATCTTGTTTACGCTTTTTATCTTTGTTACGTTTTAATTTTTTTAGAGCATTACTAATGGCCTGGTCATAATTTCCAGAGTGTAATTGTTTTTCAATCTGCTTTCTTCCAACACAAGACGTTAGTACTAGAAGAAGTACTGCTAATAATGTAAATTTTTTCATCTGTTTTGGTTTTATTGGTTTATACTGTAAGTATAAAATCAATTTGCGTGCCAAACAGAAAAAAGCCTTTAAACGTATAGTGTTTAAAGGCTTTTTAAATTATTTTTTATAGGCTCTATTTTTTCTTTTTAGGATTGAAAACTGGAAGTAATTCTGTTGAAACCTCTCCAAAACCAATTCTAGTGCCGTCTTTTTCGCAATACCCTCTCATAATAACAGTATCGTTGTCATTAATAAATTTACGTTCAGACCCATCATTCATTTTTAAAGGTTTTTCTCCTCTCCATGATAACTCTAACATAGAACCGTAAGAATCTGGAGTAGGCCCAGAAATGGTACCACTTCCCATCATATCTCCTGAGTTTACTGGACAACCATTAACCGTATGATGTGTTAATTGTTGTGCCATTGACCAATACATGTATTTAAAGTTTGAACGGCTTACAATTGTCTCCTTTGCCTTTTTTGGTTGAATTGCAACTTCTAAATTAATATCAAAGCTCTTTTTTCCTTTTTGTTGAAGGTACTCTAATTGTTTTTTAACTGGTTTAGGTCCAGCAACTCTATAAGGTTCTAAGGCATCTAAAGTAACAATCCATGGTGAAATACACGATGCAAAACTCTTAGCTAAGAATGGTCCTAAAGGAACATATTCCCATTTTTGAATATCTCGAGCACTCCAATCATTAAATAGTACTAAACCAAAAATATATTCTTCGGCTTCTTCAATTGGAATTGGTTCTCCTAAATCATTAGCTGCAGTAGTAATAAAAGCCATTTCTAGTTCAAAATCGACTAATTTACTTGGACCAAAAACAGGGTTGCTTTCTCCAGCTGGTAACGTTTGACCTTGAGGTCTGTGTACTGGTATTCCAGATGGAATTATAGATGAACTTCTACCATGGTATCCAACAGGAATGTGTAACCAATTTGGTAATAATGCATTGTCTGGATCTCTAAACATAGTACCTACATTTGTAGCATGTTCTATACTAGAGTAAAAATCTGTATAATCACCAATTTGAACTGGTAATTGCATTTCTATTTCATCTAAACGAAATAAAACAACTTCTTTATTTTTCTTATCATTCTTTAGAGATTCATTTTCGGCATCAAAAATTTCAGCAATTCTATTTCTAACCAAGCGCCATGTTTTACGGCCATCGGCTATAAAGTCATTAAGCGTGTCTTGGAGAAATATATCGTCTGTTAATGGAATACCTTCAAAATAACCTAATTGGTGTAATGCACCTAAATCTATTGCGGTGTCTCCAATACGGGTACCAATTGTTATAATATCATCTCTAGTTAAAAAAACTCCAAAAGGAATATTTTGAATAGGAAAGTCTGAATTTTTATCGACGTGTAACCACGATTTTCTATCTGGATTATTTGCTGATAACGGCATATAATAAGTGTTGATTAAATGTTTATAAATCTAATCAAATATATATGTTTTTAAACAATATAAAAGTGTCTATTTAGTATTTTTGATGCTCATTCAATATAATTAACATAATATGCAACGCGACGAACAAATTTTTGAATTAATACAAGCTGAAAAAGAGCGACAATTACACGGATTAGAATTAATAGCTTCAGAAAACTTTGTTAGTGAACAAGTTATGGAAGCAGCTGGTTCTGTTTTAACTAATAAGTATGCCGAAGGTTATCCAGGTAAACGATATTATGGCGGTTGTGAAGTTGTAGATGAAGTAGAACAAATTGCAATAGATAGAGCAAAAACCTTATTTGGAGCCGAATATGTTAACGTACAACCACATTCTGGAAGTCAGGCTAATACTGCTGTATATCATGCTTGTTTAAAACCAGGTGATAAAATTTTAGGTTTCGATTTATCTCATGGTGGACATTTAACACATGGGTCTCCAGTAAATTTTTCTGGTAAATTGTATAATCCTGTATTCTATGGAGTAGAAGAAGAAACAGGAATGTTGAATTATGATAAAATTCAAGAAATAGCAACACGAGAAAAACCGCAAATGATTATTGCAGGAGCTTCAGCTTACTCAAGAGATATAGATTTTGAGCGCTTTAGAACTATAGCAGATAGCGTAGGTGCAATTTTATTAGCAGATGTTTCTCATCCAGCAGGTTTAATTGCAAAAGGTATTTTAAACGATCCTATTCCACATTGTCATATTGTAACCACTACTACGCATAAAACATTACGTGGACCTCGTGGTGGGATGATTTTAATGGGAAAAGATTTTGAAAACCCTTTTGGATTAAAATTAAAAAACGGCAACTTAAGAAAAATGTCTTCTTTATTAGATTCTGGTGTATTCCCTGGAAATCAAGGAGGTCCTTTAGAACATATTATAGCAGCTAAAGCTATTGCCTTTGGAGAAGCGTTAACCGATGAGTTTATGAACTATATGTTGCAGGTTAAACAAAATGCTGAAGCGATGGCAAAAGCTTTTGTAGCTAAAGATTACCATATCATTTCTGGCGGAACAGACAACCACATGATGCTTATTGATTTAAGAAACAAGAACATTACTGGTAAAGAAGCAGAAAAAGCTTTAGTAAAAGCAGATATTACAGTGAATAAAAATATGGTACCTTTTGATGATAAGTCTCCATTTGTAACTTCTGGTATAAGAATAGGTACAGCTGCTATTACAACTCGTGGTTTAAAAGAAAGTGAGATGGGAGTAATTGTAGATTTAATAGATGAGGTAATTACTAATCATGAAGATGAGGATAAATTAGAGGCTATAGCAGTTAGAGTAAATGCTATGATGAGTGACTTGCCTTTATTTGTAGCCTAGTATTATTCTAGCTTTAACAAAAACAAAAAGCCTCGAAAAATCGAGGCTTTTTGTTTTATTTTTTTCTGTTATTTATTGGCCAGCTATACCTTCTGGGTTACCAGATATTGATGTAGAATTCCATGATGAACTTCCACCGTCAAATTGAGAAAACCCATAAGCATTACTAGAAGTTGTTAGCACTATAGTAGAACTCGTACCTATTGCATTTGAAACTGTACCACTTAATGATGTAGAATTCCATGAAGAACTTCCTCCATTAAATTGAGAAAATCCATAAGCATTTGAATTAGTATAGACTACAATATTATCATTTGAATTAGCAGACCCTATTGGACTTCCTGATATGGATGTAGAGTTCCATGAGCCACTTCCTGAGTTAAACTTCGAAAATCCATAAGCGTTAGAATTAGTGTAAACAACACACATTTTTTTAGAGCTTATTGATCCAATTACTGTACCTGAAAGTGATGTAGAATTCCAAGAAGAACTTCCGCCATCAAATTGTGAAAAGGCATAAGCATTTGTAGTTGTATATATAACAATACTTTCATCAGAAACAACGGCTCCAATTACAGTTCCTGAAAGAGATGTAGAGTTCCATGAGGAACTCTCACCATTAAATTGAGAAAATCCATAAGCATTAGTTCCTGTATATGTAACCACCATTTTTCCAGTTTTTGTAGAAGCCGTTACCACATTACCAGTTGAATTTGATCCATTGCTCCCTGAATTGCCAGACTCTTTTGCATATAACGCATATGGTACACTTAGTAATTGACTAGTTCCAGAAATAGTATAATTTGTTCCGCCAGATGGATCTGTTTCAGATTTTACATAGTAAGTTCCAGTACTCCAGTCTATAGAAGAAAAGTTATCAGTAGTAGTTCCTGCTCCAATGTTTAAAGTTACTAATCCGTTATCATTTGTCGTAGCGTTGTGTGTTTCTGTATAAACAGCAGTTCCGGTTTCAGAATTTTGTAATACGCTAATTTGTATGCCAATGTTTCCATTTTGTATTAATTGATCGGATGCATCTCTAACTATAGCTTGATAACTCATAAGTTCTGGTGCTTGAGCAAAAAGCGAACTTGTTAATATTGTAAATGCTAGTAGAATGTAATTTTTTTTCATTTTATTTTTTTAAAATTTTATATGACTTAAATAATTTATTATCTCTATACATGCTTAATATATATATTGATGTATTGAATTTTGAGAGGTCTATTTTTGTTTTTAATTTTGAAATTTCTCCTTTTTTTAATTCCTTTCCAGATATATTTACTAAACTATATTTCAAAGATTCATTTTGTTTCAAATTAATGTAAATAAAATCGGAAGTTGGGTTTGGAAAAACTTCAATAGAAACTATATTGTCTATATCTTTAGTTGATAAAGTTGAAACTTCAAAAGCTAATTGAGATCCAGTAGAACTAGTACCTCCAGAACCAGTAGCTTCTTTAAAGTTTAATAAACCAACTGAATAATTCACCTTACCTGTAGGTTCTACAATGTCATTTCCAGATGACAGAATATTTGATTGCGAGTATACTGCAGTGGAGCAACAAAAGAGTAAAAGTAATAGTCTTTTCATATTTCTATTTTTTAGTTTCTATTTTTATTCAAAAGTAATATGCTGATAAGCACCAGCATCTGGAGATGTTGTTCTACTAACTCCTAAAATATCGTTAGGGACTTGTGTAGCAAATATTGTATTGCCAATACCAATAGCTCCAGAGTTATCTCCTATAATTAAGTCATTAGCGTCTGTATCTCTAAAAACAGGATCTTGATTGAATACATTGTTTTCGTATAAAGTAGCATTGTCAAAATCGTAATTCAAACCAGAAAACGAATTAGACGTATCACTAAATCGTAATAGGCTATTAGAAAACTTAAAATTAAAGACTACAGCTGGATCTAAAACTTCATCAATAATGAATTCAGGATTATCGTTTCCATAAATAATACAGTTATTAAAATTAGCTTCAGTTAAATCTGCTAATATAATAGCATCTTCTCCTTGTAAGAAATTATTAATTAGCAATGCAGGAAACTGACGAAAACTGTTATTCCAGTAATTTGCAATTGTACTATGCGTAAAGTTGTATTTACCACCTAGCGTTAATGCAACTGATGACTGTCCTGCATTATTAACAATAATGTTTTCGGCAGTAATAGAAGTGTTTCTAGCTAAAATACCGTAGTTACCAAAATTATATAATTGAGAATTAGTAATTGTTAACTTATCTATTGGTGCATCTGGATTCGCATCACTTAAAATACCTACTGTGGCATTCTTTATTGTTGCATAATTAATGCTGTTATTTATACTATTTTCAAATAGCCAAATTGTTCCCCATTGGCCTGGAACATCTGCAAATGCAGGTTCTAAACGATCGCTTTCAAAAATCACTTCATTTTCTAAAAGGTCTTGATCTGCGCTTAAACTACCATTAACATTTAATGTAGCACCTTCAGATACTAGTAAGCCTGAGTTGGCATGGAAATGTACACGAGCTCCAGCATTTATTGTTAAAGTTTCTCCATTAGGTACTGCAGCATAACCATATATTACATAAGGTTTTTCATTAGTAAAAGTTAATTCATCGGTCATTAATTCTCTACCTTGAATTTCGGTTTCTATTTGTTCGCCATTAACATCTAAAGTTAGCGTTTCAATTATCCCTGTAGCATTATCACGATCTGGAAAAATAAAAGTGGCATCTTTAATTAAAGTCACTAAGTCTACATCTTGATAATTACTTCCAGAGTCAAATTCAATTTTATCGGTATATAAAAATTCGTTTCCTAAAAGCGGTTCATTGTCTGTGTTAAATGTAGTTTCAACAAAAATAAATAGACTGTCTTTTGCTTGTATTTCTACATTATTAAAAGCCTTTCCTGCTACACCATCAACATTTAATCTGTAACCAGAGGTTTCTCCTTTATTTAAACGAACAGTAGGAATGCTAATGTCATTATCACTTCGGTTATATACTTTTAAATTGTAGGTACTAGAACCTATATTAGCAAAAATGGTATCTAAGTATACAGTGTCTTTTGAGAATTCTAAATTACCTGTGCTCGGCGAAAAATCAAAGTCTTTTCTACAAGAACTCCATAATAATAGAAAACCAAAACAAATAATAAAATAAAGGGTACGTTTCATAGCTATAGTTAAATTCGCTTTATGCGACTAAAATATAACTTTTGAAAAACTATTTTAGTATGAATGCTAGAATTTAGTTGAATAAATTTATAACAGTATCTATTATTCGTGTAGGTTTTTTTGTTGAAGTACTCATAAAACACCAGTTGGTTTCAGATTTTGCTAAAAGTATTTCAGTGTCTTTATTGTAAATTTCTACAATTCTGGTTGAAGTTACTCCAGAGGCTTTAGTAACATAAGTTTTTATTAATATAGTATCATTTAAAAGGGCAGAAGCTTTATACGTTATAGTATGCGATATTAATACCCAAAAATAATCCTCAAGAATAACAGTTGATGCATTTTGCTCCCAATGCGCTTTAGCAATATCATTTACCCATTGTACATAATGCACATTATTTACATGGTTTAAATCGTCTAAATCTTCCTTTGTTACTGTTATGGTTTTAGTGAATATTTGCAAGGCTTATTCTTCTATTATTTTTACTTCAAATAGTTTATCCCATCGTTTTCCTGTAACAAATATGGTTTGTGTCTCTGGGTTATAGGCAATACCATTTAATACATTATCGTCTTTAGAATAATTAGGTATTTTTTTTACTATAGAATTAAAATTTATAACAGCTTCAGTAGCACCATTTTTTGGGTTAATTATAGCTATCCCATTTTTTTCATAAATATTAGCATATATTTTGCCGTTAATCCACTCTAATTCATTTAATCTTCCAATTTTACCTTTATTAGTGTAAACTTGTATATTACCATCTTCAACTAAAGTTTCTGGGTTTAAAAACCATATTTTTTCTGTACCATCACTTTTATAAAGTAATTTGCCGTCATTACAAATACCCCAACCTTCTTTACTTTCTCCATATTTAAATGAGTTGGTACGCTCAAAAGAATCTACATTATAAACAAAGCCTTTGCCGCCTTGCCATGTTAATTGATAGATGTTATTATTTAAAATAGTTAAACCTTCACCAAAATATTGATTAGCTAAATCAATATTTTTAAGTACTTCTCCTGTTTTGTAATCCAGTTTACGGAGTTTAGATTCTCCTTTTTGTCCTGTACTTTCGTATAATTCTCCATTAAAGAATTCTAAACCTTGTGTGTAAGAAGTAATATCATGAGGATAGGTGTTAATAATTTCATAGCTATATAATTTTGGCTTTGTATCGTTTACAATAGAAATATTTTGAGTTACAGTTTCTGTTTCTCCATCATATTTTACAATTGCAGTAATATTTTGTAAACCAAGTTTAAAATTACTTAACGCTACAGTTTTGTCAATTTCTTTTCCATCTAGACTATATTTAACTGATTCTATTTCAAGGTTTTTAGGGTTGGAAATTGATAATTCTAGAGTCTTATTTAAGGCTATAGCATTATTAACAGCATTGGTTTTTATATTAAAGTTTTTTTTCTGTTCTGCACTACCACAATTAAATAATAAAGCAGCTAAAAATATGATTGTAAGGTGTTTAAATAATTTCATTTTATGACTATAATTTGAAGCAAGATATTTATTAAAATTCAGTTTAAAAAATCATTGTGATAAATTTAAAAGATTGTATCTTTGCAGCGGCAAGTCCTACACAACCAGCTCCTGTTGAATCCTCCAGGTCGGGAACGAAGCAAAGGTAAATGGTCGTAGCGGTGTGATGTAGGTAGCTTGCCTTTTTTTGTACAATAAACTCAAATCTTGAAAACCATGGTAGTCAAGATTTTTTAGTTTTTTGTATTTCCATTAAAAAGGAAATTTCACTATTTAATTATATTTTTAAGCTTTAATTCCTAAAAAGTATGTCTAAAGTTATATTAATTACTGGCGGTTCTTCAGGTATAGGGAAATCTATTGGAGAATACTTAACTAAAAATGGTTTTACTGTATATGGTACTAGCCGTAGCGCAGAGAAATACAAGGATCACCCATTTAAAATTGTGGGTTTAGATGTAAAAGATATTGACTCTATAAATAAGGCTGTTGCAGAAGTCATTGCAGCCGAAGGACAACTAGATGTGGTTATTAATAATGCAGGTGTTGGTATTACTGGGCCAATTGAAGAAATCCCTCAAGCAGAAATACAACACAATTTTGACACTAACCTTTTTGGGCCTATAAATGTTATTAAAGCTGTATTGCCTCAAATGCGTAATCAAAACAGTGGTTTGATTATTAATATTACGTCAATTGCAGGTTATATGGGATTACCATATCGTGGTATTTATAGCGCAAGCAAAGGTGCTTTAGAACTATTAACTGAAGCTTTTAGAATAGAGTTAAAAGATTTTAATATTAATATGTGCAACATTGCTCCGGGTGATTTTGCAACTAATATTGCCGCTGGTCGTTTTCACGCACCATTAAAAGAAGAGTCTCCTTATAAAAAATATGGAAGTGTACTTAAAGATATAGATGAACACGTAGATAAAAGTAATGATCCTATACAGGTATCAAAAATGGTATTAAAGGTAATTAATACTAAAAAGCCTAAAACTCATTATAAAGTAGGTGCTTTTATGCAAAAACTCTCTATTGTTTTAAAGTTTTTGCTACCAGATAAAGTTTATGAGAAGATGTTGATTAATCATTACAAACTTTGATTTTTAATAAAAAAAAGCTTTATTTAAGACATGAAAGAAAACATGTCAAAGCTATTTACAGTTTTAACCTTTGTAATTGGTTTTAATTGTATTGTTTTCGAGTTCCTAAAATTTCCAGAAGTAGCATCAAGTTTTAGAGCTTTATTATTTACTGCGTTCTTTTTAATGTATTTTCTTTCAAAAGGGTCTATTCATAAATTTTTCACGTCTTTTTTACTGTTTTTTGCCTTGGCAGAATTGATGTATTTTGCCATATCTCTTGATGCAAACCTATATTATTATGGGTCTATAATATTATATATTATGGCTTACGCAAGTTTGTTATTATATATAGTTTCTAAATTTGAATTAAAGAAAGTATTAGATTCATATTCAATACATTTATTTGTGTTATTGACTTTAAATGTTTTATTGGTTTATAAACTGGATACATTCCTTATAAACGATATGGAAGATGAGTTGCCTTTAATAATAAGACTAGTAGAATTACTTTATAACCTTTTGCTGGCAATGATTGCAGGAGCAGCATTTATTCGATTTTTGTATTTTAAATCAAAACAAGCCATTTTTCTTTTTTTAATATCTGTTTTAATAGTCTTTTCAGAATTTATTCAAATAGTATTTTATTCGGATACTAATGCCGTTTTATCTATTATTTGCACTTTATTACTTTTATTCGGTTTTTACTTTATTTATGAGTATTATACATTAAGTGATTTTGATGATAAAAAAATAGAAAAACTTTAATTTTTGTTTATAATAAATCTCCTTTGTTTTTAATGCTATCTTAAGGAGTTAATTCTATTTTGTGGTATGTTTTTTGATAATTATCGATTCAAAATCCTTACTCATGAAACGACTATTATCTCTAGTGCTTTTTTTAAGTCTTATTTCTCTTGTTGGTTGCGAAGATATTTTAGAATGTGTTATTAATCGAAGGCCAGAATTACCAGATAAATCTTTTAAAACAGGTTTTACTAACCAACTGTATTATGAAGAGTTTGATGCTCAAATTAAAAACGAACCTCAAGATAATGCTTATGGCTATAATTTTGAAATTGAAGGAGAACTTCCTGATGGAATAGAGCTGTTTATTGATTATAGAACATTAGTTTTTGAAGGTATTCCTCAAAGTCAAGGTAGTTTTGAATTTAGACTACATTTAAATGTAGATCCGCCATTACATTATAATGAAGAAACCGAACAGTATGAAGATTCTATGTGTTCTGAATCTACATCAAGAACTTATACAATTACCATTAATTAATGGATTATATATTGTTAATATTATTTAATATCATTTTCTATTGAAAATAAACAGAAGTTGTAACTTCGCTTCATTAAATAAACACAACTTAAACTTAATTTATAAATGAAATTTTTTATTGACACAGCCAACCTTGCTCAAATTAAAGAAGCAGAAGATATGGGGATTTTAGATGGTGTAACCACAAATCCATCATTAATGGCTAAAGAAGGTATTACTGGTACAGATAACATTTTAAAACATTATGTAGACATATGTAATCTTGTAGAAGGCGATGTAAGTGCAGAGGTTATTTCTACCGATTTTGAAGGTATGGTAAGAGAAGGCGAAGCATTGGCAGAATTACATGATCAAATTGTAGTTAAATTACCAATGATTAAAGATGGCGTAAAAGCGTGTAAGTACTTTAGTGATAAGGGTATTAAAACAAATGTAACATTAGTATTCTCACCAGGTCAAGCATTGTTAGCTGCTAAAGCTGGTGCAACATACGTATCACCATTTATTGGTCGTTTAGATGATATTTCTACAGATGGTTTAAACCTTATAGCAGAAATTAGGCACATCTATGATAACTATGCTTTTGAAACTCAAATTTTAGCAGCTTCTGTACGTCATACAATGCACGTTATTGATTGTGCGAAATTAGGAGCAGATGTAATGACAGGTCCTTTAAGCTCTATTGAAGGATTGTTAAAACATCCTTTAACAGATATAGGATTGGCTAAATTTTTAGCAGATTATAAGAAAGGAAATTAGACTTTATTATATGAGTCGTCCTAAAATAGGTTGACAGATTATAAAATAATTAATTACTATCCTGTGAAGCTAGCTTCACAGGATTT
>NZ_CANMRQ010000029.1 GCF_947500325.1 uncultured Lacinutrix sp.
AAAATCCTGTGAAGCTAGCTTCACAGGATAGTAATTAATTATTTTATAATCTGTCAACCTATTTTAGGACGACTCAGGTATATTAATTACAAACTATTTAAATAAGATCGTACTAGGTTATAACCTTCACTATGAACCATTGTAGTGCCAATTTGTGGCATACTATAATTTGGTACATAACTTTGCATTCTTGTATCTATGTCTAACCTACGTTCAAATATTTGAGTTAATGCAAAATCTAACTCATATGGTAACCTTAAAGTAGATTCAGACTCGCATGAACCTCCATCTCTGTGACATGTAGCACAATTAACATCCATATAAGCTCGTGATCTTTCAGCAATAGTATAAGTGCCACTATCATCATCCCATTTTGGCAATGGTGTTATACTAGAGGCATCTATAGTTTCAAGATAATTATTAGCAATTAAATCTTGTATTTGATTATTTGCATTAAGGTTTCTTAACTTAGGGCCAAGTGGCGTTTTAGTACTAGAAATTTCATGACAAGCAATACAATCTGCAGACGAAGGAATCTTATAACCAACATTTTGCGTGTCTCCATCACTATCTATATATGAAATGGCAACATTACTTCCCGTATTATCTAAAACAGCATCAGTCTGTGCATTATTCCATACATAATCTCCCATTTCCCAGACACCGTTCTTTTTTAATAAAATTCTAGTTTCAATTATAGTTTTTCCAAGGCTTGTATCTCTATCATCTACATTATAATAAAATGTTTTGGCTATAAGAGTATTGTCTGGGAAATCTGGCATATTTTCTCCATTTGGAGTCATTTTGGTACCATCTGGTAAAGCTACAAGACGTTGTTTACTTGAGTAATCTGAAAATAGAGGTGTAATAAGATCATATTCAAAAACATATTGACTTGGTGTTAAGTCACTTAAATCTCCACTAAATAAATTTAAATCGGAAAGATTTGGTAAGAACTCTGCAACAACTCTAGGAGGAGCAGTTGTAAAGCTTATAGCATTAGCATTTGCACTTTCATTGGAAGCACTACAAATAGCTTTTATATATACTTGGTAAGTTGTATTGTCTGTTAAGCCTGTAAGAGAAATGTTAGTTTGAGAGCTAGTAACGGTTGTACCAGATCCAAGAGTAAATCCAGTTACACCATATTCAATACTATAAGTAGCGTTAATATTGGCATCACTCCATGAAATATCTGCATTATCAATGCCAACAGTAGTGGCTTGTATAGATGTTGGAGTATTACATACGGCATCTTCGGTTTGAGGCACATCATCATCATTTCCACAGGAAAAGATAAAAGCGAATAAAATTAAAGGTAAAAGTCGTTTTTTCATAGCATAATTTGTTTTTTCGATTGTGAAAATAAGTAATAATTGGCTGACATACAAAGATTAATAGTAAATTGAGTTTCCGTATTGTATGTTCTTATTGCTTTTAAAAGGCCTGTTAAATCGTCCATTTTTTTTTATATCTTAGGATTTCAATTATTTAATAATGCCATACTGGTTACATACTCTTATAATAGTACTTGCTATTTACATAGTTATTAGCGTTGCATTGTATTATTTACAAGATTATATTTTATTTAAACCAGAAAAACTACCTAAAGATTTTCAATTTTTATATGAAAATCAAGAAACAGAAGAATATAACTTAGAAACTAGAGATGGAGCTATTATTAATGGAGTTCTGTTTAAGCCTAAAGGAGAATCTAAAGGTTTGGTTTTGTATTTAAAAGGAAATTCTAAAAGTATAAAAGGTTGGGGCAAGTTTGCTGTAGATTTTACTAGGTATGATTATACAGTGCTAATGGTAGATTATCGAGGTTTTGGAAAAAGCACAGGAAGGCGTTCTCAAAAAGCAATAAAAAGAGATTTACAAGTTGTTTATAATAAAATAAAAGAAAGAACAACCGAGGATAGAATTATTATTTACGGACGCTCTTTAGGCTCTGGTTTTGCAGCCAAACTGGCTTCAACAAATCACCCAAAGATGTTGGTGCTTGACGCGCCTTATTATAGTTTAACAAAGGTGACTAATCGTTATATGCCATTTATGCCATTGTCAATTTTAATAAAATATCCATTACCAACATACAAGTGGTTAAAATATGTACAATGTCCAATACATATTATTCATGGTACAAATGATAAATTAATACCATTTAAGAGTAGTATTAAATTAAGTAAAGTAAATCCAGAGCTAACAAAGTTACATAGCGTTATTGGCGGCGGACATAAAAACTTAAATAACTTTGAATCTTACCATAAAATGATTCGCGATATTTTGAATTCGAAAGTAGAACCTATAGATTTTTCAACCACAAGTATTAATGTCATTCACTCTTCCAAAAAAACGAAAACTTAAAAAAGTCGTTTCAATCATTTTTGTTTTATATATAATTAATGGTCTAGCATTGTACCTTTTTCAAGAGTCGTTATTATTTAGGCCATCAGTGTTAGCTCAAGATTATAAATATGCATTTTCGCACCCTTTTGAAGAATTGTTTCTTAAAACCGAAGATGGAGAAACAATTAATGCTATTCATTTTAAAAAAGAAAATCCAAAAGGAGTGGTGATTCACTTTCATGGAAACAGAGGTAATATAGACGAATGGGGCCAAAAATCTAAACTATTTCTTGATAGAGGATATGATGTTTTTGTAATGGATTATAGAAGTTACGGAAAAAGTACAGGAGTAATAACAGAAACTAGTTTTTATAGTGATGCATTATTGTGTTATAATTATGTAAAATCAATATATTCAGAAAATAAAATCACAGTGTATGGCCGTTCTTTAGGTACAGGATTTGCAACCTATGTGGCATCAAAAAATAAGCCAAAGCAATTAGTTTTAGAGTCACCATATTATGAAATTGCAGATCCAGCACAGCACCGTATTATTATTTATCCAGCTAAACTCTTTTTGAATTTTGAATTGCCCACTTATAAGTATATTAAAAATGTGATATCTCCAATTACAATTATTCATGGTACAGATGATTATATAATACCTTATGAGTCTGCAAAAAAATTATATAATATAATTCCAAAAGATTTAAAAACTTTTATAACTATAAAAGACGCAAAACATAGTGATTTATTTAAATTCGACAGCTATGTAAAAGCAATTGATGCCTTGTTATTATAGTGTTACTATTGCGTTAGTCTAAAAAAAATACCGTTTATCGAAATCTCATGTTTTATGTTGAATTTCAATTGTTTAATACGTTTTTATGTGTTTTTTTAGTAGAATCTAAACCACTATTATCATACAATCACCAATGGAAATGTCTAATTTGATATTACTTATCGTTTCAGTACTTTTAATATTAACTATTATTAAAAGTTATAGAACATTATCAAAGATTAAAACTTCAAGACAAATGGGAGTTAAGTTGTCTAATAGAAATTGGTATTATAGATTCTTAACTAAATATTTTATTAAAGACCTACCATCTTAATTAGTTTCTTATAAAGAATAAGCGTTTATATGTAAGTTTAATGTTTTTGATTAGACTATTTTTTTAAATGCTAACAAATTAATTAGTACCAAAAATATCCCTTATTATGAAAGTTATTAAAGCCTTTTTATTATTGTTTTCAGATTGTCTTGATAGTGAATTTGAAATAGATAAGATATGTAAATCAAAATAGAAAAAAATAAAAAGAGCTACAATTAAGAGTTTCTTTTTATTTAATATTTATGTTGTTCTAAATAGCTATATTTTAGCATTTACCATAAATAACATTGCCTATAACTTGAGCGATATCTGGTTCGCCAGCAGTAAATGTTAATACCAATTCTTTTTCAAATTTAAGTGGATATGGGAATCCTAAAGTTACATTTTCAATTAATCCTGTTTTTACTAATACCATACCGTATGGATTTTGACGTCTAAAGCCTAGGTTTTTCATTGCAGCATAAGATAAATTAAAAATACTTTCTCCATCAATAGTTAAATCGACAAAAGAAATATCGTTTGTACCACCTTGCTTGCTTAAATGTGCCGCTAAAAACAGTCCTGGACCTTTTAATTTTACTAACTCATGTTTTCCTTTTTTTGGTTTAACCTTTAAACCTTGTTTTCTACGTGGGGCGCAAACGCCACCTATGCATTCACATCTTGAAGTTTCCATAATACCTATTTTATAATATACTTACTCTATTTTATGGCTTTTCAGTTATCGCCATACCAATTTCTTTAATTGATGTGGCAAATATGAAGTAATTATAAAAGTAAGAACAGAGTGGTTTTCTCTGTTTTAATGGGGTGTTATGCCCTTTTTTGTAGAAGATCTATATTCTGCTATTAAAAGCTTATGGTCTGAAAATAAATACTGAAATTTATTAAGTTGAATAGGTTGATTAGTTTTGTTTAACCAGATTTGATCTAACTCTAATAAAGGTATTCCATATGGCCAGGTGGCAGTTAAACCATCAGAATAATCATGAAAACTTTTATAATTAATTTCGTAATTTTTAAAATGAATACTTTCATATGGAGTGTTGAAATCTCCTACAATAATATCAATATTATTTTCTGTTGAAAAACTTAAAACATCTTTTAAAGCATCCCTTTTACTAAAAAAGGGACTGGCATAAATATCAACAATTATTATTTTAGAAGTTGTACCATCTATTGTAGATTCTATAATATTGAATTTATAACTTTTCTTTTTAGATTTATAAAAAACGGAATCAATTTTACCTTTAACGCCAATAAGCATATTCCCTTTTAATTTTTTGAAGCTATAGTCTCGAAACTCTTTTTTCAAAGCGATTATATCTTTTTGTAGAATATTTTCTGCTTCAACAAAAGTTAAAATATCAATATTGTATTCTTTTATTTTTTCAAAAATAACGTCTAAAGGAAGGCCTTTAGAGTTTTTAGCTACATTCCAAAATAAAATGGAGCTATCTTTTTCGGATAAAGTCTTGCTTACTGGGAATACATAATAATTATTAAACCAATGGTAGGATAAGATTAAGGAAAATCCTATTAAAAAATAGACTAAAACTTTTTTCTTTCTATAGAACCAAGAGGTTAATAAGCCGAAAGGAATAATAATTATTATAGGGAAAGCATAGAATATTATACTAATAGGAAATATGTAATCTTTAATTACAAAATGAACAAAAACCAAAAAAGCATATATTCCAAGAATATATGCTTTATATTTTTGAATAAAGGCCATCTATTTATACTAGCTCCACAAATAAACCATCATCTGTTTTATTAACCTTAGCAACACCAAGTTTAGTTAAACCTTTTATAGTTTTATCCCATTTCTTATTGCTTAAACCAGATTGACCTTTTAAGTCATTTAAAATAATAGGCGTGTTTTTCTTTAAGATTTCAAAGACTGTTTTTTCTTCTTCACTCATTGGTATTGCTTTCTTTTCAGGTCTCATTTGAGGAAAGAACAATACTTCTTGAATAGATTGGTTATTAGTTAAAAACATAATTAATCTATCCATACCAATTCCCATTCCAGAGGTTGGAGGCATACCATACTCTAAAGCACGTAAAAAGTCATGATCAATAAACTCAGTCGCTTCATCATCTCCTTTTTGGGCTAATTGTAATTGGTGTTCAAAACGTTCGCGTTGGTCTATTGGATCGTTAAGTTCAGAATAAGCATTTGCAATTTCTTTACCACAAACCATTAATTCAAAACGTTCTGTTAGTTCAGGATTATCACGGTGTTCTTTACATAATGGTGACATTTCTTTAGGATAGTCTGTAATAAAAGTTGGTTGTATGTAGTTACCCTCACATTTTTCGCCAAAAATTTCATCAATTAATTTGCCTTTACCCATGGTATCGTCAACTTCAATACCCATGCCTTTAGCTGCATCTCGAATTTCAGTTTCAGTCTTTCCAGTAATATCAAAACCAGTAAATTCTTTAATAGAATCGGCCATGGTAATACGCTTGTAAGGTGCTTTGAAATCTACTTTGTGTTCACCAAAAACGGCTTCACTTGTTCCGTTTACTGCAATAGCACAATGTTCTAATAAACGCTCACAAAAATCCATCATCCAGTTGTAATCTTTATAAGCTACATAGATTTCCATGGCTGTAAATTCTGGATTATGAGTTCTATCCATACCTTCATTTCTAAAGTTTTTAGAAAACTCATAAACACCATCAAAACCACCAACAATTAAACGTTTTAGGTATAACTCATTAGCAATTCTCATGTATAATGGAATGTCTAAACTATTGTGATGTGTAATAAAAGGCCTTGCAGCTGCACCACCAGGAATAGGTTGTAAAATAGGTGTTTCTACTTCAAAATAACCAGAGTCATTAAAGAAACCACGCATGGCATTAAATAACTTTGTACGCTTTACAAAAACGTCTTTTACGTGCGGGTTTACTGCTAAATCTGCATAACGTTGTCTGTAACGCATTTCTGGGTCTACAAATGCATCATGTTCATTACCTTCGGCATCTATTTTAGGTAGCGGTAAAGGTTTTAGAGCTTTACTTAATAATGTAAAGTCTTTAACCATTACTGTTTTTTCTCCCACTTTGGTAGTGAATAATTCACCTTCAATACCTATAAAATCTCCAATGTCTAATAACTTTTTATAGACGTTGTTGTATTTGCTTTTATCGTCTCCAGCACAAATTTCATCTCTATTAAAATAGACTTGAATTCTTCCTTCACTATCTTGTAATTCAGCAAAGCTGGCATTACCTTGAATACGACGAGACATTAAACGTCCAGCAATAACAACCTGTTTACCTTCCTTAAATTCCTGTTTTACTTGTTTAGAAGTTTCAGTAACTGGAAATAAATCGGCTGGATATGGGTTAATACCCATGTCGCGTAGCTTTGCTAGCTTTTCTCTTCGTACGAGCTCTTGCTCAGATAATTGTGACATAGTTTAATCTTGTTTTAAGGGTGCAAAGATAATGGCTTTGTAACAAAACACAATAGCTTGCGTCCTATTAATATCAATCAATATATGCTAAACATGGTTTAGTATTAAAATCAAATTATATTATGAGTATTTGGAGAGTTATCCTTTCTATTATCTGTCCGCCACTTGCTGTTTTAGACAAAGGTTGCGGCTCTATTTTAATCACTTTTTTATTATGGTTATGCGGTTGGGTTCCAGGCGTTATTGCTGCCCTAGTTATAATTAATAATCCTGAAAGATAAATTGTATCTTTGCTGTCTATTAAACCCTTAATTTTATATATAAAATGAAAAAAATTACTTTGTTGTTTGCTTGTATAGCGACGTTATTTTTAACGAGCTGTAATTTTACTGAAGAGATTACTTTTAATGAAGATGGTTCTGGAGAGTTTATTATGAACTATGATATGGGACAAGTAATGTCTGCTCTTAAAGAAATGGGAATGGATGGTTCTAAAGCAGATGGTGAAAAGAAAAAGAAAAAAGAGGTTATAGATAGTGTAATCTATTTTAAAGATATGCTAACTGAAGGAAAAGATAGTATTGCACAATTATCTGAAGAAGAGCAAAAGCAAATAAAAGCTCTAGAAACGGTGGTTATGAAAATGAAAATGAATGAAGAAACTGGCGATTTTAATTTTGGTTTTGGTTCTACTTTTAAAAGTCTAGAAGAATTACCTCAAGTCTTTGAAAAAATTGAACAAGCTAAGAAATATAATAGTAAAGATAATCCGCAAGCCGATAAAATTAGCGAAAGTGCATTTGCTAAGTCTAGTGAAAATATGCTAGAAAAAGTGGATTATAAATATGACGGAAAAAGATTTAGTCGTTTTCTTAAAGAAGAGCCAGAGGCTGCATCTAAAGAAGAGATGGAGTCTTTAAAATCTGAGATGGAAGAAATGGGAGAGATGAAAGGCATGTTTGAAGAAATGTCGTACTCTTTAGTTTATAATTTTCCTAAGAAGATAAAATCTGTATCTAATAAGAATGCTAAAATTAGTAATGATGGTAAAACTGTGACATTAAAAATGAATTTTATGGAGATGATTGGGTCTCCAAAAGATATGAATTTAGATGTTGTTTTAGAAGATTAAGAGTGAATAAAAACATTGAAATACAAGATTTAGGATCTAGAGATTTTAAAGCTACTTGGGATTACCAAGAAGAATTGTTTAAAAGTATTTTAGATACTAAGATTAAAAATAGACGTGAAGATGCTGGTTTACAAACTAAAAATTACTTTTTGTTTGTAGAGCATCCTCACGTTTATACTTTAGGTAAAAGCGGTGATATGTCTAATTTATTATTAGATGAAAAGCAACTTACAGAAAAAGGCGCTACATTTTATAAAATAAATCGTGGTGGAGATATTACCTATCATGGTCCAGGACAAATAGTTGGCTATCCTATTTTAGATTTAGATAATTTTTTTACAGATATACATAAATACCTTCGTTTTTTAGAAGAAATGATAATCTTAACGCTTGAAGAATATGGTTTAAAGGCCGAGCGTTCTCCGGGAGAAACAGGTGTGTGGTTAGATGTAGGTACACCATTTGCTCGTAAAATATGCGCTATGGGTGTTAGAGCCAGTCGTTGGGTAACAATGCATGGTTTTGCTCTTAACGTAAATGCTAATTTAGGGTATTTTGATAATATTATTCCTTGTGGTATTCGTGGTAAAGCTGTAACTTCTCTTAATGTTGAGTTAGGCAAGAAAATGGTGGATGAAGAAGAAGTAAAAGATAAGCTGTTAAAACATTTTACTACGCTTTTTGAAGCTAAATTTGTTGGTGTAAATGTTAAGGTTTGAAAAACAGGCAGATAGTAATAAAAAGTAACAGCGATTAAATATACAGATATAATCGCTATTACTTAATACACATATTACTTGTTTTAGTTTAACCAACCGGTTCAGGTTTATGTAAACTTACTACACTTAATACCGCAAAACCATTAACCCAATAATAATAAGCATCTATTCCTTTAAAAGAGAAAATAAAAGGCGCTAATATAAAAATTACAGCTACTAAGAAATCTACCACTAAGTGCATTTTATATGAAATAACAGGTACAACTCCTAAATGATGATCTGTTAATATTGTTAATACCAGTGCTGCAATTCCAGTACAAATAGAAAGCCATAAAGCTAATGGGTTAGATTCCCCTAAAGTTAATATAAAGGGAAGTGCTATTAAAGCAATAGCTACTGGATAATCTAAAAAAGCATGTATCCTTTTTGTTACAAATTTCATGATTCTATAATTTTAGTAATTAATAGTATAAATTAGTTGTAAGTCTTACTTAGTTTAGTCCAGTTTTTGTCTGCTATATTTTTTAATTTAGTATGGTTTTTTTCTGCTAACCATAATTGTTTAGCGTCTAACTCTACATTATTTAGGTATAAAAAATACTTACCATCTTTAACTATAAATTTATTAGGATCTACTCTAAATTTCGCTCCTGCGTATGCTCCAAAAGCACAAAAGCCACCATATTGAGGTAAATATTTTGATGGGTTTTTATCGAATGTTGATTTTTGATCTATAGAAGTAAAGTAGTAAACCACTTTTTTGTATTCAGACTTATAGTTCTTATTTCCTATTTGAGCTAGGCCTAAATCTAAATAAGATACTGGGCTATATCCTTGAAGAGCTATATTGCTGTTGTCTAAGTTGTTTGCCATTTTATCTTGTGCAGATAAAGAAGCAGTTATTATAAATGCTAATGCGATTAATACTGTTTTTAAATGTTTCATTTTTTTTATTTTTTAATTGTTACTATTTTAATTACTCTGCGTTGAAATATTCTTCTTGAATAACTTTGCCTTCTGCATTCCATATTCTACGAATAATTTCGTGCCAGTAAATTTTACTTCCGTCTTTCATGTCAAAATCAAATGTAAATTCTGATGCAGAAACATTGCCATCTGCTATAGAGTGATGGTGTGTAATACCGTTTACTTTAGCAATAGCTCCAGCAAAGTTTTCCATTTTTGAAATCATTTCTAATTTCCCTTTTGTGCTGCCATTTCCGTAGTCTGATGTGTTTGCACTATCAGCGAAGAATTCTTTTACGGCATCTACAATAGCACCTTGAGATACTATGGCATCCATTTTTTGTACTTGTTCTTTAATATTCATCTTTTTTATTTTAGTGATTTATACACTGCAAAGATGGAAGAGAATTAAAGTTTAGATGCTACAAAAAAGAGACTAAGAATTGTACTTTTTTAGTTTAAAGTTGGTGGGAGTAATACCAGAATAGTGTTTAAAAAAACTTGTAAAGTGATTAGGTTCTTCGAAACCTAATTTTCTAGATATAGAGGTTATTGATTCGTCTTCAATAAGCATTAATTTAGCAGTATTAATTAACTCTAGTCTAATTAATTGCCCAAGTGAAGTGTTCATTTTAGACTGTACTTTTTTAGATAGTACTTTTACAGAAAGGTTCATTTTATTAGCATAAAACTCAAGAGACCGTTCTTGAGCATGATATTTTTGAAGAAGCTCTATAATGTTTTGAGTAAATAAATCACGATTTTTAAAATCGAAATTTTCTCTAAATTGTTTTGGAGTCTGGCCTGTAGAATTTTTAAAAACACGATTAAAATAGGCATCATCTTTAAATCCTAGTTCGTAAGAGACTTCTTGAATACTTTTATCTGTAAATGCGACTTGTTTTTGACTCTCTTGTAGCCTTTTAGATCTCATTAGGTTTTTAACAGATAAACCAATTTTGTTTTTAATTAGAGCTTGTGCATTATAACCACGATCATTAATTAAACTTACTAAATCGTTTCCTGTTAAATGGTTGGAGTATTCTTTGTCAATAATTTCTTTTGCGTCAAAAATAACTTGGTATTCTTCTTTGTTAGCTTTAAATGGATTTTGCCAATACCATTGTTTTGAAGACACATCAATAATATCTGAAGAATTATCTGTTAAGGCAGATTCTGATAAAAAAGTATTACAATCTTCACATTCTAATAAATCTATATAGCCTAATGAAATTAGATGCTTGAATAATACTCTAACATCATTACTGTAAAATTTTGTTTCATTAGAAAATTCAATTCTTCTAACTATAAAATCATCAGATAAAAATTTAATGTATTGGCCTTTCTCTAAGAAGATTGCTTTTTCTTGCCAATCAAAGTAGTTTTTAAAATCTACTTGAATACTTCCTTTACCAGTTAGAATATGAATAAGCGTATGGTTCTCTATAAAGTAAACTTTATTTATTTCTGGAGATATTTTTTCTACTTTTTGCATTCGGTTAAAAATATCTATTTCTGGTAATATAACTCATTTTGATATTGAATATGTTACGGGTCTAATGGATCGTCTGATCTTTGAAGTACATCCATACTTGGAGTAAAACGTGTTTTGTAGAGAGATAAAAAACGAAATTTTCCAACTTTATAGCCTAATGTTTTTTTACTTGCATTTTGGTAGGTTGATATTGCTTGAGCTCCAAAATAGAAATTTTGACCAAAAGACGTTATAATTAATGCTCTTTCAAGGTTATGTTTAAGCATGAATCTGCCACAATTTCTCATATTTGTAACAGAAGTTCTAGCGTATGGATCCATTGCAATTTGGCTTTCATTTAAATTGAACCTTTCCATTAATGCCTGTTTCATGCCATAAGCCTCATTCTTTGGCGTTTTTGGAGGACGAACATTACCGCCAGAAACCATAATCATGGGTACATTAAACCGCTTCATAGCTTTAATGGCACGCTCTAATCTTTTTATAGCTTTTTTATTAATACTTTCTGGGTTAGTTACATTTCTAGGTGTATAGCCAGGAACAATGATTATTTGATATTTTAATTTTTTAATATTTTCGATATCTTCTTGAATTGCTATACTAGCAGCCGAATTTTGCGCTGTAATATTAATCCCCACATTACCTTCACGGGCTACATTAGGTGTTGCATATGCATACAATTCTGGTTTAATAGGTGTAATTATCATGGATTATATATTTGTCAAGATTTCGATTATATAATATTTTATTTTTTTTAAATTATATGAGATATAATAAAATTACATGAGCTTTTGCTTTAGCACTAATTTAGTCATTTTTTATAGGACTTAATTCTGTTCTGCTTGAAGTTTTTTTATATCACGAGTCAATTCTGAGCATTTATTTATGATTTTTTTATAGTTGTTTCGTCTTGTAAAAGCACCATTTAATTGTATTGCATTTAATAGGTGATTATTAGATTTTAAAGACATAACATCATCAATGTCATAATTAGTTATATTAGGGATACTTTGCGATATTAAATTAAGTATCGTTTTTGTTGACGATTGAATGAAAAAATCTTCCTCTTTTTCTAATATTTCATAAGCATTATAAAAATTAATAATTTTCTTTCTCAGTGTATCATTCTTAATGATTTTTAAATGAGAATTATTTATCATTTCACTATATGTTGACTTAATAGCGGTCTTTGGTTGTATTGGACGCCATTGATATTCAAAATAATATATAATAGAATCGTGCTTAATCTCTTTATTAATAAGATCTAAAAAATGATTTTTAATTTTTGCTTGGTTTTGTAGTTGACGATAATTTTCAGTTAAACCAATTGAGTCTTGTTCTAATTCTGTGACTAAATTTATAAGGTATTTTTTTTCTAATCCACTTTCAATACTTGATTGTTTCCAATTATTGAGTTGAATGGCAATTAAAATTCCAATAACAACAAGAACAATTTCTCCTATTGCGTATTTAAGATAGTTAACTGTTTTTCCTTCGGAAAGTAAATTTTTTCTAATTTCTCTAAAGAACTTTATCATTAGTTAGTAATTTCTGATAAATGTGAATGACACCAAATATATGAATATGATAAAGGTAAGTAGGCCTGAACCAATTGATTTATCTTCGCATTTTTATTTCTTGTTTAATTTATGAAAATCTAGCACCACTACAAAAAGCAAATTACTTTTCTATCTAACTATAAATTACTATGATTTTTACAAACTAACTTTTTTAAATTTCTGTGAATACCCTTCATTAGAAATGAAATTTAAAATCAAATATTGATTTTCTAGCTCATAACTGATTGTTGCAATATTTGGGTTTTGACAATTTGTTATTATTGTATTATCATTATAGGTCCCAGAACTTATTATTTCATCTGAATATGGGTCGCACAAAGAAATATTAGTTGTTACAATTCCATTATCATTAAATTCAAGGATTTTATTGCTATCAATAGGTTGGAAAGTTCCACTTCCACCTCCAGGATCTGCTAGAACTTCAATTAATTTCCAATTTCCAACTAATCTTGTATTTGAGTTAGAATCGTCGTCATTATTACAAGAAAATAAAATTCCTATTGTAATTAAAGTAAATATTATTTTTTTCATATCAATCGTTTTTATATAGATGCTAGAATTGTGAAATGGTTGCGTTAAAATTGCTAACGTCTTGTTTAAGAAATCTAAGTAGATTATAAACTATACGATTTCGGATTGGTACTAAACCAAATATAAATATTTTGCTATTACCTTTTTTATTGAAAAGACCAAATTTTATAGTTGGCAACTTTATAGACAAATACAAATCTTTCCATTAAGTACAAAAACTCTATGTTTTCTATACATTATTATATATAAACTTTACTATTTTTTAATTATTAAAGCCAACCATAATATATGTATACTAATGCAACAGTGTCAATAAATCCGTGAACAGCAATATTGAACCATAAATCGTTTTTACGAATATGAAAAATAACAGCCAAAAGCATACCGGTAATACCTGATAAAATCTGCCCACTTATTCCTTGATAAGCGTGTATCCAACCAAAAATAAATCCAAATAGTAGAATGTTAATAACAAGGCTAATTTTATTTGATCCAAAAAACTTAGTAAATTGCCTCATTAGGTAGCCTCTAAATACAATTTCTTCACCAAACGCAGCAGAAGCCCAAATAAGAACAAGTAAATTTAGTGTAGCGGGCAAGTTTCCCTTATAGTGTTCGAATACAGAAAAGTCTATAGGTTGCCCAGTAAGATAGATAACACATGGCATCATTACATAGCTATAAAATAGGAATATAACTATACCTAATACAGGTGCAATAATTAATAGGTTCTTTAGATTTATTGCTTTACGTTTAAAACCTAAAGAGTAAAAAAGTTCTTTTTTGTATTCTATTGCGCTTGCTATCATTAATATTAAAGCAGCTATAATCATTTGAAAATATCCTGATAGGTATAAAATATAACAAAGAATTATTGCAATTACTGGTGTCAATTTTTTAGTTAAAAAGGTTTTGTTCATTTTTTTATCGTTTTTAATTTTGAGCTAATTAATAACGATAAATCAATAAAAACGGGAGTAAACCAGTCATTTTAACTGAATGGTATCAAAATAACAACTGAATAATCAACTCAAATTAAATTTTTTTCTCAAACCAATCCATGAATGATTGTTTTTTGTACCTACTTATATTTATTTGAAAAGCTTTTTCGCTAGAAACTGTAGACTTGAGTAATACAGATAGTTTTCCATTTTCTATTGACTGTACTTGTTCAATAGAATGGATATGAAGAATAAATTGTCTATTAGCTCTATAAAAACTTTGTTCACTTATTTTACTTTCAACTTCATTTAGTGTGAAATCTGTAAAAATTGTAGTTCCATCGGTTTTTACAATATATACTATTTTGTTTTCACTATATATATAGGCAATTTCTGGATACTTAACTAAGGTTATTTTACCTCCTTGTTGAACTTTAAGCGTACCTGTTATAGAGATAAGTTTGTGAAGTTTGTATATATCAGTTGAAAATAAAAGAGTAATTCCGAGAGTGCATATTAGTAAGGAGACAGAAAGTCCCGTTAGTAGATGGTAAATATTGTATGATTCAATTCCATTAATTAAACCATTTAAAACATAATATAAAAAGATATATAGTATAGTAATATAGCCTAAAGTTGAAAACAGAAAACGTAATAATAGCTGCGTATTAATTTTTTCGGTGAAGTATTTAGTTTTAAAATATTTGAAATTAAAATGAGCAATAAGAATTATAAGACTTCCTGCAATTATTGATACAACAATAGGAAATAAAGGGAATTTGTAGTTTTTATTAAACGGAAAATTTTCTGGCTCAAAAAGATGGTTTGATAAAACAGAGATTACTACAATTATAAAGCCATTTCTAACCCAAAAATTTGAAAAACTAACATGATTTTTCAAAGCGTTAATTATTGTTTTTATCAAAATTTTAATCTATTATCTTGGTTTTTTAACAAATATAAACCAAATAGAAAACCTGTGAGGGTTTTCGTAAATAAGCGAATATTATTAAATAATTATATGCATTCTTAGTTTTAGTTATTTCATTTTTAATTCATTTGTTAGTTTGTCAAATTCCATGAACGTTTTTTCGAAATTATCTTTTACTAAAGCATTAATTAAAACAGCACGAGTTCCATTTACAACACTTGTCATTTTAATTTGTGTTTCCTCATTATTTAAAGTCCCAATTATCAGTTCTTCGTAACATTTAAATCCATTCAGTTTTTTTCTGTCTGTAACTTCCCTTTTTGAAATGGCGAGTCCGTTACTTTTTAAAGAGTTTAAGTTGTTCTCAAAGAGTGATTTAGGACTCATATTTAGCCTGTTTGTTGGTATTTGTGAAACTAGATATACAGATTCTCCTGTAAAATGGTCCTTTTTTACTCCATTTTTTGTGTAAAGGAACATATTAGAAACCGTTTTAGAGTACTTGTATGAGCTTTTAGAATCGTCCAATTCAAAAAATGCTATTTCAAAAGGATCAACAGTTCTTTTTTTGTCATACTCTATAGTCAACAAAGCCTTTTTTATTTCTTCAATTTTATCTTTTTCAAAATCAGGAATAAAGGCCATTACCATAACAGAAAACTCATTATCGCCAAATACAAGCTGTAGGCTTTTTTGATTTTGGTTACCTTGAAGAAATGCTAATTTTGCAGGATAATCGTCAATTTTTAATTCTTGAAAATCAAAAACTTTTATTCCTTTGTTTTCAAAATTTTCTTTAGTGAAGTTTTTAGCATTTGAGTTATAGTTGCCACCAAAAAGTTCCATAAACTGAATTAGAGATTGTCCACTTTCAAATCCGATAAAGTCTTGTGAAGGCTTGAAATTTTTAGGTTGGTCTAAATAAATTCTAGTACCAAGAACCAAAGTTTTTTCAGAATTCTGTTTTTTACTTTCTGTAGATTGTCCACAAGCACTTAAGGTAAGTGTAAGGGCAATAAATAATAATTTTATTCTCATTGTTTGGGTTTAATTACAGCTAACGTTTCATATATGTGTCGCAGCTGTGCAAAATGTTACCGAATTATAGATATTTCTATGTATAGGTTGCTAACTTTTCCTTTTTGTAAGATTTTGATTTACCATAAATACAATAACCTTTCGATCTATCACTTAAGTACTATGATCACATATATATTGTTGCGCTTAGTTTTTATTCTTTGTGAATAGGCATAAATCTTCCAAATTAACACTTACTAGTTATGGTTTATACTAGTTATTTTTCTTGGTGGCTAATTTCAAGTTTTATTGATTCTTTAGGTTCTGTTCTAATATTTTTTCCAGAATTGCATAGTTCGAACATTGTTTGTTTTAGTAATTCATTGTTTTCTGACTCTATCCAATAAGTTACTGCTAAATTTAAGTATTGATAATATCTTAATTCTATTATTCCATTAAATTTTTCTTTCTTGTTATTCTCTTCTGATATCAACGTGAATAATGTCCAAGTATGATTATTATTCATTTCAAGATTAATGATTCCGAGTTCTGGATCTCCATTAAATCGCCTTGTGTTGGTTTCTTTTTGCGCTTTAACAATTGTTGAATTATTAATTAATTCAAGTAGTAAATCAAATCTACCCTTATTCACTTTTAATTCATTTACTAAACCTGTTTTGCGTTTAAAAATTAATGGGTTTTTATAACCACCTTCGTACATAAAAGAATAATCAATTATTCTTTTTTTATCAATATTAATTTTGTTTTCAATATTTAATTCATTCTCATTTTCTGGAACCTTTGTATTTTTTAAATCAAATGCGACTAATTTGTATGAATCATTTTTATTAACGAAATGTAACAGAACAAAATAACCTGGAACTGGTGAAGGCATTTTTACAGCGACAGGTACATAAACGGAAGTTATTAAAACTGAATCTTTTGAAAAAAAATCATTAGATATTATTCCTTTTCGAGTTTCTAAAATAATATTTTCCTTCTTGTCAATTTCAAGGTCGCCAATTAATGTCTTGTATTTATCTATTATTTGATCGGTATTTGGTAAGTCATTAAAATACTCATCAGAATAAAATTCTTTTTTAATTTTTTCTACATCTCCTTTTTGAAAACTCTCAACAATACTAATAGATTTTTCGTTAATATCCTTTTTACAACTATAAAAAAGGAATAAAATTATTAATATCAGAGGTGATTTTCTCATAATTATTGCGAACGTGTTTGTATATGATTTTGTTGTGTGTTTTAAGTAACTAAATTAGCAAATACAAACCGAATAGAAAATCTGCGAGGATTTCCGTAAGTTAGTTAGTATAGACAATTAATTATATAGGTTGTTGTAGACTGTTTTTTTAATTGCATCCACCACATCCACCACAACTACTACATCCACTATCACATGAAGAACAGCTAGATGCATCAAATTCGGAATCGAATGAATCTAAGGTGTCATCAAAACTATCAAAATAAGAATCAAACATATAATCGTCTTCGAAAAAATCAATGTATAGCCACCAATCACTATCAGAATCGTGAGCGTTATTATATAAAACTTTCTGTTGATTTAGTAATTCTTTATCGATGGTTTTTAAAAGTTGAAAATCTAGATTTTTTAATAAAAAAATATTCCCTCCAATACTTAGTAATAACTCTAATCCTTTCTTCTTGTCAGTATGAAGTAGATGGGCTATGTTTTTGTCAATTTCGTTTAAATAATTTGATAATTCTTTTTTTAGTTTATTTCCGTTATCTGTTAGTTTATTTAATCTAAAAAGATTTAATAAAAATGACTGCTTAAAATATGGATTGCTTTCTCGGTTACTTCTAATCGACTTTTTATAATTCCAGCTTCCATTTGAAGTGTCGTAAGCCATTTTTATGAAATTCTTAAATAGTATTTGAATGTCTGGGCTTTTTATAAATGGACTTAAATAAATTAATTCGTGATTTTTGGGATTGTATTTATTAAAGTTTTTACCAGAAACGACATATGTGTATGTTCTAATATAATTATCTCTAGGATGCGACTTTTTATTTATTTCTTTAATTTCAATTACTTTTTTAAGAAGTAAATCCATAAAAGTGAATTTCATTAAATCCTTCAACTGTGCAGAAGTACAGTCTTTAATAAACATCGTTTCTGCAGGTGTTATTTGAGATAGTATTTTCATTAATTTTTAAAATCTTAGTTTAGGTATTATCCAATTCCTCTTTCTGTTAACTCTTGTAAAATGAATTTCATCAAATCTAGTTTCTACATCAATCCAAATATCTTTAGGTGGTTTTTCATTAAATAAAGATTCATAAAACTCAAGTGTTTTTATATACTGTTCTTTAAATAAAGTTCTTTCCTCTGAACCTTTTGTTGGTCCGTGATGAATATTTTTATTTATTGTGTTTTTACAAAGTTCAATCCAATAAGACTCTGTGTATAATAAATGAAGATGCCAAACTTGGTCAATTTGATCTGAAGGTGTTTGAGGAAAATCAGAAATAGTAATTAGAAAAATAAATTTTTTGTATTCAAGTATTGCTCTCAAAGAATACTCTATTGACCAATTATTTTCTCTTGCTAATCTATCTGTAAAACTGAAAGAAGAATCTATGTCGTCAATTTCAAAATTTTGAATTTTATTCCATATTTCATTTTGCTGTTCAGTCATTTTTGGTAAATAGTAGTAATGTTTAATATATATGTGTCGTAGCAGTACAAAATGTTACCAAACCATCGCCTTTTTTACGTATTGGTTGCTAACTTTTCCCTTTTTTGTAAGATTTTGACTTACCAAAAATACAATAACCTTTCGATCCATCACCTAACTACTATGATTACATATATAGTATAGTGTGACGATTATTTTTTCAAATCATTAGGGTCAATACTTGTTCCAATTAGATCACACTTTTGTTTTAATTCATCATCGTTCAAAAGCCCCATTCTATAACAACGTGTAAGAAAATAATAAGCAGAATTTACTAAATTCCGCCTTGTTTCATTCATATCTGAACTAGAAATTCTGTTTGGTGGAGAAGGTGTCCCATTGCTCAATTCGCATTTGCCACCACAATGAGGGCAATAATCATAAACCTTTGTTCCGTGGCTGTTAATCCAGTTTTTTTGAATGTCTCGAATGTTATTAAATCTGCTATTGTATTGATCAATGGTTTTCTGTGCTTCAAGCACTTCATTTAGCCAAAAGTCAATATTTGCAAATTGTCCAACAACATGATGAGCATAACCAGACTTAAAACGTCTTAGTTGATCAGTTATCATATTTGCTCGTTCTATTGTATATATCATCAAAAATATTTATTTGGCAATGGCCCATAACATGTTTGTGTATGGTTTGTTGCGTTGGCTAAGAACTAAGTTAGCAAAAGAAAACTAACCTGTGGAAAATTCGTGAGGGTTTTTGGAATATAAACAGACCAAGCAATTTGTTATAAAGGCTGTTAGTAGTAGTTACTTTAATTCAAGTTCTCCTATTGCTATTCTTTCATAATTGTCTGAGTTTGGATTTCTAAAATTGTTTAAATACTCTTCTTCTATCCATTTTCCATTAAAAAAGATCAGATTTAAATACTCATCCTTGTTTTTTTTACTAGTTATTTTGATATAATCTTTTTCAGATGGATTATAATCAAAGTCAAATACATTGTCAGAATTTAATTTAGCTATAATTTCATTTTTCAAAGTTTGAATTAACCCATTTTCAGAGGATGAAGGGAAATAATCTATTTCTATTCCGCTATAATCATTTGTGCTAAGTATTCTTTCTAAAGTCCACTTATACAATTCCCTGTTTTTATTCTTTCGAGAATTCTTATTGTGTATAATTCTCTTTTTTGAAATTAGTTTTAATTCTTTGATTTCTGAGTGTTTTTTGATTACTACTAACATACAAATTGTTGTACACCGTTATTTTTCAAGTTTAATATTTTCAAATTCATTATCAATTAACATCATTGCGAAATCATCCCTGTTAAGGCTTTCAATCGGTCTGTAATGCCAATGATGATAACCAAATTCTATATTATAAAAGTCCTTTGTTTGTTCAAATCCTAAATCAATTAAATTTCCGATAAAGTTTTTAAATATCTCTTCAGATTCAGTGTGTAACTGAACTTTTTTATGCTCGCATAACATCAAATTAGTTTTTCCAATATTTGAGTTTATAACCAATTCCACAAATCCATTTTCTATAGTGTTTGCTTGATGATTCTTAAGGAATTTTATTATTTTATTTTTATTTGTGATTGATTTACTTGCCCAAAGTTCTCTTCTTCTATTTAACCAATGTTCACAGATATATATCCAAAATGCATCAATCGGTTCTATAAAATCAAAACATTTAAAAAAGGTTTCAACTAACCTAGTTTTATCGACTACTAATTGAAGTTCATAAACTCCATTTTCGTTTTTATTATAGGCTGCAAAATTTTCAAGAATTAATTCGGAGTCATATTCTCCAATGATTGTATCAAACGAAATTCCAGTAGGAGGTTTAAAAAAATACTCTTCAGGATTAAGCTTAAAGGTATTTAATGAAGGAATCATGTAGGTTGAATCAGAAATTCGCTCAGCTTCTTCAGGAATTTTAAATTCATCTAAGTTATCGAGTCTAGTAGTTTCGATAACTGTTGGATTTATAATACCTTCTTGTTGTGCTATTGAATAAGTTTTTCCTAAAGCTTCTCCACATCTCTCTCCATAAGTATAGAAATTTCCGTAAGCTCCTGTTTCATTATCAAGGTTACCTTCGATTAAAAAATACCAAAACTGTAATTCTTTATCTTTCATTTTATCATTTCATACAATGGTGTACAACAATTGTATATAGTTATTATGGTAACTATATATCTTAAATATCAAATATATAGTTAATAAAAATAAGATTAAATACTTAAAGCAGATTAAAGTATTTAGATATTTTACCGAGTATTACATAAAGGTTGTATTAACCTTCTGCATTAAAAAATACTTTGTAGTAGTGCATTTTTTTCTCTTCATCGTAACCACGTTCTAAATATTCTTGAGCTGCATCTGGAGCATCAATATCCAATTTAATTTGAATATTAGTATCTAACTTAATATCTGTTTTAATTTTCTTTTTATCTTTTTTTACTACAGCTTCGGCTAAATCAAATTGGTTTCTAATTAATATATTTTGCTCTCCTTCGTATTCTTTTTTGTAATCCTCGAATAGACGAATATGTTTCTCTTCTTCGAAAACCTCTTCTTTAAAACGTTCAATATTAATAATTTCATTTTCTTTAAAATAATCGATTGTCTTAGCTAAAAAAATATTACGCTCTTGTTCGCCATAACTGGTTTTTAAAATTTCACTAGAAAACTCACTGCACATATCTAAATAGTTATGTGTGTGGTTATTCATATCGTCTGCATACTTTATATTAAGAAACTTATCTAGCCAATATTGCGCATCATAACTATTGTTATCTACACTTAAAATAATATTGCCTTCCATGTCTTTTTGATTTAAAATAAGACAGCCTTTATCTACTTTTTTAGAAGAAATTCCTTTTTGTACTAAAACATCATAACTATTATTTTCTAAATAGGTTTGAAAGAAGTTTATTTTACTTTCTATTTTAAAAATACCAATGGCATTGGTAACCATCTCTTTGTATTCTATGCCTTCAAAAATAGCAACTAAAACATCTCCTGTTTTTATTTGAGCAGAATCACTTTGCTCGTATAAATGTTTAACGATGTTTTTTGAAGTTTCTATAAAAGCATCGTCATCATTAAAAAGTTGTTTGCTGTAGGCATTAATTTCGTTAAGTTCTACATTGGCATGATGATTAAAACGGTAACTCTGTACTGCAGAACCAAAAGGGCGTAATAAAAAAGGTAACATAAGGTCATAGCTCTCTTCATCAAAATGCACTTCTTTTTCAGAAAATGCATTTTTAGTGTCGTTATGTTTATTACCTACTTTGTGAATTATAAATTTAGAAATGCTTGCGTTTTTGCGTGTAATCATCTTGAAAAAGTATCATTAAATTTCGAATTACAATAGTAAACATTTCAATAGAAAAAGACATAAAAAAAACCGAAGAGTTACAGCTTCGGTTTTATAATTTTTATTTTGTAATAAGTTAATTTAACTCTACATTAAAAGCATAAAGCTCGTTTCCTGCAATGGCATCATGTAGAGAATAAATTGTGCCCGAGTAGGTTGCAGCGTTAGATTGTACGAGGTTTCCTTTTAATGAATATTGAACTGTTGCATCTGTATTGAATGTGAAGTTTACTATAACTTCATTATTAATTATATACCAAGTGCCAGAAAATTGTGGTGCAGATGTAGCATCGTCTGCAGTAACTAATGCAGTGCCATCTGTATTAAACTCAACCTTAAAATAACCTAAATCATAAGTACCAGTAAAAGCACCTTGTATTTTATTTTCTATTATAAATGAGTTTGCTTTTTGTCCTGCACTATTACTTGCAAGAACTATAATACTATGTTCTCCAGTTGGTAGTTGATTAGTCCAACTTACAACTCCATTGGCTGAATTAATACTTAAGCCATCTAGAGATGTTGCTAAAGAAAAAGTACCTTGGTTACCGTTCCAATTTACAGTTGGTACACCTGTATTGCCTTCTTGAAAGAAAGTACTGAAAAAAGTTGTAAAACTATAGTTTACATCTGGAGTAGATACTGTAGGAGCATCGTCGTCTTTACTACAAGACATTACTATTGTAACTGCAAATAATAAAATAATTTTTGTTGATTTTAAAAAATTCATGATTTCTAATTTTAAATTTAATTGTGATTAATAGAGTTTATTTACTATTTAATAGTTGCAGTTATAAAAGGTTAACATTAATCATAAAAAAAACCGATAACTTTAGTCATCGGTTTTGATAAATAATAAAATAAATGAATAGTTATATCTCTAATCCAAAATAATCCATAGCTTCTTCATAAGATAGTTTGCTTACATCTACAGCGTTCTTACCAGCAGGAGTTCCTGCAACTAAAATAAACCTTAGTCTTAAATTACTTTGTGTAAACGTTGCTCTTAAAGTTGCAGATCCTACTTCAATCCTGTCAATCTCTAAAATAGTATCGCCACCAAGACTTAATGGTAATGTTTCCCAATAATCATTTCCGGTTACAGTGACGTAGGTATATACAATACCATTATCGAAAATATCTTGATTTAGTTCTGGAATATTAAATAGATTATCTCCAGTATTAATAGTCTGGTCTTCGAATAAAACAGAAGTTACATTAGCATTGCCATCTAAACCTGGAGCGCCTTGTTCTCCTTGCGGATCTTGTTCTCCATCTTCTGGAGAACATGATAGTGTAAAGGTTACGATTAATGACATTACTAAATACTTTGTTTTTAATACTAAATTTTTCATGATTTTTAATTTATAGTTATTTACTATTTAATGTTTGCTTAATGGAAAGGTTAACAGAATTCATAAAAAAAAGCCGAAGCTTCTATAAACTTCGACTTTTAACAACCTAAACTAAAAATGAATACGCTATTTATTAATTATTTAGAGAGCTTTTATTAAGCTAAAGATTGTTAATCGTTAACTTAAAAGACTAATTAAATGAAATGTTAAGGCTATTTTTATATAGTTAGTATTTACAATAACTTAATTACAACATTTTTTTATATTGAGAGCTGTCTATGGTTAGATTATGTTTTTCTAAAGTGATACATTTCATTGTTATGGTTTTTGGTTTCCTTTTAGAAGTATCTGTTATATTCATTTCTAATAGTAAACCATTCATATTTTTCATCCAAGACTTATCTATTCCTTTCTTAGATTTTTCAATAGCAAAAGCTTTAAACAAAACAAGGTCTAATTGTTCAGTAACCCATACTGTACCATGCATATCTTTACCTTTGGTTTTATATTCTTTTGCCAAATAACCTAAAATTGTTTTTGTGTTTCCTGTAGGTTTTATAGAATATTCTGTCTCTTCTATAGCTTCATTTGTTATTTTACCAAAATCCATATTCATAGCCATAAGTTGTTTTACGCCATTGTTATCCATAAACATAAACATAGATTTGTTTCTAATATCCATTACATTAATCATATTAGCACCTCTACTATCTGGAATGGAAGAAGCGGTATAGTCTCCATGACTATTTAAATAGTAAATAATTTCGTTTTTACGTTTTCCATTTCCTACTTGTAATACGTATTTATGAGTAAACCTATAAGTACTTTCAGGTGTTTTAGAAGAACTAATTGGTTGTCTAGGTGTTTTGGATTTCTTTTTATTGGACGAATTGTTAAATGTAGAATCGAAAGCTTTATTGGTTTCTTTTTCGGCTTTTTGCTCTACTTTTTTTTCTAGTGTACGTTCTGCAGCTTGCTCTGCTTTTTTTGCTAATTTTTTAAAAATTTGAGCATTAACATTATAAGTAAAACAAAAGCTGATAATTACTAATGCATATTTTATAAAATTGCTATTGTTGTACCTCTTATTAAATACACGTTTCTGGTTTTTGGTTGAAAAGTTCATAAAGATTAGTTTTAATTATTTATTAACTTGATAATCTCATTTTTAAAAGGTTAACAGAATACTCAGGTTTTATTTAAAAAAACTTAAATTAGCTTTGTTAGTGTTAACCTTTATATCAACCCGAACATTAAATGTCAAACCAACAAGTAGAAATATCGCTTGAGGATTTAAGACAAGGCTCAGAAGTAGCGTTAAAGCAAGTCTATGAAGATAATAGAGCCAAGTTTATAAATTTTGCAAAACGTTATAATTTACCTCAAGATGATGTAATAGATATTTATCAAGATGCATATGTTATATTTTATAACAATATCATGAGTGGTAAAATAGAAAAATTTACAAGTACAATTTCTACCTATTTATTTAGTGTGGGTAAATATTTAATCTTCGATAAAATGAAAAAAAACAACAAAAAAGTAGGTCCGGATTTTGATCTTACTATTGTTAGAGATGAAGATGAAATAATGCATACTATGGAGATTGAAGAGCAAACTTTGACGCATGAACAAAAATTATTGCATACACATTTTTCAAGTTTAGGAAAACAATGTCAAGAGTTATTAAACCTATTTTATTATAGAGGTTATACAATAAAAGACATATTAGATTTAGGTAAATATAATAGTGAGAATGTGATTAAAAGTGCCAAGTCACGTTGTATGAAAACTCTAAGGGAACGAATTAATAGCAGCTTATAATGACTAACGAAGACTTACTATACGGCTTTTTTTCTAACAGTTTAACTGAGACTGAAGAGAAACAATTATTTGAATTATTAAAAACAGATGCCAATTTTAAAAAGCAATTTGAATTTGAAAATAATTTAAAACAAGTTATTAAGCACGACGAGAGCATTAAGTTAAAAGAAAAATTAAAAGCTTTTGAAGCGGAGATTGCTCCTACTAACGAGCAAAAAAATAAATCAGGCTTTAATTGGAGAATTGCTGCGTCTATTGTTATTCTGCTTGGTGCAAGCTGGTTTGGATATCAATCCTTTTTTGGTGTTAATTATGGTGATTTATACGAGGCTAATTATCAAGAATACCCTAATACAGAATTTGCAATTACAAGAAGTGATACAGTAAATTCTTTAGAACGAAAGGCTTTTGTAGCATATGAAGCTCAAGATTATGAAAGCGCAGTAAAGCTTTTTGAAAACTTACCTAGCAATTTACAAAAACCTTATATTAATTTTTATAAAGCCCAAGCTTACTTGAAAATTGACTCTATAGATAAAGCAAAAACTCTTTTTTCTTTTATAATTAATGAGAATACTCAATTTGTTGCAGAGTCTCATTGGTATATGGCTATGATAGCATTAAAAGAAAAAGATAAAGACAAAGCAAAAAAATACTTAAGGGTATTGACTGAGAATTATGATTATAATAAGGCTAAAGCCGAAATGCTTTTAAAGAAACTTAATTAAGTTATTTTCTCTTAAAATAGATAAAAACTAAACCTATTAAAAAACCAAATCCAGCAACTAGCCATAACCAATAATTAGAATTGCTTATAGGGTTGGTGTTACCAGAAATAACAAAACCAGACCAGTAGTATGGGTGAGATAATGCATTTTCTTTATTGTTAGTAATAAAGTTTACTTGAGCTTTTTGTAATGCTCTAGACTTATTTTCACCTTTAGATAATTGTAAATAAAAATGATCCATAAGTTTAGAAGACGACGCATCATTAATTTTCCAAAGTGTACTAGCAATACTTTTTGCTCCACTAAAATAAAAACCTCTAGCCAAACTCATTAATCCTTCTCCGCGTTTTAAGTCACCAATACCACTTTCACAAGCACTCAAAGTAACTAAATCTGCATTAAGTTTTAGGTTATAAAGATCTTTTGTATAAAGTAAGTTCTCATTATCTTTTTTAGAAGAAAAAGCTAAAAAAGAATATTCTGGGTTCTCATCGTTAAAAATAGCATGAGTTGCTAGATGTATAATATCATAATTATTTGCTTGATTAAAGTTCTCTAAGCTAGCTTCGGTACCAATAAAAGATTTTCCTTTTACATGTTTTAGTATAGTTGCAACTTCCTTTTTATTATTTGGTAACGGTAATAAGTTGTTATTGTCAATAGTAAAAGTTGGAGCAAAAGCTATAACTTCATTGTTGTTGTTTTGCTGTTGGTCTAATTGAGAAATAAGAGTAGCAGAGTTTAAATAACTAACAGCGTAATCTTCAACTAAGTAATTAATATTGTTTTTTTTAGTATTTAAACTAGAAAAAGGAATGTAGTTTAATAAGCCATCTGGGATGATAATTAAACTTTTAATGGAAGTATCTTTTAAAAAGGGTTGCAGTAATTTAGTATATATATCAAAAGAATTCTTAGATAATGTTTCAACATTAGATTTTGGATTAGAAACAGCTTTTTGAAAAGAAATTAATTCATTTTCTATATTATTACCTGTAGGTATTCGAACAAAATGCTTGTTGTTTTTTCCAATAGAAATAACATAAATAGAATGCGATCCATAGAAGTAGGAGATAAGTAATTCTTCTTTTTTTAATTGTTCTTGAATAGTTTTACTTGAAATAACTTTACTGTTATATTTTAAGTTGTAGTAGTTTTTATAATTAGATTCTAGATTTACTATAAGGTTTCTATATTGCGTTTTTATATTAAATAATTCATCTTCTAAAGCATTAGTTTTTCTTTTATTTAATTTTTTTTCTATATGAGTGATTCTTGATTTTAGTAATTTTTCTTTTTCAATGATATCTAATGGAATATCTGCATAATCTGTTGCTTTTACACTTAGTAAAGCTTCTAGTAATATAGCGCTTTTGCTTTTTTCAGTATAGTTAAATGCTTTGTCAATTAGCCTTTCGTCATTAGTATTATTATATAAATTAAATAACGCATCTAATCCAGATTCAAATACAGGGAATGCATTATCAATAAGAAATAGTTTATCATTATTATTTTTAAATGTAGGCTTTAATATGTCTAAGACAGCAAAAGCTTTTTCAGAAGTGTTAATAGTAGAGTCAAATTTTTTAATTTTATTTAAAGCACTAGCTTTTAATTTTAAAGACTTAAATAAGGTTGTTTGATTTATAGTAGAATTTAAAGTGTCATTTTCAAATTGTTTAATAGCTAAATTATAATTTGTAATAGCTTTATTGGGCTTTGAAGCTTCAGTATATAAATCTCCTATTTTATTATAAATTTCCGCAACGTCATTATGAGATTGATTATTCCATTTTTGTTTTACAAGTTGTAAAGCTTTATCTAAAGTGTTTGACGCAGAATTGTATTTTTTTTCTGCTTTAAGAATATTTGATTCAGACATATAATAACGATACCAAAATGGGTGATTTTCTGTCAAATTCGATTTCATCTTGTTCAAATAAAATTTAGAGCTATCTATCTGTTTTAAATTAATATGATTGTCTATAATATTATGATAGGAAGAAATAATGCGATTACTTTTTTTTGTTACATTAATATGATAATTAAGTGTTTTAAGAAGAGTGTTATTAGCTTGTAGGTAGTTTTTTTCTTTAGTATATATATCTGAAAGCATAGCATAAGTAGTATTTTTATACTCTTGATTACTTTCTGGTCTTGAATTTAAGATTCTTAAATTTTCATTATGAAACGTTTTGGCTAAATCATATTTACCTTCATCATTGTATATTTTTCCTATAAAGTTTTTTGCAGATATATAAAGACCGAAAATATTATCGTTAGACATAAAGTTTGGAATAACTTCAATATCTCGAGTCAGTTCAGTAAATATATTTAGGGAATTATTATAGTTCTTTAATTCATAATTGTTTACTGCTTTAGAATATTTGATAGAACTCTTGTAGTAATCTTTTAAAGGAATCGTATCTAAATATGTTTTGTGCTTTTTTATAATACTATCTAATTGAGATAAATTATTTTTTATTAGAGGTAAGTCATAATGAAAGTTAGCAGACCAGTTTTCGCTAATTAAGACTTCAATTAAGGTCTCGATTTCATTATTTTCTGCAGCTAGTTTTTTTATTTTATTAAAATAAAAATAGGCAGAATCTCTATTTGTATAAAAATGTTCGTAAGCTTTATCAAAATAAAAATCCAGATTACTTTTATAATCTGGATTTTGTGCATTCAAAAATTGAGCAAATAAAATGGATAAAATAATAATTGCTCTTAAGCATTTCTTTATTTTAAAATAATTAATATATATAGCCACTAACAGTAAAGTTTATCTGTTGATTGTTAATATTAGTACTTTCAACATCTACAAAGAATTCTCCACTAAATCCATCAAAATTTAGATTTGCAGTCGATATTATATTATTGTATTCTGGTAAAGGCGTAAATTGATTAATTTCTAAAGATGTTATTTCTTCTTCAGTTTGCATATTTCTAAATATAATGGAAATAGTTTCTATGTCATTAGATATTGTAAGGTAGTCTAAAAGACTTGGAATACATGCTCCAGCAGTACAAGGTTGCGGTGGAACAGGAGGAACTCTTGGAACTCTTGGTACTCCAAGTAGAGTTGTCTCAATATTGATTTGAATAGTTTCTTGACTTTCTAAAGCCTCTAATTGGTTAACTGCTTCACTTAATTGGTTTATTAAAGTAACATTATTTGGGTCTAGAGCTATTTGCATTTGCAAACTTGATATTAAATTGTTTGTAACATCAATTTCTGAATCCAAATAGAGTCTATATAAATCACCCACATAAAGATTGTTTTCGTTAGTTATAGCAAAATCTTCTGTGTCTTGGTTTTGATTGCTGTCATCATCATTATTACATGATAAAAATGTAAAAAGACATAATGTGGTTAATAATAAAAATTTAGTTCTCATCATTTTTTGTTTTTAGGTTGTTATGACAATTAATGTAAGAGGCTAAGTAAAGTTAACATTTTATCTGGTTCTTTCTTTAAAAACCTGTGTATAATACATATGTAATTGCATAGTTAGTAGTAAATTATCTGTTTTTTGGTTTTATAAAGGTTAAAGTTTTGAAGCTTTTACTATAAAAAAAAGCTACGATATTTTAATATGGTAGCTTAATATTTTTTAACACGCAAAACAAGGCATTGGAGGTATTGGCGGTCTAGGCATTTCAATATCATCTTTTAGCGAAGGTTCATTATCACTTTCTAAAGAAGTTGGTGTACATGATAATGCAAAAACTCCTGTTAGTATTATTGCTAATAACTTAATTTTCATAATGCTTTGATTTAAAATAGATTAATAACTTGACAAAGTACGAATTTAATTCATTTCATAGAGTAAAATACTATTACTATCGCCTTTAGTAATAAACTCAAGGTTTCTGTCTTTATCTATATTATCTAATGTAATACTAGAATTCCCATATACAGGAAAATTAGAAATAGTTCTTCCGCGACTATCAAAAAGGAGTACTTTTTGCGACTGTAAATCTGTAACAGACACATATATCTTGTCTTTAATATAGAAGAGTTTAGGCTTAGTATAGTTCCCAAAATCAAGTTCTAAAGTATTAGATTTAATTTTAAGTTTATTATCGTTTTGTGCTACTAATGTTTTTGATGTAGTCGTTAGATTAGTATTTGTTCCTAGTAATTTACTAGTGCTTACTTTACCTTTTATACTAATTCTAACTAGGCTTCCATCTTTACTAACAGTGGTAAAACTATTATTATAATTAAATACAGGAGTATCAGAAAATTTAAAATTAGTATTTGTTTTTATTCTGGTTTGACCGCGTCTATTTAAAATATTAAGCTTGTCTTCTGTTTTTATAATAATGTAATCTTTATTAGCAATACGTATGTGCTGAGGTTGAGAGTTTATTGTAGATTTAGCTTTAGAGAATTTAAATCCTTTTACTGTTTTTCCTTTCGCATCATACAATAACACATTTTTACCTTGGGTAACAAAAAGTCTATATTTTTTATTTTTATCGTAATCAAAAACCGAAAGCGGTTGCGTAATTTTATCATTAAATTTTAAAGGGTAACCTTTAACTTCTCTTCCAGTTCTATCAATTAAATGCACACGATTTGGTGTGGCGAAAACTAATTGTAGCCTTCCATTTTTATAAATATCTATCTGTTCTATTTTTCCTAAAACTGGACCACCAAGTTGTTTTTTCCAAAGAATATTACCTGTATTCGATATTAAGTATAGTTTGTTATTTATGTCTTGTACTACAATCTCTTTTTGCTTAGTACGATGATTAATTACAAACTGAGGAACGTTAAGTAAATCAGAGTCTAATTTAATATTTAACAATTCGGTAACTGCCCCAGTTTCTGCTTTAGCTTTATTTTTTTTAACTGCAGCATTAAAATGAGCATAATGGTCATCGTAAATAAATTGTATGGCAGAAGTTTTGTAAGGCTTAAAATTAGAATCTAAATACTCATCGAAATTAGTGTCTAAAACTTCCTTTAAAAGTTTAGCGTTTATAACATGTAATAAAGACGAAGCACTGCTTAAGTCTTGACTAATATTTTTATAATAGTCACGAGAATGTAGCGTGGTTTCATTTTGATAGTTAGCAATAATATTTTCAAGACTTTCTTTAGAGTTTCCAAAAACAAGAAATTGATCTATAATACAATAGAAATTGGCTTTGTTGTAATCGACTAAAGGATAGAAGGTTGTTTCAAAAAGATCAGGTTTACTATAGCTATATATTGAGATTTGCCTATAATCCTCAATTTTATTTTCCTCTCCTAGTAAAGCTTCTTTTGTAGATATAATATCTAAAGAATTTAGTACAATATTTTCATTACTGTCTTGTTTGATAATTCCAATTTCTATAATGTTATCAAATAGTGGATTAGTTATAATAGAATCTGTCTTTTTATTATAAGTATCTAAATTCGATTTAAAAACAGAAAAATCATCAAAAGTAAAACTCAAGAAACCATCACAATTATTAGGTGCAATGAGAGCCAATTGGTTTTCTTGAGGTGTAGTGTTTTTAAAAATATTAATTAATTTTGAAGAATCTTTAGCTTTTGTAATGCCGTTCAATAATATTTCATCTTGAGAAACATCTGCATCAAAAGCTGTATAATCTGTGAAATCTTTAAAGCTTAGGTTTTCAGTATTAAATAATGTAGTTAACGAATTAGTTGATTCATTATTTAGTAGCACAGAAATATCTTTAGTCTTATTAATAGTACTAGCAATTTTTTGAAGATTAGTATTATTGTTTTGTTTTTCTATAACAGATTTAAGTAAATTAATATTAGAAGCAGCTATAGCAATGCTATCTTTTAGAGTAGTATATAAAATGTTGTTTTTATAAGTAATCTTTTGTCCAGTTAGTGTGTTAATTTTAATAGATTCCGCTTTATGGTCTTGAAGAGAATCTAACTGAATAATGTCTTTACTGTATTTTGTTGTTATTACATATTGAAGACTATCACGCTTATCTTTTAAAAAAGAAATAACCACAGTATTAGGTGTTTTTATATAATCTAAACATTTTAGTCTATTTGAAATATCTTGAGATAAACTAGAAGTAGATATGGTTTTTATAAAACTATTGTTATTTAGATTGCTCTTTAAGCTTTCAATGTCATTTAGGTTAAAAATTATTGAAGCATTTTCTGGAGTAAAATCATATAAAGAAGCAGTCTTTGTTTCCGAAGTGCAGCTAGAAATTAATAATAAAATAAAAAAACTAAAAAAATTGGTTTTCATTAAAATTTGGAATTTTTGTAAAAATAATTAAAACTAGAGTTCTAATTTTAATTGTTCAGGTAATAATCTAAAAGATTTACGGTGATATTTAGTTGCTCCGTATTTTCTTATGGCTTCGCGATGCTCTTTTGTTGGGTAGCCTTTGTTTTTTTTCCAATTATACATAGGGAATTCTTCGTGTATTTTAGCCATGTATTCATCACGATACGTTTTGGCTAAAACAGATGCTGCAGCAATACTTAAGTACTTACCATCTCCTTTTATTATTGTCTCGTATGGAATCTTATTTAATGGTTTAAAGCGATTTCCATCAACAATTATAAACTCAGGTGTAGGCTTTAATTGTATAATAGAACGTTGCATTGCTAAAATGGAAGCGTTAAGGATATTTATTTTGTCAATTTCATTTTCAAAAACATGTGTAAAAGCAAAACTTATAGCCTCAGTTTCAATAATAGGTTTTAATGTATTACGTTTTAATTCAGAAAGTTGTTTAGAATCATTTAATAAAGCATTTTTAAAATCTTTAGGAAGTATTACAGCAGCAGCAGTTACTGGGCCTGCAAGGCAACCGCGACCAGCTTCGTCTGTGCCGCATTCTAAGTCAAAAGTTGAGTGATTTAATTTTAGCATTTATATAATTCTTAACAGGAGGTATATAATATAAGTTGTAATTATGCGATTATATCAAATGGACATAAAAATGTTTATTTGGTATTGTTAATAGAAAATGAAATTCCACAGAGATATTTCCTATTTTTGGCAAAACTTTAATTTAAAAAAGAGCTAGTCTTATAAAATAAATTAAGGATAAGCTTTTTTAAAGTTTAAAAATAATATGAATTAATGAATAAAATAATTATTACGTTCTTTTTATTGTGCTTTTCATCTTTTGCAATAGCTCAAGTATTAGAACCGCAAAAGCAAAAACTAAAAACTAAAGAAGGATTCGGTGTTAAAAACGATTCCTTAAAAAGAGGCTCTACTAAAAGCACTAGTAATAAAGGAATAAAAAATAAAGATGTTAAGATTACCGATTACCTAATAGTCTCTCATCTTAGAGATACAACATATGTAGATACAACCCAAAGTGTTATTAAAGAGTATAAATATAATTACTTACGTAAAGATAATTTTGAGTTAATGCCGTTTTCAAATCTTGGACAAACATATAATACTTTAAGTTATAATACAGAAGATAGTAGTTTAATGCCTGAATTTGGAGCTAGAGCGAGACATTTTAATTACATGGAAATTGAAGATATTAACTATTATCACGTACCAACACCTTTAACAGAGCTGTTTTATAAATCTGCATTTGAACAAGGGCAACTTTTAGATGCTTTTTTCACTACTAATATATCAAAGCAGGTTAATTTATCTGTTGCTTATAAAGGACTACGTTCTTTAGGTAAATACCAGCATTTGTTAACAAGTACAGGTAATTTTAGATCTACAGTAAGTTATAAAACTAAAAACAAACGTTACATAGCTAATGCGCATTTTGTATCTCAAGATTTGTTAAACCAAGAAAATGGAGGCTTAAAAGATAGTAATGTTGAGTTTTTTGTTTCGGGTGATGATGAGTTTAGGGATAGAGGAGTTTTAGAGGTTAATTTTGAAGATGCTGAGAATATTTTACGAGGTAAACGTTTTTATCTTAATCATTCATATGGAATACTAACTAAAAAAGATTCTATTTCAAGCAATGAATTAAATGTTACACATGTTATGTCTTTAAAAGATAAAAGCTATATGTATGAGCAATCAAGAGAAAATGATTTTTTTGGTGCTTCATATAGAAACACAAATCTTAGAGATAGAGTGACATTAGAGGAATTTTCTAATCAATTACAATTAAACTATAGTAATTCAATTCTTGGTGAAGTACAGTTAAATGCAAGTCATACTAATTATAATTATGGTTATAATAAGCTTGTTATTTTAAATCAAAATACAATAACTAATAGATTAAAAGGAGATATTATTGCTGTTGGAGGAAAATATAAAAAACAAATAGGAGGTTTTTTACTTAATGGAGATTTAGGAGTTAATGTTTCTGGGGATTTTAATGGCAATTATATAACTGTTAATGCAGGTTATAAATTGAATAACGATATTTCAATATCGGCACAAATAAATAATAATTCTAAAGCGCCAAATTATAATGCGCAATTGTATCAAAGTGATTATATAAATTATAATTGGCAAAACCAGTTTAAGAATATTAAAACACAACAATTATCTTTTAATGTTAGGTCTAAAAAGATATTGAATGTATCATTAGATTTATCTACTATAAATGACCATCTTTATTTTGCAAAAAATGATACAGATAATTTAGTTAAGCCTTTTCAATCAGATAAGTCAATTACTTATTTAAGAGTAAAGGCTAATAAAGAAATTAAATTTAGAAACTTTGCATTGAATAATACAGTAATGTATCAAAATGTTAAAGATGAAAATGAAGTGTTTAATGTTCCCCAAGTTATTACTAGAAATACCTTGTACTATGCCAATCATGTTTTCAAAAAAGCAATGTATCTTCAAACAGGTGTTACATTCAATTACTTTACAAAGTATAAAATGAATGCTTACGATCCTTTATTAGCAGAATTCTATGTTCAAAACGAACAGGAACTTGGTGGTTATCCAAGATTAGATTTCTTTGTTAATGCAAAAGTTAGACAAACAAGGATATTTCTAAAAGCAGAACATTTTAATTCGGCATGGACTGGTTATGATTTTTTCTCTGCACCTAATAACCCTTATAGAGACTTCACGGTACGTTTTGGTGTTGTGTGGAATTTCTTTTTATAATTTCTTTTTTAAGCTTTACTCATAGATTTATCTTTTTATAATTATTTATAGAAGGGATCTTGTCTTTAAAATACAATTAAAGAGAAAACCTTTTATAAGAAGTTAAACTTTATAAATCGATTCATTATTAACCTTATCCATAAGTAATTGAAAAATGTTAAAAATAGTTGTATATATAATAAGGACAAGAGTGTGTTTTATAAAGTAAAAAA
>NZ_CANMRQ010000030.1 GCF_947500325.1 uncultured Lacinutrix sp.
AAGTAATCCTTTTAAAAATGATTTGCGTTAATCAAGCTTGCTTGAGATTATTTTTATCAGCGTTTTCTTTTATCAAAGCGGGGTTTTGTGGGTTGCAAAGTAAAATGAAGTTGCCCTTCTTAATAATAATTTGTAAAAACCAGTTTACCTAAGTTTTATAGCTCTTTATGCTGCTAAAAAAACTCATCTTCTTAGTCAATAGTATAGGTTTAATACTATTAAAATCACTCTTATTTATATTTAATCATTAAGAAAAATAAGCGCTTTATTTTGATTTTAATTATATATTACTATATTTGGTAAACCAGATTGGTTAACCAATTTTTATATAATGATAAAATATAAAATAATATATGTGTGTTTGCTTTTAGTATTATGCGCATGCAATAGTAAAGAAGATCCAGTGTCATTAGATTCAGGGTCAACAACAAATAACAATCCAAATGTAAGTGATGACAATCTACCACCTATTACATATGCAGATATAGATTTTTCGAACTGGAAAGTTACTCTGCCAGTAGACGAAAATAATAATGGGAGTCCAGACGAATACCAACCAGCAGATTTGATTAATAATGGTTATAAAACCAATGCGGCAATACAACCTTATATGTATGATGATGCTGAAGATTCTTCGTTAGTGTTTTATACCTATCCAGAAACTTCAACGACTAATAGCTTATATTCTAGAACAGAATTGAGAGAATTAATAAACCCATCAAATTCTAGAGAAAACTGGACATTAGCTGAAGGTGGAGAAATGAGTGGAAGACTAAAAGTTGCATCAATCTCTGAAAATAATGAGTCTAGTGATGACTACCATAAAGTTATTGTTATGCAAATTCATGGAATTATTTCTGAAGAAGATATGGAGATTCATGGTTTTTCATCAAATAATGGCCCGCCATTAATAAAGATCTATTGGAAAGATGGTTTTGTTTGGTGTCATAAAAAGTCTCTAATAAATGAAAGTACAGACGGAGATGATTTATTAGAAACTTCTAATAATACATGGACAGACATAAAGGTTAATTTGGGTTATGTTGGTTTTGATGCTTTTGATTTTAGAATAAAAGCTTCAGATGCTAGAATAGAAGTTCAGCTTAACGATGAAAATGCATACATATACGAGGATGTTAGTTTAGATAAATGGCCGTATGAAAACTACTTTAAGGCTGGTAACTATTTAACTACAACTCATGCTGATGCATTTTCTTATGTAAAATATTATAATTTAAATGTCGTGCATTAAAACTAACTATTAATCTATAAATTATGAAAACAAAATTATTTTTTATTCTTACACTCACAGTTAACTTAATCTGTCTAGCTTATGTATTGGTCAGTATATGTTAAGAATTAATTCGGTAAACAGAAACAGTATTAGTAAAAAGATAATAATTGAGTAATTTAAAATAATACAGAAACACTGGTAGTTGCTTTATTACTTTAAAAATAAACGAAATATCCTAAAACATGAAATTCAAAACTTTTAAATTAATTTTTGCCTATTATACATTTATTATTCTACTATTTAATAGTTGTAATGATAACAAAAAGCAAAATTATAATAATGAAAAGGTAGCTATTGTTGGAAATGCAAATGACGTAATTCCTTTTTTTCAACATTGGAATTTAATTTTAGGAGATGGATCTAATGTTGGTCAAGCAATTGATTATGAAAATAAAAATTTCTTCTATACAGCGAAAGATAATAATACAGATTGGGTAGTATTTAAAACGCCAAATGCAGGAAATACTCATGGTACTTCAAATAATACAAGGACTGAGCTGGCTCAATTAAAAAAGTGGTCACCAATGTCCGATGCAAAAATGAACGCTACCCTTAAAGTAATGAATGTGGCAACCACTGGAGATGCAAGAGTTGCTTCAACTTACTCCGTAGTTGTTGGTCAAATCCATAGCGCAGATGGACATGAGAACGAACCTCTAAAAATATTTTATAAAAAATTCCCAGGTCATACCAAAGGTTCAGTCTTTTGGAATTATGAAATAAATACCAAAGGAGATGATAATTCTGGAAGATGGGATTATTCCTATCCTATTTGGGGATATGATTTTTCTGTTGTTGGGACTAATGAAGGAAACTATCCACAAGAACCAAAAGACGGGATTGCTTTAGGTGAAGAATTTAGTTATGAAGTAGAGATTAAGAACGGTATAATGTATCTTAAATTTACTAGTGAAGGACATGAAACCAAAACATTTACTAAAAATCTTATGTCTTCTGAATATACAAAACGTTCAGATATGCCAGAACAAGTCAAGGATTTATTTGTGCCTATAGGTCAGGATGGTGTAGAACGTGAAAATGCTTATACAGATGAAGGTCTCTTTTTTAAACTTGGTTGCTATAATCAAACTAACGGAAAAGACCCAAAAGTAAATAAAGTCTGGTGTTCTGGCGCAGAGACCCATGGTGGTGATATTCAAAAGCAATACGCAGATGGTAATTATGCCGAAGTATGGTTTAAAACGGCAAATATAGAGATTAGTGATGATGCTATTTCTAATGTAGGATATTTTCAAGCTAATGATGGTTTGAGTAAAAAAACAGTTTATCCAAGTGAAGTGATACCTTTTATGGATAAGTTTAAAATGCTAATGGGAGATGGGACTAATGTTGAAGATCTAGTTGATTTTGAACATAAAGATTTTTTCTATAGTGTAATTGATGGTACTAGACGTTGGGTAGTATATAAGACTCCAAATTCTGGAGTTACTTCAAAGAATTCAAGTAATACAAGAACAGAGTTACATGAAAAAAGAGATTGGACTCCAGAACAAGGAGGTAGATTAACAGGGACTTGTAAAGTTATGCAGGTTTCCATTTCTGGTGATGCTAGAGTTGCTGCGTCTTACTCAACTGTGGTTGGGCAAATTCATAGTGGCGAAGGGCATGAAAATGAGCCTTTTAAATTATTTTATAAGAAGTTTCCAGGCCATACAAAAGGATCCGTTTTTTGGAATTATGAAATAAATACTGCGGGTGATGATAATTCTGGTAGATGGGATTATTCCACCGCAGTTTGGGGTAACGATATGTCTGTTATTGGAACAAGTAAAAATGATTATCCTTCAGAACCAAAAGATGGTATAGAACTAGGTGAAGAATTTAGTTATGAAGTGAATGTATACAAAGGTATTATGTATTTAACATTCAAAAGTGAAGGTCATAAAACAAGAACATTTACTAAAAATCTAATCGAATCTGAATATGTAAATAAATCAGACATACCAGCACAAGTCAAGAAATTGTTTGTACCTATAGGGCAGGACGGAACAGAAAGAGCTACTGCTTATGCAGGAGAATTGGGTTACTTCAAACAAGGAGCTTACAATCAAACAAATGGAAAAAGTCCAGAAAAAAATATGGTTTGGTGTGCAGGTGCAGAAACTTTTGGAGGCGATATCGCTAAACAATATAAAAATGGCTGTTATACAGAAGTCTGGTTTAGAGAAGCAACGGTTGGTCCTGGTGTTCCTCAAAAGTAAGCTTTATTACAAGTTATTAATGGTCGATTTTTAAACTTATTAAATAATATATTATATGAAAACATTTGGAGCAAGTCAAGAATTTATATTAGACAAAGACCTAGAATGGGAGGTTGTAGGCGAAGGAGTAAAAAGAAAGATTATGGGCTATGATGATAAGATTATGTTAGTTAAAGTATACTTTGACAAAGGAGGTATTGGATATAAACACGAACATTACCATAGTCAAGTAACTTACGTAGAAAGTGGTGTATTTGAATTTTCGATAGGTAAAGAAACTAAAATAGTAAAAGGAGGAGATACCGTTTATATTCCACCACATGTACTACATGGGGCAGTTTGTACTCAAGCAGGAATACTTATAGATGTCTTTAGTCCTATTCGTGAGGATTTTATGGAATAAATCTTAATTAATTGCATTATTCTCAATATAATGTTGTTATTAAATTTTTTTTGCATATATTTGGTTAACCAGTTTGGTAAACCAATTTATTGGTAAAGTAAAAAGGACAGATGCACACCTGTCCTTTTAAAAATACTTCTTTGGAGGGAAGTATAATGCTTATTAGCATAAGACGTAAAGATAATAAAGAAAAATTACTTGCGGAAATTATGTTTTTAAGTTAAGTCAATCTATTAACTAACAAAAATTTAAAAACTAATTATGAATTTAAAAGCTAAGTCGGCATTATTTGTAATACTCTTTATGTGTATTTCAGCTTTTGCTCAAGAGAACTTTACATTAAAAGGTCAGGTGGTGTCATCGGAAGATGATCTGCCTATGCCAGGAGTTAATGTAGTTGCTGTAAGTACCAATAATGGGACAACTACAGATTTTGACGGAAATTTTGAGATTAACGTTAAAGAAGGGGATGTGCTTAAGTTTTCCTACATTGGATATGTAACACAACTTATTCCAGTTAAAAAAGAGAATACACTAGCAGTAGCATTAGTAGAAGATGCTAATAAGCTAGAAGAGGTAGTTGTAATAGGTTATGGTACTCAGAAAAGAGGGAATATTACAGGGGCAATTTCTAAAATAAAGAATGATGATTTAGATCAAATTGCTGTCCCTAGAGTTGATGAAGCCTTAGTTGGACAAGTCTCTGGTGTTACAGTAGCTGCAACAGAAGGAGAAGCAGGATCTGCTCCAACAATTCGAATTCGTGGTACAGGATCTATATCTGGAAGTTCAGATCCAGTAATTGTTGTTGACGGTTTAGTAGTTGATAATGATTTTTTGGGATCTTTTGATATGAATGACGTAGAGTCTTTTGAAGTGTTAAAAGATGCATCGTCAACTGCTATATATGGAGCAAGAGGAGCAAATGGAGTAATTATAATAACAACTAAGAGTGGTAAAGATGGAGCGACTAAGTTTAGTTATAATACTTTTACTGGGTTTAAGGAAGCAAGACAAAGTGAAGACTATTATTTTACTGTAGCCGAAACAGCAGCGGCAGAAAGAGCAGCAACTGGAACAATTTCAGATAGAACAAGAGTAAAACAATTAATAGGCGTAGATAGAGATTGGCAAGATGTTATTTTTGAAGGCGGTACCATTAATAGTCATTCTTTTGCTGCCAGAGGTGGAAGCGAAACTACAAAATTTAGTACATCATTAAACTATGTTCATGATGAAGGTGTTTTATTGACTGATGATTATAAAAAATATTCAATTAGAGCTAAGTTAAGCACAAAATTAAATGATAAGTTTTCTGTTGGATTAAATATTTCTCCTACATATACCAATAGAAGACGTTTTGATGGGTCTACACATGATATTTTAAGACAAACACCTTGGTTGCCTTTATACTTAGATGAGAATACTATTCAATATGTAAATAGACTTAGAGATGGTGGCAAATATGCTAATGCTCAAATTGGTGATTATGCTGTGCAACGTATGTTTGATGATTACGATTTAACAACTATGACACCTATAGAATCTGGCGGAACAGATATTAGTAATACATCTAATACAAATCCAGCAGCTAAAGTTCTTGAGCGTGATCGTAACGACTATAAATTTAAAGTTGCAGGAAGCTTTTTTGCAAAATATAAAATTATAGATGGCTTATCTTTTAAAACAACTGTTTCTGGAGATTATCAAAATACAAAAAGAGACCGTTGGCAAGGCGTACAAGCTAGTAGAAATGGAGCAGATGCAACACAGTTAGATCAATCTACAACTAACAGAGTTCATATGGTTACAGATAATATTTTTACTTATGATAAATCATTTGGAAATCATGAGGTAAATGCAATTGCAGGTTTCTCGGCCGAAAAATGGGATACTACATTTGAAAGTGTAACAGGTGCTGGTTACGATAGCGATTTAGTACAGACTATTACTGCAGCAGATCCTTTAACTGTAGTTGGTCAATCTTTTGAATATCCAGAAAGATTATTGTCTTATTTAGGTAGAATTAACTATGCATATGATAATAAGTATCTGGTATCTGTAAGTTTTAGACGAGATGGTTTTTCTAGGTTTGGACAAAATTCAAAATACGCTAATTTTCCAGCGGCATCTGCAGGTTGGATAGTTAGCAATGAGGAGTTTATGAGCGAAAGCAATGTTGTTAATAATTTAAAATTAAGAATGAGTTATGGTACAGCTGGAAATCCGAATTTAGATTCAGGAAATGTTTTAATTGATGCCTTTCCATATTTATCATTATTGCAATCTTCAACAGCTGTAGTAGATGGAAGTGTTGAGAGTGGCTTCAATCCAATAAACATTTCTAACCCAGATTTAGCTTGGGAACGTTCTATAGAAATTAATCCAGGTATTGATTTTGGTTTGTTCAATAATATTGTAACAGGTTCTTTTGATTATTATAAACGAACAAGTGACCAATTATTAATAGATAATCCTATATCTGTAACAACAGGTTTCGATAGTGCTTTAATTAATATAGGTGAAGTTCAAAATAGTGGTTTTGAAATAGAATTAAGAACTCGAAATATTAGTAAAGAGAAATTTAGATGGAGTACTACTATTCTGGCTTCTAGAAATAAAAATGAATTAATTGATTTTGCAGACTCTAATGGGCAAATTCAAAATGTAGATTCAAAAAGGGCAGCAGAATGGATTAATCTAGTAGGGAATCCAATATCATCTTACTATGGTTGGGTTGTAGATAGTGATATTCCTTTAGAATACATTAATAATCCATATCATCCAGTTGGAGGTCAAGCACAAGATGTTTACGTAAAAGATTTAAATGGCGATGGAGTTATTGATGATGATGATAAAACTATTTTAGGAGATCCTTATCCAGATTTTATATGGAGTTTAACAAATGATTTTAAAGTAGGAGCCTTCGATTTAAGTTTTATGTTTCAAGGAAGTCATGGAGCAGAGATTAGAAATATGGGAGATCAATATTTATTTAATCATTTTAATAGTTCTCAGGATTTTGATACGGCAACAACGCCTAACCAAGGATTTATAAAACAAAAAATCTTTACAAATGATATTATACAAGATGCTTCATATGTAGCATTAAGAAATGTAAATATTGGCTATAGTTTACCAAGTAGATTAGCATCAAAATTAAAACTATCTAGAGCTAGGCTTTATGCTTCAGGAACTAATCTATTATATTTTACCGCAAGTGATTATACAGGTTTTAATCCAGAATCTATTAATAATACAAGTCCAACTACTTATGGTTACCAAAGAGCTGGTTCGCCAATTCAACAAACTGTAACATTAGGATTAAATTTAGAATTTTAATTAAACAACAACTAAAATGAAAGACATTATGAAATCAATAAAAATTATGTTCTTGTTTATATTAGGAATTTCATTTTCCTCTTGTGAAAAAGACTTTTTATCTCCGCAATTAGAATCATTAGTTAACGCAGATATATATTATAATAATGAAGCAGAATTATTAACTGGTGTTATTAATATGTACGATGGCATTCAAGGTGTCAACTCAACATCTTCTAATGATTATCATGCATTACAAGTAGAATTTTATTTAACTGAAATGCGAAGTGATAATACTAGAACTAAAAGTAGTGAAGGAGAAGCTGCACAATTTGAGAACTATTCAGTAGAGGCAACAAATGGTATTGTTGAAGATTATTATAGAAGTTTTTACAATGTAATCTTTAGAGCAAATGTAGTTTTAGAAAACTTAAATGTGGCATCAGATGCTAATAGAGCAAGTATAGAAGCTGAAGCAAAATTTGTAAGAGCTTATGCCTATTTTAATTTAGTGAGATTATATGGAGATATTCCATTAATAGATCGTGTAATATCATCTGCAGATACAGATTTATCTTTTACAAGAGTAGATACAGCTACTATTTACAATTTAATAGTAAGTGATTTAACCACTGCAATAGATGGATTAGACAATGCATATATAACGAGAGCATCTAAAGCTGCAGCTCAAGCTTTATTGGCAAAAGTATATTTAACTCAAGGTACTAATTATACACTAGCACAAGGTTTATGTGAAGAAGTAATGTCATCAGGTTTCGCATTAGAGCCTAATTTTAAAGATGTATTCTTTAATGAGTTAAATAATGAAATCATTTTTGCTATTGGATATATAGGAGATGGTTTAGATAGTCAGAATTTTTCTGCTGAATGGTTAAACGCAGTGGGTAGAACAAGTGGTGTTAATTATACAACACAAGATGTAAGAGATGTATTAGATGCATTAGGAGGAAATAGAGTGCCTTACTCTTATAGAGTAGATACAGAGCAACCAACACAATTTCAAGTAGTAAAATACATTCCAGATGGAGATGATTCTTTAGGTATTGCAGCAACTTCTAGTGATCCAACAAAAGCCGGAAACGATTGGATAGTATTACGTTATGCAGACGTATTATTAATGCATGTAGAAGCTATTATGGCAGGAGGCAATAGTACATCAGTTCAAGCTGCTTTAGATTCTTTTGAATTGGTGAGATTAAGAGCAGGTTTATTAGCAGATGATGATGGGATGATTACAAAACAAGAATTATTAGATGAAAGACGAGTGGAACTAGCATTCGAGAATCATCGTTTATTTGATTTAGTTCGTTTCGGAGAAGCGCAAAATGTATTGTCTACATTCTCTGCCGCAACTGGTGGAAGTTTTAACTCATCAGATTTATTACTTCCAATACCGCAAAGAGAAATTAACTTAAGTAACGGAGCATTGTCACAAAATCCAGGTTATTAATTAAAAAAATATTAATCATGAAAAAACAAATTAAAAAAAGTGTTTACGCTTTATTAGCAATAATAATAGTCTTCTCATATAATAGTTGTGATGATATTCAAAAATTTGAACCATTAGATGCTAATTCTATAGCAGATGCTACACCACCATTAGCAAGTTTTACGGCTTCTCAAGGCGCAGGTCCAGATGAAGAATGGAAAGATTATACATTTGCAAATGGTTCAGTAAGTGCAACAAGTTATAGTTGGGATTATGGAGATGGAAATACCTCTACAGATGTAGATGGAGCAAATACATATCCTGGAGAAGGTATGTATACTGTAACTTTAACTGCCATGGATGACTTAGGAGTAACAAGTACATTTACTGAAACTATAGATGTTGTTGAACCTGAAGAACCAGCTGTTCCAGACCCTATTTTAGTTAATGCAGATTTCGATAAACTAGCTAAACTGGGTTCATCAAATACCTGTTCTTGTTCAGGATGGGATAATGATGATATTGGAGAGCAAGGAGAATCTAGTTCTGGTAATGGAGGTTCTAATAACGTTGTTAAATTCGATAATAATGAACCAGATCATGTTTATCAAGAGTTTGCAGTTACACCAAATGCAGATTATACTATACAAATCGTTACATCTTTTAAAAATATAGCTAATCCACCAGGTAGTTTTCCTGGTAGTATGCTTGAAGTAAGAGTGTTATCAGGTTCGGGTTATGTAGGCGGATATACACCAACGTATTATGCGACCGCTCCAGAGTTTCCTAATTCAGGTTATGGTTATACTACTGTAGCACAAGTAGAAGATGCAACAAATAATCTTTTAGTAGAAACAATTAGTAATCCAGGTAATGATGATTATAGCACTCAAACATATTCTTTTAATGCTGGAGCTAATGATAGTGTTGCGCTTTTTATAAGAGGTATTGGAGGTGCTAGTAGTGGTAGCTATGGGTATAATAGTGGAGATGAAGAAATAAGAGCAGATTCTGTAACTATTACAGCAATTAATTAATTAATATATAAAGTTAAAAAGAACTGAAATTTATGTGTCGAAGAATGAAATTTTTATCCTTACTACTATTAATTTCAGTTTTTACTTTTAACTGTCAAGCACAAAGCGAAGTAGTAAAAGATAAAGTTGAATCTAAAAAAAAGAAAAAGAAGAGAAAAAAAAGGGTTAAGCTTCCAAAAATAGATTTAGCGCATTGGAAAGTAACAACACCTGCTGGAGATGGCAAAAAACCTCAAGAAGTTTCTCCTCCCGAAATTTTTGATTATGCAACTAATAAGGATTTAAAACCTTTTATGTATAATGATTCTACAAGAGGAGCAATAGTTTTTTATGCTTTTCCAAGTAAAGCAACTACAAGGAATACTAAATACTCTAGATCAGAGCTTAGGGAGCAAATGGTTGCTGGAAGTAATAAAGTGAATTGGACTTTTAAACAAGGAGGTATTATGAAAGGAAAATTAGCAATTGATGAGATTTCTCGTGATAAAAAAGGTAAATATCATAAAACTATTATTATGCAAATTCACGGGAGATTAACTAACGAACAAAGAGATTTGATTGGTGCAGATGATAATAATGCTCCTCCAATACTTAAGATTTATTGGAAAGATGGTAAAATAAGGGTGAAAACAAAAATACTTAAAAATATAAATGCAAATGCAGAACAAATATTACATGAAGATGCTTGGGGAGATGATAAAGGGTTTACATTTAAAGAAAAAGTAGGATTTAAAAAATTCACTATCGAGGTTAAGGTTTCAGAAGGTAAAATGGTAGTAGTTTTAAATAATAATGAATATAAAGTATATGAAAATATCCATATGAAAAAATGGGGTGTTTTTGAAAACTATTTCAAAGCAGGAAACTATTTTCAAACAAGAGATGAAGGTGCTTTTGCTAAAGTAAGATATTACAATTTAGAAGTAACACATTAGAAATTATTTGAATAGTCCTAATGAGCATCTTCAACTAAATTTTACTGATCTTAATTGATCAGTAAAATTTAGTAAAAAAATATAAAAAGAAAGCAGAATATAGAGTAACAAGTTGATTATTAATATTTAAAATTTAATACTTTTGAAATAACCTGTTAATTAATAAAAAGTTTATGAAGTTAGAAGTAATAACAAAACCTGAAAACGCAAATGTTCAAAATCGTATCATAGAAAATATTAAAGATTTAATTAATGCGAAAAATCTTGAGCCTGGAGATAAATTGCCTTCAGAACGTATGCTTTCAGAAAAACTTGGAGTATCAAGAACTAATGTAAGGGAGGCAATTCAAAAACTTGAATTTTACGGTTTATTAAAGTCTATTCCTCAAAGTGGAACATTTGTAGCTAACATTGGCGTTATAGCTATGAATGGTATGATAGAAGATATTCTAAGGTTAGAGGATCCAGACTTTAAATCTTTGGTAGAAACAAGAATATTATTAGAGTTAAAAACAGCAAGATTAGCAGCTTTAAGAAGGAGTGATGAAGATTTAGTGAAAATGAAAGAAGCTTTAGATGCTTATACAATTAAGGTTAATAATGATGAAGATGCAGTACAAGAAGATTTGTTATTTCATTTAGCAATTGCAAAAGCAAGTGGTAATAGTACAATGAATACATTTATGTTAATTATTACGCCCGAGATTATTACTAATTTCGAGAAGTATCATGTTTGCGATAAAAACTTATCTAAACAAGGTATTAGAGAACATCAAGAAATTTTTGATGCTATAAAAAATCAAAACCCAAAATTAGCAAAACAAAAAATGAAAGAACATTTTAGTGTACTATATCAATATTGTTATAGCATTTAAACTATATAATCAAAAAATAAAGTGCACAATTTATTTTTTTGAAAATAATAAATAAATACTTGGAGGGAAGTAATAAACCTAAAACAACATAGCTAATATATTAGCATAATAGGTTATTTACTTTTCATAAAATTCAATCGTTCCAAAAATAATAATAATCGCTTATAAGCTATATTATAATTAATACGATTAATTAAACTAACATATGAAAGTAAAAGGATTAAGGTGGTGGATTATTATATTAATCTTTATCGCTACAGTAATAAATTATATTGATAGAACAGCCTTTGCGTTACTTTGGCCAGAAATGGGTAAAGATTTAGGGATGGATAATTCTGATTACGCACTAATGCTTAATATTTTTATGGTAACCTATGCTGCAAGTAAATTTTTATCAGGAAGGTTGTACGATAAAATAGGTACTAGAATAGGTTTTGTTTTATCTATTGTGGTGTGGTCTTTAGCAGCAGCTTTTCATGCTTTAGCAAAAGGAGTCGCTACATTATCAATAGCACGTGGTCTACTAGGACTTGGAGAAGCAGGATTATGGCCTGGAGCAGTAAAAAGTAATGGAGAATGGTTTCCAGTAAAGCAAAGAGCATTAGCACAAGGTATTTTTAACTCTGGAGCCTCTATTGGTAATGTCTTAGCTCCTGTTGTTATAGTATACCTATATGCGCAATTTGGATGGAAATCTACCTACATAATATTAGGATTGTTAGGCTTACTATGGGTTATTCCTTGGTTAGTTATTAATAAATCAAAGCCAGAAGATCATCCTTGGATTACTGAGAACGAAAGAAATTTAATACTTAATGACCGAATAGAAAATAACGACGTTGCAGTTAAAGGCGCTAAAAGTTTAAGCGTAGGAAAGATTTTGAGTTATAAGCAACCCTGGGGAGTTTTATTATGTCGATTTTTTATAGAACCTATTTGGTGGTTCTTTGCGGGTTGGATGCCAATCTATTTGAATTCTAAATTTGGATTAAGTATAGAAGAAATAGGGAAAACCATGTGGATATCTTACCTCATGGCTGCAGCTGGAGGAATTTTAGGAGGCTTATTTACAGAAGCGATAATAAAACGTACTTCTGTCGATATTGGAAGAAAAGCAAGTATAGTTTTAGGAAGCTTATTAATTATAGTTGGTTTTGTTTCTATTGTATTATTTGTAAATGACTCTAATTACATGACATTCATATATTTAGCAGGATTAGCACTTTTTGGCTTTCAATTCGCTATAGGAAATATTCAAACACTATCAAGTGATTTGTTTAGAGGGCCATCTGTAGGAACACTAGCGGGATTAGCTGGAACTATTGCAGCTGTATCTCCTATTATAATGAACTGGTTTATTGGTAGAATAACAAACGAAGGGTCATATACACCAGCATTTATAGCTATTACACTATCTGTAGTACTAGCTGTATTATCTATTTTCTTTTTAATAAAAAAAGTAAAATTAGTGGTAAACGCAGAAAATTAAATATATCATAAAGTTTAAAAAAATAAAATATAAAAAATGAGCAAGTCAAACGGAAAAGTAGCAGTAGTTACAGGAGCAACTGGAGGAATTGGTTTCGAAGTTGCAAAAAGATTAGGTGAAGATGGATATACTGTAGTTTTAAATGGAATTCAAGATGATGAAGGTGCAGAAAAAGTAAAAGAGCTTACAGGACATGGAATTACAGCAGAATATTGTGGTTTTGACGTTACAAACGAAGAAGCTGTAACCTCTAATATTGTTAAAATAGGCCAAAAGTACGGTAGAATTGATGTTCTTGTAAATAATGCAGGTGGATTAGGCGGAAGATCTAGGTTCGAAGATATGACAACAGAGTTTTACAGAAATGTAATGGCCTTAAACTTAGATTCTGTGTTTTTTGCTTCAAGAGCTGCAATACCTTTTCTTAAAAATGGAGAACATTCATCTATAATTAATTATACGTCTAATGCAGGGTGGACTGCAGGTGGACCTGGAGCAGGAATCTACGGAACATCTAAAGCAGGTGTGCATGCTATTACAAGGGCATTAGCAAAAGATCTTGCTGAGTATGGTATTAGAGTAAATGCTGTATCTCCTGGAACTATAGATACGCCATTTCATGCGCAAATTAAAGCAACAAAACCTGAAGTTTTTGCATCTTGGGCTAATAATATTATGTTAGGGAGACTAGGACAACCAGAAGATGTGGCTGGAGTTATTTCTTTCTTAGCAAGTAAGGATGCTTCTTTTATTACAGCAGAAACTATACAAATTGGAGGCGGTCAAGCTTTAGGGATATAAAATTATAATTAATAAAAGGCAAAATGAATAAAGTTGTAGCTTTTGGTGAAATTATGTTGCGATTATCTACCGAGCGATTTCTTAGATTTTCTCAAGCAAAATCTTTTAATGCAACTTATGGTGGTGGCGAATTTAACGTAGCAGTTTCTCTGGCAAATTTTGGTGTTAATTCTGAATTTGTAACACGATTACCCAAGAATGAAATAGGGGAAAGTGCCTTAATGGAAATGCGTAAAAGAAATGTTAATCATGAAAATATTCTTTTTGGTGGAGATAGGTTAGGTATTTATTTTCTAGAGACTGGAGCAGGAACAAGAGCTAGTAATGTTGTTTATGATAGGGCTAATAGTGCTATGGCAACAATAGAAAAAGGAGCATTTGATTGGAAAACTATTCTAAAAGATGCAACATGGTTTCATTGGAGTGGAATTACTCCAGCTATATCACAAGGAGCAGCTAATGAGTGTCTTGAAGCTCTAAAAGTAGCTCATGAGTTGGGGATTACAATTTCTTCAGACTTAAATTATAGGTCTAAACTATGGAAGTATGGTAAACAACCTCACGAAATTATGCCAGAACTTCTTAAGTATAGTAATATTATTTTAGGAGATATTGATACAGCATATTTTATGCTTGGATTAAATAAAGAATTTCCTAATTACCAAGATTTAAAATCTTTACCTAAATTATATGACATTGTGTTTGATCATTGTCCTAATTTAGAAACGATGGCTACAACTTTGCGATATTCGGTTAGTGCTTCTCATCAAAGAATAGGAGGTGTTTTATACGATAAAAAGCATATTTACGATGCCGATATTAAAGAGGTTACTCCTGTAGTGGATAGGGTTGGAAGCGGCGATGCATTTATGGGTGGATTAATTTATGGACTTATAAATCATAATGAAGATAAACAGAAAGCAATTAATATAGCAGTCGCATCATGTTGCCTAAAACATACTATTTATGGCGATTATAACTTGGTTTCTGTTGATGATATAGAGCATTTTTTAGGAGGAGAAAATAAAGGAGAAGTTTCCAGGTAATATTAAATATATGGCAAAATATTCTAGAATAGAAGTTTTTACAATAATGAATAAAACAGGGTTAGTTCCTTTGTTTTATGATAACGATTTAGATAAGTGTAAACAAGTACTAAATGCTTGTTATCATGGTGGTGCAAGATTAATGGAATTTACTGCAAGAGGTGATTTCTCTGAAGAAGTATTTAAAGAACTTAATCAATATACTCTAAAAGAAATGCCAGATATGATTCTTGGTGTGGGTTCTATTACTGATGCAGCTACAGCTTCTAGGTTTATGGCTTTAGGGGCTAATTTTATAGTTACCCCAGTTTTAAGAGAAGATATAGCAATAGTTTGTAATAGACGTAAAGTATTATGGTCCCCAGGGTGTGGTTCTTTAACAGAAATTACTAGAGCAGAAGAATTAGGATGTGAAATAGTTAAGCTATTTCCTGGAGGAATTTATGGTCCAGAATTTGTTAAAGCGATTCGTGGCCCGCAACCATGGACAAATATAATGCCAACAGGAGGTGTTTCTCCCACAAGAGAGAATTTGACCAATTGGTTTAACGCAGGTGTTATATGCGTAGGTATAGGTTCTAAATTAATAAATAAGAATACAGACGGACAGTACGATTTAACTAAAATTCAATCTATTACAAAAAAGACTCTTGATATTATTAAAGAATTAAAAAATAGTTATAGAAATGCTTGATTATTTATAGCAACAAATAGATTGTTATCTTTACGATTTCACTTACATTTAAGTTCAATTCGCTAAAAAATATTTTCTGAAAAAAGCCATACAATACATGCTAATTAGTGCTATAGGCTTTACTCTGCTTAATACATTTATTAAGTATTTAAATCATTTTAATGTGTATCAAATAGTGTTTTTTAGATCTATTGGTTCATTGTTTTTTACTGTACCTTTCTTATTAAAAAACAAAATTTATAGCTTAGGAAATAAAAGAAAGCTATTAGTGTTAAGAAGTGTTTTTGGGTTTATTTCAATGGTGTTGTTTTTTTCATCATTAAAATTAATTTCTATGGGTTCTGCAGTTTCTATTCGCTATATAGCGCCCATTTTTGCTATTGTTTTTGCTGTTTTAATACTTAAAGAACAAATTAAAAAAGTGCAGTGGTTAGCCTGTGTTATTGCCTTTTTAGGAGTTGTAATTATTAAAGGATTTGATATAGAAATGAATGTGTTAGGCCTTTTATACGCTCTTTTGTCTGCTTTTTTTGCAGGTATAGTTTATATTATTATAAGAAAAATAGGAGACAAAGATCATCCAATGGTTATTGTTAATTATTTCATGATTATTTCTGGAATAATTTCGGGATGTTTGTCTCTTTTTTATTGGAAAATGCCTCAGTTATGGGAATGGTTTGTGTTATTTAGTTTAGGGATATTTGGTTATTTTGGACAATATTATATGACAAAAGCGCTACAGTCTTCAGAAACTAATATGGTAGCTCCATTAAAATATGTTGAGGTGGTTTTTACTATGATTATTGGTGTTATTTGGTTTAAAGAAATTTATAACATTTATAATTTAATTGGTATTTTGCTTGTTGTAAGTGGTTTAATAATTAATGTGCTATCAAAACAATCTAAATAATGAATGTTTTTAGCTTTTATTTTCAAAATAAGTTTTTACATAAATTTAAACTCTCAATTTTTACTTTATAGCCTGTAATTTTGTTTTAAATAACATTAATAATGAAACCTTATTAGTGTTTAGAATTTATAATATTAATTTGTCATTAATCATTAGTTTTTTTAATATAGTACGATGGAAAAGATCTTAAAAAAAGCAGACCATATAAGTTATATAATTATCATATTATATTTGCTAACAATGTTTGTTCCTTCATTAGGAGCTTTTGATTTTGCTTCGACACAATGGTTGTATATTGGAATAGTTAATACAGCTGTTTTCATATATTATTTATTGTCTCCTCAATACTTGTCTTTTTCTGTACCTAAATATGTAAAATGGTTTTTTTATATACAATTGGGAACTTTTTTATTGTCTTGTGTATCAATGACACAATCGATTATTATTGATGAAAGTATTATTTATATATCAAGAATATTCTCTTTTATATTTAGTGTTTTTAATTTATATATTCTTTTTAGAAGAAAAAATAAATATACTTTTTGGGGATTAAGTCTATTAGTAAGTATTGTTTTGTTTATTGAATCATTTGAAGTCTTTTATTACTTCTCTTCAAGATTTAATGAATTAAGAACTCATGAATTATTGTTAGAAATCCCAAGCAAATATGGAAATCGTAATATTCTAGCTACAGCAATCGTTATAAAATTACCATTCTTGTTATATCTTTTTTTAGAACTTAAAGGGTTAAAAAAAATAATATCATTATTAACTGTACTTCTTGTAATTACTAGTCTTTTATTAATTGGAGCTAGGACAGCTGTTTTAATAATGGCTATTGTGTTAGTGCTTTTTTCAGTGACTTACTTTATAATATCTAAATATTCTATAAAGAAAAGCGTTAAAGTTATTTTTCCATTATTGCTAGTTTCGGTTATTGCCTATGGTTTTTCTATTTCAATTAATAGAATATATGATGATAAGCTAAATTCTTATTCAGATTTAATGTTTACTAAAAGGGAGAAGGATTTATATAACCCTAAAGCGAAAACAAACTTAATAAATGGTTCAGGTAGAGATTATATTTGGGAATCTGCTATTAAAGATTTTAAAAAATCACCAGTAATAGGTGTTGGTATTGGCAATTGGAGACATAATTCTAAAATAGATATATCTAAAAATAATACAACAGAAGGAATTGTATTTAATACACATGTCCATAATGATTATTTGCAATCTCTTGCAGAAACAGGAATTATTGGTTTTATGTTGTACTTGAGTGTTTATATTATAAGTCTTGTATTACTTTTTAAACGTTTTATTCATTCAGAAAGAGCTTCGGATAGAATTTTCGTAATTGTTATCGCATTGGCATTAATAGGGTATATGATAGATGCTTTTTTCAATTTCCCACACCATAGAGCTCCTATTCAAATTGTTTTTGCATTTATCCTTGCAATTATTATAAGTTTTTCAAATGTTAGAGATGAGCATCCTCAAAAAAAATATAGCAATAAAACATTAAAAGCTTTAGGTGTTTTAATGACTGTATTATTAGCGGTTAATTTAGTTAATCACTATATGGATTTCAAAATGTCTAAAATACAGTATAGTTTGATGGTAGAAGTAAAAACTAAAGATGCGTTTACAGAAACATATAATTATTCTTATGAGCAGGTTAATAATATGTTACCAGATTTTCCTTATGTAAATCAAATAGGAATGACTAATGATGATATAAGAGGAATGTTTGCAATTAATACTAAACAATATGATAAAGCATTATTGCATTTAGATAATTCTATCTCTAGTGTCGAAAATAATTTATGGCCAAAAACACTAAAAGCTATGCTTTATAATGTTAAAAAAAATGAAGATAGCGCTTACATTTATTCTAAAGAAGTTTTTGATTTGGCCCCAAGTGTAGAATCAAATTTTTATATACTAAAAGACATATATAAAAAACGAAAGGATACTATCGCTTTGTTTAATTTATATGATAAACATTTTAAAGTTAGACCGAAAAATATTAAAGGTTGGTTAAATATGTGTAATGACATAAGGGTATATTATAGAAATGATTCCTTGGCACTGAATAAAGTTAATGACGCTTTAAAAAGATATCCATACGATGAGAGTCTTATAAAATATAAGAAGGAACTCAAGAATATTATGTCAAGTAAATCAAAATCAGACATTATTGCTAGTAAATTGAAGCAGAATGTTATAGATGAAATGACTAAATATTTTAAAGAAGGGAATAAGTTTTTTGAACAAAAAGAATATATTAAATCAAGGCAGCAATTTCTAAAGGTTTTAGAACTGGAGCCAAATAATCTACCTACTCATTTTAAGTTAGGTTTATTAGAAAATATAACAAAAAACTACAAAGCAGCTATACCATACTTTACCAAAGTAATTAATGATAAATATTTAGATAATGGAAGGCCTGAATACAGTAGAGGTGTTTCTTATTTAAAACTAAATGATATAAGTAATGCTAAAAAAGATTTTATAGTAAGTAGAAATAAAGGTTGGCAAGCTGCATTAAATTTGAATGATTCATTTTTTGAATAAAACTTTAATGCTTATCACTTTTTGTTGTTTTTTGTTTACTTATATTATTTTTAGTGTTATACTTTAGTAGCTATCTATACGTTATTAATGTTATAAGCTCCAAGTTCTATGATTCCCTTAATATTATTGTTAAATCTACCAGAACAAGAAATGAAAACACAGACGATTGTGTTTTTGGTTATTTTTTTTGTTGGTATGGCAGCAGTTATTATTTATCAATTTTTTAAATTTTTCGAACAGATTCATGTCAATAATAAGCACAAACCTTTTTATGTTTTTAATCATTTATATAAACGGAAATTAAAAAGAACACAATTAAAAATACTTGAAACTAAGTTTGATTTTTATAAGAAATTATCAAAAAAACATCAACGTAATTTTCAACATAGAGTTGCTTGTTTTATTAATGATAAAGAGTTTGTAGGAAGGCAAGAGTTAAAGGTAACTGAGGAAATGAAAGTTTTAATTTCTGCAACAGCAGTTATGTTAACTTTTGGTTTTAGAAAATATTTGATAGATACTCTAGATGCTATTATTATATATCCTGGAATATATTATTCAGAGCATAGTGACCAGCATCATAAAGGCGAATTTAATCCTATGTTAAAGGCATTGGTTTTATCTTGGGAAGACTTTGTTGAAGGTTATAATATAGGTAATGATAATTTAAACTTAGGGATTCATGAAGCTGTTCATGCTGTGCATTTAAATAGTTTGAGAGAAGATGATATTAGTGCTTATTTATTTAAGAATCGTTTTTTAGATTTAACAGATTTTCTTCAAAAAAATGAACATATTCGGGGAAAATTAATAGAAACAAAATACTTTCGTGAATACGCTTTTACAAACCAATTTGAATTTCTTTCTGTATTAATAGAGAGTTTTTTTGAAACCCCAAGTGAATTTAGAAGTCATTTCCCTAATGTATATAAGCATATCAAGCAAATGTTAAATTTTAATTTTGCGGGTTACTAAAGTGTAACTTATTATGATTACAGAATACATATAATATATGACCAACTTATTAATACTATTACAAAATAACACGCCAAATTCTTCTTTTATTAATATTTTATCTAATGTACTCATTGGTATAGGTGTGCTCCCATTTATATATTTGATTTTTAAATTTATTGAAGGAATTTTAATAGATTATGCAGGTTTTGGACCTCTATTTCGTCATTTTTATTTAATTAAAAGAGATCTAAAACCTAATCAAAAACAAATTCTTGAGAGTAGTTTTAAGTTTTATAGGCAGTTAAATAGAAAAGAGCAAACTTATTTTAGGCATAGAGTTTATAGATACATGTCTAGAGTTGAATTCGTAGGAAGAGAAGGTTTGGAAATTGATGATGAAAAAAAAATATTAGTTTCTGCAACTGCTATAATGTTAACATTTGGTTATAGAAATTATAATATAAACTTAGTAGATAGAATCTTAATTTATCCGTCTACATTTTATTCAAATATTGATAAAAATTATCACAAAGGACATTTTAATCCTGGATTTAGAGCTATCATTATATCATGGGAAGATTTTAAATTGGGTTATGATATCGAAGATGATAATTTAAATTTAGGAATTCACGAATTTGTACATGCATTGCATATTGGTTATCTCCATGATAAAGATAATGAGACAAGTGCACATCTTTTTATTAAAGGTTTAGAAGAACTAAACAGTAGTCTTGAATCTAATAGTTTAGATAAGAAAAAGATGGAAGAATCAGATTATTTTAGAGCTTATGCATTCGAAAATAATTTCGAATTTATAGCTGTTTTAATTGAAACATTTATTGAGACTCCAAAACAATTTAAGTCTCAATTTCCTGATGTTTACTTAAAAATTAAGCAAATGCTAAATTTTAATTTTGTTGGTTATTAAGAATTAGCTAGTGTCTTTAAGTTTTTAATCGTTTCTGTTTGGTCATCACTTTTAAATACATGACTTCCTGCAACAAAAACATTAGCACCTGCATCTACTAGTTGTTTTATATTTTTATCTGTTACGCCACCATCAATCTCTATAAGAGTATCTAAGCCTTGTTCGTCAATCATTTTACGAAGTTTCTTTACTCTTTGATAGGTAATTTCTTCAAATTTTTGTCCACCAAAACCAGGGTTAATAGACATTAATAAAATCATGTAACATTCTGGTAGAATATCTTCAAGAACAGAAACGGGAGTCGTTAAGTTAAGTACAATTCCAGCTTTACAACCAGCATCTTTAATCTGTCTTAGAGTTCTATGAAGATGCACAGTAGATTCATGATGTACTGTAATAATATCTGCACCTACTTTAGCAAATTCTTCAATATAACGTTCTGGTTTTTCTATCATTAAATGCACATCTAATGGCTTAGTAGCATGCTTTTTTATAGCTTGAATTACTGGCATCCCGTAAGAGATGTTTGGTACAAAGTGACCATCCATAACATCAATGTGAAACCAATCTGCATCACTATTATTAACCATTTCTGTATCACGTTGGAGATTGCCGAAATCGGCAGCAAGCATTGAAGGTGCAATTAATTTTGAAGACATTTTTTACTTGTTGAGTTGTTCGACAAAAATAAATTAATAATTATCTAATTAAAGTTTTTTGCCTAATTAATTTCCATTAAGCTATTTAAATAACAATAATTGTTAATATTAATAGGACTTATTTGAAACTAAGTACTGTATTTAAGAAAGTTATTGGTTAGCATTACCAATTCATCAATCGCTAAAATGTTTGCTTTTTTAATCCAGTCAAAGTAAGTTTTTAGTTTTTTTAGATTAGAAAAATCATTTACTATACCAAAATGTCCACTTTCATAATCTTCAAACATGCGATAGTCTATTGTTGTATCTAGTAGTTTTATAAGTCCAAAATGGCGTTTGTCTAATTCTATTTTTTTAAAAGTATTTTCGATGGTACTTTCTTCACCTTCCATGATTTGAAAAAAATGACCATTTTGTATAATAAGTACGCCAGTTACATGTAATTCATCATTTTTTTTAGATATGGAATGTGATAACTTCCTTAATTCTTTTTGGGAAGTATTAGTTTTAATATTACTAATGTAGCAGATTGTCTTTATCATAATAATAGAGGATAATATTTTGATAAAAAGACTAATAGCTTACTAAAGATAATAAAAGAATTTTGTAAATAAAAGCGATTGCTAAATTATAAAACATACTTTAAGTAAGGTTTATAAATGAGTGAACCCGAAGTAATCAGCTTCGGGTTCTTTCATCAATCAAAAAACGAACAGTTATGAATAACTGTTTGTTACTGTAATTTAGGTGTTATCTATCCTAAATATGTTTTTAATATTTTACTTCTAGAAGTATGTTTTAATCTTCTAATTGCTTTTTCTTTAATTTGTCTTACACGCTCACGTGTTAAGTCGAAAGTTTCTCCTATTTCTTCCAAAGTCATTGGATGTTGGTTTCCTAAACCAAAATAAAGACGAATTACATCTGCTTCACGAGGTGTTAAAGTTTCAAGAGCACGTTCAATCTCAGTACGTAAAGACTCATGTAATAACTCACGATCTGGGTTTGGAGACTCACCAGAATTTAATACATCATAAAGATTAGAATCTTCACCTTCAACTAAAGGAGCATCCATACTTACATGACGGCCAGAATTCTTCATAGATTCCTTTACGTCATTAATAGTCATATCTAATTCTTTTGCAATTTCTTCGGCACTTGGCGGACGCTCATGTGCTTGCTCTAAAAAAGCAAAAGTTTTGTTTATTTTATTAATAGATCCAATCTTATTTAATGGCAAACGTACAATACGAGATTGTTCAGCTAATGCTTGAAGAATCGATTGACGAATCCACCATACTGCATAAGATATAAATTTAAAACCACGTGTTTCATCAAAACGTTGTGCAGCTTTAATTAACCCTAAGTTACCTTCATTAATTAAATCTGGTAATGTAAGTCCTTGATTTTGGTATTGCTTAGCTACCGATACTACGAAACGTAAATTAGCTTTAGTTAATTTTTCAAGAGCGATCTGGTCACCGGCCTTGATACGTTGTGCTAATTCTACTTCTTCGTCTGCGGTAATTAAGTCAACTTTTCCAATTTCTTGTAGATATTTATCTAACGATGCGGTCTCACGGTTGGTAACCTGCTTGGTAATTTTAAGTTGTCTCATCTATATATAAGTGTGATTTTTAACTTGTGAATAATTTGCTATCGATGGTTATACGTAGATAAGTTACATTTTGTTACAAAAAGTTACAATTTTATTTTAATATGCTCCTTTTTATAGGATTGTTTACCGGTAAATATAAAGGGTTATTCCTTTATAAAAAAATAAAGAAAGAGAACTAATACGAAGTGTTGTTTTTATGTTTTTAAATAGAATCTATAATTTAGAACTGTTAGAATAACTTTCATTATTAATATGTAACTAAAATCTCTATCTTAGAACTTGTATTCAAACCCAGCTAAAATAGACATAGTAAATATTGAAAGATTTGATTCGTCTGTATGTGCTTTAAGATGGTATTTAAAAATGGGTTCTAGATTAAAGTCAAGGCGTTTATATAGTTTGGTTTGCATGCCTATGCCTATATTTAATGATATGTTTTTATCTTCAAAATAGTTTTTGTTTGATATTGTATTTTGATTTGTGGTTATGTTAGCTTCATCTAAAATGAGATAGCTAATTCCAAAAAGAATAGAAGCATTAACTTTTTTATCTATCATTTTGTATTTTATTTCTAAAGGAAGTTCTATATAACTAAGTTCTTGATGTTGAAGTAAATTATTCTCAATTTGATTATACTTAAATTTTAATTTGTTGACACCTATTCTAAGGCTTATATCTTTAGTCGCTAGATAACCAAAATAAAGGCCATAATTAATGGTTGTGTTTTTACTAAATGATTTGTTGAAACTACTATAAAAATCTATAGAAATATGAGGGTAAACATTCCATCTACTTAATATGTTTTCTTCTTCCTCTTTTACCAGCTCTTCTCCTTTTTTAAGTGTTTTTGTTAACGTAGTGTCTATTGTTTTTTTTGAGTTTTTCTTAGTTTTATCTTCATTGTTATTGGTATTGAGAGCGATACTCAAATCTTTTTTTGCTATTGTGTTGTTTTCTAGAGTACTTTTAGTTGTATAGAAACCTATTGAATCTAATTTTTTTAATATTGTAGTCTCTTTTTGACTCTTATTATTATGGGAATTATTATCCTTTAAAATGCCACTCTTTGCTATTGCATGATTTATAGATGATAATGTGTCTTCTATTTGAGATTGTTTTGTTTTTTTATTTTTAGTAAAGCTATTTTGAGTAGTATTTATTTTATTGTTTTTTGTTTTATTACTTATATATATAGAGTTATTTTTTCTACTATTAGTTTTGATATCTATTGTTTTAGTATTTGTATCTTCTCTATTGCTATTGGTTTTCTTGTCTGTAATTATAGAATTAGTATTAGGATTATTGTTTTTTGAATTAAATAGTAGCTCATTATTAAATAATAATAAGACTAGCATTATTGTTGTAGCTATACCAGAAGTTAGCCAGAAGAAAAAGAGTCGTCTCTTTCTTTTCTTTCTTTTTAATCCTTCTTCCAAATGTTCCCAAACAGAATCATTTGGAGAAACGGTATGATTCTCTATAACAGATTTAATTTGGGATCCTATATCTTTTTTAGTGTCCATTAGATTTCTTATTAATGTTTACTATAGCGTTTTTTTTATTTATAATATCCCTTAAAAGTAATTTGGCTCTATGTAAATTTGATTTTGACGTACCTATACTTATCGATAATGTTTCAGCAATTTCTTGATGCGAATAATCGTCTAATTCATAAAGATTGAAAACCAATCGATATCTCGTTGGTAAAGCTTTTATACTATCTAATAATTCATCTAAAGACAATGTTATAGGTTCAATTACTACTGTGTCATCTTTTATGATGTCGTCATTAATAACAATATTTATAAGGCTTTCTTTTTTATATTTATCTATAGCTTTATTTATAGTTATTCTTTTCATCCAACCTTCAAATGATCCTTTATTATTGTACTTTTTTATATTCTTAAAGATGTCTATAAAAGCGTCTTGTAGATTGTCTTCTGCTTCTGCTGTAGTTTTGCAATATTTTAAACATAGTAGGTAGAGTGAATCTTTATACTTGTTGTATAATTCACTTTGAGCTTTAAGATTATTCCTTTTACAGGATTTTATTAATTCTTTTAAAGTCAAATAATTATTTTTTATAAGTCATAAGCTACATAGGCTAAATTTATTACTCTAAAAGCGGCACTTTCATCAATCACGTTGTGAAATGCCTTATAATCTATCCAAACAAAACCATCATCTCCAAAGTTCTCTCCCCATGAGTTAACAACTTTAAAAGCTTCATATTCATCTGAATAACCAACAACTAACATTGCATGACATCTATCAAGACTATAATCAACTATATGTTCTCTATATGCCGTAATACCAAAATTATCAATTTTTGCAAATTCTGAAGATAAATAGGTGCTGATTATTATAGGTGTTAGTTGAGTTAATAGTGTTTTCATTTCTAAGACCATATCAATACCGCTTAAGCTTTTAAAATCGGATATTTTTGCATTCGAAGCCTTATCGTGTTCAATTTCCGTAGGCTGTATAGCACATGTAGTATCAAAATACGGAAAATCATTTATGGAGCATGCGCCTTTTTCTTTTAAAATATTTAATGTTTCTCCAATATTAGTACCTATACAGTTACCTTGAGTAATTTGGTTATATGTGTAAGAAGGACTCATTATAGTAGAATCTGTATAGGGTAAATTTGTTTCAATCTTTTCTTGAAGTGATTTCATATAATAAGTTACTGCCCAAGAGACGCATGATCCTTGGCTACCTTGATCTCCAATTGGAGGCAGTAAATAAGATAAGTCATAATTTTCGGGAAGATTCTCTGGGATAACTAAATTTTCAATTTCATTATTGGTATTAAAATAATCACCATTTCCTATACAAATTGCTCCTGTATAATAATCAGTACCATTTATACTAATAGTATTATTAGCCTCCAAAGTTGTGTCTAAAGTAGTTTCTATCTCTGGATTTTCAGATTTAATATTATCATCATAATCTGTACCGCATGAAAATAATAATAATACAAGTAAAATAAGAAGTTTTGTGTTTTTCATGATTTTAATGTTTACTTATATAATGGGAGTTATTCTAAAATGAATTCTTGTGAAAAGTGACCAAAAAGTGCATTGTTGGCGAATGTCTTAAAATCACTATAGACTGTTAAATTATTGGTGTCTACATTGTTTTCAAATTGAAAACTAAAAAAGCCATTACCAAAACTTGTTGAAAAACTTTCTAATGAGTTTGGCGATACATTTTTTGCATTAAAATTATTTATAGAAGCGCTTTGAAGATGATACAGTTGCATTAATGTTTTCTTACCATATGTGGCATTGTTTATTCTGTAAAAAAGATTAATGGCAGAGTTAAAAGAATTATTAAAACTAATATTTAATATGTCATCTTGATTTTCAAGTTTTGTGAAATCATTTTCATTTAATAGATTGTTATTGGAGTCATAAGTACTTATTCTATATGTGATTTCATTGTTTAAATAGTCATTGTCTTCAAAGTAAATTCTATTATCATTATCATCTAATACAATTTTAAATGCACTAGTAGGAGATTCATAAGTAATCCCGTCACTACTAGTAGAGATGGTAGAAAAAATGGTATCTGTATTATGTTCAAATAAATGTCTTACAAATTGAGAATCTTGATTAGAAGTATTTATATGTTCACGCAGATATTGTGTTAAACTTCCCTCGTTATTATATGAGTAAGTTGTAATACCTGTTAATACATCGTTAGTATAACTTCGGGTTTCAGATAATTTGTTATTTTGATAGTTAAATGTAGATAAAGCTATATCAGAATTTGTTGTACTGTATTTTGTTAGGCTAATAATTTTATCCCCTTGAATTATATAATTAATTGAATCAATAATAAGCCCAGTATTTATATTATAAGACTTATATATGTAATTGGTTAATATTGGAGATGGTTTATTTGTTTCTAATAGTTCATTATCATTTGAACATGCGTTTAGAATAATTAATATAAAACAAGATGTAATGATTTTTAATACTTTCATAATTTCAACTCTTTTCTTTTCCTATAGTCTTAGAATTAAAAAAAGGTTGCGTAATGAATAGCTTTTTATTTTTTTACTACTTCTGCAGAATTTAAGAACTTATTTAATTTATTAAAAAAATCTTCTTGTCTAAAAGGCTTAACAATAACATCGTTCATCCCAGAATCAAATATTTTTTTCTTGTTCTCATCTAATTTTACAGCTGTTAATGCTATGATGGGCACAGTTGTATTAAATTTTCTAATGTTTTGAGTTGTTGTATAACCATTCATGTTTGGCATATGTATATCCATTAAAATAGCATCAAAATGGTTTTCTTGAGTTTCTCTTATTGCTTCTAGCCCACAATTTACAACTGTTACTTTTGCTTTTTTATTCTTAAGAATACGTTTAGTAATCATTTGATTAATAGAATTATCATCTACAATTAGTATATGTTTTGAGGAGAAATCTGATAATTCTGATGTATTTGTAGCACCATCAATACTGCAACTAATAACTTCTTCTAAATTAATATTGAAATAGAATTTTGATCCTTCATTTTGGGTGCTTTCAACATTAATAGTACTTCCCATAACTTTTAATAAGCGTTTTACAATAGCTAAACCTAGACCTGTACCTTCGTAATTGCGTTCTAAATGCATAGATTCTTGATAGAAGTCTTCAAAAATTCTTGATTGCATTTCTTTAGAGATACCTATTCCGTCATCTTTAATGCTGAAATTTAAATTTACATTTGTATTTTCTTTTTTTAATACATTAATATCAAGCCAAATATTACCATTATGTGTAAACTTTAATGCATTACTTAAAAGATTTATAATTATTTGGGTTAATTTCAATGAGTCTCCTTTTAGATATATAGGGACATCTTTATTAATATGTATATGAATTATATTATTGTTTTCTTTCTTTAAATAGGATAGTGAATTTGTAATATTGGAGATTAAAGTTTTTAAATTAAAATCGATAGTGTTTAGTTCTATTTTATCTGCGTCAAATTTGTTGATTTGTAATACGTTATTAATAAGTGCTAATAAGTATTCTCCAGAAGATTTAAGTGTTTTTAAATATTGTTTTTGTTCTATTTTAGGGTTGTCTTCAATTAATATGTCTGTAATGCCACTTACAGCATACAATGGAGTCCTTAATTCGTGACTAATAGTAGAAAAGAAATTAGCTTTTAAAGTTGAAGCGTATTCCGTTTTTTCTTTGGCTTCTATAAGTTGTTGGTTTTTTAAGGTTAGTCTATTATTTAAGTTTTTACGTGTTATTGAGTTTTTATATAATAAAAATGCTATTAAACAAATTCCAATAAATAATGCGAATATAATGTATGTGAATATTCTTGTTTTTGCTAAAGTATTTTGTTGTTCTTGATAAACAGCTTCTTTTAATTCTATTGTCTTTTCTTTATCTAAAAGTTTTTGTTCTAAATTTTCTTTTAGTTCTTTGTTTTCTGAAGATAAGCTTTTGTTTAAATAGTCTATTTGTCTTAATAATGCATTTTCTGCTTTTAATTTATTACCTGTTAATGTGTAAATCCTATATCTTATTTTTTCAGTTTTTGTAAGTGTTTTATATTCTTTTATTTCTTGCGCTATAGAATCTGCAATTTTTAGTTTCTGTAAAGCTAATTTATAATTACCTTTTTCTTTATAAATTTTGCCTAATGCATTATATGCATTTATTCTAGTGCTAGGTTGATGATCAGAGTCTGGTATGTAACTTTCTATTACTTCTTCAAACAGAGGAATTGCTGAGTCTAAATTACCAGAAATCATATCTAAAACAGCAATGTTATAACTAGGTAAAAAAGAATGTTCTTTAGATTTAATTTCTAATGCGATGTTTCGAGACAGTTGAAATTGCTCTCTGCTTTTTTCAATGTCTCCTTTTATTTGAAACAAGCTAGCCATATTATTATGGTAGTATGTTAAATAAGATTTATAACCAGCTTTTTTTAAGTATATAAGAGATTTTTTATAATAAGAATCTGCTTTATCATAATTCTCCATTAATTGATAGGTTATACCTAAACAATTATATGCTTCTCCTATTATAGAATCATTATTATTGATTTTTGCCCATTCTAGAACAAAATATTGTTTACTAAATGCATCTTCATATTTTTTATCAAAAGAGATGTCGTAAGCTATTTTTAAAATAGCATGAATACTATCTTTTTTTATATTATAGTCCTGCGCAAGTACATTATATTGTATAAAGTACAAAACTAGAATAAGAATTAGCTTTTTCATTTAGTTAGTTTGGGGGCTTAAAAATAGCGAAAAATTCTGATAGCCAAAATATTAGTATGCTTTAACAAAAAAATATACAATGAGAATTAACCACTTAGGTTATTATGTTAAATTCAGCTATTTATTTTTTACAAAGATTTTAAAGTACAAAAAGGTTATATTTAAAGATAAAAAACTGTTTTATTTATCTTTATAAAAAAAGTTTACGCGTGAATATTTCAATTTTTAATCTATTACTTATTGCTGGAGTAATACAAGGTTTTGTTTTTAATATAGTAACGTTAATTAATAGAAAGAAAATTAGCAAAGTTATTATCTTTTTAAACTTAACAGTTTTCTTTCTTTCATTAAATAATTTACAAGCTTGGTTAATAGAAAGCGGTTATTCATCAAATATTTTTTTTATTAAAAAACTATTAGTGCCATGGTATATGCTTATTTTTCCAATGTTCTATATGTTTTTGATTAATTATTTAAAAGTTAAAGATCAATTAAAAAATATACTAAAAATTTCGCTTGCTATTTTTTGTGTTCAACTTTTAATAAGGATCTTGCTTATATCATATGTTTTTTATTATAAGACAGATTTAAGGGATTCTTTGATTAGTGATTATAACTCTGTTGAAGAAATATTTAATGCAGTATTTGGTTTTCTTATTGTTTTTAAATCTTCATATTTGGTTTTTAAACAAAAAGAAGTCTATGATTATGTTTTAAAATTTGATGACATAAAATGGATAAAAATATTTTTAATATTAGGAGGCGTTATTATATTCTTTTGGGTCTTTGCAATAGTTATTCAAAATATAAATGGAAATAAATTTGCATATTATCCTTTGCGATTAAGTACTTCTGTTTTATTGTATTGGATAGGTTATCAAGGTTTATATAGATATAATATACTTAATGATAGAATTTCGTTACGACATAGTTTAAATTCAGATTTGCAACCTATTCTAGGTTCTAATATAGGAAGTCTTGAAATAGAAGTTAAAGACTATATTTCAGAGAAGCATCAACAAGATTTTAATCTAATTAATGATTATGTTTTAAATAATCAGAAATTTTTAGACTCTTATTTGAGTATGGATAATTTATCTAATGAATTGAATATGAGTACAAGTCATTTTTCGAAGATAGTTAATGGTCTAAGCGGGTATAATTTTTCAGACTATATTAATTCTTTTCGTGTAGAACAAGCAAAAAAACTATTGTCAGATGAAGCGTTTGATAAATATACTATAGTTGCTATTGGATTAGAATGTGGCTTTAATTCTAAGTCTACATTTTACAATGCTTTCAAGAAATTTACATTGCAAACACCTACTCAGTTTCGCTCTAAAAATTGATGTCCAAGATTATCTATGGACGTCCAAATTCTTATAATTTGGATAATATAGGATAGTCTTACTTTCTCGCTTAGTAGTTTTAGGATAGAAAATTTTAATCCTTTTAAACTATTAATTATGAAAAAATTATTACAAATTACTGTATTACTTCTTTTTTGCTTTAATGCGTTTTCGCAAGATTTAAAACAATATCAAGAACTTAGTGTAGACAGCATGTTAATTAATGTTGACATGAAAGCATTAGATTCTGGAATATTGTATGATAGGACAAGTGCTCTTTCTAATTTAAAAGAATTCAATACTAAAGAAAAAAATATTGCGACAGTCAAGCTCTTTGAACAAGCATTGTATGATTTATATAAGTCTTCAAATAAAGAGAAGTTTGTGTCATACAAAACGGCAAGAAAAAATTACCCTGTTAATACAGAGTATGATCAAGTTGGGATAGGAATTATTAATGCTCGATTTCAAAGTGTTAATTTTAATGAAGAAAATAAAGAAGAGAATGGTCTTCGATTAGAAAAAGGAAACTTCCATGAAATTGAAGGAAAAAAAACCTTTAATGAACATAATACTCTAATATTTGCTCCATTAAGAGATTATGCCATGGGAGATGTAATTAACTTTAGCTTTGATAAATCATTATTTTTTGAAGAGTCTAATAATAAAATCTGCTTCTATTGATTTTGGGACTAATTCTAAATATCAGTTTATAGAAAATGGTAGGTTCTTAGAGTCAAACATAGCAATTAAATTTAAAGAAGATGGGTATAAAAAAATAACACTGAGCGTGTTATTTAATGATGGTACTAAGCAAACTACTCATGGTAAATTACATGTTAAGTTAATTAGTAAGGCAGCTGTTACAGTGAGTAATAGGTCATGTGGTGGAAACAATAATCCAATTGAAGATTTTGAAGAGTTTCCTTCAACAATTTCTTTTAAAGGTTATGATGAATCATCACCTATTTATGGAGAATTAGATTATAGAGTTTTTTACCGTACTAACAATGGGAATACTAGTAAAACACTACAAAAACCAATTATAATAATTGATGGATTTGATCCTGGGGATAAACGTAAAATACAAGATTCGGATTCTCCAAAACCTGCAAACGAACATAATTCTATTGAAGAAATGATGGTTTTTGGGCCAAATAGAACGCCTATTATTCCTTTGTTAAGATGCCGTGGTTTTGATGTTGTCATTGTAAATCATCCAACATATAAGCGAAATGGAGTTGAAATAGATGGTGGAGCAGACTATATAGAACGTAATGGCCGTAATCATGTATCATTATATAATGCATTAAATGCTGAGTTGGCTGAAAATGGAAGTAATGAAGAATTAGTTATAGTTGGGCCAAGTATGGGTGGACAGATTTCTAGATACGCTTTAGCATATATGGAGAAGCATAACATAGATCACAATACAAGATTGTGGGTTAGTATAGATAGTCCTCATTTGGGAGCTAACATACCTATTGGAGCTCAAGCTTTACTAAATGTATTGAAGAATGTAACTGGTAGTGTTGGAGCTGCAGACTTTGTAAATAATCAATTAGGGTCTGCTGCTGCTAAGCAACAATTAATTGAGCAATATAATGGAACTGAATATATTGGTGAAATTTTTGGTGTTCCTATATATAATAATGAACTAATAACGACTCATATGGATGGAAAAACTGTATCTCAAGGGTATTCAGTTAGTAGAGGACATCCATTCTTTAAACAATATTATGATAATTTATTTAATAATGGATTAACCAATAGTAACGGGTATCCTCAGAATTTGCGTAAAGTAGCTATTGTTAATGGTTCATTATTAGGTAATAAAAAATATAAGAACCCATACCAATTGTTAGGTACACAGCTTACAGGAACTGTATTTGATGATAATTTTGCAAACCATGGAACTAAGGCGTTTAAAATTAAAGGAGACGCTAATGTTATAGGTCATATAGTAACTTTAGAATCTTATTTTCAGGCTTCTACAAATAATCACCATAAACTAGCTTATTTTAAGAAAAAGAAATTTTTAGGCTGGAATTATTATCATAGATATGGTACCAATATAAATTCAAGAGGTAATATGGATAATATTTCTGGAGGTTGGTTCCCAACGCAAAGAGACATAGCTGAAGATGTGCTTGGAACATCTCCTGGAGAACCGATACTTGGAGATATTACAAATTGGTCTATTGTAGTAAACGATTGGGATCTTGATAACTTAAAACATGTAAGCTCATTCATTCCTACAATTAGCGCATTAGGTTTTAATGATCCTGATATTAATTGGTCTCAAAGTCTTACAAAAAATTTAGTTTGTAATAATAAAATTCCTTTTGATAGCTATTTTGGACCTGATGATAATGAAGCTCATACCTCATTTACCGAAAGTAGTGTTAATTGGCTTTTAAAAGAATTAGGCAGTAATAATGTTCAACCAATCCCTCAAGATCCTCGTTTTCCTGTTTCTTCTTCAAATTTAGTTGGCTCTCCTGACATATGTAAAAATAATATAAAGACATATACTTTTAGAAATTGTTCTACTCCAGAAAATGTAGTTTCATGGGCTAAGTCTTCAAATCTCCAGATTATAAGCTCTACAGCAAATTCTATTACTGTAAAAGCTCCAGCTGATAGTAGAAGTTCAGGTTGGGTTAAAGCAACTTTCTCGAATGGTGAAACTCTTACAAAAAATATATGGGTTGGGAAACCAAATCAACCAGCATCAATAAATGGACCAACTATTGTTAATACTGGTGTACAAGTGAATTATAATGCTGGAATTGCCCCTGGAGCAACATCTTATGAATGGAGATTGCCTTACCCTTTTGATGTTTCAAATCCAATTGATTATTTCAGTGACAATTGGCAAATGGTACCAACTACAGGTAGATATTTAACCCCAATGACAGGTCATGGACAAAATCCAGGTTATGTACAAGTCATGGGGGTTAACTCTTGTGGAATTGGAGGAGCTAAAGTTTTATTCGTGTCGCACTATAATAGCGATAATGATGATGTAGTTGATATTCTTATTGATGTAAGTCCAAGATTGGCTAATGAAGATTTATCTACAGATATTTATAATACAATAAAAGTATATCCAAATCCAGCAAATAATATTGTTAATATAGCAGTAAGTAAAAAAGAATCTAATAAATATATTAAAGTATTGTTATTTGATAATTTAGGAAGATTGATTAGCGATATTAATTCAGAAGGAGAGACTTTAAGTATTGATACATCTATACTAGTTAATGGCATATATGTATTAAAAATATTTAGTGATAATTATAGAACTACAAAGAAAGTAGTTGTTCAACACTAAATTATTTAATTAATTATGAGTCGTCCTAAAATAGGTTGACAGATTATAAAATAATTAATTACTATCCTGTGAAGCTAGCTTCACAGGATTTTT
>NZ_CANMRQ010000031.1 GCF_947500325.1 uncultured Lacinutrix sp.
ACAATCGACAAGGTTAGAAACTAATTTAGTGTAAACCCTAATCTTTAACTTGTGTAAACCATGTCCCTTTACGAACAAAATGTCAATATAAAATCTAAAAACAAAAAAAGTTATTAACCCGAAAACGTTGTAGTAGATTTTTTATCAAAAAAGGAGTTAATTAATTACTAAATTCACAATCAATTAATTCAAAAACCATTAGATATGTTCAATTTTACTACTTCTTTTTTAAGAATATTTACATTAAAGAACAAGCTATATAGCTTCCTTTTATGTGTACTGTTTTCATTTACTATTTTACAGGCTCAACAATCTAACGATAGTCGTGTCATGCTTCAAGGTTTCTATTGGGAATCTGCCGCTAACAACCCAAACAATTGGTATAATATTGTAAATAACTTAAGTCAAGAAATATCAGATATTGGTATTGATATGATTTGGCTTCCGCCACCAAGTGATGCAGGATCTCTTGAAGGTTACTTACCTAGAGAATTAAATAATTTCAGCAATAACTATGGAAGTCAATCTGCACATCAAAATATGTTAAATGCGTTAAATAATAAAGGCATAGATCCCATTGCAGATATTGTAATTAATCACAGAGTTGGTTCATCAAATTATGTAGATTTCACAAACCCGCAATGGAATACAGATGCCATTACTTCTAATGATGAAGTTTGGGGAGTTCCTGCTTATTTTAACACCTATCCTCGAGGTAGTTTTGATACTGGAACATCTTATGAGGCCGCAAGAGATATTGACCACACAAAAGGATATGTACAAAACAGTATTATTCAATTTTTAAATAATTTAAAATCTTTAGGTTATAAAGGATGGCGTTACGATTTTGTTCATGGTTTTGATGAATATTATTTTACACTTTATAATAATGCAACTAACCCAACATTTTCTGTTGGAGAACACTACACTTCTAATAAGCAAGTAATACAAGATTGGATAGATGCAACTGGTTCAACTGCTTTCGATTTCCCTACATATTTCACATTAAAATCTGTAGTTAGAGATAATAATTATTCTTACTTAAATAATAATGGTTCTGCTTCTGGTGGTATTGGTTGGGATTCTAGAAATAACACAACTTTTGTAGAAAATCATGATACACCACGTTACGACCAACCAAATAATGTTTTAAACGCTGGAAATGTAGGACAAACCTACGCTTATCTTTTAACTCATCCTGGAGTACCTTGTATTTATTGGCCACATTTATTTGATTGGGGAAACAATGTAAAAACAGAGATTACAGATTTAGTAGGTATAAGAAAAGCCGCCGGAATACATAGTCAAAGTAATATGAGTATTCAAACGGCTCAAAATGGTGTATATGCTGCAATAATAACTGGAGACAATTATGAGGTTGCAATGAAAATGGGACCTAATAGTTGGAGTCCGCAAGGTAATGGTTGGACTTTAGCTGCTTCTGGAAATAATTATGCTGTATGGACAAAAGGCAATACATCACCTCCAACTAGCGATTCATTCACTATTTATGTACAAAACTATTCAACAATTTATAGTTGGGATGACAATCAAAATGCGACTAACGGTAATTGGCCTGGAACAAATTTAACAGATTTAGGAAACGATTGGTTCTCTACTACTGTATCTGGCACCTGTTCTAACATTATTTTTAGTAATAATGGAAGTAACCAAACCTCTGACCTATATACTTGCAATGATAAACCATATTACTATCAAGGCAATTGGTATGCTAATGATCCTACTTCTGGTAACACTAATACTTTTACTGTTTATGTTCAAGGGTATTCCCATTTGTATAGTTGGGATAATAACCAAAATGCAACCAATGGAAATTGGCCAGGAACAACATTAAATAACGCGGGAAATGGATATGTTTCTGCTACAGTTCCTGGAAATTGTTCTAATATTATTTTTAGTAATAATGGTAGTAATCAAACGGCAGATCTTAACACTTGTAGTGATAAACCATATTTTTATAACAATTCTTGGCATAGCAATCCAGCAAATGGAAAAATAAATACGCAACTTGATTTAAATACTATCAATAATACTATTAAGATCTCTCCAAATCCTTTTCGAGACTATAGTGAGATATCATTTGAGGTTTCCCAAAAACAAAGTAATGTCTCTGTTAAACTTATTGGATTAAACAATGAAGAAATTTCTCTATTTAACGGTGTATTAAAAAAAGGAAAACATAGTATTAAAGTAAACGCTAACACATATAGATTAAAACAATCGTTTTACATATGTCGTATAAACATCAATGGAAAAATCTTTAATAAAAAATTAATTAAACTTTAATTAGTCTATAGTTTCTTTTAAGAAAGCTGTTCTTTTGAGCAGCTTTTTTTATTTTTGAATTATCTATAAAACCTATTTATGCGTTTATTAATTACCATATTATTTTTATTACTACTATTCAATTGTGAAAACAAACCTTCTAAACAAGAAAAAAAAGTAACTGTACCAGTTAAAATTGACACTATTAAGGCCAACGCTGCTAAAATTGAAGTTGAAGACATAGTTATAGATAGCTCAAAATTAACTTTAGAAGAAAAATTCCTTCCGCTTAATAGTAAAAATGCTATGGATTTCTTTTTAGAATATGAAAAAGAGAATAAGGAAAATAAAGTGCGTATGTATACAGAATATGGTAATATAGATATATTATTATATGACAAAGTGAAATTCCATCGCGCAAATTTTATATTCTTAGTAAAGCATCATGTTTTTGATGGTACTCAATTTCATCGTGTAGTAAAAGATTTTGTTATTCAAGGTGGTAATTCAGATAATAAAAAAGTTCTTAAAAAAAGGCGAAAAATTGGTAGATACTTATTACCACCAGACACAAAACGAGGTTATAAACATCATCGTGGTGTTATTTCTGTTCCTAGTAGTGAGATTGACAATGCCTATAAACTGGCATCTCCTTTCGAGTTTTTTATCACACAAAAAAACCAACATCATTTAGATGGAGACTACACCATTTTTGGAAAAGTAATAAAAGGAATGTCTGTTGTAGATAAAATAGCAGAACAAGAAGTAGATGGCGGCCATTGGCCTGTACATAATATATATATTAAAAAAGTTGAGATTATTAAATAGTTTTATTCTACTTTAATTATATCATCAGTGCTATATACTCTTTAATACTATAGAGAAGTCTTTTCTTAAAGTTCTTCTTATTAAGAACAAAAATGCATACCTTGAATCCTTTCTTTTTAAACCCTAAGAATTATGCGCGCACAAAACATTTCAAAAATAATCTTATTTAGTATGCTAATAAATATAACTGCATGCAAAAAAGATGAACAAAAAAAAGAAACAGTAATGATAGATAATTTATTATTGAAAGAATGGGTTGGTCCATATGATGGCGTTCCAGCTTTTGATAAAATGAAAGTAGAAGATGTAAAGGCTGCTATGGAAAATGCTATGGCTATAGGTCTAGAAGACATAGAAGCAATAGCTAACAATAATGAACCTGCTACTTTTGAAAATACCATTGCAGCAATGGAACGTTCTGGTAAAGATTTAAATCGATTATTTGCATACTATGGAATATTCTCTAGCAATATGAGCTCTCCGGAATTTAGAGATGTCTCTAAAGCATTAGCGCCTAAACTATCTGAATACAATTCTAAAATTAATCAAAATGAAAAATTATTTCAACGTATCAAAACAGTCTATAATGCTGCTAAAACAAAACCTTTAGAAGCAGATCAACAACGTGTTTTAGAATTAAGATATAAAGGTTTTGAAATGAATGGTGCCGAATTAGATACCGAAAAGAAAAAACGTTATGCAGCTATTAATAAAGAATTATCATCATTATATAGCGATTTTTCAAACAACACTTTACACGATGAGGAAAATTACATTACTTATTTAACAAAAGATCAATTAGATGGATTGAGTGAAGGTTTTATAAAATCTGCAGCTGCAATAGCAACTGCAAATGGTCAAGAAGGAAAATATGCCATTACTAATACACGTTCATCTATGGATCCTTTTTTAACCTATTCTACTAATCGTGAATTACGTAAGCAAGTTTGGACCAACTACTACTCGCGTGGTGACAACAATGACAAATACGATAATAAAAAAATAATAGCTAAAATTTTAAAATTACGACGTGAACGCGTTGAATTATTAGGCTATAAAAACTATGCAGAATGGCGTTTACAGGATCGTATGGCTAAAACACCAGAAAATGCAATGGGATTAATGGAAGCTGTATGGCCTGCAGCTATTGGCCGTGTAGCAGAAGAAGTCGCAGACATGCAAGCCGTTGCTAATAAAAGTGGTGACAACATTACTATTGAGCCATGGGATTACAGATTTTATGCAGAAAAAGTACGTAAAGAAAAGTACGATTTAGATAGTGATGAAGTAAAACAATATCTACAACTAGATAAACTAACGCAAGCCTTATTTTATACAGCTGGCCGTTTATTTAATTACAAATTTGTACCAGTAAAAGAAGGTACTGTTCCTGTTTTTCATGAAGACGTAAAAGTATGGGAAGTAACAGACAAAGATTCTGGCAATCATATTGGATTATGGTATTTAGATCCATTTGCAAGACAAGGAAAACGTTCTGGAGCTTGGGCTACCACTTATAGAAGCCATACAACTTTTGATGGTAAAACTAATGTACTCGCCTCAAACAATTCTAACTTTGTAAAAGCAGCTCCAGGAGAAGCTGTTCTAGTTTCTTGGGATGATGCCGAAACATTTTTTCATGAGTTTGGTCACGCATTGCACTTTTTCTCTTCTAATGTAAAATACCCAACATTAAATGGTGGTGTTCGTGATTATACAGAGTTTCAATCACAATTATTAGAACGTTGGCTATCTACAGACGAAGTTATAAACCAATTCTTAGTACATAATAAAACTGGCGAGCCAATACCTGCTACTTTAGTTGCAAAAATTAAAAAAGCATCTACTTTTAATCAAGGTTTTGGTACTACAGAATATTTAGCCTCTGCTTTAATAGATATGAAATTACATTTAGCAGATCCAGAAAATATAGATATTGCCAAATTTGAAAAAGAAACTTTAGCAGCATTAAACATGCCTAAAGAATTACCAATGCGACATAGAACACCTCATTTTGGTCATGTATTCTCTGGCGAAGGCTATGCAACAGCATATTATGGTTACATGTGGGCAGATGTTTTAACTAGTGATGCCTCTGAAGCTTTTAAAGAAGCCGAAGGTGGTTTTTATGATAAAGATGTAGCTGATAAATTAGTTAAGTATTTGTTTGCGCCAAGAAATTCTATGGATCCAGCTGAAGCTTATAGATTATTTAGAGGTCGTGATGCTAAAATTGAAGCCTTAATGCGTGATCGTGGGTTTCCTGTGACTGAGTAAAACAAAGACAATCCAACAGTGATTAAATTAAGAAATCTCAATCTTAACGATTTAGAAATATACAAATACTGGAAACTACCTTTTCATAAGTATCATTCACTAAATGGGCCTTATTTTAAAAAAGACTCTAAAGAGACTATAGAAAAACAAATAGAAGTATTAAAAAGTGATTTTACTTCAGGTAAAAATACATTAGAAAATAAAAATATTATATCTAATAAACAAAATGATATTATTGGAGAAGTTAGTTGGTATTGGAAATCTCAAGAAACCAATTGGATGGAAATAGGTATTGTAATTTTCGATGAGAAATTCTGGAATAAAGGTATTGGATATTTAGCGCTTAAATTATGGATAGAAAAAATATTTAATGAGAAAAAAGATATTATACGATTAGGAATTACAACTTGGTCTGGAAATTATGGAATGATAAAACTTGCTAAGAAATTAGGAATGAAAAAAGAAGCAGAATATAGAAAAGCGCGAATTATAGATGGCACGTATTATGATTCTATTAGTTATGGTATTCTAAAAGAGGAATGGTATAATAACTAAGCATACTATTTCTTTATTTTATTAAATTTATGAAAGACTATTTTAAACTTCAATTTAAACTATTAAATAGAAAAATAGTAGATTTTGGAATACCGCTTTTAATTGGTTATGCTCTAATACCGCTAATCTTTATTCTATTGTCTAACTTTCTATTCTCAAAAACAGAGTTTGCAAGTTATATTTATGTTTTTTCCGCAGTAAGTCTTACTTCGATGCTAAGTTCTAAAGAAAGAAATGATTTTTTAAAATCTATATATAATAAAAAAGATTATCAGAAATTAAGAGTTCTTGAAAATTTAATTTTTAGCTTTCCTTTTATATTATACTTACTTTATAAGGGTTTATTTATCTATCCTTTATTTTTAATGCTTTTAATTATAGTAATTTCTTTATTTAATTTAAACACAAATTTTAATTTCACTATTCCTACTCCTTTTCACAAAACACCTTTTGAATATATAGTTGGGTTTAGAAATACATTTTTCATTTTCCCAATCACATATTGCCTAACATATATTTCCATTATGGTAGATAATATTAATCTTGGTGTTTTTTCAATATTATTAATAGGCGTCATATGTTTCTCTTATTACTCTAATCTTGAAAATGACTATTATGTTTGGAATTTTAATGTATCGCCAAAAAAATTTCTATTAAAAAAAGTAAAAACTTGTTTAATAAATTTCACCTTTTTAATACTACCAATTGTAATTACATTAACTATTTTCTTTTTTAAAGAAACAGGAAACATTTTAACCTTTACAATGTTATGTTACATCTATCTCATCACAATAGTTTTTGCAAAATATTCTAGTTTTCCACATAAAATGAGTTTACCTCAAGGTATTATCTTTGCAATTAGTATTATGTTTCCGCCTATATTAATAGTAATAATACCAATGTTTTTTTCTCAATCTCTAAAAAAACTAAATACCATTTTAAATAATGATTAGTATAAAAAAGCTATCCAAATCTTATGGTAAAAATCAAGTACTAAAAAGTATTGATCTAGAATTTGAAAAAGGCAAAGTTTATGGCATTGTAGGAGAAAATGGAGCAGGAAAAACAACCTTATTTAGATGTATTGCCGAGCTTGAAACATATACAGGTCAAATCTCATCAGGTTTTGATATACTTAAAGACCATTTAGGTCTTTTACTTACAGAGCCTTTCTTTTTCTCTAAAATCACTGGAAAAGAGTACATACAACTACTTTCTAGTGCAAGAAACATTTCTATTTCTAAAATAGAAGACAAAAACATATTTAATTTACCTTTAAACCAATACGCGTCTACCTATTCAACAGGAATGAAAAAAAAGTTAGCAATAACTGCTATTTTATTACAAAAAAATGAACTTTTTATTCTCGATGAACCTTTTAATGGTGTAGACATTCAAAGTAATTTAATTATTAGTGAGATTATAAAAAAACTTCATTCACTTGGAAAAACAGTCATTATTTCTTCACATATATTTTCTACGTTAGCAGATACTTGTAGTGAAATCTATTTAATGCAAAATGGGAAAATAATAAAAAAAGTACCTAAACAAGAGTTTAGCATACTTGAACAAGAAATGAAACAATTTTCAATTGGAGATAGTATAGAAAAGCTTGGGTTAGAATAATAACCTTTTTATATCTAGTCTTTATACAAACTAGGTAACCTCAGCTTAAATTTTACTGCCAAAATTCTAGTAATAATAACAACTAAACCAGCTATTATAAATACGAAGTCACCTTGTATTGGTAACTTATTAATTAAAAAATAAGAAATCCCACCAAAAATACATGCAGTAGCATAGATTTCCTTTCTAAAAATAACAGGTATTTCATTACATAAAATATCGCGAATAACACCTCCAAAACAAGCAGACATAGTCCCTAAAGCAATACAAATAATTGGATGTAAACCTGCAGATATTCCTTTTTCCACACCAACAACAGTATATAAACCAATACCAATAGTATCAAACAAAAAGAGAGATTTACGTAAATAATCTATTTTAGATTTAAAAACAACTGCTGCTATTGTTGAAGCCATTATTACGTAAACAAACGTCATATCTTTCATCCAACTTACTGGTGTTTCTCCAATTAAAACATCACGCAATGTTCCGCCACCAACTGCTGTAACAAAAGCTATAATTAAAATTCCAAAGGCATCCATTTTCTTATTTAGGGCTACCAAAACACCAGAAATAGAAAAAGCAATAGTTCCTAAAATATCAATAGTATAGAACATTACATGTTTTGTGTGTAGTAATTATAATCTTTAAGAATAATATCTATAAACTCTATATCAGTTTCTTTTATCTGTTCCTTTACCTCTACAACTTCAACAATTTTTTGTCTTAAACGGATTAAAGTTTTATAATCTTTAGACTTTTTTGCAGTGATAAAAGTATCTTTAATAATACGAGCATCGTTATCAGATAATTTAATAACATTAGGATAAGTAGGTATGTAATTTTCTTTTAAATCCTCAAGAATTGTATGACTAATATTTACCTTGTTTTTTAAAGCGATAACTCCTGTACCGGCTGTTATATCACCTAATCTTTGACTTTTACTACTAGTTATAATTGAAATTAAAGCCACTATACCGCTCATAAGGTTTAAATCTACTATTCTAAAAAACCATCTTACAACAAAATCTGCTAAAGACGCTTGATAGCCATCTATTTTAACAACTTGAATTTTTATAATTCGTTTACCTATAGTTTGCCCATCAAGTAGGGTTTCAAAAATTAATGTGTAAAAAATAACTGGTAAATAAAAAAACAAAAAAACAGCTATACGAGACCAATTGTCCATTCCTCTTGTCATATCTTCAAATCCAAGAATATTGAATAGTATTTGATACATAACAATAATATAGGCTATTTTAATAAGCCAATCTATAACATAAGCTAAAATACGTTCTCCAACGCTAGCTGCGGTAAAATTTATATTTACGTTTTGAGTTGTATTTATTTGTATTTCTACCATAGTTATTACAAATCTATTTTATAATTTAATGCAAACAACTTTTTAGTTAATAATATTTCAAATAAAAATAAAAAAATATGTAGATTTGAGTTTCTATGAGAGAAGTTGCATTTATTAAACAAAATAAAGAAAAATGGTTAGAATTTGAAAAAGCTATTTTAGGAAAGCAATTAAAAAACCCAGATGAATTAGCTTCTCTATATACCCAATTAATTAACGACCTATCATACGCCCAAACCTATTACCCAAAAAGTAAAACGGTTTTATATTTAAATAACTTAGCCGCAAAAACATTTCAGAAAATTTACAAAACAAAACGAGAAGACACCAATAGATTTCTTTGGTTTTGGAAAACAGAAGTTCCTTTAATTGTATACGAATATAGACGTTATGTTCTCTATGCCTTTTTAATCTTTGGCGCTTTTGTTTCTATTGGCGCACTTTCTGCAGCTTACGATGATACTTTTGTTAGATTGGTTCTTGGAGATGAGTATGTTAATAAAACTCTAGAAAACATTGAAGCAGGTGATCCTGTTGCCGTATATAAAAGTGGAAGTAATTGGGGTAGTTTCTTTGGCATTACTCTTAACAATTTATATGTAGGAATACTATCATTTATATATGGTGTTTTTGGAGGCTTAGGCACTGGATATATACTTATGGAAAATGGTATTATGCTAGGTGCATTTCAATATATGTTTCAAAAAGAAGACGTATTATGGGAAAGCGTACGTGGCATATGGATTCATGGAGCCATGGAGATATTTGCAATTGTTATAGAAGGTGCAGCTGGTCTATTATTAGGAGCTAGTCTCTTATTTCCTAAAACATTTTCAAGATTAACCTCTTTTAAAATGGGAGTTAAAAATGGAGTTAAAATTTTAATTAGTACATTTCCTTTTACAATAGCTGCTGGTTTTTTAGAAGGTTATGTTACTAGATATTCTAATACAATGCCTAACTGGCTATCTGTTAGCATAATATTATTTACATTAAGTCTTATTTCTTTTTACTACTTAATTTATCCCTTTATCATTAATAAAAAAATAAAAAAAGCTTATGCAATTATACCAAAATAGAGGCTTTAACGAGTTTTTTCAAGATACATTTACTTTTTTAAAACTAAACGGAAAGCATTATTTTAAACACTATTTTATTATAAATGGTGCATTACTACTAATTCTTGCAGTACTTACATATTACATGTCTAAATTTTATACAGATACTGTTTACGGTAATTTACTTGGTGGAGTTGGAGTTAATAATTCTAATCCTTTTGAAGATTATATGAACGAGAATTTTGGAATGTTCTTTCTAATCATGCTTGGTATTATTATTATGTTCATGATTTTAGGTATTGTTTCATATGCATATACTCCTATTTATTTTAAACTATATGAAAAAAATAACAATACTAGTTTTTCAACAAAAGACATAATTGATATGTATAAAAAACATAGTGGGAAACTAGTTTTATTTATTGTTTTCGGTATTCTTCTAGCTATACCAGTTGGTATTGCATTTGGTATTGGTATGATGCTACTTGCTATTACAATTATTGGTATACTAGCAATACCTTTACTTGTAGGTTTTTTAGCTGGCTTATATAATATGACATTATTAGAATACTTAGACGGTAAAAGAAATTTTTGGGATAGCTTTGGTTATGCTTGGACATTAATTACTTCTAAATTTTGGCATGCTGTTGGTTGTATGGGGATTTTTTATTTAATCACTTACATCGTTCAACTTGGTCTTAGTGTTTTTCAATCTGCATTTAGTACTGCTAGTATATTAACAGGTATAGAAAGTAATAATTTAAGTGTCGAAGAACAGAGTTTAGGCATGACAGTCTTTTTACTTTTTATATTTTTTATTACTTTTTTAGTAAGTATGACAATGAGTATCATTAATCAAACAAATCAAAGTATAGTATATTATGGTTTAAAAGAAGAAAAAGAAAATGTTAATACAACTTCTGTAATTGATCAAATAGGAAACAGTGAGTTTTAAATACATATTATACATTTTATTTTTCAACTTTTGTTTTAGTTTCTCTTCTAAAGCAAATACTATATCCAATACGTATAAATCTCAAATAACAGATTCTTTACAAATAGATGATTCTGCTGTTTATCCAAAACAATTCGATGATTTAAAACGAAGATATAACGATAGCGATTTTATATATGAACGCACCAAACAAAGTTCTGGATGGTGGACAAGATTTAAAGAGAGTATTTCTAATTTTTTTAGAGATTTATTCAATTTTAAAAATGCGGGACAAGCTTCTAATTTTACAGATACATTATTAAAAATCGCTGGAATTATTGTTATACTGCTCGTTATATTCTTCATATTTAAAGCTATTGTAAACAAAGAAGGAAATTGGGTTTTTGGTAAATCTAGTGACAAAAAAATTATTCCAGTTACAGACATTGAAAGTAATATCCACACTACAGATTTTAAAACACTAATACAGCAAGCTGAAGCCGATAACAACTTTCGTTTAGCGGTACGTTATTATTATTTATGGCTTCTTAAATACTTAACTCAAAATGAAATTATTGAGTATGATGTTGAAAAAACAAATAGCGATTACCAAAACGAAATCTCATCTAAGGATATAAATAAACAATTTGCATACACCTCATATTTATATAATTATATATGGTATGGTGAATTTAATATTAATGACAAAGAATTTGACAAGGCAAAACATGCTTTTTTAACCTTTATAAATAGTTTAAAAGCATGAATAAAACCTTGAAATTTTACATTGGACTTTTAATCCTTCTTTTAACATTCATTGTATATGTTGAGTTTTCTGCTGTAAAACCAATAAACTGGACAAAAACATATAATGAAACGCATAAAATACCATTTGGAACTTATGTGTTTTATAATGAGTTAAAAAATCTATTTAATGATAATGAAATAGAAAATATAAATGTGTCTCCATACGAATATTTTAATGACCGCTATAATTGGGAAGATAGTAGTTATGTAACTTCGGGAACTTATATTTATATAAAAGAGAATGAACCTGTAGATAATGTTTCTGCACAAGAATTAATGGATTTTGCTTCACATGGAAACACTGTTTTCATGTCTACAAACTATATCCCTAATAGTTTTAAAGACTCCTTAAACATTGAAACAAAAAGCCAATACACAATTAAAGGTAATGCAAAATTAACATTAGCGAACTCAAGGTTTAAAAACGATTCTATAAGTATAGAAAAAGGACTTAATAATCTTTATTTTTCAGAGTTAGATTCTTTAAACACAACTGTACTTGGCTATCAAGTTTTTGATAGTATACCATATATTAATTATGTTAAAATTGAACATGGTTCTGGTAATCTCTTTCTTCATTTACAACCAACTGCATTTACAAATTTTAATTTATTAAAAAAGGACAATAAAAAGTATACAGAAGCTTTATTAGCTTATTTACCAGAAACTACAATTTTTTACGATTCGGTTAATAAGAAAAGAAAAGAAATGGGTAACTCTAAATTACGTTTTATTTTAAGTAAGCCTGCTTTAAGGTATGCTTGGTATTTAGCACTACTATCTTTAATTTTCTTTATGATTTTTAATGCCAAACGTAGACAACGTATCATTAAAGTTATTAAACCTCATGAAAATACGACCGTTGGTTTTGTAAAAACAATTGGTAATCTATATTTTGAAACTAAAGATCATAACAACCTTATTGAGAAAAAAATAATGTACTTTTTAGAACATATAAGAAGTGCTTATTATTTAGATACTCAATTTTTAGATGAAAAATTCTCAAAAAATTTAGCTCTAAAATCTGGAAAAAATAAAACTGAAATAAAAAAATTAATTAGTACAATCTCTTTTTTACGAGCTAAACAAAACTGTACAGAAGACGATTTACTAAACCTTAATAAACAAATTGAAGGCTTTTATAAAGTATAAATCATATGGAAGACAATACAACTAACGAAGAAAACACTCAAGATCAATTACATTTAACTAATGAAACAGATAATGAGAACAATAATGTAAACTTTAAAAACAGGATTGATTTAAGCGAACTTCAAGATGGTGTTGCTCAAATTAAAAATGAAATTGGAAAAGTAATTGTTGGCCAAAAAGGAATGATAGATATGCTTATAGCATCTATACTTGCCAATGGACATTCTTTAATAGAAGGTGTTCCTGGTGTAGCAAAAACTATCTCTGCTCGTTTATTGGCTAAATCTTTAGAAATCGATTTTAGTCGTATTCAATTCACTCCAGATTTAATGCCTAGCGATATTTTAGGAACGTCTATTTTTAATATGAAAACATCTGAGTTCGATTTTAAAAAAGGTCCTATTTTCTCCAATATGATACTTATAGATGAAATTAATAGAGCGCCTGCAAAAACGCAAGCCGCTTTATTTGAAGTTATGGAAGAGAGACAAATTACAATAGACGGCCATAAATATGCTATGGATTTACCTTTTATTGTTTTAGCAACTCAAAACCCAGTTGAGCAAGAAGGAACCTATAGATTACCAGAAGCGCAATTAGATCGTTTCTTATTTAAAATAGATATAGACTATCCAAACCTTGAAGAAGAAATAGAAATATTAAACCGTGAACATGCCATGCAAGGTGGCAAGAAAATAGATAAAATAACGGCATTTTTATCAAAAGAGAAAATTTCAAGATTTCAAGATTTAGTAAACCAAATAATAGTAGAGTCAGATTTATTAAAGTATATAGCAGATATTATAATAAATACACGTAACAATCCATTTTTATATTTAGGAGCTTCTCCAAGAGCTTCTATTGCTATTTTAAAAGCAAGTAAAGCATTTGCAGCAATGAGTGGAAGAGATTTTGTTACGCCAGAAGATATAAAAAAAGCAGCTATTCCTGTATTACAACACAGAGTTATTATTACACCAGAACGAGAAATGGAAGGCATTACAACAAAACAAATTATAAATCAAATTATTGAAGCTGTAGAAATCCCTAGGTAAATTTTAAGATAAGAAGAACAAATACTAGTCAACAATAATGCTAAAAAAAATCAAACCATTTTATCTACAAAATCGTTTCTTTTATGCCTGTTTAGGTATAATTATTTTATATGTTATTAGTTTTGTATTCCCAAGGTTATTAAATATTGTTTCTACCCTGCTTCTTATTTTATTAGCCTTAACTTTTTTAGACACTTTGCTACTATTTTCAGCAAAAAAGGGATTAAAAGCTCAACGCGTCTTACCCGAAAAACTATCGAATGGAGACCAAAACCCTATTAGATTAATTATTGAGAATTTTTATACACTTCCTATTTACGCAAAAATTATAGATGAAATACCAGAACAGTTTCAAATAAGAAATTTCAATATTGAAAGAAAATTAGATTCTTCGAGTGTTTCAGAAATAGAATATAAATTACGCCCTGTAGAACGTGGTGAATATCATTTTGGAAAATTAAATATTTATGCTACTTCAATTTTCAATTTAGTAGGAAGACGTTTTAGTTTTAACGATAATGCTATGGTACCAACCTATCCAAGTTTTATTCAATTACGTAAATACGATTTACTTGCCATTAGTAATAATTTACATCAATATGGAATAAAAAAGGTTCGAAAACTAGGGCACACTATGGAATTCGAACAAATTAAAGAATATGTTTTAGGAGACGATTTAAGGACTTTAAACTGGAAAGCAACTGCCAAACGCAATCAATTAATGGTTAATCAATTTCAAGATGAAAAATCTCAACCAGTATATTCTGTAATAGACAAAGGACGTGTTATGAAAATGCCCTTTGAAGAATTAACACTTTTGGATTATGCTATTAATGCGGCTTTAGTTATTTCCAATGTCGCTTTAAAAAAACATGATAAAGCTGGTATTTTTTCATTTTCTAAAAAAGTTGAGAATAGAGTTGTTGCAGAAAAAAGAACTTCACAAATGAATCTTATATTAGAATCACTTTATAATGTAAAAACAGATTTTTTTGAAAGCGATTTTGGTACATTATATGGAGATGTAAAAAGAAATATAACACACAGAAGCTTAATTTTATTATATACAAACTTTGAAACTTTAGATAGCTTACATCGTCAATTGCCATATTTAAAGGGTATTGCTAAAAGTCATCTTTTAGTTGTTATTTTCTTTAAAAATACAGAGTTAAATTCGTTAATTGAAGATCAAGCAGAAACGGTACAACAGGTATATGATAAAGTCATCGCAGAAAAATTTGCTTACGAAAAGAAACTTATAGTAAATGAATTAAAAAAATACGGTATTTTCTCTATTCTTACTACTCCAGAAAACCTTACCATAGATACTATTAATAAGTACTTAGAAATAAAAGCTCGAGGCTTATTATAATCTTAAAACTGAGTTTTATCTTTCTTATTTAACACTTTATCTACTATAAGGAACATATGTTTTTATTTTCTATTTTTTAGTATATCTTGCTATTGCTATTAATATTTTACAAATAAAAACCCGATGAAACCAGTAGGCCATCTTATCCTAATTTTACTGTGTGCGCTACTTTCGCATACCTCTTTCTCTCAAACAAAAAACAATCCATGGACCGTTAATTTTGGAGCTAATGCTATAAATAATCCAGTACGAGAACAAGAAGCAGGATTAGCTAGATTTAAAACATGGAATTTAAATTCTGCAGGGTTTAGACTTTCTGTGGGTCGCTTAATAAAAAACAGAATTACTTTTGAAGGTGTAGCTTCACTTAATAGTTTAAAAGAGAATTATCCTATAGAAGAAAATAAAGACTTACAATACCCATATGTCTCATTAGATGGTATGTTTAAATATCAATTCACAAAAGGTTTAGGGTTGTTTGATCCTTATGCAACCATTGGTGGTGGTTATACCTGGTTAGATACTGTTGGCGCAGGTACTGTTAATGGTGGCGTTGGATTTAATATATGGGTAGGCAATCACTTTGGTATTAATGTACAATCTGTATACAAACACGCTTTTGAAGATTATGGTTTACAGCACTGGCAACATTCTGCAGGTATTGTTTTTAAATTTGGTGGAAAAGACTCGGATAATGATGGTATAAATGATGATGTAGATGCCTGTCCAGATTTATTTGGAATTATTGAATCCAATGGCTGCCCTGATGCAGATAGAGATACAGTAATAGATTCTGAAGATTTATGCCCAAATGATTTTGGACCAGCAAGTATGAGAGGTTGCCCGGATAATGATGGTGATGGTACTCCAGATAAATATGATAAATGCCCAACAGTTAAAGGTGCTATTAACGACGATGGATGTCCAAGAATAGATACAGATGGAGATGGTATTGATGATAGATTTGATAAATGCCCACAACAGCCTGGTGTGCAGGAAAACCAAGGCTGCCCAAAAGTTGTAACACAACAAGAAAAGGACCAACTAGCTAATATAGAGAGACAAAAAGTTACGGATAGAAATAAAGCTATAAAACAACAGGTACTTAATGATATTAATGGTTTTTCTAAAAACATTACATTTAATAACGGTCAATCTACTTTAACATTAAAAGGACAAAATGCTTTAAATGAAATTATGAAAATTATGAAAATTCAAGTGAATATGAAATTTCATATAGCTGGCCATACAGACAATACTGGGGCTTCTAAAAGCAACTTAACGTTATCAGAAAAAAGAGCTGCATCTGCAAAAACGTATTTAATTGCAAATGGCATTGATGGAGCTAGATTAACTTCTCAAGGCTACGGAGAAGAAAACCCTATTGCAGACAATAATACTAGCGAAGGGAGATTACAAAACAGGAGAATTGAAATTTTCATAATCAATTAACAATTCATCCTAAAAAAAAGACAATTGGGTAATATCAATTATAGAAATGCATGTGTTTGTTAGATATTTGAATCATCAATAACAAATAAAATCTATATAACATGAACTTTTCTAAAACAAATCAAGAGAGCTTAAGAAATAAAAATAGCATAAGTAAAATTTTATCTTTAACAATACTATTTACTTTATTTACAATTTTAGGTTTTTCACAAGAGAAAAAAGGACAAACTATTACTGTAACAATAGACAATGTAAAAAGTAATACAGGAGCTGTTCTTTTAGGACTACATGATAGTACTACTTTCATGAAAACCGATGCTTTACAAGCTGCTAAAAGCAAAATTGAAAACAATAAAATTACAGTAACTTTTAAAAATGTAAAACCAGGGGAATATGCTATTATAGCTGTACATGATGAAAATGAAAATGGCAAAATGGATTACGAAAGTCATGGTATGCCACTAGAAAGTTATGGTGTATCTAACAACCCTTTAAGTTATGGTCCTCCACAGTATAATGAAGCTAAATTTAATTTAGCAAATAAAGATTTAAATCTTAATATTAGATTCTAATTATAAAACGTAAAAATTTAAAAGCGGTAACTTTAAATAAAGTTTACCGCTTTTTATCTTTTAAATTCCATCACTCAACCAAGCATTCATCATCCATAGTGTTTTCTCTTGTTCTGCAATAAAATCACTCATTATTGTGTTTGTCCCTTCATCTTTAGCATCATCAGATTTATTTAAAAGGTCACGTTCAATTCTAATTAAAACTTCTAAAGAATCAACAATTAAACTTACAGCTTTGTCATCTTTAGAGACATTTTTACCAACTTTAACTTTTGCAGTATTAATATAATCATCAAAAGTATGTAATGGTATTGCACCTAATGTTAAAATACGTTCAGCTATCAAGTCTATCTTTATATTTACATCTGTATATAATTCTTCAAACTTAACATGTAAATCAAAAAAGTTTTTACCCTTTATATTCCAATGTATGCCTCTTAAATTCTGATAGTATATTTGAAAATTGGCTAACAAGTTATTTAAGTCTTTAGCAAGTTCTTCTGTTTTTTCTTTATCCAATCCTAAGTTATTTAATCCCATAATTTTATTTGTTTTTATTCTATTTCAAAATTAATCAAGAAATAAATCCAAATAACTATAGATTTTATTGATAGATTTTATATTTTTATAGCCTAAAACTATAAAGAAGATGACGATTACGCAATTAACCTATGTATTAGCAGTCGCAGAACATCAAAACTTCACTAAAGCAGCAGAGAAATGTTTTGTAACGCAACCAACTCTAAGTATGCAAATTCAAAAATTAGAAGATCAATTAGACATTCTAATTTTCGATCGCAGTAAAAAACCTATTGAATTAACAGATGTAGGCTCTAAAATAGTTAGCCAAGCAAAAAATATTGTAAATGAATCTTATCGTATACAAGACATTGTAGATCAACAAAAAGGCTTTATTGGTGGTGAGTTTAGATTAGGAATAATTCCTACAGTAATGCCTACTCTACTCCCAATGTTTCTCAAAAACTTTATAAAAAAATACCCTAAAGTAAAATTAAAAATAGAAGAGTTAACTACAGAAGAGATTATTACTAGAATTAATGACGGGCATTTAGATGCAGCTATAGCTGCAACTCCTTTAGAAAATGAAAATATAAAAGAACGTGTGCTTTATTTTGAACCATTTGTAGCCTATATCCCAGCTAGTCATAGATTAAATGATAAAAAAATTATTGAAATTTCAGATTTAGACATAGATGATATGTTATTATTAGAAGATGGTCACTGCTTTAGAGATGGCGTTATAAATCTATGCAAGGTTTTCAAAGATCAAAATGATGAACACTTTCAATTAGAAAGTGGCAGTATAGAAACATTAATTAAACTATCTAATGAAGGTTTAGGAATGACATTACTACCTTACTTACATACTATGGATATGAATAAAGATGCTAAAGAAAATTTACATCATTTTAAAGAACCATCTCCAGCTAGAGAAGTAAGTATTATTTACCATAAAAGTGAGTTAAAAATGCAAATTATTGAAGCTATGCAAGATGTTATTTCTGGCATTATTAGAGGTGCAATTGCTTTTCAAAATGTAGAAATTATCAGTCCGATATCTAAATAAACTATACAAAAAAGCGACTCGTAAGTCGCTTTTTTTTATGCTTTTAAATAGATTAAACATTTATTTAAGTCAGGATTTTCATTAACTAAAGACTCTATATAAATCTTTAATTCTTCAATTTCATAAGGTAATAACCTTTGAAGTGCTTTTTGAACTTCCTTACAAAACAAGTTAACGTCAAAACTCACTTTATTTAGTATCGTTTTGGTGTACTCGAACATTGCTCTTGCCATAATAAGTAATTAGGGTTTAGTTAAAATAAAAAGGTAAAAGTATGTATAGGCAAACGGTTTATAAATTCGATTAAATGTAATAAAAAAAAAGGCTCAAAAAACATTTTGAGTTCTTTTTAACAGTTAAAAAATTCTTAATTAACGTTATTAAAATCTATTATCTCCATCAAGAATATTACCTAAACCTCCTAAAATACTACCTTCTCCTTTACTATTTCCGCCTCTAGGTAAACTAGCAATAACTCTATTTGCTAAACGGCTAAATGGTAATGATTGTATATAAACTGTTCCTGGACCTTCCAACTTTGCAAAAAACAAACCTTCACCTCCAAAAATGCTATTTTTAATACCTCCAACAAATTCAATATCATAATTCACATCTTGTGTAAAACCAATAATACAACCAGTATCTACTCTTAAAGTTTCTCCAGCTCTTAATTCTTTTTTTGCAGTAGTTCCTCCAGCATGAACAAATGCCATACCATCTCCTTCTAATTTTTGCATTATAAAGCCTTCTCCACCAAATAATCCTCGTCCTAACTTTTTACTAAATTCTATACCTACACTTACACCTTTAGCCGCGCATAAAAAAGCATCTTTTTGGCAAATAAACTTACCTTCAAACTCTGTTAAATCTATTGGTATAATTTTTCCAGGGTATGGTGAAGCAAAAGAAACATTACGCTTACCATCTAAAGCATTATAAAAAGCTGTCATAAACAAACTTTCTCCAGTAAGTATTCGTTTACCAGCACCTAAAATTTTGCCTAGAAAACCTTGGTCTTTTTTTGATCCATCACCAAAAATGGTATCCATTTTTATACCATCGTCCATCATCATAAAGCTTCCAGACTCGGCAATAACGCCTTCATTAGGATCTAGCTCTATCTCTACATATTGCATTTCTTCTCCGTAAATTCTGTAATCTATTTCGTGTGCTGTCATTTTTTATTTTTTTTGATTAATACGATCATTTAATGGTTAGAAGTAAAAAAGCAAAACATGTTACAAGAAAAACTCTATTTTTAATTTTTAACTTTTACAGACCACTCAAAATTAAAAGTAGATACTACTACTCCATCTTTATTAGTACCAACAGACTGCATCCAAAGCGTTTGTCCTTCACCTGTTTCTATTGTCTTTTTTAGTGCTTCATCTATTAAATGTCCATCTTCACATTTAAAAACAATCCTACCTGTTGCCTTTTTAGTAAAAGAGGCATTATTATTAGACACTAACATAGAGACTTTCTTTCCACTCTCTCTTATTTTCATTAACACTAACGCGCCTGTAGTTAATTCTGCAGCCATACCTTGAACAGCCCAAAACATAGATCTAAATGGATTTTGATTAATCCAACGATGCTTAACACTTACAGTACAAGAATTTTCATTTATAGATTTTACACGCACCCCAGTTAAAAAAACTGATGGCAACTTTAACATGTTAAAAGTATTTATTTTACTAGGTGTTAGTTTCATTTATAGTTTGATTTTTTCCAAAATTATCGAAAATATTCGACAACTCAATATGTTAAAATTTTGTTAATATTTAGTACTATGCGTAACATAATACCTTCTTTTAGACATATATTTGTATAAGAAACTATTATATACTTTTTAAAATGACCGAAAATAACCATAACAATATTGCCACTTTTATTCATTTATCTACCTTTTCTAGGTTTATAATTCCCTTTGGAAATTTTATTGGACCATTGGTACTATGGATTGTAAATAAAGACAAATCACAATTTATAGATGAACATGGTAAACAAGCCATAAATTTTCAAATAAGTATTTTATTATACGCCATGATTTTAGGTGTTTTAACAATTCCATTCTTTGCTTTTAATTTTTTAAATGGAATTGATTTTATGGATTTCGACTTATTTGATGGTATACATATTAATATTAATGAACCGTCACCACTATTTTACATAGGTGGTTCTCTAGGTTTTTTAGCATTTATAGGGTTTCTTTTAGAGGTTGTCTTTATAATTAAAGCCAGTTTAAGTGCTAGAGATGGAGAGCGTTATCATTATCCATTAACTATAAACTTTTTAAAATAATATTTCATCAATAATCAATCAACAATCAAATCAATCAAAAAATGAACAGTTTAACGAAATTTAAAATGAGACTATGAAGATAGAAAACACAAAAGCACAAATGCGAAAAGGTGTTTTAGAGTATTGCATATTATCTGTCTTAAAAGACAATGATGCATACGTTGCCGAAATTTTAGGCACGCTAAAAGAAGCCAAATTGCTTGTTGTTGAAGGCACAATTTACCCGCTTTTAACAAGATTAAAAAACGCAGGTCTTCTCGATTATCGTTGGGAAGAATCAACCTCTGGACCGCCAAGAAAATACTATTGTTTAACAGAAACAGGAAAATTGTTTTTAAAAGAACTAACCAAAACTTGGGACGAATTACAAACCGCAGTTAATACCGTAACACCCTCAAAAAAACAAAAAAAATGAATAAAACAGTCAACATAAATTTAGCAGGTATATTTTTTCATATAGATGAAGATGCATACTTAAAATTACAGCGCTATCTTGAGGCTATAAAACGTTCATTTACAGACTCTCAAGGACGTTCTGAAATTATAGCAGATATAGAAGCTAGAATCTCAGAATTATTTTCAGAACGTGTAAAACACGATAAACAGGTTATAAGCACAAAAGAAGTAGACGAAGTTATTTCTATTATGGGGCAACCTGAAGATTATCTTGTAGACGATGAAATTTTTGAAGATGAACCAAAACAGAGACAATATTCAAAAAACACCTCATCAAAAAAATTATTTAGAGATACAGACAACTCATATGTTGGTGGTGTTTCTGCAGGATTAGGTCATTATTTTGGAATCGATGCTCTTTGGATTCGTATTATCTGGTTTCTATTAATTTTTGGTGCAGGGACAGGTATAATACTTTATATACTATTATGGATTTTTATTCCTGAAGCAACAACTACTTCAGAAAAAATACAAATGACAGGAGATAAAGTGACCATCTCTAACATTGAAAAAAAAATTCGTGACGGGTTTGAAAACGTAGGACAAAACCTTCAAAAAACTGGAGATAAGCTTAAAGAAAGCTTAGAACATGCTTCTGATAGTGTTTCAGACTCAGTCAAGAATATAGATTTCACTAAAAAGGGAAATAGTATAAAATCGAGTTCAAAATCCTTTTTTGACACCATGGCAGATGTTTTCATGATGTTTATTAAAATCTTTGCAAAATTTATTGGTCTTATATTAATGTTTGCAGCAGCTATAGGTGTAATTAGCTCAGCAATTGGGTTAATCTTTGGTTCTTATGCAAACAACAGAGTTCATTTTTTTAATTCAGATTTAATAGATGTATCTAATGCTTCTGGTTTACCATTCTGGCTTATTTCTATACTTACATTCTTTACTGTTGCTATCCCTTTATTTTTTCTATTCTATTTAGGGTTAAAAATTTTAGTGAAAAATTTAAAATCTATTGGAAATACTGCTAAATATAGCTTAGCAGGCTTATGGCTAATCTCAGTTATTGGTTTATCTATAATGGCTATTAAAGAGGGATTATCTCAAAAAGAAGAGGCTCAAGTTATTAAAACAGAAAAAATCGAAAACATAAAAGCTAATGATACGCTTATCTTATCTATGAAAAGCAACGATTATTTCGCCAGTAGATTTCGTAGAGATTCTGGATTTAATATAGCATATGATGAAGATGGTAACAAAGTAAAGTATTCGCAAGACATTAGATTAATTGTAAAATCTACTAGAGATAGTGTTGCTAAAATTAGAATAAATAAAATGTCTAACGGCGGCACATATAAAGAAGCAAAAAGCTTCGCTGAAAACATTTCTTATAATTATACTATATCTGGTAACGAACTACAATTAGATAATCATTTAATTATTGATAAAAATAAAAAAGTAAGATCTCAAAATATTGAAGTAACCTTATACCTACCTGAAGGAAGTATCTTATTTGCAGATAACAATACTTATTATTATCACAGAAATAATTCTAGATATTACAACGACATTTTAAATAATGGTAAAGAAAACCACTATTTAAAAGTAAAAAACAACAGATTAGAATGTTTGGATTGCGGGGACAACAATAATGATGATGATGATGATGATGATGATTTTGAAGTAAAAGTTGATGTCAATAATGATAACACCAAACTAAAAATTAATAATGAAGGTTTTGAAGCTAAAAATGAAAACACAGAAGTTATAATAGATGATAATGGTGTAAAAGCAAAAAACAAAAATGTAAATGTTACCATAGATGATAATGGTATAGAAATTACTTCTGAAAAGAAAAAAGACTAATACAGAATGAAATCAATCAAATCAGTCTTTTTTATTACGTTAGTCTTTCTATGCTACACAAATAGAATTGAAGCTCAAATAGCAAAAAATTCTGAGCTATTTAAAACCTTAAAACAAAATGACAGCTTATTGTTTAATGAAGGTTTTAATAAATGTGATGTCAATCAATTTGAAACATTTATAGCTTCAGATTTTGAGTTTTATCATGACAAGCATGGCATCACAAATTCTAAAGAAGCTTTTATGTTATCTATAAGTAATGGGCTATGTAATAAATCTAATACAATAAAATCTAGACGTGAACTTGTAAAAGGTAGCCTTAGTGTATACCCATTGTACAACAAAGGAGTGTTATATGGAGCCATACAAAAGGGAGAGCATAAATTCTTTGAAAAACAAGATAATAAAATAGAAAGAAAAACTAGCATAGCTAAGTTTACACATTTATGGATTAAAAAAGAATCACAATGGCAAATTAAAAGAGTGTTAAGTTTTAATCATAAAATGCAGAAATGACAATATTATAAACAAAAAAATCAATCAATCAAAAAAACCAATCAAAATGATCACAATTGCAAAATTAGTAATCAATACTTTACTTGAAATATTTGTGTAAAGTTAAACCGTTTAATCAACCAAATTCTTAGACCATTTCAAACTTAGAAAAGTTTGGGATGGTTTTTGTTTTATATTTGTTATATCAATTTAATATCTAAACATGAATAAAAAATTACACCTAGCGCTTTTTGCCATTCTTATTACTTTCTCAAGTTTTTCTCAGGATAAAGAAAAAATTAAAGGAAGTAGAAATGTAATAACCGAATTAACCGAAGTTGCTAAATTTAATAGACTTGTTGTTGGTGAAGATTTTGAAATTAAACTCTTACAAGGTTTTACACCATCTGTTCAAATTGAAGCCGACGATAATTTATTTAAATCTGTTGCTTTTGATGTACAGGAAGGAAGCTTAAAATTTAATAAACTACAACGTGTAACTTCACATAAAAAATTTGAAATTACTGTTGTTTTTGTCGATTCATTGAATACTGTTGAACTAAAGGACAATAGCGAAATCACATCAGCTAATGCATTAAATTTAGAAGATTTTACTCTAATTACTAATAAATCTACAGAGGCTTATTTAACACTAAAATCTACAAATTTCAAACTTATACAGAACGAAAAAAGCAAAGCCGAATTAAATGTAACTGCTGAAAATGTATCTATAGAATTAAATGATGGCACTAATTTAAAAGCCTTAATTAATGCTTCAGAAATTAATATAAATATGCCTAAAAAAGCGCATGCAAAAATTGAAGGCGACACAAATAGCTTAAATATTACCACAGACAACAATGCTGTATTAAAAGCTGAAAAATTAACAGCAAAAGATTCTAATTTAATCACTAATGGAAAAGCCGATGTATATATTGAAGTTACTAAAGAGCTAACCATAGAAGCATCAGGTTCTACAGAAACATACATTTATGGTAGTCCAAAAATTGGCTTAAATAAATTTGAAGGCGAAGCTATTATAAGAAAAAAATAAACCGATTTAATATAAAAAAAAGCCGAAGTAAAAACTTCGGCTTTTTTTATGCTATATGTCCCGTCCTGAAATAAGTTGACAAAAAATCGACTTATTAATGAAAAGTAAAGAGAACAAAAGAGTTAAACGAAC
>NZ_CANMRQ010000032.1 GCF_947500325.1 uncultured Lacinutrix sp.
TCGTTTAACTCTTTTGTTCTCTTTACTTTTCATTAATAAGTCGATTTTTTGTCAACTTATTTCAGGACGGGACAAAATATAAAAAAAAGCCTTCTTAATTAAGAAGGCTTTTTTTATTATTTGTTGGCTTCAATCCAATTATTAATCTTTATTTCTAATAAAGCTAGAGGTACACATCCTGTCTCTAATACTTGATTATGGAATTGGGCAATATTAAATTTTTCACCTAATGCTTTTTCTGCTTTAGCTCGTAACTCTCTAATTTTTAATTGTCCAATTTTATAAGATAATGCTTGCCCAGGATTAGCCATATAACGTTCAATTTCTGAAATAATACTAGACTCACTTTCTGCTTCATGTTCTAGAGAATATTTTATGGCTTGTTCTCTTGTCCAACCTTTAGTATGCATTCCAGTATCTACTACTAAACGAATAGCACGATGCATTTCCATACCTAACATACCAAAATATTGATATGGATCTGTATATAAACCTAATTCTTTTCCTAAAGATTCTGAATATAAAGCCCAACCTTCTCCATAGGCACTATACCATAATGTTTTTCTAAATTTTGGTAAATCTATATCTTCTTGTTGTAAAGAAATTTGGTAATGATGTCCAGGTATAGCTTCATGTAAAAACAATGCTTCATCACTAAAAACGTTGTATTTTGTAGCATCTGGTATTGGTGTATAAAATATGCCTGGTCGTGTACCATCTAAAGATCCTGGGTTATATTCTGCACTTGCAGATGCTTCTCTAAATTTCTCAGTTTGTCTTACTTCGAAACCTGTTTTTGGTTTTACATCAAAAAGCCTTTCTATTTGAGGTTTCATGGTTTCATGAATTTTATTGAAATTGTCAATAATCTCTTTTGGCGTTTTATAAGGCATTAATTCTTTATTATTTCTTACATAATCGAAAAAAGAAATAATATCACCTTTATAACCAACTTGCTCTTTTACTTTTTCCATTTCTGCTAGAATACGAGCGACTTCTTTTAAACCAAGATTATGAATCTCGTCGGCAGTCATATCTGTTGTCGTATATAGTTTAATTTGATGATCGTAATACGATTTTCCATTTGGTGTATCGTCAATACCACTAGTAACTCTTCCGGCTTTCATATACTCTCCATTCATAAAATTATAAATAGAAGTATACGCAGGTATTATTTTAGTATTAACCATATTAGTATAAGCATCGATTAAACGCTTTTTATCTTCAGCAGAAAAGTCTTCAGGTAAATTTTTGATTGGCGTATAAAATAAATGATCTTCTAATTTAGTTTCAGCAATTGTTTTTAGTTGCGGTACAACTTTAGCAATTAAACTTTTTGGTAAGACATGTTTTGCCTGTATTCCTTCTTTCATTTTTGCTTCAGCAGATGCTAGCCATTCTAAATATTGATCGACACGTTGTAACCAATTATTATAATCTTCAACTGTTTTAAATGGTTGTGAGCTTGCTCCACTAGCCAAAGTACCAACAGTTAGTTGTTTAGTCCACATTTGGTTAATTGGAGTTAAATCTTCACGAAAGTTAAAGCGTTCTAAATTAATATCACAATCCCATATTAAAACATCACGACTTAATTGTTGTGATGTATTTAGCTGTTCATCACTATATGATTCAGCTTTCGTCTTAAAACTACTATAGTATGCTTTTTCTTTAGTTGCAAATTCATCACTTAATGTATTTGGTAAACTATTATTATATCTATTGTCTCCTGCAGAAGTAGCACTTAAAGGGTTTAGCTTTAATCCTTCTTCATAAAAATCATTTAGCATGTTACTAAATTCTATGTTTTTTTCTACAGTTATTTTAGGACTGGTTTCTGCTGTTTTGTCTTTTTTACACGAAGTAAAAAGAGTAATGATGCTAAAAATAGCTATGTATTTTTTCATTTTAAATGTTTTATTTTAATTTACTAAAGTACAGCTTTAATGCTTAATTAAAAGAAATGCTTAGCTCGAATCTATTTTTATATAAATAAAAATATAGCAAATTTGAAACCCTTAAGAAAATATTACGTTTTTAATAATGTAACACTAATCTAAACCAATGCATCAAATTAATAATGCAATAATAAAAGCTAGTATAGCAGGTAGTGAAAGCGCTAAAATGCAATTATATGATCGTTATTGTAATGCCATGTATACTATTGCTTGTCGCTATTTAAATGAAGAAGATGCAAAAGATGCCATGCAAGACGGATTTATAAAAGCATTTTCAAAATTAGAAACATATAGTTCAGATTATAGTTTTGGAGCTTGGTTAAAACGCATTATTATAAATCAATGCCTAGATTTTTTGAGACAACGAAAAATTGAAACGATCGTATATACAGAAACCGATTTAGAAATAGTAGATGAAGACAATTGGCAATTTGACACTAGTATTACTAAAGAGAAAATTTTAAAGGCCGTTTCTAAATTAAAAGCACAATATAAATTGATTATCACTTTGTATTTAATTGAAGGTTTTGATCATGAAGAAATTTCCCAAATATTAGAAATACCAATAAAAACATCGAGAACACAATTGCGACGCGCAAGATTAGCATTACAAAACGATTTAAAAGACTACTACAATGAAGCGAGATATTAGAGCACTTTTTAAAGGAGAAGATTTGGTAAGTAAAACACTACCAAAGCACCATAGAGAAGATTTTTTAAAGAAATTAAAAGAAAATAAAGCTGAAAAAATAATACCAAAAAAGCAATATATGGTATACAAAGTAGCAGCTTCTATTCTATTATTTACTTCGCTGAGTTATTTTATTAATAAAGCGTTTAATACAGAGTCTAGACTAGAAACCTCACAAATAGTAGAGCAAATTGAAACTGTTGAAAGACAATATTTAATAGAAATTGATAAAGAATGGAACAGTTTTTTAGCCTTAACAAATGACAAGAAACTAGTAAGTCGTTACGAAAAAAAACTAGCAGATTTAGATGAGAATTATAAATTGATTTCTACCTCTTTTAAAACAGATACCAATAATATTTTAGTGATTGAAGATTTAATTGAGAATCTAAAAACGCGTTTGCAATTACTAAAAGATATACAGCAACACATCAAATTATTAAATCAAAAAAACGAAAATTATGAAACATCTATATAATCTTATAGTATTGATGCTCATCACATCAATGACTGTAAGTGCGCAAAAACAAAATAAGTTTAGTAAAATTTTTGATACAGATAAGTCTACTACAATGATAATTAATTGTGATGATTCTTCAATAGCAATAGAACCATCAACAGATGGTAAAGTGCATATAAATTACAATTTCGAATTCGAGAGATATTCGGTTAAAGAAATGAAAAAAGAATTAAGTAAAATTAATGTTGGGGCAACAGTATTTAATAATAATATTACACTAAACGCGAATAAGCTTAGAGGAGAACATGCTACTTCTGTTTATAAAGGTAATGGAAGTCTATTTATGAATATAGGTGGTTTAGTTGGTTTTAAAAATAGTAAACCTAAGGATTCTATAATTAGAAAAACTAAAGACTCTTTAATAAAAGAGATAACGAAAGAGCCTCTAAAAAAAGAGCTTTTGTATTTTGGAGATAGGTTTAAAATAAAAGAAAAGAATGGTAAGATAAAAAACTTTAGAAAAGGAAATGTTAAGATTTTTAGAAGCACTTTTATAGTAAAAATACCTCCTTATATAAAATTAGTAATTAATGGGAAAAATGCTATTGTAAATTTAAATGGAGATATTATTAACGAGTTAAATGTAAATATTAAAAAAGGAGTTTTTAGTGCAAAAAAGATGATGAATCACTATAACAAAATAAAAGTGGACGATATTATTTTTAAAGCTGAGTATGCTATTGGTGGAGATTACACTTTAAATAATGTAAAAAGTGGTAAGATAGGAGTTGTTAATGGTATAGATTTAAATTCTGAGTTTTCCAAAATAGAAATTGGAGAAATCCAAAAAGGAGTAAAATTAACCGACTTTAATAGTGAGTATTGGATATATAATTTCTCCAATAATTTTGAACGTTTTGATATGTTTTCTGAATATTCTAAAATTCATCATTTTAGCCCAGAAACAAATTATAGTATGCGTGCTTATGGGCATAATACTATAAATTATATTGGGAAACATAAGATAGAGATGCAACCTAATAGAAAAGGGGAGAAGTTTAATATGATGGAGCGTAAAAGTAAAGCAAATGAAGCCTCTTCTGGTCACATAAATTTTGATATTATTCACGGTATTATATACACTTACAGCGATACATTTACACCTAATAAAAACTAAATATCATGAGATTATTTGCAATTTTAGCTTTAGTCTTTATAAGTTACGTTAATGTTAGTGCACAACAAAAAGAGATACAGTTAAAAACTAAATATGGCTCCAATAATAAAGAAGTACATGACTTGTTGCGTTTTCAAGATATAGAGGTTATAGATTTAAAATTTACGGGAGAAGAATTAAAAGGTAAAAACTATAGATTATTAGTAAAAGAATTTACCAATGGTATACTAGCAAAAACAGATACTATTATTAGTAGCAAAGCAGATAGTTATTTAACTCCAATAGATTCTACTGTATTTCAATTTAAATTTTATGTAAAAACAGAATTGAATAATGTGGTAAAAATGGAATCGCAGTTTAATCGTTTTTCAACTACAAAACGGTATGATATAAAGGCAAGTAAAGATAACTATGCGCTCCATGATTTTGTAAAAAGTAATAGCCTTAAAATAGAGAGTAACAAACCAATATATATTATGGGGTATTTTTTACCTTATTTAGATAAAAAGACAGGATGGAAAAAATACTGTGATGTTGCAGGAAGTAAATACGATCCTGAAGATTGGGGGAAAGTATTTAATATCCCAAGTTATTTTTTAATGGAAATTCTATTTGATTAATCTTGCGTTATAAGTGATTCAATTTCTTGTTTAAAAGATGTTTTGTCATCAAGATGTAATACAATAGATTGAAATTGCTTTTTGGAACCATATAAACCATTTAATGTTTGCTCTTTTTTTAAATGAATGATAATATTATGGCCTTCTAAACTTCCTAGAGGAGATAATTTAATTAGTGTTGTATTTTTCTCTTTATCAATATCTTTCGTGAAATAGTCAACATTTTCTATGTTGTTAGTATTAATAGAGGTTTCAGATAAAATACCATATTTTAAATATATTCTTTGCTTAGTAATAAGTATTGGTCTATAGAATAACGATTTTAAAAACCCTAAAATTTGAAAGGCAGAATAAATACTTAACGCTAATAAAATATAGGCGATAATTGGAGCAGTATTTACAACTAGTAAATGGATAGCAACTGTTTCTATAGCTATTACAAATATAAGCGCGCCTAACAATGTTGGAGTACCACTATTTTTATGATAAGAAAATTCATTTAGTTTTAATTTTTGTGATTTCCATTTAAAAATACCGTAATAAAAAACAGCAATTTCCATTGCAAATAAATTTGCAGCAGTAGATGGTAATAATTGTTTAGAAGCTATTTTTAATGCATCAAAGAAATCTTGCGATTGTTCTTTGCTTTTCTTGAATTGTATAATTAGGTTTCTAACCTTAATGATTATAAATGTAAAAACAGAAATTTCTACTATTGGAATGCCCCATTTTTTTATACTATTTAAAAGCGATTGTTGTTCTTGAGGAAGACAATAACTAGCTAATACTAAGCCTAAAATAAATAAAGGAACAACTGTTGTTTTTGGAATGTTACTTTGTCTGGTAAGAAACAAATAAATTAATGGAATTGTCACTGCAAAATCCAATGTTATAGCAGAAACAAACGCTGAAGAATTAAACTGAATAGTATTGTGTTTTGCAATAAAAAATAAACTAAAGAGTAATAGAAAAGATACTAAAACACCTAAATAAGGCTTTTTTAAACTCAAAATATGTTGCATAGCTTTAGTTTATTTATTCACACTATAAGTCTCTTTTAGTTGGAAAATGTTACACTAATACCAACGTTTCTTTTTCTTTTTAGAAGCTTCACTCTTACGCCCTTTTTTATATTTAGAACCTTTCTTTTTATGAATTGGTGGTTTTGCTTTTGGATCTAAAGGATATGGATGATCTTCTACAATGTCTAATTGTAAATTAATAAGTTGCTGTATTGTTTTTATATATGCTTTTTCATCTGCAGAACAAAACGAATACGCAGTACCTGTATTTCCAGCACGAGCAGTACGTCCAATACGATGCACATAAGTTTCTGGTACATTTGGCATATCGAAATTAATAACAGCATCTACATTATCTATATCTATACCTCGAGCAGCAACATCTGTAGCAATTAAAATATTAACAGTCTTTTTTTTGAAATTGTTTAAAGCCTCTTGACGTAAATTTTGACTTTTATCACCGTGAATACTATCTACTTTATAATTGTTTTTCAACAATGTCTTTTCTAATTTATCTACACCGTATTTTGTTCTTCTAAAGATGATAATACGACCTTTAATTGTATTTCGAAGCAAGTGTAAACACAATTCTATTTTCTTCGGTTTCGGAACATAATATAAGGCTTGGCCAACATTCTTAGAAGTTGAAGATTGCTGCGCTACTTGTACTTGCTTTGGATCTTTTAAAATAGTTTTAGCTAGATCTTGAACTTTATATGGCATTGTTGCAGAAAACAATAGTATTTGTTTACTTTCTGGACACAAGCGTTCAATTTTTCTTACATCATCAATAAAACCCATATCTAACATTAAATCGGCTTCATCAAGAACAAGGGTTTTTATATAATCTAAATTTATTTCGTCTTGTTTGTGTAAGTCTAATAATCGTCCTGGTGTAGCTATTAAAATATCGACTCCTTTACGTAAAACATCTTTTTGCGGTTCTATAGATGCACCTCCAAAAATAACAGTAGATCTTAAATTAGTATATGTAGAATAGGTTTTAAAATTATCTTGAATTTGAATTGCCAATTCACGGGTTGGACTTACAATTAATGCACGAATTTTTTTACCTTTTTTAGAAGCGTCTTGTTTGTCAAATAATAATTGTAAAATTGGTAAAGCAAATGCCGCTGTTTTTCCTGTACCTGTTTGTGCAGAAGCAATAACATCTTGTTTATCTAAAATTAATGGTATTGTACGTTCTTGAATTAAAGTTGGATTATCGTAACCCTTTTCGGCAACAGCTCGTAATAATGGTTTATTAAGTTTTAGATCTTTAAATGACATGCAAAAATATTTATTGCAAAGGTAGCCTTTTATCAATCATTAAAATTTATAAAAAATGAATGTGAAAAAATTAGATTTTTGATTTAGTTTTTGGTCACTTCTATAGAGTAGGTTGCAACTATATCATTCTTTACTTTTAAATGTACATCATAATAACCATAGTGTTGAAATTTGTATTTAAACTGTATTGAACCGTTTTTATTTTCAAGATTATAAATGTTAAAACGACGTTCATTATTTCCAGAAAAATGAACGAGAGTAATTTCATCTTTAGCAATTTTTTTAAGTGTTTTAAAACTAAAATTTACTATTTCATTTTTTGTTTTAGTAATATTTAATTTTTTTGGATTAACAGGTATTACTTTATGTTTAAAAGTTTCATTATATACTATTGGTGAAGGTTCAAATTTTTTATTTATAAGTGTATTATTAAGAAACCATTTTTTATCTATTGGAAAATGATTTTTTGCAAATAATACGGGATCTGTTAAAAAATAACCTTCGTTATAATCTTTTATAAAGTCATTATTACTATCCATATAACCACTGGACCAAGTGGCATCACATAAATACCATTTGTTATTTAGTTTTACTACATTCCAAGAATGATTAGTCATTTCAAGAGTTTCAACATTAGAAGTCACAGTTCTTCCATAACCATCTATAATTTTACATTCAATATTTGCTAGAAAACATAACTCTTTTATTAAATAAGCATAACCGGTACACATAGTTTTTTTATGTTTTAATAACTTTTTAAAAGCGATTTTTTTGTACTCATTGTTCCATTTAATATAGGCTATACTATCATTTTTAAACTTTTTTCTTTTTCTATAAACTTTATTATGTTGATTAATATCTCCTTTTATATTATGGCACACCCAAGTGTAAATGGCTCTAAATTTCTCAACTTTAGTAGGTAGCTTATTAGTTAGTTTATGCGCAAGTAATGGTAGATTTTCTAAACTATTACCCTCATTAAGTTTTGCAGTATTATCTGCAATAGTAAAATCTACAGTATTAAAATCTGATACTTGCGCATTGGATATACCAAAAATGAAAATTGAAAATAAAAGGAAAGTCTTTTTCATAAAAGTTATATCTTATTTCTTTCTTTTAGATTTGTAAACTTCTTTTACGGCAACTTTTCCCATAAGTATACAAGAATCCATTGTCATGTCTATTTTTAATTCAATCTCTGATACTGATTTTTCATTTTCAATAGTTATTTTTTTAGATTGGTAACCAACAAAACTTATAACAATAATATCTCCTTTTTTGAGTTTTTTTGGAAATTCAAACTCGCCATCAAAATTGGTTTGAGTTGCAATTGCTGTTCCTTCTAAAAGAATATTGGCGCCAGGTAATGCTAAACCATCTTCATCTAATATTAGCCCTTTTACTGTAATATTATTTTCGAATGCTGAAGCTTTTATCTCAGAGTTTTCTCCTGTTGTTTTGGCTTGATTTTTTATGTCTTGTGCCTGTGAAGTATTTATTGAAAATAATGATAAACAAGCTAAACCAATACCACTTAAAATATTAAGTCTTTTTCTTTGTTGCGGTTGTCTGTAGGTTTTAAGTTGGTGAGAATTAAATTTCCCACAAGTATTTTTGTTCGTTTTTGTATTAAAATAAGTAATTATTTCATTGGCATTCATTTTTGTAAAGTCAATGACTTCTTTTTCGCATGAACTGCAGAAACCACCATTTGGAGTTTGAGAAAACTGACTAAAGTTTTCACTGCAAGGTGTTTTAATGTTTAAGTTAAATTGATTTTTCATGGTATAAGTGTTTTAATGTTGTTATACATCAAACCTATACATCAATTAAATAATTTAAAAGGCGTAATTAGTAAACGCTACCTTTCGGTGAGTGAAACACAACTACCAATTAGTTATATTATAAATACTAAGTTAATTTGGGTAATACCAAAAAGGTATAGTTGCTATATTAATCGTTCTAACAGAATTTTCTTTTACTTTTCTTAATCTAGAAACATGTAATAGGTGTTTACCTGGTTGTAGTGATTTTATGTTAGCAAAGGTTTCAAAACCTTCTTGTCTTTTATCGTTTTGTGTGTAAACAAAATCTAATGTACTATATTCAATAGAATCAATTTTAATAATATGAATTTCTTTAAAATTGTTTAAATATACTTTTCTTAAACTATCTCTTTTTGAGCGTGATATTGTATTTTTATTAAACATGGTACTAATGAGCCCTCTTTTATCTTTTGTTGGTTTTAAACTTTTATTATGTCTAAAAATATCATCTTCTATACGTTCTGTATATTCTATAAATATATTAAGGTATGGTGTTTCAATAATTTTTGATGGAATAGAGACATCATTTATAAATTCACCTTTTTCGGTAAGCAAATTATTGTAATTTCTTTTATCTGCATATATTATATCAGAATCTCTATTGATAGAAAGGTAATTAGAACGATTATATCTAAAAGTAATTAATGTAGTAATAATGAAATAGATTGGAATTAAAACATAGCTAATACGTTTGCCTAATTTATTATCTAGAAAATTATAAACTAATGGTCTATATAAAAAAGATAATGTGATAAAACTAAAGACCCAATAAAAAGGGAAGTAAATAAAAGAGAGCCATTTTTTCTTTTTTAGATAGCCTTGTGTTACAAAGTCTATAAATGTAAATATCATTCCGAAAGAGAGAAATACTAATAACAATATTCCAATAACTCTTTTGGGTTTTATTTCATTCCCATCACTAATGCCACTTAATGTTAAATAAGCAATACTAGCAATAGCTCCAACAGTTAAAAAAATTGAAAAGACATAAAATATAAGTAAAAAGGATAGCGCGAAAATAATACTACAATAATCTTCTAATTTCGAAATATATTTATCGAAAGAGCCAATACGTTTTCTTAAGTGTTTATCAAATTTTGGGCTGTAATTTAGTTTTTTGTATTCAATGTCTCCAGAAACATAGCGCAATCCTAAAGCACCAATCCATAAACCTCTAAGTATTACATGCAAAACAAGAGAAAATATTAAAATGGAGCAAGAGAATAATGCTGCTACCGAAAACATTGTCACTACAATATTATTTTGGTTTTCTACTGTTTTAAAAAGCTCTATTAATGGTTCTAAAGCTTGGAATAAACCATAAATAGCAAAACCAGAAATAATAAGTTCTAATTGCCAACTTTCCTGTTGTAGTTTATCTAACCATTCTTTAAATCGCCTAGAATTATAGTGATTTCTCATTTATCAATTAAGAATATAAGTATTTAATGCCTTACTAGAATTATTCGGTAGCCATTTTATAAGCAGTTTTACCACCTACAATAGGTAATGTAAGTGAGGTTTTGTTTAAATCTACCGTTAGCTCTGTTCCTGGTTTTGGATGTAATGTAAATTCTTTATCGCTAGAGAAAATTATTAACCCTATTTGTTGTCCAGCTCTAATAATTTGATCATCTGGCTGTAACTTAAATGTTACATCATAAAACTTACCAGTTTTTAAAGGCTCACTTTCAGTCATAGATTTATAATTTTGAGGATCTGCCCAACCACGAGTAATAATATTATTAGTTATGGGTTTAGTGTTCTCTTCCCAAGGTAATGATACTAACCATACCGATAAGTTTGCTGCAGCTTTACTACTAGCAACACTAATAGTAATGGTAGATTCTCCAGATATATGAAGATCTTTAGTTAGTTTAGGTGTAGCATATAATAAACGGTTTTTAGAATTGCTAGTCATAGCATGGTCTTTACCAGAAATATTAAAATCGTCAATTAAAGTTTCTTTACCTTGACGTTTTTTTTGTGAAGGACTTAAAGCTCCTATCGTATTGCCACCTTTATTTAAATAAAGGGTTACCATTTTGGCATCTGGATTTGGATAATCTTTATAGCTAGTAGGATTGTCTCTTTTGTCATTCTCTCTAACAATCCAAGCTTTTGCATCATTTTCTACACCATTTTCAATGCCATGTAGATAACGCGTAAACCAACGATTCATCATAGTTAAAGGTGGTGGACCACCATGACCATTTTGATGGTAGAAAATTTGTGTAGGTATGCCTTGTTTTTTTGCTTGTTCGTATATACGGTAACTATGTTCTGGCATTACATTCCAATCATTAAAACCATGAGACATTAATAATGCTGCTTTCATATTTTTCATATGATTTAGATAATCACGTCCTGCCCAAAAATCATTGTAATCTCCAGTTAAACGATCCATACCATTTTTCATTTCTATATCTCGTATAGTTTTGTTATTATATGGGCGCTTACTTTCATCTCCACTATGTATAAAATCGTATAATACATCAATATCTTCTCCTAAATAACCGCCAGGAGAACGCACTAAACCATTAGATCTGTAGTAATGATAGTAAGATGTATTTGGAGCGATAGGAATAATAGCTTCTAAACCTTCTACACCAGTTGTTGCAGCTGCAAGAGGTAAGGTACCATTATAAGATGTTCCTGTCATGCCTACTTTTCCTGTAGTCCACGTAGCTTTAACTTCTTCGTTGCCGTCTGGAGTAGTGTAACCTTTAGCACGACCATTTAACCAATCGATTACTGCTTTAGGAGCTAATGTTTCATTCTCTCCACCAACAGTAGGTGCACCTTGAGATAATCCTGTACCTGGAGACGATGAGTGTACTACAATATAACCGCGAGGGACCCATTTCATGAGATGAGAGTTTGATATTATAGGACGTTGTCCTAAACGTGTTACTTCTGGGTGTACACGTTCTTCTTTTGCAGGTGCTCCTAGTTCATGTTCTACATTCCACATTACACCTGGTACATCTGGAGCTACACCGGCAAAGTACGGACTAGTCACATAAATGACAGGTAGTTTTAAGCCTTCTGTATCTGTTTGTTTAGGTCTAGTAACCGATACATGCATTCTGTCTACTTTATCATCTCCATCTGTATTAAAAGGAGTGTCTACCCATAGATCATGTCTAATCCATTCATTATGATCTTTAAAACCTTCAACAATTTGGGCTTCTCCATTTTCAAAAACAGGTACTGTTTCTTGTTGAGCAAAACTGGTTGTAGAAATTAAAAGTAAGAATGAAAATAATTGAAATAGGCTATGCTTTTTTATCATGGTACTAACTTGAATTTTTAGAGCGAACAAGTTAGTTATTTTTTTCTGATTTCAATAAGTTATATTAGTAAGAGCATAGGAACTTATTTAGATATAATTAAAAGACATTCTTATTTTTTCATTTAAATTGCCTGTTAGAATTTGATATAATAAAGGAGAAACAAAGTTCGTTCATTTTTTAGCCTCAACAAAAACAAAAAACCACCTTTTTTAGGTGGTTTTAATTTTACTTAAGAAAGATACATATTTAAAGAATAAAAATAGCTTTTAGTATTTATGAATATATGAGTTGATTACTCAATAGTTAAAATCATATTATCTTCTTTTAAACTAAAGGAGCTTGCCATGTTTTCTGTTTATAATTACTTAAGTATTTTTTCAGCTTTATATAACTTATAGAATAATGTTGGTAAAAAGCCAAAATTGAATAATAGAAATCCTATAGCCAATACTTTACCTGAAAATGGCCAATGATAGAATTCAAACATTGTACCTATACCTAGTGTAAAGAAGGTCATAAAGCCTAGTAAATAAACTGATTTTTTCATTTTTTGTTGATTTTAATGTTCGTATTAAGATTGATATTTAAGAGATTTGTCTTTGTATTTAGAGTAAAATAAAAGCGGTAATGTTATAAGTATAAAAAAAGCAAACGCTAGTACTAGTATTTTACCAGCATCTGGCCAATGCATAATTTTAAATAGACTTCCTGTTGCAATTAATATTGAATTTAAAAAGCCTATTATAAATAGTATTTTATAACGATTTTTAGCCGATTTATAATATAACTGAGAGTGCGTTTCCCTTTGTATTTGATTGATATTTAAGTAACCACCAAATTGTTGTATTGCAGTTTCATAAGCACGATTAAAATTATCGTCTTTGGTGTTTTCTATATGCGTACAAATATGATCTAAAATATCTTCTTTTAGATTTTGATTTTTTAAACCATACAGTTCTAAATTCTTAGTGATATAAGCTATATTTTGTTCTGTAAGTTTCATTTTAAACTTGGTTTAGGATTAAATATTAACGATAGCGTTTCAATAAAATCGTTAATCTCATTGGTTTTTTCATTAATTACTTTTTTTCCAGATTTGGTAACTGTATAATATTTTCTAACACGTTTACCTATATAAACTTTCTCTGTCTCTAATACGTTATTGTGCTCCAGTTTATGTAAAATGGGGTATAATGCACCTTCAGAAATATCTATTTTTCCTTTGGTTATTTCTTTTACCTTTTGGGTAATCTCGTAACCATACATTTTATCATACTCACTTAGTAGCTTTAAAATTATTGGTTGTAATGTGCCTTTGGTTAATTCTTTACTATACATAGTACAAATATACATTTTATTAAAATGTATACAAATAAAATGTAAATTATTATTTTATAAAAAAACCACCTTGAACTCTCAAAGTGGTTTTATAGTAGATATTATAATGGTAGAAGTGATGTTCTATCTTATATTAAAAGGGTTTAAACATTTTGTTTTTAAAGTCAAGCAAGTATTATTCTTTTATGAATTTTAGTGTATTCTTTTCTAATTGAATAAAGTAAATACCTTTATTTAGGTTTCTAATATCTATTCTTTCGTTTTCTTTTACCATTCCACTAAAAAGTAATTGCCCCGATAGATTATAAATTTTATAATCCTTTTCAATTTTTAAGTTTGAGATCTTTATATAATCACTAGAAGGATTTGGATGTAATTTTATAGAATTTAAAGTGTTTTCTATAACAGAAAGCGAACCGCAACCTGTTCCTTCATTACAATCTGAAACAAATAGCCATACGCTGTTAACTCCAGGGATTTCATTAGGATTTGCATACCATTGATTCTCCCATATTTTACAATCATAATACACTTGTGTATTTGCGGTTGGATAGCTATTTGTAGCATTATATTCTCCTACGCTACAAAAAATAGTACCACTGGTTGGGTTACATCCATCAGTAACACCACCAGAATATGGAGATAATGAAAAACTATTAGCGTTTTGTATGGCAGTCGCTTCTGTTGCGCCGTTTAAAACAGCGCTAGATATATTGAGGTAAGAATAAGCAGATCTATTAGTGTCTTCTAATAATAATTGCCAAATCATGATACCATCGTTATCATCATTTCTATAGGTGTGTTCTTCAATATGATTTGCTAAAGCTGCAACATTTTGATGAGTATACTCATAATATGGTCCCCAAGGTTCATTTGGAAAGTGAACACCTGCGGCTATAGTAAAGTTATATTGTTCAGCATAATAGGCAAAAGCATCATACATTATAGAACGATTAGTACTACCACCAGCATTATAACCTTGAAAGGCTATTAAATCAATTTTATCTCCTACACTTTCTATAACAGGAATCATATGCCCAGTGGCAGAAAAACCAAATAAATTAATACCATTGGTTTGTGCTGTACTATTAAACAGATTAGTGTCGTCTTCGCCTGTTAGAGAATTTCTATTGGCATAAGCAAAAGGGGAGTTTGTATCATTATTTGTTGCGCCTCCTAAAGCGCCTACACCACTAGGTGCACAGGCTAAAATATAACCTTCACTTCTAGGCATAATTGCTCTAGAATTATTGAAGAAGTCTATAAAATGTTGAACATTTACTGCGCTACCAATATTTGCAAAAGAGCCATTAGGTTCAAAATCCCAATCTATTCCAGCAAAACCCATGTCGTCTACTAAATCTTTTATTTGTTGATACTCTATATTATAAGCATCACTTGTTGCCCAATAGGTTTCTCCTCCAACAGAGAGAATAACATGTATGCCTTTATTTTTTAGAGCACCAATACTTTCTTTTAAAGTACAACCATCGTAAGGCACTTGAATACCAGTTTGAGAAATATCGTAAGATCCAGCAGTATATGTTAAGTTTGGTTTTGCAAACGAAAGAAACACGTAGTTTACAAAATTCGGGATTTCTCTTAGTTTAGAATTTTGATTTGCTGAGGTCCAATTTTCAGACCAAGATGGAAAATATCCTAAAACAACGCGATCGTTTATTTGAGCATGATTAAGTTGAGATGTAAAGAGTATTAATACTAGAGAGAATAGGGTTGTTAGTTTGATTAAACGATTCATAAGTATGAATTTTGGGAGGATTAGTTAATTTCTTTTTAAGAATACTATCCTTTATACGTACAAACTAGCTTTATTGGATTTTATGTGTGAGTATATTTTAAAACAAAAAAACCGCTTTGTTTTAACAAAGCAGTTTTGAGTTATTGCTATTAATTAGTTATTAAAAGCAAGGTGTTTTTCCGTAAGGATTAGCGTTATGGTCTATGGTGAAATTGAAAATTTTAGAGTCTTTACCTCTTGTATATTCCACATAGTCCCAATTTCCAGAATGCGTTAATTTATAGATGCCATTTACTTTATCATTATATATTTCGTTGTAGTATTTAATAATCGTTGGGTGAGAGCCACCTTTAATATACGTTTCCTTATCAAATATTAAATCAATAGCGTCTTGTTGTCCATTGTATTTTATTTGAATAGCTTTTTCTTTCGAAAAACTAATCCAAATTCTCATGTCTTTTTTATCGTTGTTTGTATAACAAATGTAATGCTCTATAATAGCAGGTTTAATGTCTAAATCCTTTTGTTTTAAGTCCTCTTGATTTTGAATTTTAATATCAGAAACAGTGTCTTCAACAGTATTCGTTTTAATATTTGCTTTTTGTTTACAAGATAATACTGTAATTAATAGAAGTGAGTATACTGTATATTTTAAAAGTTTCATTTTTTATTTATTAGAGGTTTTAATGATTACTGTTATTTAATATTCCAGAACCAAATTCACTAATTTGATCTATTATAGGTAATATCTTTTTGCCTTCTTCGGTTAAAGAATACTCTACTTTTGGAGGGATTTCTTTATAGGCTTTTCTATGTACAATACCAGTTTGAGCAAGCTTTTTTAATTCTTGTATTAGCATTTTTTCACTTATATCTGGAATTAAACGTTTTAATTCGCCAAACCGCTTTTTCTCATCCTTCATTTGAAAAATAATAAGCAACCTCCATTTGCCTCCAATAATTTTTAAAGCAACATTTACAGGGCATTTAGAATTTATTTTTATTATTTCACTCATTTTAAATAATTGATTTACAGTAAAACTAACTTTTTTGTGTGTACCTAACTTTTTAGTAAGTACTTTTTTTTAGTAAGTAAAGGTATTAGATTTGCCTTAGTTAAACACTAAAAGTATAAAAAATGAAAGTTTTCGTATCTAATGCCTCAGGGTTTCAAGGTGGTAATATTGCAGGGCAATTATTAGCTAAAAAGCATACAGTAAACACTTTAAAACGTTCTCTTAACGAAGGTGTTTCAGTAATGGCAGGAGTAAACGTATTTGAAGGTGGTTTAGATAATAACAAGGCATTAAACGATGCTTTAAAAACTGTAGATGTAGCAGTTTATAGCTTTCCGTTAATTTTTGATATAGCATTAGCAAAAACATATACAGCTAATTTTATAGCAGCAGCCAAAGCACAAAATGTTGCTTTAATTATTTATAATGTAGGGTTTCATCTAGTAGAAGAAGAAACGAATATGTTGGCTTTTAATTTAAAATTAGACATTAAAAAACTATTTGATGCTTCTGGTTTAAATGTAATCACATTATCTCCAGATATCTATATAGATAACCTTGCAGCACCTTGGTCTATTCCAGTTATATTAAACAATAATATACTGCCTTATCCTGTAGCGTCTCATACAAAGTTTCCATGGATAAGTCATTTTGATTTAGCTAAATATGTAGTAGCTGCTGTAAGTAAACCAGAACTTACTGGTCAAACATTGCCTATTGGTGGTAACCTATTTACAGGTGAAGCTATAGCAGAAGCCATTGCTACTAAAATTAAAAGGCCTGTTAGTTTTGTAGCTATGACACCTAATGATTTTGAGCAACAACTAGCACCTGCTTTCGGAGCATTAGCGGCTAAAGAAATTTCTAATTTGTATAGATATGTCGATAATAATAAAGAGACATTAACGACTAAAGATTTTAAGAAAACTCAATATTTATTGGGGGTTGAACCACAAAGTTTAAACGCATGGGTAGATTCTGTAAATTGGGATGTTAATGTGTAGTTTATAAAATAAAACTATATTTAAAAATGATTTTTAGAATTTCGTTTAACGTGTTTGTGTATGATTTTGTTACGTGTTTCAGCAACTAATTTAGCGAATAAATAACAGGAAGAAAGACTATAGTTGGCAATAAATTATACACATTGTTGACAATTGGCTTTTATTCTTTACAATGTTTTTCCAAAGCTTCCAAAACCATCCAATTATTGTCTCCAAGCGAAACAGCCTTTTTTAAGTCCATACAGATTTTAGTCAATTCCAATTCTGGAATCTCAGTTTTTTTTGAAGCAATTATTTGAACATCTTTAGACTTTGACAAAGTCCTACTATTCCCAAGTTCGTATTTTCTTATAATTGCGAATGCTCTATTTGAATAAGCATTTGTAAAATAAGGTTCTACTTCTATTGCTTTGTCAAAATCTTTAATTGCATCTTTAAACTCAAAATTGTTCATTTTTGCTGTTCCACGTGCAAAATATCCGTCTGCCCAATTTTCTTGTAGTTCAATACATTTCGTATATTTTTTTATAGCAGATTTAAAATTTCCTTGTTTGTATAAATTTTGGGCTTGTTTATAGTAATTATATATTTTATCATTGACTTTATCTTTCTGGTAAATTCCGTTTTTGTAAACGTTTTTTCCTTTCAATTCTCCAGTCGAATAATAGGAAACAGATTCTCCGTCCATTTTTCCATTTACAAAATTTGTTCGTTGTTTTAATTGCCCATTTGGATGGTACATTTCCCAGAGTCCAATTTCTTTTCCGTTTTTGAAGTTGCCTTTTTGCATTGAAGTTCCATCTTGGTAAAATCGTTTTTCCATTCCATTGGAAAGTCCGTTTTCGTATTCAATTTCGTCTGATACGTTTCCGTTAATATGGTACATTAGGCGTTTACCTTTTAGTTTTCCGTTGAATAGAGCTCCTTCCCCTTGTTTTTTTCCAGTCAGGTAATAATCAATAAATCTACCCGAATATGGTGTTGAACTATCTTTTAAATACCACGTTCCATTTTTCTTGGTCATCAATTTGGTTGTCGGAATTGCTTTTATACTATCTGGTCTTTTGGTATATTCTTTTGTAAAGACATATATAATTCCGTCCAAGTCCTTGTATCCAGTTTTCTCAATAGCTTCTTTGTTTTTAAGTACTTCAACTCTGTCAATTTCTTTTTCTGTTAATGTTCCGAATCCTTCTTTTGGTTCTTCAATAATCGGAATTGAATCTACAACATAGAGAAGATTCTCATTTTGTTTCTGACTGAAGCAAATTAAAGATGATAAAATCAGTAGTAAAATCAGTATTTTGTTTTTCATTCGTTTTTTTAGCTTGCTGCTAACGTTTTTGTGTATGGTTAGTTGCGTGTTTAAGCAACTAATTTAGCAAACAAATCACAGATAGGAAATTCCAGCGGAATTTTCGTAAGTCGGCAGTGAACTAATAATTAATTACACACGTTGTTGTACGTAATATTTATTCATTTACTTTTTTTATTAGAGTTAGAATATACTCAGCATTAAACAACTTAACATATCTTTCAGTTTCGTTATAATCAGCATCATTAAGTTGTCTAAGGTTTAATTCAATGATAATCTGATTTATGAATTCAATATCGTCTAAATCTTCAAATCCATATAATTCTCGAAGGTCATCGTCAGGATAGACTGAGTAACCTTCTAATCCGATAAACTCATTTAATTTATCATGTAGCACTTCTATATGTTTTTTTGTAAATCCTTTTTTAATGAAATGTTTTACATAATCTTCCTTCGCTAAAGGTTCTCTACTGTCAATTAATGCTCTTAGTTTCGTTTCACGTCGCTTTGCTCCAATTATAGCAAGTATAATGATAAAAGAAATAATGGATAATACTATTATCAAGGTTTTACTCATATTACGTACAACGGTTTGTGTATGGTTAGTTGCGTTTTTAGCCTTGCGACCAGTTTAAGCTTTTGCTGAACCAGCCGACGACAGGAGGTAGGTAAAAACAGCGTTAGAAGGAATGAGGCTTCCTCACATATGATTCCGATAGACTCGATAGTAATTTGTAGGAGAAATCCTTGTCTTAACCAACTTAGCAATTAACTATACACGTTTTTAGGCGCTGTTTTTATTTCCAGCTTTTAATCATCCCATCCACAGCCATATTTTATTGAGCTTACACTAAATCCTTTTCAATAATTTCCAAATAGTGTTCTTCCTGTTTTTAATTTTGTATTCTATTTCTATATCTTAATGCATTATTTCTATGAGTTTGGCTAATTCTTTACTATAATCTATAAATGCAATGGTTTCATCTGTCCTCGCCAATTTGATTTTATCAAAAATAACTAGTGCTTCACCATTACTTTCTATATGATAAATCTGATGACTTTCGAAAAAGCGAATGATTTCATCTGTAAAAAATGACCTAATCTCAGATTCATTATTCCCCATAAGCAAGAATTTTTTAGAAAAATCAGGATACATCTCAAAATCAATGTCCTTATAGCCCGTAAATGCCATCACCCTGTCAAATATTTTTTCTAATACAGCTTCTTTTTCCATAGTGAAAACGGGAATTTTTTTATTCAATTTTAAGACTATTAGAGTGGTATTAAATGTCTCAGCTGTAAAAGCCTGGCCTTCATTGAATGTTACATCTGCAATTTCCCAAGACACATTCAAATCTTTAAAGGTTCCCTTGAGACAATTGTATTTGCGTTCAATAGGTCTAATTTCAAAAAAGTGGAACTTCTTTAAATAACCTGTATTCCAATCAACTTGACTTGCGTATTGATAATTTTTCTCAGTTGCTAAATTTCGTAATCGTTTTTGCCTTTGCGATAGTTTAGCACCAGAACCAGCGAAACTAATTTTTAAAGCCTTATTATAGGTCGTGGATGAAACATGAGAATCCAATCCTGATATAAATACCTTGCCGCCTGTAGCCCTTTGTATGTTTAGGTATTCCACTAGGTAGTCCATATAGGTAATGCCTACCAATCTTGTTTCTGATAAATCAATATTAACATCTGCTCCAGAAGGAATTTGAGCCAGTAGTTTATCGATTTTTATAATACCTAAAAAATTCGCAATACCTCTAATCTTTAAATAGAAACTGCCATCTGATCGTTTCATTAATTTTGTACGCGACTTATAAACCATTTTAAAAAATCGAGTGATGGATACCCTTGCCAATAACATGTGAATGACCAGCGCCAATAATAACCCACCGAGTAAACCAATTAATAAATTGGTGTAAAGCGTTAAAACCATGGTGCCAACAAAAAATATTAATTGCTCGATTCCTTGATTATAAATTTGTTTAAAAACGGCAGGAGAAGCTAACTTAAATCCGGTGTAAACGAGTAAAATAGCAAAAGCACATAGTGGTACTTGCCTCATTATTGGGCTCAATAACATAATAAACAGTAACAACAAAAGTCCTTGATACATGTTGGACCACTTTGTCTTCGCACCATTATGAATATTGACTGTACTTCGAATAATCACAGCAATAATTGGCAAACCTCCAATCATACCAGCTGCCATCGTACTCAATCCAATGCCTGTCAAATCCTTATTTAAATCCGTCTTTCGTTTATATGGGTCAATTTTGTCAACTGCTTTTGCAATGGCTAATGATTCAATACTTGTTATGATTAAAATAGATACTACGGTTGTCCAGAATTCAATGGTATTAATTTTACTAAAATTTGGATGCATTATTGAATCCATAATATTATCTGGAATATCCAACAGTAGATTAGGTCCTACCTCGTATGCTTTTCCAAAGAATGAAAGCGTATGTTGGTCAAAGAAATTGAAAAAATAAACAAAGGGAATAGAAAGGGCGACTACCCACATTGGCGTAGGCAAAATATGGAAAAACCGATTACTAATTTTGGAATGAAACAATAATAAAAGTAAGCCTACCAAAGCAATAATCACTACAAAAGGATTCGCTTGAGGTAGTTGTAGCACTGCATCAATAAGGTTTTGTATAATACTTGGACTATCTGAATGCGTGCCTAAGGCAACATGGATTTGTTTAGCAAAGATGATAATTCCAATGGCTGCCAAAATACCGTGAATTACGGAAGAATGGAATATATCTGCTAATCTACCTAATTTCAATAATCCCAATAATACTTGAATTGCACCTGAAACGACAACTGCTGCCAATACATAATTAAATGCTTGCCCAGAACCATCATCCATCAATGTAATACCCAAAAGTATAACTGCAATAACTCCTTTGGCAGGTCCGTTGACTGATATATGGCCACCTCGATAAAGAGTTGTTACAACACCGCCAACAATTGCTGAGATGATACCCGACATTGCAGGTGCACCTGCTGCCAAAGCAATACCTAATGAAAGCGGTAGAGCAATGAGTGATACACTCACCGCTGCAATTAAATCACTTTGCCAATTTTCAATTAAACCTTTAAAGCCTTTTTTTGGTGTAATTTCCATGTATTTAACTATCAGTGTTTATAAAATATTTGGATTTTGAATATAAAACATGTCAATAGATCTTTTCACAATTCTTAAATCATGTGATATATTACTTAGTTTTACTTTTGAGAAATTTGAATTTAAATCGATGATTTGTAACATAAAGTCGTATTAAAACTATATATATTGATTTTATTTGTTAATGGCCCCTAACGGTTTGTGTATGGATAGTTGCGTTTTTGCAAGCGAGGATTTTCCGTAGGGAAATCAGCAGCAATCAAAAAGAAACTAGCCTTGATTTAGGTCTAAAATAGCAATTATTTATACATTTTGTTGTGTATAGGCTTTTATTTTTAGAGAAAGATAAGGATAGTAAATCCGATTGCGTATTATATCAGTTTATAAGATTCTGAGTAAAGTCAGAAATTATATGTTCTAGTAAGATCAGAAAAGGAGTAGAGTGAGAGTCAAATCAGATTGCAGCAGAGTGTTATCAGAAAAGAGCTTAGTTTTTTTATCCAGTTTGATTCAATTCCTTAATTTCAAAATAGCATCTTTCGCAGACTAACTTGATTTTGGCAAATTCCATAGATTCGTCATTCCAGCCGTCTGTTTTAAGTCGCTCTTTTTCGCATTCCGCACACCAAGCTTGAAAGTCATTTTCTTCATCTAATTCCATCCCACGATAGCTATCGAAAGCTTCTTCAAATCCAACTTTTGTTTCTGCATTTAGGTGTTGACAAATAAAGGCCTTTCTTATTTTTCCATGAATACTACATTCAATTAGGTCACTCTCAATTTTTTCAGCTTCTCTTTTTGTTATCTGTTCAGTTAATAGAAAGTATTTTTCTAAATGGTCAGAAATCACTCGATAAGTTCCAATTCCACCAATTATATCAAATGCAATAGAAGTCAATTCCCAACCTGTGTATTTATCTCCGTCAAAGTGGGCGTTAATTAAATTGCTATAGTTCTTTTTTTTTCCGAATTCTTTAACTTTTAAAGTTCTAAATTTTTTCGGTTCAACAGAATCTTCGTTCGCCCAAGACCACATCCAAGTATTTGTGTTTTGTGAAAATGTTCCAACTGGAATGTATTTGAAATAAATGTCTTTATCGTCTGAGTAAAGTCTTAGCGTTTCGCTTGACTGATTGTAAAACCAATTTGCATAATTGTCAATGTCATATTCGTTCCTGAAATTTTCTTGAAAATCTGTAAGTTTTTTACAAATTTTGTCAGCGTATTTTTGGTATTTTAAAGATTTAAATATCAATTCGGATTAATTTTTATTCAGTTAGGTTAATTGTAATTCTATGTTTTCTTTTGAACATTGCGTCAAAAGTAGAATAAACGTAATTCCTGTGAATATCTTTTTCATGAATGTTCGTTAAGATACATAGTTTACACAAGTTAAAGCTTATGTGTTTACACTAAATTAGTTTCTAACCTTGTCGATTG
>NZ_CANMRQ010000033.1 GCF_947500325.1 uncultured Lacinutrix sp.
CTGCAGTGAAGCATTAATTAAATTAGTGTTTTAGCGAAAATTGTATCACAATTAGCTAAAATGGTAATTGACAAGAAGGAGTATAAACCTGCAGTGAAGCATTAGCTTTCTCCATATACAAGTGTCTCATAATAAAAGAGAAAAAATACAGTTTAAGTAAAAGTATAAGAAGAATTTTTATATTAGAGTTCTGAAAAAGCGATTCTGTATTGTTAATTAATTGATTTAAAATGAAATACCCAAATCAAATTCTACCTTTTTTATTTCTATTGTGCAGTACTTTTGCATTTGCGCAATTAGAGATAAAAAATAAAGTTAAAGACTTTCAACTTGATGCTCCAGTAGAAAGTGCAAGTATTTATATTAAAAATACAACTATTGGAACAATAACAAATGCAGATGGTAATTTTTCACTTAAAGTGCCATTAGAAAATGTTAAAGACACACTTGTAATTTCATCTATAGGTTATTCTACAGAAAAAATCCCATTAGAACAATATGATAGCTCAATGGAAATTTATTTAATAGAAGCTGTCGCTACTTTAGATGAAGTAACAATTGAGGCAGAACCTAGGCCAAAAACTGGAAATGATATTGTTTTAAAAGCATTAGAAGAATTGCCAGAAACAATGCCAGATTCTGCATACATCCAAAAAGGATTTTTAAGACATAAAGAACGTAATAAGAGAGAATTTAAATGGCTTATCGAAAGTGCTATTTCGGTATACGATTCTGGTTATAGTGTGCCAGCAAAAAATCATCTTAAGATTAATGTAGATCAAATGCGAAAGAGTTATGATTTAAGAGATATAGATAGTCTATTTGCTTATGCATCATATTTAAATCAAAAATCCAGAAGGAAGGTCACTCCAAAAAACTTTAAACGTAGTCAAATAAAAACAGCATCTATAAAAAAAGCTATAAGATGGAATGACAAGAGAGTAAATGGACTTCAAAATATCTTTCAAGGTAAATTAAATATTTTTAGAAATGTTAAAGGTAATAAAGCCTTGTTTGGTAAGAATATTTTAACCAATCACCAATTCGAACTAGATACTATACTGGTAGATAACGAAAGGAAGCTGTATAAAATAAAAATATTAAAAGGAGAGAATTACGTAGGGCTTGGTACTAAAGGAATTTATAATGAAGGATTTGTGCCACAAGGCTGGGTATACATATATTATGATAATTATGCCTTTAAAAAAATAGAATACGAATTAATTGCAGGTTCTAAAGAACAAAAAAGTAGAAGTAAACGCCTATTTGATACGCAATTAAATCACAAGCTTGAAATTACTTATAAAGAGTATGAAGATAAAATGTATCCAGCATATATATATTATGAGACTCCAAAACTTGTAAACGTAGGGAAAAAAGGAAAAAATGTAATAATTTCACCTGAAGAAGAAGAGCGATTAAAAGAGGAACGTTATTATTATACAATTCAAGAAATTTTATTTTCTGAAATCATTCTTGACGACGAGTCTATTATGCAAGCAAAGATCCAAAAATGGGATATGGATATATTCTCTCCTAAACCATACGATAAAGAGTTCTGGGAAACTTATAATGTACTTTTAGAAAGTGAGGAAGATGAAGAGATGATTGAAGATTTAAGTCAGCGAGCTTCGCTGTTTAAAGAGTAATCATACTTTAATAATAACAAATTAAGCTGTTCTTTTTTATTAGAAAGTGAACAGCTTAATTTGTTATATTTATCATATTCAATAAATTAATATGTCTTTAGAAGCATTTACTAATTATCTTCAGTTAGAACGAAATTATTCGAAACTTACTATAAAAGCATATTCAAATGACATTCAGTCATTTCAAGAATTTATACTCTCAGAGTATGATGAATCAGAATTAAACAAAGTTAATTACTCACAAATTAGAAGTTGGATAGTAAAACTAGTTGAAAGAGAAATTTCAAATAGGAGTATCAACCGTAAAGTATCTGCATTAAACTCTTATTATAAATTTTTATTAAAAATTGAGGATATAAAAATTAATCCTTTAGCTAAGCACAAAGCATTAAAGACAAGTAAAAAAATTCAAGTCCCTTTTTCTGAAACAGAAGTCGCAATTGTAATAGACGAATTGCAATATGATCAGGATTTCGAAGGCGTTAGAAATAAGCTTATAATAGAATTGTTTTATTCAACAGGAATAAGAAGAATAGAATTAGTAGAATTAAAGTGGTCAGCAATAGATATGGCTAATAAGACCCTTAAGGTTTTAGGTAAAAGAAATAAAGAGCGTTATGTTCCATTACTAAGCTCAGTAATTAAAACAATTAATATTTATGCTAATAAAAGAGCAGAATTAAAAAATATACAGGACGATAAATATCTTTTTTTAACCAAAAAAGGCGTTAAAATTTATGAAACTCTTGTTTACAGAATAATAAATGAGTATTTTAGTTTAGCATCAAATAAGGTAAAAAAGAGTCCGCATATACTAAGACATTCATTTGCGACTCACTTACTAAATCAAGGTGCAGATATAAATGCTGTTAAAGAACTTTTAGGACATTCAAGTTTGGCTGCAACTCAAGTTTATACTCACAATAGTATTGCAGAACTTAAAAAAGTGTATTCTAAAGCGCATCCTAGAAGTAAAAAATAATAGTATCAATCGTTTAACCAATTAAAATTAAAGCGTATGAAGGTGAACACTCAATCAGTGAATTTTAATGCAGATCAAAAACTATTAAATTTCATTCAAAAAAGAATGGATAAATTGGAAACTTATTATGATAAAGTCATAAAGTCGGATGTGTTTTTAAAAGTTGAAAATACTAGTGATAAAGAAAATAAAATATTCGAAGCCAGAATAAGTGTGCCTGGAGATAGTTTTGTTGTAAAAAAACAATGTAAAACATTTGAAGAAGGAGCAGATGTAGCAGTAGCATCATTACAAAGGCAGTTAAAAAAGAGAAAAGAGAAATTAAGAACATATTTATAAAAATATTTATTAAAAATATTTTTGAATAACTAAATAAATATTTACATTTGCAGTCCGTTAGAAATAGCGGGCTTTTTTTATATGTAAAAATAGCAGTAAAAGCCGATGTAGCTCAGCTGGCTAGAGCAGCTGATTTGTAATCAGCAGGTCGTGGGTTCGAGTCCCTCCATCGGCTCTTAAATGAAAGAAGTTTAAAAGCTTTTTTTGTAAGTTCTTTAAAAGATTGAAAAGTTTAAAATTGGGGAGATACTCAAGCGGCCAACGAGGGCAGACTGTAAATCTGCTGACTACGTCTTCGCAGGTTCGAATCCTGCTCTCCCCACATTTTTTTAACCATAAAGAAATGTAATATTTTAAACGAAGAATTTTAAATAATTGCGAGAGTAGCTCAGTTGGTAGAGCGTCAGCCTTCCAAGCTGAATGTCGCCGGTTCGAACCCGGTCTCTCGCTCTAATATTTAGCCGGTGTAGCTCAGAGGTAGAGCGTTTCCTTGGTAAGGAAGAGGTCACGGGTTCAATTCCCGTCATTGGCTCAATTTTTTGAAAAGCATAAATTTAGAACACTAATATTATTATATAACTAAGATTAAATTATTAAAACATGGCAAAGGCAACTTTCGATCGTTCAAAACCACACTTAAATATTGGTACAATTGGACACGTAGATCACGGTAAAACAACTTTAACTGCTGCTATTACTAAAGTATTAGCTGATGCAGGTTTATCAGAAGCAAGAGATTTCGATACTATCGATAATGCTCCAGAAGAAAAAGAAAGAGGTATTACAATTAATACATCACACGTTGAATATCAAACAGCTAACCGTCACTATGCGCACGTAGATTGTCCAGGTCACGCCGATTATGTAAAGAACATGGTAACTGGTGCTGCTCAAATGGATGGAGCTATTTTAGTTGTTGCTGCAACAGATGGTCCAATGCCACAAACTCGTGAGCATATCTTATTAGGTCGTCAGGTAGGTATTCCAAGAATCGTAGTATTCTTAAATAAAGTGGATATGGTTGATGATGAAGAGCTTTTAGAATTAGTTGATATGGAAGTTAGAGAATTATTATCATTCTATGATTATGATGGTGATAATGGACCTGTAGTTTCTGGTTCTGCTTTAGGAGCGCTTAATGGTGAGCAAAAGTGGGTAGATACAGTATTAGAATTAATGGCACAAGTTGATGCTTGGATTGAAGAGCCGTTAAGAGAAGTTGATAAAGATTTCTTAATGCCTATCGAAGATGTATTCTCTATTACTGGACGTGGTACAGTAGCAACTGGACGTATTGAGACTGGTATTGCTAACACAGGGGATCCTGTAGAGATTATTGGTATGGGAGCTGAGAAATTAACATCTACTATTACAGGAATTGAGATGTTCCGTCAAATATTAGATAGAGGTGAGGCTGGAGATAATGCTGGTATCTTATTAAGAGGTATTGAAAAATCTCAGATTTCAAGAGGTATGGTAATTACTAAGCCTGGATCTGTAACTCCTCATAAAAACTTCAAAGCTGAGGTTTATATCTTGAAAAAAGAAGAAGGTGGACGTCACACGCCATTCCATAATAATTACCGTCCACAGTTTTATGTGCGTACAACTGATGTAACAGGTAACATTGCTTTACCATCAGGAGTAGAGATGGTAATGCCTGGAGATAACTTAACTATTACAGTTGATTTAATCCAACCAATTGCAATGAATGTAGGCTTACGTTTTGCTATCCGTGAAGGTGGTAGAACAGTTGGAGCTGGTCAGGTAACTGAAATATTAGAGTAATATCTAATTTAATAAATACAAAGTTAAGGTGTCTCGTTTTCGTGGCACCTTGACTTATATTTACGGGTTTAGCTCAGTTGGTAGAGCACTGGTCTCCAAAACCAGGTGTCGGGAGTTCGAGTCTCTCAACCCGTGCTTAAGTAAAATGAACTTAAATTAAGTTTTGTTTTTAAATGAATTAAAACGAATAATAATAGATTATTTGTTTCATAAAATAAAGAATACAAATGGCTGGAATAGTAAATTATATTAAGGAATCATTTAGCGAATTGAAAAACAATGTAACATGGACACCATGGTCAGAAGTTCAAAGCTTGACTATTTTAGTGGCTGTGTTTTCAATTATATTCTCTTTAGCGATTTGGGGAGTTGATACTGTATTTAGTAAAGCTATTGGTTATTATTTTAACTATTTTGTAAACTAAGAAGTTTTATGGCTGAAGTTGGAGAAAAAAAATGGTACGTTGTAAGAGCTGTAAGTGGTCAAGAAAATAAGATTAAAACTTATATCGAGAACGAAATAGCACGTTTAGGCTTACAAGATTATGTAGAGGAAGTATTAGTGCCTACTGAAAATGTAGTGCAAATACGTAATGGAAAAAAAATAAACAAAGAAAAAGTTTATTTCAGTGGTTACATTATGATTAAGGCTAATTTGAGTGGTGAAATACCTCATATAATTAAGTCTATTACTAATGTTATAGGTTTTTTAGGAGCTACAAAAGGAGGGGATCCATTACCGTTAAGGCAATCTGAAGTGAACAGAATGTTAGGTAAGGTAGATGAGTTAACAGTAGATGCTGAGGCAAATGTTGCTATACCTTATACTAAAGGAGAAACAGTTAAAGTAATTGACGGTCCATTTAACGGATTTGATGGTACTATAGAAAATATTAACGAAGAAAAACGCAAACTTGAAGTAATGGTGAAAATATTTGGAAGAAAAACACCATTAGAATTAAGTTATATGCAAGTTGAAAAGATATAATAATTGTTACAATAAAGATGGGATTAATTCTTGCTTCCAAAAAAGAATTGATACCGAACTAAATTATTAAAAATGGCAAAAGAATTAGGTAAAGTAGTTAAGTTACAAGTAAGGGGAGGTGCAGCGAATCCGTCGCCACCGGTTGGACCCGCTTTAGGTGCTGCTGGAGTTAATATCATGGAGTTCTGTAAGCAGTTTAATGCTAGAACACAAGATAAAGCTGGTAAAGTATTACCAGTTGTAATCTCAGTTTACAAAGATAAATCATTTGACTTTGTAATTAAAACTCCTCCAGCTGCAGTACAATTATTAGAAGCGGCCAAGGTGAAAAAAGGATCAGGTGAACCTCATGTACGTAAAGTAGCTAAGGTGACTTGGGATCAAGTTAAAGCTATTGCAGAAGATAAAATGGTAGATTTAAATGCATTTACAATTGAATCTGCAATGAAAATGATCGCAGGAACTGCAAGATCTATGGGTATAACTGTTAAAGGTGGTGAAGCACCTAATTAACCTAAAAAGATTTTAAAATGGCAAAATTAACAAAAAAACGTAAAGAGGCAGTTGCTAAGTTAGAAAAGGATAAAGTATATTCTTTACAAGAAGCTTCAGCACTGATAAAAGAAATTACAAATACTAAGTTTGATGCTTCAGTAGATTTAGCTGTGCGTTTAGGAGTAGATCCTAGAAAAGCAAACCAAATGGTAAGAGGTGTAGTATCTCTTCCTCATGGTACAGGTAAAGATGTTAAAGTATTAGCATTAGTTACTCCAGACAAAGAAGCAGAAGCTAAAGAAGCCGGTGCAGATTTCGTTGGTCTTCAAGAATATCTTGATAAAATTAAAGCTGGCTGGACAGATGTAGATGTAATCATCACTATGCCAAGTGTAATGGGTAAATTAGGTCCTTTAGGACGTGTATTAGGTCCTCGTGGTTTAATGCCTAACCCAAAAACAGGTACAGTAACTATGGATATCGCTAAAGCTGTAACAGAAGTAAAAGCTGGTAAAATTGACTTTAAAGTTGATAAAACAGGTATTGTACATGCAGCAATTGGAAAAGCATCATTTAGTGCTGATAAGATTGAAGGTAATGCAAACGAATTATTAACAACATTAATGAAACTGAAGCCAACTGCAGCTAAAGGTACTTATGTAAAAAGCATTTTTATGTCTTCTACAATGAGTCCTAGTATAGCAGTTGATACAAAAATCGGTTAGTAGTTAAATAACTTTTATTATGACAAGAGAAGAAAAATCACAAGTTATTGAAGAATTAACTGCGCAATTAGCCGATAATGCTAATATATATTTAGCTGATATATCAGGCTTAAATGCAGGAAACACTTCAGATTTACGTCGTGCTTGTTTTAAAGCAAACGTAAAGTTAGCAGTAGTAAAAAATACATTACTTGAAAAAGCAATGGAAGCTTCAGATAAAGATTTTGGAGACTTACCATCAACGCTTAAAGGTAATACTTCAGTAATGTATTCTGAAACAGGAAACGCTCCAGCGAAAGTAATTAAAGCTTTTCGTAAAAAATCTGAAAAACCTTTACTAAAAGGGGCATTCATTGAGGAAGCGGTATACATAGGAGATAATCAACTAGATATGTTAGTTGATATCAAATCAAAAGAAGAATTAATTGGAGATATCATTGGATTATTACAATCTCCTGCGAAGAACGTTGTGTCTGCACTTAAATCAAGTGGAGGAAAACTAGCAGGAATTCTTAAAACATTATCTGAAAAAGAAGGATAATTTAAAAAGTACGCACTTTACACTTATATATTAAAAAAATTAAAAATTATTACAAATGGCAGATTTAAAAGAATTCGCAGAACAATTAGTTAACTTAACGGTAAAAGACGTTAATGAATTAGCAAACATATTAAAAGAAGAGTACGGTATCGAGCCTGCTGCTGCTGCTGCAGTTGTACAAGCTGGACCAGGAGGTGGCGGAGATGCTGCTGAAGAAAAAACTGAATTTGATGTAATCTTAAAAGCTGCAGGTAGCGCTAAGTTAGCTGTTGTAAAATTAGTTAAAGAATTAACTGGTTTAGGATTAAAAGAAGCTAAAGGATTAGTTGATGATGCACCAAGTGCAATCAAAGAAGGAGTTTCTAAAGATGAAGCTGAAGGCTTAAAATCTTCTTTAGAAGAAGCTGGAGCTGAGGTTGAGCTTAAGTAAGCTTAACAAATAAAATTAACAAAGGTTTAGGTCTGGAGACTACTCTCTAAGACCTAGACCATTTGTCGTATATAGCTAGTAGTATATACAAACCATTTTTTTTAATCAAAATTTCGTCCATTGATGTTAGTAACACAAGCTGAAAGATTAAATTTCTCGTCTATTATTAATAGAACTGAATATCCAGATTTCATGGATATTCAAATAAAATCCTTCCAGGATTTTTTCCAACTTGAAACAAAATCTGAAGAAAGAGGTAATGAAGGATTGTATAACACCTTCAAGGAGAACTTTCCAATCACAGATACTCGTAATCAATTCGTATTAGAATTCTTAGATTACTTTATCGACCCACCAAGATATGCTATTGAAGAGTGTATAGAAAGAGGACTTACGTATAGCGTTCCATTAAAAGCAAGGTTAAAACTGTACTGTACAGACCCTGAACATGAGGATTTCGAGACCATTGTTCAAGATGTGTATTTAGGAACAATACCTTACATGACACCATCTGGTACTTTTTGTATCAACGGTGCAGAACGTGTAGTTGTATCTCAATTACATAGATCTCCTGGTGTATTCTTTGGACAATCGTTTCACGCAAACGGAACAAAATTATATTCGGCAAGAGTTATTCCTTTCAAAGGATCTTGGATAGAATTCGCTACAGATATCAACCAAGTGATGTATGCTTACATCGACAGAAAGAAAAAATTACCTGTTACAACTCTTTTTAGAGCTATTGGTTTTGAAAGAGATAAAGATATTCTTGAGATTTTTGATTTAGCTGAAGAAGTTAAAGTCTCAAAATCTGGTTTAAAGAAAATTTTAGGACGCAAACTTGCAGCCCGTGTATTAAATACATGGTATGAAGATTTCGTAGATGAAGATACTGGTGAAGTTGTATCTATAGAACGTAATGAAATTGTTCTTGATCGTGATACAGAATTAGACAAAGATAATATTGAAGAAATCATTGAAGTAGGTGTTAAAACTATTCTTTTACATAAAGAAAGTGCGCAACAAGGAGATTACGCAATTATACATAATACGCTTCAAAAAGATCCAACAAACTCTGAAAAAGAAGCAGTAGAACATATCTATAGACAATTACGTAATGCTGAGCCGCCAGATGAGGAAACAGCACGTGGTATTATAGATAAATTATTCTTTAGTGATCAACGTTATTCTTTAGGAGAAGTAGGTCGTTATAGAATGAATAAAAAATTACAGTTAGATATTGGTATGGATAAGCAAGTGCTTACCAAAGAAGATATCATTACTATAATTAAATATTTAATTGAGTTAATCAACTCTAAAGCTGAGATTGATGATATTGATCACTTATCTAACCGTCGTGTACGTACCGTTGGAGAGCAATTATCATCTCAATTTGGTGTTGGTTTAGCACGTATGGCTCGTACTATTCGTGAACGTATGAACGTTCGTGATAATGAAGTTTTTACTCCAATTGATTTAATTAATGCAAAGACTTTATCGTCTGTTATTAATTCTTTCTTTGGTACAAATCAATTATCTCAATTTATGGATCAAACGAATCCTCTTGCAGAGATTACGCATAAGCGTCGTCTTTCAGCACTAGGACCAGGTGGTTTATCAAGAGAAAGAGCAGGTTTCGAAGTACGTGATGTTCACTATACTCACTACGGACGTTTATGTCCTATTGAAACACCAGAAGGACCAAATATTGGTCTTATTTCTTCGCTTTCTGTTTACGCCAAAGTAAACTCTATGGGATTCATTGAAACACCATATAGAAAAGTAGATAATGGTGTTGTAGATATAAAAGGGACTCCAATCTATTTAAGTGCTGAAGAAGAAGAAGAGAAATTAATTGCGCAAGCAACTGTTAAAGTTGATGATAAAGGAACAATACTACATGATAAAGTAATTGCTCGTATGGAAGGCGATTTCCCAGTAATGGATCCAAAAGAGATTCATTATACAGATGTTGCTCCAAACCAAATTTCATCAATTTCGGCATCTTTAATTCCTTTCTTAGAACATGATGATGCCAACCGTGCATTAATGGGATCTAACATGATGCGTCAGGCTGTACCATTATTACGTCCTCAAGCACCTATTGTTGGAACAGGCTTAGAACGTCAAGTAGCATCAGATTCTCGTGTATTAATTAATGCAGAAGGAGAAGGAGTTGTAGAATATGTAGATGCTAAAGAAATTATAATTAAATATCAAAGAACAGAAGATCAAGCTAAGGTAAGTTTTGATAGCGATACTAAATCTTATCCTTTAGTTAAATTTAGAAAAACAAACCAAGGGACTTCTATTAACTTAAAACCAATCGTAAAGAAAGGAGATAAAGTTAAAAAAGGACAAGTTCTTTCTGAAGGTTATGCAACTCAAAATGGAGAATTAGCATTAGGTAGAAATATGAAAGTAGCCTTTATGCCATGGAAAGGGTATAACTTTGAGGATGCGATTGTAATTTCGGAAAAAGTTGTTAGAGAAGATATTTTTACTTCTATTCATATTGATGAGTATTCTTTAGATGTTAGAGATACCAAATTAGGTAACGAAGAGTTAACTAATGATATACCTAACGTTTCAGAAGAGGCAACAAAAGACCTTGATGAAAACGGAATGATTCGTGTTGGAGCAGAAGTGAAGCCAGGAGACATTCTTATTGGAAAAATTACTCCAAAAGGTGAAAGCGACCCTACACCAGAAGAAAAATTATTACGTGCAATCTTTGGAGATAAAGCAGGTGATGTAAAAGATGCATCTTTAAAAGCATCGCCATCATTACATGGAGTTGTAATTAACAAGAAGTTATTCTCTCGTGCTATTAAAGATAAGCGAAAAAGAGCTCAAGATAAAGAAGATATTGCTCAATTAGAGGGTATATATAATTCTAAGTTTGATGATTTACAAGCTATATTAGTTGAAAAACTTTTCGCTATTGTAAACGGAAAAACATCTCAAGGTATCTTTAATGATTTAGGTGAAGAAGTATTACCTAAAGGTAAGAAATTTACTTTAAAAATGTTAAATGCTGTTGATGATTATACGCACTTAACTGGAGGTACTTGGACAACAGATAGTCATACAAATAAATTAGTTGCAGATTTAATTCATAACTATAAGATTAAAGAAAACGATTTACAAGGTTCTTTACGTCGTGAAAAATTCACTATTTCTGTAGGAGATGAATTACCAGCTGGTATTATAAAGTTAGCTAAAGTTTATATTGCTAAGAAACGTAAACTTAAAGTTGGTGATAAAATGGCAGGTCGTCACGGAAACAAAGGTATTGTTGCACGTATTGTACGTCAAGAAGATATGCCTTTCTTAGAAGACGGAACACCTGTAGATATCGTATTAAATCCATTAGGTGTACCATCGCGTATGAATATTGGTCAGATATATGAAACAGTATTAGGTTGGGCTGGACAAGATTTAGGTCGTACTTATGCTACTCCAATTTTTGATGGTGCTACAATTGATCAAATTAATGAGTTTACAGATGAGGCTGGAATTCCTAGATATGGTCATACTTATTTATATGATGGAGGAACAGGAGATCGTTTTGATCAACCTGCAACAGTAGGAGTTATTTATATGCTTAAATTAGGGCATATGGTTGACGATAAAATGCACGCACGTTCTATTGGACCATACTCATTAATTACGCAACAACCATTAGGTGGTAAAGCACAATTTGGAGGTCAACGTTTTGGAGAAATGGAAGTATGGGCACTAGAGGCTTATGGAGCATCTGCGACATTAAGAGAAATCTTAACCGTAAAATCTGATGATGTAGTTGGTAGAGCTAAAACTTACGAAGCAATTGTAAAAGGCGAACCAATGCCAGATCCAGGATTACCAGAATCTTTCAACGTACTTATGCACGAATTGAAGGGATTAGGATTAGACATTAGATTAGAGGAATAATATTCATTCCCGCGAAAGCGGGAATATTTTAGATTGAAGTGAAAACTTCAATTATAAAACAACAAAAGTATTCAGCATTATGGCAAGAAAACAAGATAAGAATACAGTAAAGAGATTTAATAAAATCTCAATTGGTTTAGCATCACCAGAATCTATATTAGCAGAGTCTAGAGGTGAGGTTTTAAAACCAGAAACTATTAATTATCGTACACATAAACCAGAAAGAGATGGTTTATTCTGTGAGCGTATTTTTGGTCCTGTAAAAGACTACGAATGTGCTTGTGGTAAATATAAAAGAATTCGCTACAAAGGTATTGTTTGTGACCGTTGTGGTGTAGAAGTAACAGAAAAGAAAGTACGTCGTGATCGTGTAGGGCACATTAATTTAGTTGTGCCTGTAGCTCACATATGGTACTTCCGTTCTTTACCAAACAAAATTGGTTATTTATTAGGATTACCATCTAAGAAATTAGATATGATTATTTACTACGAACGTTATGTAGTAATTCAAGCAGGTAATGCAAAAAATGCCGAAGGAGAACCAATTCAAAAAATGGATTTCCTTACTGAAGAAGAATACCTAAATATTTTAGAGTCACTTCCTCAAGACAATAATTATTTAGAAGACACAGACCCAAATAAGTTTATTGCTAAAATGGGAGCTGAATGTCTTATCGACTTATTAGCAAGAATTGATTTAGATACGTTATCTTACGAATTACGTCACAAAGCAAATACAGAAACGTCTAAACAACGTAAAACAGAAGCGTTAAAACGCCTTCAAGTTGTAGAAGCTATTCGTGAATCTAATAACAACCGTGAAAACCGTCCAGAATGGATGATTATGAAAGTTGTGCCAATTATTCCACCAGAATTAAGACCATTAGTACCTTTAGATGGTGGACGTTTCGCAACATCAGATTTAAATGATTTATACCGTCGTGTAATAATACGTAATAACCGTTTAAAAAGATTAGTGGAGATAAAAGCTCCAGAAGTAATCTTACGTAATGAAAAGCGTATGTTACAAGAATCTGTAGATTCATTATTTGATAACACACGTAAGTCATCAGCTGTAAAAACTGATTCAAACAGACCATTAAAATCATTATCCGATTCACTTAAAGGTAAGCAAGGACGTTTCCGTCAAAACTTACTTGGTAAGCGTGTTGATTATTCTGCACGTTCGGTAATTGTAGTAGGACCAGAATTAAAATTATTTGAATGTGGTCTTCCTAAAAATATGGCTGCAGAGCTTTACAAACCTTTCATCATTCGTAAATTAATAGAAAGAGGAATTGTAAAAACTGTAAAATCAGCTAAGAAAATTATAGATAAGAAAGAGCCAGTGGTTTGGGATATTTTGGAAAACGTTCTTAAGGGACATCCAGTATTACTAAACCGTGCGCCTACGCTTCACCGTTTAGGTATTCAAGCATTCCAGCCAAAACTTATTGAAGGTAAAGCAATACAATTGCACCCATTAGTATGTTCTGCTTTTAACGCCGATTTTGATGGAGATCAAATGGCTGTTCATTTACCTTTAGGGCCAGAGGCTATTCTTGAAGCGCAATTGTTAATGTTAGCGTCTCATAATATTTTAAATCCAGCTAATGGTTCGCCAATAGCTGTACCATCTCAAGATATGGTACTTGGTTTATATTATATGACTAAGTTACGTTTAACTACTCCAGAATTACCTATTAAAGGTCAAGGATTAACGTTCTATTCTGCAGAGGAAGTAAACATTGCTTATAATGAGAAAAAAGTAGATTTAAATGCACAAATTAAAGTGCGTACAATTGATTTTAATGAAGCAGGTGAATTAGTACCTCAAGTAATTGAAACAACAGTTGGACGTGTACTTTTCAATGAAAAAGTACCAGCTGCTGCTGGATATATCAATAAAGTATTAACTAAGAAATCTTTAAGAGATATTATTGGTGATATTTTAAAAGTTACAAGTGTACCTGAAACCGCAGCCTTCTTAGATGAAATTAAAACTTTAGGATATAATTTTGCCTTTAGAGGAGGATTATCATTTAGTTTAGGAGATATTATTATCCCACCAGAAAAGCAATCTATGATTGATGCTGCTAACAAAAAAGTTGATGGCATTACTGGTAATTATAACATGGGACTTATTACAAATAACGAACGTTATAATCAAGTTATTGATATCTGGACATCTACAAATGCTGAATTGACAGAACTGTCAATGAAACGTATTAGAGAAGATCAACAAGGATTCAATTCGGTATATATGATGCTTGATTCTGGTGCACGTGGATCTAAAGAACAGATTCGTCAGCTTACAGGTATGCGTGGATTAATGGCTAAGCCTAAAAAATCTACTGCAGGTGGAGGATCGATTATTGAAAACCCTATTCTTTCTAACTTTAAAGAAGGACTTTCAATTTTAGAATACTTTATTTCTACTCACGGTGCACGTAAAGGTCTTGCCGATACAGCACTTAAAACTGCCGATGCAGGTTATTTAACACGTCGTTTAGTAGATGTTTCTCAAGATGTAATAGTAAACAGTGTAGACTGTGGTACATTAAGAGGAGTAGAAGTTTCTGCTCTTAAGAAAAATGATGAAGTTGTAGAGAAGTTAGGAGCACGTATCTTAGGACGTGTAGCACTTAATGATGTATACGATTTATTAACTGAAGAGTTATTAGCTGAATCTGGACAATTAATTGATGAAGTAATTGCTGATAAGATTCAAAATTCATCAGTAGATACAGTAGAAGTACGTTCACCATTAAGTTGTGAAGCTAAAAAAGGAATCTGTGCACAATGTTACGGAAGAAACTTAGCAACAAACAAAATGGTACAACGTGGTGAGGCTGTTGGTGTTGTCGCTGCACAATCTATTGGAGAACCTGGAACACAGTTAACACTTCGTACATTCCACGTTGGTGGTATTGCAGGAAACATTTCTGAAGAGAATAAGTTAATGACTAAGTTTGATGGTGTTGCTGAGATAGAAGAATTAAAAACTGTTAAAGGTACCGATAAAGATGGAAACGAAATAGACATTGTTATTTCTCGTACATCAGAATTAAAATTAGTAGATAAGAAAACAGGAGTTACATTAAGTACTAATAATATTCCTTATGGTTCTACTATATTAGTTAAGAGTGGAGATAAACTAAAGACAGGTGATGTTGTTTGTGAGTGGGATCCATATAACGGTGTAATTATTTCTGAATTTGCTGGAAAAGTGAGATATGAAAATATCGAACAAGGTGTAACTTACCAAGTAGAAATTGATGAGCAAACTGGTTTCCAAGAAAAAGTAATCTCAGAATCTAGAAATAAGAAATTAATTCCAACACTTATTGTAGAAGATGGTAAAGGTGAAGCAATTCGTTCTTATAATTTACCAGTTGGCGCTCACATAATGATTGACGATGGAGAGAAAGTTAAGATTGGAAAAATCTTAGTTAAAATTCCTCGTAAATCTGCAAAAGCAGGTGATATTACAGGTGGTTTACCAAGAGTAACAGAATTATTTGAAGCTCGTAACCCATCTAATCCAGCTGTTGTAAGTGCTATTGATGGCGTTGTTTCTTTTGGGAAAATTAAGAGAGGTAATCGTGAGATTATTGTAGAATCTAAATTAGGAGATATTAAGAAATACTTAGTGAAATTATCGAGTCAGATTCTTGTTCAAGAAAATGATTTCGTAAAAGCCGGTATGCCTTTATCTGATGGTTCTATAACGCCAAACGATATATTAAATATTAAAGGCCCTGCAGCAGTACAACAGTACTTGGTGAATGAGGTTCAAGAAGTTTACCGTTTGCAAGGGGTGAAAATTAACGATAAGCATTTCGAAGTTGTTGTAAGACAAATGATGCGTAAAGTGAGAATTATTGATTCTGGAGATACTATTTTCTTAGAAGATCAATTAGCTCATAAAGCAGATTTTATTGAAGAAAACGATGCTATTTTTGGTAAGAAAGTAGTTGAAAATGCAGGAGATTCATCAAACTTAAAAGAAGGACAAATTGTAACGTCATTCGAATTAAGAGATGAAAATTCTTTATTACGTCGTGAAGATAAAAAGTTAGTGGAAGCAAGAGATGCGCAGCCAGCTACTGCTACGCCAATACTTCAAGGTATTACGCGTGCATCTTTACAAACTAAATCGTTTATCTCTGCAGCATCGTTCCAAGAAACAACAAAAGTTCTTAACGAAGCAGCTGTTGCTGGTAAAGTAGATTCTTTAGAAGGTCTTAAAGAAAATGTAATTGTAGGGCACAGAATTCCAGCAGGAACAGGAATGCGTACTTATGAAAACATTATTGTTGGATCTAAAGAAGAGTTTGATCAAATGATGCAAGCAAAACAAGAAGTAAACTACAACTAGTAGAGTTTACTCTTAATTATAATAATTAAAAGAATCCTGCTTGTTTTAGCGGGATTCTTTGTTTTAATTTAAAAAAAATGGCAGATAATCACGATAATAAACCAAAACAAAATCAAATAAATATTGAATTAGATGAAAAAGTAGCAGAAGGCACTTATTGTAACCTAGCAATTATTAATCACTCGGTATCCGAGTTTGTGGTGGATTTTGTAAATATAATGCCTGGCACACCAAAAAGTAAGGTGAAATCTAGAATTATTTTAACGCCACAACATGCAAAACGATTATTAAAAGCATTAAATGATAATGTGCAGCGTTTTGAAAAAGCTCATGGAGAAATTAAAGATTATGAGCAACCTCCAATTCCATTAAATTTTGGACCTACAGGTCAAGCTTAAAAAAAATCCTCTAATTTTAATTAGAGGATTTTTTTTTAAGCACATCACAATAAATTGTAATTATTGATATATTTTTTTAAATAGTTTATTTTTATAGTGATTAAAAATAGCACTTATTTTAATGCTTTTTTTTGTTTGATAATTTTAATTCTAATATAATCCTTGTATTGCTACTTAAAGTCGATTAAATAGCGCTTAAAATTCTTTTTTATTATTCAAACTCTGAAATATAGTGAAATTTAATACTTGAATATTTTTGTTCTGTCATTTGTAATGAAAAAGAAGAATCTGCTAAAAATACTAATTGATCTCTTTTATCTTTTGCTAAAAAACGTTGTTTAACTCTTAAGAATTCTTTGTACTCATCATTTTTCGGATCTTCTGGTTCTATCCAACAAGCTTTAAATACATTTAAATTTTCATAAGTGCATTTTGCACCATATTCATGTTCCAATCTATACTGTATAACCTCATATTGTAAAGCTCCAACGGTTCCAATTACTTTTCTACCATTTAATTCTAAAGTAAATAACTGTGCTACTCCTTCATCCATTAATTGGTCTATTCCTTTATATAATTGTTTGGATTTCAGTGGATCAGCATTATTAATATATCTAAAATGTTCAGGAGAAAAACTTGGAACACCTTTATAATTTAATTTTTCGCCTTCAGTTAATGTATCACCAATTTTAAAAGTACCAGTATCTTGTAAACCTACAATATCACCTGGATAAGATATATCTACAATTTCTTTTTTCTCAGCAAAGAAAGCATTTGGGCTAGAAAACTTTACTTTTTTATTGTGTCTAACATGTAAATAGGGAGTATTTCTTTTAAATTCTCCTGATACTATTTTTATAAAGGCTAAACGATTTCTGTGATTTGGATCCATATTGGCATGAATTTTAAAAACAAATCCAGTAAACTTATCTTCTTCAGGTAGAACTAAACGTTCATCACTTTGTTTAGGCCTTGGTTTTGGAGCTATTTCTATAAAGCAATCTAATAATTCACGAACACCAAAACTATTTAATGCAGATCCAAAAAATACAGGTTGAAGTTTTCCATCTAGATAAGCATCATTATCAAATGTAGGGTAAATACCTTCTACTAATTCTAGCTCTTCACGTAATGTTTCAGCAGCTGGATCACCAATTAATTTATTTAATTCATCAGAATTTAAATCAGAAACTTCTATAGTTTCTTCAATATTCTTTCTACTATCACCACTAAATAAATTAATATTCTTTTCCCATATATTATAAATACCTTTAAAGTCATATCCCATACCAATAGGGAAACTTAAAGGAGTAACAGTTAATCCCAATTTTTGCTCAATTTCATCTAATAATTCAAAAGCATCTTTACCTTCACGATCCATTTTATTTATAAAAACGATCATTGGTATATTACGCATGCGGCAAACTTCTACTAACTTTTCAGTTTGTTCCTCAACACCTTTTGCAACATCAATTACAACAATAACACTATCTACTGCAGTTAATGTTCTAAAAGTATCTTCAGCAAAATCTTTGTGCCCTGGTGTATCTAGTATGTTAATTTTAATACCATTATATTCAAAAGCAAGAACAGAAGTTGCTACAGAAATTCCACGTTGGCGTTCTATTTCCATAAAATCACTAGTGGCTCCTTTTTTAATCTTATTGCTTTTTACGGCTCCAGCTTCTTGAATGGCGCCTCCAAAAAGTAATAATTTTTCTGTTAAAGTTGTCTTACCTGCATCTGGGTGAGAAATAATGCCAAAGGTTCTTCTTCTTTTTATTTCGTCTGTAAATTTCATGTAAATTATTTGTGCAAATATACTTTTAATGAGATTAAAACTATCTAATTTCAATTCTAAATAGGTTGTCAATCAAGTTTTTTTGAATTTTAATATTACAGATACTCCTATATATGTAAGTTTTTTCTTGTAAAATATTTTATAAATATCACCTAATAAGTAAGTTTTAGATTGTTAATTCGTTCTAAATACTCTTTTTATCGAATAAAAATGCGTTTCATCGATATTGTAAGAATTGTACTAATAACTAAATAGTAAACATTTTTTAAATAAATAATTTAGCCTAAGAATATTTTAGGTAACAGTTTATCGAATAAATTGTCATAACAACCTAAAATTCAAAAATATGTCAAGTAATTTTTTGTATTAACATATGTAATAATTTACTTTGGCACAAGTAATGATTTAGAACCCAATAGGTAATGATAATCATTACTTATATAATTTATTTAATTTTGTGTATCCCTTTTGCAAAAAAAAAGGAAAAGATTGTTGATAGCTCTTTTCAAAAAATAAATTAAAAAGTTTAAAGAATAAAGTGATTACGCTTTGTCTAATTATAATATGGTAACAACGTATAAATTAAGTATATACGTAGTATTATCCCTGCTATTGTGTACCATATATTTGATATTGTGAATCACTAAATAATTAAGAATAAGTAATAATGAAGATTACTTTAAGAACTTTAATAGCATTTTTTACAAAATTAAATCACTTTCGGTTTTTAATGTTTTTTCATGTGCCAGTATTTCTTACTGGTTTACCTATTTATAGATATAACAAAACTAAATTTATATAATACATTCTAATAAGAAAAACTCTACCCATAATATGAAAATTTCTACCCTATTTTCGTTTAGTAATACTTTTGTGTCAAAAGTTTTATTTTCTTTATTTTTTATTGTTACAGTTGTAAATGTCTCGTCTGGTCAAGATTTACATACTGTGCCTTCATGTTCAGGAGCTAGTCAAGCAGGGACATTAATATGGGATTCTACACCAATGACTTCTAGTGAGTTTAATTGGGTTGCAGGATCATTATCACAAACACTAACAGATATATCTGGTACAGGTATAAATGCAACGATAACCTTTTCTGGAAGAACAGATACTTTAGACCAATGGAATGGTGGGGCGAATGTAACACCGGGTATACATACTGATGCTTCGGGTGGAACTACTGAAGTATTAGAGTTTTTCTCTAATGGGTTTTTAAATAGCGAAAATATTACAATTACGATAAATTTTTCTTCCCCTTTAGATGCTATAGGTTTTGATTTGTATCATATTAATGGTTTTGGACCTAATGGAGATAGTTTTACTATAACCGCTCAAGAAGCAATTGGTGGCGGAACCATTTTTCCAACATTCACATCTTCGGCTACACCTTCTTATACGGTTAATACTACTGGTGTAGTTGATTCAAATAATAATAGCACAGCTGGGAATAATGATCAAGTAGGAGTGAATTTTTCTAGTGTAAATAGAATATCTTCTATAACTTTAGTATGGGCAAACTGTTCAAATTGTTCAGATAATGCAGCCCATGGATCATCATTTAGTAATATAGCATTTTGTGCTATAGAACCGGATCCAGAATTGCAAGTAACAAAAACTGCTAGCCCTACAGGAAACGTTAGTGCTGGTGATACAATTTCTTATACAGTTGAAGTTGAAAATATTGGAACAGTAGATGCACAAAATGTAACAGTTGAAGATTTATTGCCTACAGGAGTTACTTATGTTGCTGCTACGGCAATGAAGACATATCCGGATGTGCCTCCAACTACAGGCAGTTTCACACATACTTTTGCGCCTCTTAATCAGGATTTTAATAGTACAGGATTAACACAAACTTATACAGTAACTACTGCCGATATTCCTGCTGGAGCTATAATTACATCTTATGATTATGATGTGACAGTAAGTACAACAGATTGGTTGTCTGAAATATCTTTAGTTGGGACTTATCCTAGTGGAACTATAAACGGCTCGTCATTTGGAGGAGATTTCGCTGGTACAAATGTTAATCAAACAGGTACAGGTACAATTGCTGGTTCTCCTTCGGCTCTTGGTACTTATACTTTTGTATGGGATGATCCAAATGATTTTGGAACAAATACAGTAAATACAGCATCATTTACAATTAATTATTCTATTCCTGGTACCACTATTACTGATGCGGCCAATGCGCCTGCAAATATGGTAATTACTGGTGATGCTATTACATTACAGCCAGGAGAGATAATGACTGTAACTTTTGATGTTACAGTAGATCCGAGTGCAGCAGGAACGCTTACTAATACAGCAAATGCCAGTGCAACTGGAATAGTAACTCCAGCAACAGATACGGCTAGTAATACAGTGATAGTTGTATCTAATCCATGTACAGATGGAGCAACAGCTGGAATAGTTACAGCAAACGATCCTGATGCAGATGGAATAAATAATGTGTGTGATTTAGATGATGATAATGATGGGATTTTAGATATAGATGAATGTTATGAATCAAATCCAGGAAATGTAGTGCCAGATGGGTTGCAGGATGGAAATTTCCCAGTAGGGTATTGGGATGCAGAATATTATGATGGTCATTTTGCTATCCTTGGATCAACTTTTGGAAATAGTAATCAAGATAGTCAGTTAAATGGAAGTGTAGGAGTTCCAGTTTTTAGAGGAGAAGCATTTTTAGGTATTAATTCATTTAGTCTTACTGATTCAAGATCTTACTCTCAAACAGGACCATTTGATACAAATACGAGTACAGGATTGGTTCCAATAAATTATGTAGGAATCAATGTTGATAACGTTGCATTTCAACCATATTATCAAACAATTTTTAAAAGAAGTTTTGATCTTGATGGACAATTAAATTATGGAGGTGCAGGATTTAATATAGATGATGTTTTAGAAGTTTTTATTAATGGTTCTAGGGTGTCTTTTAAAGCAAATTGTTGCTCAGCAGCCACAAATCCAACAGTTGCGGAAAGTCAAACTATAAACTCAGGAGACGAAGTAGAGATTAGATATACTAATCTTGGGTTTATTGGTTCTTACGGTTTTAACTTTGAATTTATATCAACTTGTAATAATGATATAGATAACGATGGTATTTTAAATGGATTGGATTTAGATTCAGATGGAGATGGTTGTTTTGATGCTTTAGAAGGAGGAGACAATATAGTAATTGCTGCAGTTGATGGAAATGGAATGTTAACTGGTACAGTAAATGGTACAACAGGTGTGCCAAATAATGTAGATATAAATAATGGGCAAACAGTTGGGACTTCTACAAATAATACACAATTTGATAGTTTTGGACAATGTGATGAAGATGGAGATGGAGTTATAGATGTTAATGATATTTGTAATGATTTTGACGATAATGCAGATATAGATGGAGATAATGTTCCTGATGGATGTGATTTAGATAATGATAATGATGGGATTTTAGATAGCGTAGAAAATATATGTATTCCATCTACTTTAAATTGGGAAGATCATTTTGTTGAAGGTAACTCACCTACTACAGGTGAAGATCCTGCAGTAGATACAGCAATACCTCCTTTAGAATTTAATGGAGTAACATTAGGAATTAGTAGAACAAGTAATGTAAGTGGTGATTATAAAATTAATGATGATTATGTTGCTTATGGTTATAATATAAGACAAACTTCTGCTATTGGAGGAGAATCGGTTCATACCTTTACTTTTTCTAGAGCTGTAGAGAATTTATCTTTCACTATCTATGATATAGATACAGGAGCTTCATTTACAGATGAAGTACAAATTACATTTATGTCAGGAGGATATTCACATACGTTATCACCTGCAGATTATACAATTCCTATTGATGTTATTTACGCAGGTAACAACACATTTGTTGGAGATGGATTTAATGATAATATGAGCATTAATCTTACTTTTCCAATTGATTCGATGATATTGTCTTTTAGACAAATAGGAGATACTCCAGCAACAGATCAAGTTATTGCAATTGGAGATATGAACTTTTGTGTTCCACCAGATACTGATGGAGATGGAGATCCAGATTATTTAGATACTGATTCTGATGGAGATGGATGTTCAGATGCTATTGAAGCAGGACATGTTGATACAACACCTGCTGATGGAGAAGTAGATGGTACAGGATATGATGCTAATGGTCAGGTAACAGGTGCTACAACAGCATATACAGGAACAATACCAGCAGTGACGGATGCTGGAAATAATTCTGCTTGTGTTCCTCCAACAGTAACAATTGGCGATGTAACAGTAGACGAAGGTGTAGGAACAGCAACTGTTCCAGTAACTATTAATAGTCCAAGTTCAGTAGATACCGTAGTTGATATTGTAACCACAACAGGAACAGCAGGCACATCGGATTATACAGAGACAAC
>NZ_CANMRQ010000034.1 GCF_947500325.1 uncultured Lacinutrix sp.
CAATTGTCGGCTTCATCAGTTACATCACCAGTAAGGTTTAAATCATTAGGATCTTGCTCACAGTTAATAGTAATATCTGCAGGAACAGTAAATGTAGGCGCTGTAGTATCTATAACATTAATAGTTAAGGTACGTGTTGTTGTATTTCCACATTCATCAGTCGCAGTCCATGTTCTTAATAATGTATATTGATTATCACAATCTCCAGTAATAGTATCTTCATTAAATACTACTGTAGCACTTCCACATTCATCAGTAGCTGTTAATGTTTCAGGTGGTTGTACTTCATCACATTCAAGTGTTATTTCTTCAGAAATTGTTACTGCATTTGTATAGTTAGAAATACAAGTAAATTCAATATTATGTTGTCTAAAATTACTTGAAACATTGTCATTTCTTGCTACAATTCCTAATCTAAAAGTAAAGCTAGATGCATTAGTATTTCTTGTAGAAATGTTTGCTTGTGGATTAGAGTTTGTAGCTCCAGGATATTCTGTTGTGCCTGCTGTGGCAACAATCCAAGGACCTTCTTCTGTAATTGTTAAATCAGTTGGATCATTAACTGTATAGCTAGATGTAAACTCAGTCCAATTTACTTCTCCAAAATTATTATTACCATCAATATCATTAAAGTTAGAATAGAATTCTGGTAAACTTGTTGGATTTGATGTACCACTATCTACAAAATCAAGCCTATATTCAGTATAGGCTCTATCTCCTTCATTATCAAGAGAAAATGCTGTACGTGGTCTAAAAGAACTAGCTCCTTGGGCATTATCGTCTAAAACAGGAACAGTAGTATTAACCATTTCAACAATAGTTAAAAGAGCATCTACTCCAGGAGCAATATTAGAAAATCTAAAGACTTCTCCTTCTAAATAAGTATTATTATTACCATCACCAGATTCTTCAGAATAATTATCAAAACTTAATGTTGGAACACCAACACAAGACGGTTGAGTATTATCTACATTGGATGGGAAACCTATAAGAGTGGGAGGAATATTATCGACAATAGTAAATGTTGCAGTAGTTGTACTAGTATTTCCAGCTTCATCTGTTGCGGTAAATATAACTGTTGCAGATCCTGTTGCTCCACAACCATCTGATAAACCAGTAAAATTATTGGTCCATGTAATTGTGCCCCCAGAATTATCAATAGCTACAGCATTAGCATTACTAGCTAACCAATCGTTTAATTGAGTTGTATTATCTGGACCACATTGAACTTCAAAATCAAAAGCTTCAGTATCAATTACTGGTCCTAATGTATCTTGAACTGTAATTGTTTGAGTATATTCTTCTATAGTGTTACCACAAGCATCTGTAAAAGTCCATGTATTAGTATAGGTTCCATCTGTTGATACAGAACCACTTTGCACAAAAGGACCAGCAGTTTTTATTGGAGTTAAACCAGAGCATGACGCTATAGGAACTAAAGATTGAGCCGTATTTAAAGCAGCATTATCTCCAAATTGAATAGATGTATCTAAGCTACCAATTGGAGTTACCCAATTTGCTGGGGTTGGGTCATTGATTGTAAGAGTAGTAGGTAAATTATCTCCTACTTTACAGCTATTTAAATTTTGAGAACTATTCGAGTTTTGAGTCACAGTATTTATTTCACCCGTATAGCTAGAATTAAATTGTATTAAAGTATTATCTATACATCCATTTTCTAAGAAATAACATTTGTCTTTAACTTGCGTTTGAAAATCTATATCTAGTTCTGACGCTCCAGAATCGAGTATGCCATCATCAACAGTAAAAGTTAATATGTTTGTATTAGAATTATAAGTGTAATTTACACCTGTTGGTAAATCAATTATTGGTTCTACTAATATTAATGAAGGATCTATAGTTGTTGTTAATACAGTATTTAGAGCATTATCATTTCCGATACTTGTAACTTCAAGATTAAAATCTACTGTTGTTGGGTTAGTACCAGGAGTAATAACAGATGGAGTACCATTAAGAACAATACTTAATTCTGGTTGGTATACTTCAACAGAAAGCCCTAGTAAAAATAAACCATATGTTTCTTGAGTAGATAAGAGCCTAAAAGAAGCACTAGTTTGATTATTTGTTAAAAGAGTATTTCCATCATTTCTAAGAGGAAATATAGAGGCATCAAAACCTAATGTATTTAAACTAGCAGGAGTTCTATCTATAAAATTGTTAGGGTCTATAGAAATTCTACTATTAAAAAAGTTATCTGCGTCTCTTAATGTTGTAAAAAGATCTTCAAATACACCAGCAGTATTTTGAATTTGCAATCTATCACCTGAAAGGTTTCTATCACCTTCAAGAGAACCAAAAATAACATTTGCTCTTACATTTCCGTTTGGAACCGTTTGAAATCCATCAAATTCAAAATCTAAACTACTAGCAGATCCTGCAATATGAACATAGCCATCAAATAAAGTTATATTTCTTTTCTTTAAATTAGGGCTTTTATAAACTACAACTACTTGCCAACCTCCAGATGTACCAACATTAGTGCTTGTATGTGAAAGTAAGAAGCCAGTTCGCGCTTCAATATTAGCTACTTGATATGTACCAAAAGGGGAACTTAAATTATTTACACTATCAGTTATATCCTTAAAACATATGTATGGGTCATTACTAAAATGAGGATTATCATCTCTACCACGATATATTACTTCATCAGCAGTTATAGTACTATAATTAACTTCTCCAGGTAACCTAAGTTTAATATCATTATAATTCCAACTTGGTTGGTTTTCAGCTTCTATTCCATTAGTTTCTAGTCCTTTATCTGCAGCAGCCCAATATAAAAACACTTTTTCTATCTCTAAACAACTTGAACCTGGTTCAGGGTTACTTAAATTTGCACTACTAGAATTAAAAGTAGAATTATCATTGTCTATATCTACATAAACATTGTTAGTAAAATTATGGTTACCAGATTCGCCATTATAATCTGTAGTGGCATTTTGTGACACTACATTGTTGGCAATCATGGTTACTTCTCCACGAATAGTTTCACTATATCTAGGTGTAAAGCTTTCTTTTACTTGCGCATTTGTTTTTATTGTTAAAAACAACAATAAGAAAAATAGTATTTTAGTAAAATACTTTAAATGCGACATTTTCAAATTATAATGTATAGTTAGCATAATTTGGGAATTTAACAAATAACTCTCTAGAGAGGAATGTTAGATTATTATAAGATTTAATAGTATTAGTTTTTATAATAGATGAAATTATTTCATACAAGAACGTTTCTTTGAAATCATAATTTAGATTTAAAGAATTACCTTTTGTTAATTTTTTTTTGAAATAAAATTCGTTCATTATAAATAATAACTGTTTTAATTTAATAATTTTAAATGCTAAAAAATTACTCTAAAATATAACTACAGTTAAGGGAAGTATACCATACATGATATAAGTAGGTGTTAATTATTGGGTTTTTTAATAGCTATATCAAATTAAGCTGTATTTTAAATTTTATTCAAATAAATGAGTTAAAGCACAGAAATATTCGTTTAAAAGGAAAAATCATTCGGGAATAAGACTAAAGACATAAAAATACGATGAAAGGTATTAAAATACTATATTTAGTACGTCATGCAAAGTCATCATGGGAGTATGATTTGCCAGATTTTAAAAGACCATTAAAGCAAAGAGGACATAATGATGCAATTTTGATTTCAAATCATTTAAAATCAGTAATTTTAAAACCAGATTTAATTTTGTCAAGTGGTGCTGAAAGAGCAAAAATTACAGCTCAAATATTCATAAAAAACTTAGAATTTGAGACTGTGAATTTTGAAATTGATAACGACATATATGATTTTTCTGGAGCGTCATTATTGAATGTTTTGAAATCTTGCGATAATTCTATCGATAAACTGTTAATTTTTGGTCATAATTATGCGCTTACAAATATTGCAAATTCTTTGGGAAGCATTGCTATAGATAACATTACAACTTCTGGTTTTGTAGAAATACATTTTGATGAAAACCGTTGGAAAAACATAAAAAAAGGCGAGACAAAAAAAATATTATTTCCTAAAGACTTAAAATAAAACAATAGAATATATTTGTTATAAATACAGAACTCATCTATTTAATGATAAAAAAAAGTAATAATTACAGATATATAAATAGAGAATTAAGTTGGTTACAGTTTAATGCTCGTGTATTACAAGAAGCTTCAGATGAAAATGTTCCTTTAATTGAACGTCTACGTTTTTTGGGTATTTTCTCTAATAATTTGGATGAATTTTTTAAAGTACGTTATGCAACTGTTAAACGTATTGATGAGGCTGGAAGGCAAGGAAAAAGTCAGTTAGGAGGTATTAAAGCCTCAGAATTACTAGAGATTATCACGCAAATAGTAATTAAATATCAAGCCAAAAGTTTAAAAATTTTAGATAATATTCAGCAAAAATTAAAAGCTGAAAATATCTTCATTGTTACCGAAAATAAAATTAGCAAATCGCAAAGCATTTTTATTAAAGATTACTTTATAAAAAACGTAAGCCCTGCATTAGTAACAATAATATTAAATGATAATACAGCTATACCAAATCTTAAAGATAGCGCTGCTTATCTGGCTATCAATATGTTGTTAGAAAATGAAGAAAATCAATATGCTCTTATTGAAATTTCTAAAAACATGGACCGTTTTATTGTTCTTCCCGAGGAAAATAATAAACAATCAATAATTATTTTGGATGATTTATTGCGCTATTGTTTAGATGATATTTTTAATATTTTTGATTATAAATCAATATCTGCTCATATGATAAAAATAACACGTGACGCAGAGTTAGATTTAGAAAGTGATTTGAGTAAATCTTTCATGGAAAAAATAAGTAATAGTGTTAGAGATAGACAAGATGGTGAACCTGTTCGTTTTGTATATGATAAAAACATAGACAAAGATACACTTGGTTTTTTGATGGATAAGATGGGAATTGAATCTTCAGATAGTATTATTCCTGGTGGTAGATATCATAATAGAAGGGATTATATGAATTTCCCAAGTTTAGGAAGAACAGATTTGCTTTATGATAAAATAGTACCACTACCAGTTAAAAACTTAAGCTTAGAAACAAGTATTTTTGAAGCAATAGCACAAAAAGATTATTTACAATATACACCATACCATACATTTGCTTACACAGTAAAGTTTTTAAGAGAGGCTGCATTAGATCCAAAAGTAAAAACTATAAAAATCACTATATATAGGTTAGCTCAAATTTCTCATGTAGCTAGTTCATTAATTAATGCTGCTATTAATGGTAAAAAGGTGACTGTTTCTATGGAGATTCAAGCACGTTTTGACGAACAGGCTAATATTGAGTATGCAGAGCAAATGCAAAGAGAAGGGATTCAGTTAATATTTGGAGTTCAAGGTTTAAAAGTGCATAGTAAAATGTGTGTTATTGAGCGAGAAGAGAATGATAAAATGATGCGTTATGGGTTTATTAGTACTGGAAACTTTAATGAATCTACAGCTAAGATTTATACGGATTACACACTTTTTACTGCTAACCAGAAAATATTAAAAGATGTCAACAAGGTCTTTAATTTCTTTTCAGTTAATTATAAAATATATAGATATAAACATATCATAACATCACCTCATTATACTCAAAATGCTTTTTTTAGTTTAATAGATAAAGAAATAGCAAATATAAAGGAAGGGAAACCTGCTTATATACGATTAAAAATGAATAGTATATCAAGCTACAAAATGATTGATAAACTATATGAAGCTAGTAATGCAGGAGTAAAAATACAAATGATTGTTAGAGGAATTTGTTGTTTAATTCCTGGAGTAAAAGGTATGAGTGAAAATATTGAGGTAGTAAGTGTTATTGATAAATTTTTAGAGCATACTAGAGTTTATATTTTTTGTAATAATAACGAAGAAAAAATATATATTTCTTCGGCAGATTGGATGACGAGAAATATAGACAATAGAGTAGAAGTTAGTTGTCCAATATATGATAATGAAATAAAACAAGAAATAATAGATACTTTTAATATCTGTTGGAATGATAATGTGAAAGCTAGAATACTAGATGATGAGCAGAAAAACACATATAAACGTAATGACAATGAAAAAATCAGGTCTCAATTTGCCACATATAATTACTATCAAAATAAATTAAAATAATGCTGGATATAAAAAAATATGCAGCAATAGATATTGGTTCAAATGCTGTAAGATTATTAATCACTAATATAATAGAAGAAAAAGATAAATCTGTAAGTTTTAAAAAAAGCTCCTTAGTTCGTGTTCCAATTCGCCTTGGTGCTGATGTATTTTTGAATAATAAAATTTCTGATCAAAATACAGAACGTATGTTAGATACTATGTTGGCTTTTAAATTGCTGATGAAATCTCATAAAGTTTATAAGTTTAAAGCATGTGCTACATCAGCAATGAGAGAAGCAGATAATGGTAAAGCAGTTGCTCAAAAAATTTTAGAACAAACAGGGATTCCTATAGATATAATTGAAGGACAGGAAGAAGCTGCTATTATCGCTGCTACAGATTTACATACTTTTATAGATAATTCTAAAACATATTTATATGTTGATGTTGGTGGTGGCAGTACAGAATTTAGTGTTATTCATAATGGAAAAAAAGTTGCTTCTAAATCGTTTAAAATAGGAACAGTAAGATTGTTAAATGATGTTGTTAAAAACCAAACATGGAAGGAGCTAGAACAATGGATAGGTTCTAAAACAAAAACTTACGATAAAATAGAAGTTATTGGCTCTGGAGGTAATATTAATAAAATATTTAAAATTTCAGGTAAAGCTATAGGAAAGCCTTTAACGTATTTTTATTTAACGTCTTATTATAATATGTTACAATCATATTCTTATGAAGAACGTATTACTAAATTAGGTCTTAATCAAGATAGGGCAGACGTTATTATACCTGCTACTCGTATTTATTTATCAGCAATGAAATGGTGTGGTGCTAAAGATATTTATGTGCCAAAAATAGGGTTAGCAGATGGTATTATAAAAAGCATGTATAATGACACTGTTTTGAGTCATACACAGTTAAAATGATACACTTTATCTTTTTAATATAAATAGTTTATTAAATTAATATATATTAGCTACGTACATTAATCAACTCTAAACTAAATAATAACTTAATTTTTATATGAAAAAAATATTACTCTTATTTGTCTTTGTTTTATGTTCATTTTATGGATTCTCTCAAAACGCTTTATATGGTGTAAGAGCTGGATATAATATTTCAAACCTAGATTTTAAACCAGATCCAACAGGATTTGAAAACAAACACAGAAATGGTTTTGCCATTGGTTTCTTTGGCGAATACAAATTAACAAATAGCTTGTCTATAGCTCCTGAAATTCAGTTTTCTGCTGAAGGCGCAAAAGAAGAAAGCATTAGAATAGATTATATTCAATTACCAATATTCTTTAAGTTTAAATTGACTGATAGATTTGCTGTAGGTTTAGGACCTTTAGCAAGTTTAAAAGGACATGATTACCAAGATGGCTTACAAAACCTTGCTTTTTCAGGACTTGGTGGAATAGAGTATTTATTATCAGATGAGTTTTTTATAGATTTTAGATATTCTTATGGATTAACAAATATATTTGATGACGAAACAGGCTTAGATGCAATAAATACAAATATGCAAATAGGTGTAGGTCTTAAGTTTTAACCAACTTACTTTTTTAAAAACCGAAAAAAGCCAATACTGAAAAGTATTGGCTTTTGCATTTTAAATATTTCTATGATAAATTAACCATGTATGGTTTCACTTTTACTAAGATCTTTCATTATTTCAGCTTCAAATTCTAAAAGTGATTGCCATTTAGTGTCTACTTCTGTTCTTTCTCCATATTGTCTTGCAAAACCCAAAAACATAGTATAATGATTGGCTTCACTTACCATAAGTTTTCTGTAAAACTCTGCTAATTCTTTGTCTTCAAGTTCTTCAGATAGCAAACGGAAGCGTTCACAGCTACGAGCTTCAATTAAAGCGGCATATAATAACCTATGTACCAATTGTGTTGTCCTACTGCCTCCTTTAGGAAAAAACTGTAATAATTTTGCCACATAGTGATCCTTACGATCTCTTCCTAGAACCCAACCATTTTTAAGAATTAAATCATGGACCATTTTAAAATGGCTAATTTCTTCTTTAACAAGAGCAACCATTTCTTGAACTAAATCTGTATATTCTGGAAAGCTAACAATTAAAGAAATTGCTGTACTTGCTGCCTTTTGCTCACAAAAAGCATGATCTGTTAAAATATCTTCAACGTTTTTTTCTACTATGTTTACCCAGCGAGGATCTGTTGGTAATTTAAGTCCTAACATCATTAATAAGTTTCTTCTAATTTAATGTTTTCTAATTTGTAATGTCCGGTGCTATCAAATTCTAATAAATATGTCAAACAATCATCGCTTTCAGGAACACAAAAACCTACTAGTATAGTCACTGCATCTTTACGCATAGATTCTTTATAATAGATAGAAGCACCTATTGATATCGCCTTTTTAGAAAAGGCTTCAATTTTTTTATCATGTTTTACTAAAAAAGCTTTGTCTATTTTATCATCAAATAAGAGCTTACCATCTTTATGTATTTTAATTTCCGAAATCCAATTTCTATGAATACTTTTATTTATGGTGTTATTTAGTTTAAATGAATCTACTATACCATTGTCTATATCTGTGTAAGACTTTATCTTTATTTTAAACCCATTGGCTAATAAAGTATCAGTAATAACCTCTGTGTATTTTTTAGGAAAGTATTCAACTTTTTCCGAAAAAGAATCTAATAATTTATGCTCTTTTAAAACTTCAGTATTTGTTTTACTGGAACGATCTCTTCCATCGCAACTAATAAAAGTAATAAATAGAATAGCTATAAGGAATATTATTTTTTTCATAATTTATATGTCTAAATCAAATATTTGACGAAGTAATTCTAAATTAGGATTTTTTTCCTTGAGTTTTTCATATTTTTCTTCTGGAGTATAAGCAAATTTTTTCTGCATTTCTTCATTTACATCAATAGCTAAGCTTATATCATAATTACTTAATGTTTTTCTTAGATACTGTAACAAATCGTATTGCTGCCTTTCTACTTCAACCTTATTTGTAGAATTTGGAAATGTAAGACTAATAACTGTGCCATCTAAACGTGGTGTGTCTATAGATAAAATGGAAGCTAAGTTCATTTTACCTTCTTCTAATAAACGTTCAATAAAAGTATTCCAAACTGGTAGTAGCTCATCTATAGAAAATGGTTCTCTAGGAAGATTTTCTTCATCAACAACAGCATCCATTTGTTTAATGATGTGCTCTTTTTTTGCTCTTATACTTTTTAAAGATAGGCCAGAAGTTGGCTTTTTGTTTGAATTTAGTATTATTTTCGGATTAGACTCAGTAGCATTACTTGTTACAGGTTTAGTTACAGCCTTCTCAGATTTTTGAGATTTTATAGCTTCATTGGTTGATGCTTCAGGTTTTTTTATTGGAATTGGAGTTATGCCAACTCTTTTAAAATACGAAGGAGGAATTATGAACCGACTGCTATTTTTTTTTTCTCCATCAAAAGTGATAGAGGCAAGCTGCATAAGGCAAAGTTCAACAAGTAGTCGTTGATTTTTACTTGTTTTGTATTTCAAGTCTGTTTCGTTGGCGAGTTCAATACCTTTTAATAAAAAGCTTTGAGAGGCTTTTTTAGATTGTTCTAAATATTTTTCCTTTGTTTGTTCTCCAACTTCTAATAACTCTATTGTAACAGGGTTTTTGCAAACTAGTAAGTCTCTAAAGTGTGAGGCTAAACCAGCAATATAATGGTGGCCATCAAATCCTTTAGAAAGCGTTTCATTAAATTGAATAAGGAGTTCAGGAATTTTATTTTCTAGAATAAGATCTGTACTTGTAAAGTAAGTTTCGTAATCTAATACATTTAAATTCTCTGTTACTGCTTGTCTAGTTAATTCTTTACCAGAAAAACTAACAACGCGATCAAAAATTGATAAAGCATCTCGCATAGCGCCATCTGCTTTTTGTGCAATTATATGTAAAGCATCATCCTCGGCATTTACTCCTTGTTCTTTAGCTATATATTTTAAGTATTCTTTAGCGTCTTTTACAGTAATACGTTTAAAATCAAAAATCTGACAACGAGAGAGTATGGTAGGTATAATTTTATGTTTCTCAGTTGTTGCTAAAATAAAAATACAATGTTTTGGAGGTTCTTCTAATGTCTTTAAAAAAGCATTAAAAGCAGCTTGAGATAACATATGCACCTCATCTATAATATAGACTTTATATTTTCCTACTTGAGGTGGAATTCTAACTTGATCTGTTAAACTTCTAATATCATCTACAGAATTGTTAGAAGCAGCATCTAATTCAAAAATATTAAAAGCATAATCTTCATCTCCAGTTTCTGTGCCGTCACTATTTATCATTTTAGCTAGAATACGAGCACAACTTGTTTTTCCAACACCTCGTGGACCTGTAAATAATAAGGCCTGAGCTAAATGATTATTTTCAATTGCATTTAATAAAGTATTTGTAATAGCAGTTTGGCCAACAACATCTTTAAACGTTTGTGGTCTATATTTTCTAGCCGATACTACAAAGTGTTCCATATTATTATAATAAGAAATTTAATCCAGAGTCCCTTTTTAAGAGAAAAGAATTAAGAAACAAAGTTAAAAATTCAGTCTAGAATTAAGAATTATCTTAATGAATTTTAAATAGGAGTTATTAACAAATTTTAAATTATCTAAAGTTACTAATATTAGTATTCTAAAATTTATTTCATATATTATCCACAATTAATAGTTTGTTTTTAATCTTATTTATGATTGTTGTTGAACTATAAACTATTAATGAAATAGCTTACTTGTTAAGCCAGTGTAAAGTGTGTGAATTAATTTCTATTCATTAAATATCTATCAGATGGTATACCACTATTGATTAATCTAGTTATTAGATTAATCAATAGTGGTATGTTTTTAATCTATCATGAATAGTAAAATATAAAAAAAAAATACATTAATATACATGATTTTTTTTTAAAATTTTGTTAGCTAGATTACACTATGTTAGTTCTTTAGGTTGCAAATTTGATGGTGTGAAATAATACTCACCATAAAAACCAACAAGAATATGAACCATAAAAACACAGATTTTACTGTTTTTAACAGCATGCTGTTAAATAGTAATTTACAGTTAAGAATTGAAAATATGGGAGCTTTCAATTACTCTTCTGTAGAACAAAATTTTAGAATTTCGTCTTATAAATACCATAATTATTTAAAAGAGATTAAACAAGTCTAGATATAAAATGTAGTATAACTTAGTTTATAACATTTAAAATTCAGGGTAACACCAATCTACAAAAGTTGCCAACTGAAAAATAGTTGAAGATTATTTTAAGTCATAATAATCCGCAAAAGCATTAGATATTTTATTTCAATTTTAAAATAGTCCCTTTTTTGAGGACACTAATCTTCTATTGCTTGAATTGTCTTCATAACCAATTTTTACATATACAAATACATTAATCCATTTGAAGCCTGATTAAATCTAGAATTTAATTATGGTTTACAAGTCCATACTATGTATATGTTATTAGTTCAGTAACCATAAAAACTATATAAATTATGAATGAACCAAGAGTGAATGTTATTCCCTCAAACATTAATTTGTTTAACAGCACTAACACTCAAACAAAAAGCAAAGAAATAAAAATTCCTGGAGGAACTTTTATTAAAAAAGAAGTAGCAAATTTATCTTCTAAAGACCAATTATTATTTCAACGTTTTGGGCAAGGACCAATACAAAAAGTCCCCTATAAATTAATCCACAAAGCATTTGAAGCTCAAGCATATGCTAATCCTAAGTGTATAGCGGTAGAACATTTAGGAAAGTCGATTACTTATCAAGAGTTGAATAATCAAGCTAATAAATTAGCATATTATTTAAGTAAACAAGGCGTAAGCAAAGGCGATAACATTGGCTTGTTTGTAAAACGATCTATACCTATGGTAGTTGGTATGTTAGCTATACTTAAAGTTGGAGCTGCTTATGTACCTCAATATGTAGGTGTAACTCCCGAAAAACAATTATTGCATATTGTAGATAATGCAGATATAAAAATAATCTTGACTCTTAAAGGGGATACAAAAGGTATTCCTGTAGTGAGCAGTTGTACTTATATAGCTATAGATGAGTTTATTGAAACTAATATTGAAAAAGATAATATAGCTAATGCTTTTGAATGTAGAGATATCATTAGCAGCAATGATAAAGCCTTTTTAATCTTTACATCTGGTACAACTGGTACTCCAAATGGCGTACAAGTTTCTCATTGTAATGTTTGTAATATTTTATTAACTGCACCAGGCAATTTAGGTATGCGTCCAGGATTAAAAGTAGGACAAATTTTAAATATCGCATTCGATATGATGGCTTGGGAAGTTTTAGGTTGCTTAGGAAATGGTGCAACTTTAGTAATTAGAGGTAAAGATATTGAAGAAACAGTACAAAAAGTAGATATAGTAATCTCTACACCTTCAATATTAAGTACTATAGACTCTGAAAAGTGTAAGAATGTAAAAAGAGTAGCAGTTGCTGGCGAACCTTGTCCAAAAACTTTAGCAGATAAATGGGGTGCTTTTAGTGCATTTCATAATTCTTGTGGCCCAACAGAAACAACTATCGTAAACACAGTACAAAGGTATTATCCAACAGATGAATTATTAACTATTGGTAAGCCAACTCCAAATAATACAGTGTACATACTCGACAAAAATTTAAAACCATGCCCAATTGGCGAAATAGGAGAAATGTGGGCTGGTGGAGATTGTGTAACCTTAGGTTATTTAGGTAATTCAAAATTAAATAAAGAACGTTATAAACCAGATCCATTTTTAGGAAATGGAAGAAAAATGTTTAGAACCAGAGATTTAGGACGATGGACTGTTAACGGAGAACTAGAACACTTTGGAAGAACAGACGATCAAGTAAAAATTAAAGGCTTTAGAATAGAGCTAGATTCAGTCTCAGCAATATTAGAATCCATGCCATCGTGTAAACGCGCAGTAGCTTTAAAATATGATTCTAAAACATTGATAGCTTTTGTAAGTCCTAAAAGTATTGTAGAAGAAAAAGCTAAACAAGAAATTTTAAAGTCTTTGCCTTATTTCTGTGTACCAGATAAAATTATCTCTATGGAAGAATTACCAATGACCAGTAGAGGTAAAATTGACAAGAGAAAATTATTAGACACATCAAAAAGTATATACAATGGATAATGTAATCGTACAAACAGTTGAAAAACTTGAAGTAGAAGAAACGGTAGATTATAAAGCAGTTGTACTACCTAAAAAGCAACCCATGTATAAACGGATTTGGAAACATCCTTTTATGATGCAGTATAACAGGTTAATTGCAATAATTGCAATAGTAAATATAGGTTTTTTAATTTATGGAATTACTACTGGTAATTGGTGGACTAAAGACGGTATTAAGCTTAATGTAATTTCTAATATAACAATAATTAATATTACTTCGGCTATACTTATAAGACAGCAATATGTTATTAATATTTTATTTAAAATAGCAACAAGTATTCCTACTAACTGGCCTTTAAAAATAAGATGGGCAGCGGCCAAAATTTATCATTTTGGAGGCATACATATGGGAGGTAATATATCGGGTACTATCTGGTTTGCCATTTTAGTAGGATCGTTAACCTATAATTGGGTAAATAATTTGCCAGGTGTATCATTAGCTTTAATGGTTATTACCTATGTTATTTTAGGATTATTAGTTTTCATTGTAATTATGGCCTTGCCAAAGAAAAGAGCAAAAAAACATAATCGATTTGAATTAACACATCGTTTTGGAGGATGGATAGCCTTAGTGTTATTTTGGGCACAGACTTTCTTATTTGTAGATGCTCAAAAAGGAACATTAGATTTACGTGAAGCATTAACAACTTCACTAGGTTTTTGGCTACTTGGTTTAATTACTATAAGCATAATAATTCCATGGTTGCATCTTAAAAAAGTGCCAATAGAGATTGTAAATCCATCATCTCATGTGGTCTTAGTAAATTTTGATTATGGTGTAACACCGTTTGCAGGTTCATCCACAACTATAAGTCGAGACCCATTAAGAGAATGGCACTCTTTTGCAAACGTCCCAGCGCCAGGAAAAGAAGGTTTTAGATTAACTATTTCAAGAGCTGGAGATTGGACAGGAGCTTTAATAGACGATTTACCTTCTCATGTATGGGTAAAAGGAATTCCAACTGCCGGTGTTGGTAATATCGAAAAGCTTTTCAAACGAGTAATCTGGATTGCAACTGGAAGTGGAATAGGACCTTGTATTCCACATTTATTAGCAAACGAAGTACCATCAGTTTTAGTTTGGGCTACTAGAAACCCAAGAAAAACATATGGAGATCAATTAGTAGACGAAATTTTAGAGGTACAACCTAATGCCATTATTTGGAATACAGATTCACATGGAAAACCAGACATGGTAAAATTAGCATATAAAGCATATAAAGACTTTAATGCCGAAGCTGTAATCTGTATTTCTAACAAAAAACTAACATGGAAAGTAGTTCATGGAATGGAAATACATGGCATTCCTGCTTATGGAGCTATTTGGGACTCATAACACATAATCAACTTTAAATATTATAACATAATGAACATAATAAAAAAATATTATGGAGGCGTTGTTGTACTTCAACTTAATCGTCCTAAAGCATTAAATGCTTTAAATACAGAAGTTATGCATGAATTAGTAGATATCATGCAAGAATTAGATAAAGATTCAAAAGTAGGATGCTTTGTAATCACAGGTAACAAAAAAGCATTTGCTGCAGGAGCAGATATTAAAGAAATGAGTGACAAATCTTATCTACAAATGCTGGGGGAAGACTTTTTTGCTGGCTGGGAAGCCTTTGCGAAAATTAGAACACCTAAAATCGCTGCAGTCTCGGGTTATGCATTAGGCGGTGGATGCGAGCTAGCTATGATGTGTGATATGATTTTTGCTTCTGAAAATGCAAAATTTGGTCAACCAGAAATAAAATTAGGAGTTATTCCTGGAATAGGAGGCTCTCAAAGACTAACCAAGATTGTTGGTAGAATTAAAGCTATGGATATGATTCTTACCGGTAAATTTATTAATGCAAATGAAGCCATGCAATCTGGATTGGTCTCTAGAATTTTTACTACAGAAGAGTTATTAGAAAAGGCAATTGAGGTTGCAACAACTATTTCTAGTTATAGTAAAGTATCTACAATGATAGCTAAGGAAGTCGTTAATAGATCTGAAGAACTTGGCTTACAAGAAGGCGTTCTATTTGAGCGTAGAATGTTCCATAGTTTGTTTGCTACTTCAGACCAAAAAGAAGGCATGCAAGCCTTTACTCAAAAACGCACTCCAAACTTTGGAGGCTTTAATAATAAAATTAATTAACCATTAAACTATTTAAAAATGAAAAAAGTATCAATTATCTTATTATTATGTTTTGTGCAAACGGTTTTTGCTCAAGAATTAAAAGAAAAACAAAGTAAGAAAACTAGTTTTGTAATAATGCCTATTCATAATAGTGTAGCAGGCTTTTCTAATGTATTTTTAGGGAATTACGAATTAGATAAAAAAAAGAATCTAACATTTTATAGTGTATTTTGGAATAACCCTAGTTTTGGAGGAAATACAGGTAGCGATCTATTTTTAGAAACTGGTATTGGGTTAGGGTTCAAATTAAACAATTGGTATATAAACCCAACATTAGGATTTGGTCATGGTAAATTTATGTCTAATAGCACAGAGACTACAATAGGAGAAGCTATTATACCAAATGTATTAGTACTGTATAACTCAGAGCACTTTGAATTAGATTTTTATTTGTCTTATTATAAGGCTCTTAGAGAAGGTAATGGTGATAATGGGGATCAAACAAGAGATTTACTATTAAATTGGGTAGCTCCAGGATATAAATTAAATAAGTATTTCTCTTTTGGAGCTTATTATGAAAGTTTTACGCAAGTAAGAACTCATGATGGAAATGGAGAAGATCATATATACCAATGGCTAGGTGGCTATGTTAAGGCAACAACGAATAATGGTATATGGTTTAGATTTGCTGCTGGACCTAATTTAGGAACAGATTTAGGAACAAGCAAAGAGTTTTATAAAATTCAAGCTTTTATTCCCATAAATTAATTTGTATTTAATTTAATAATTAAAATCACCTTAGAGTAGTCTCTAGGTGATTTTTTTTATAGTATTTTTGCCGCAAGTAAATCGCCTTATCGCGTCTTATTTATAAGATGAGGAAAGTCCGGACACCATAGTGCAATTATAGTGGTTAACAGCCACCAGTCGTGAGGCTAGGAAAAGTGCAACAGAAAGAATGTACAGGTTATGCTGTAGTGAAACCAGGTAAACTCTATAGGGTGCAATGTCATGTATATTAACGTTCGAGCGTGCACGCGCAAGTTAAAGGGTAGGCAGCTAAAGTGTGTTGGTAACAACTCACATAGATAAATGATAAGGGCTAGTAATAGTACAGAATCCGGCTTATAGATTTGCTTAACTATACAAGCCCTTTGTAAGTTTCAAAGGGCTTTGTTTTATTGTAAATATACTTTTTATAACTTTAATCTGTAATTTTGTAACATGAGTAGGTTAATTTATATAATACTATTTTTTCTTCCCACTATAGTGTTTTCTCAAGAATTAGATTCTACGCTAATTAATCTAGAAAATAAACTAAAGCGCGCTAATAATAATTCTGAAAAAGTTGAAGCGATGTTAGCTATTGGCGAATATGAATTAGATCATAATTTTTCTAGAGCTTCTATTATTATCCCAAAAGTGTTTCAGTTAATAGAACATAATAAATTTACTTTAGAAAAAGAGTATAAAGGGCTAGTTTTAGTACAATTAGGAGTGCTAAAAAGACGATTAGGAAAACATTCTGAAGCATTGGAACATTATTATGGAGCGATACAATTATTTAAAGCTAATGATGATAAAAAAAATATCGCCGATGTGTATCATAATATAGCAATGGTATATAGAGCTCAAAAAAACTATGAAAAATCCATTCAGTATTTTAAAAAATCTATAACGGTTAATAATGATTTAAATAATAATTTTGGCGTAGCTCAAGCGACACAAATGTTAGGTGTTTCATTTAGTAGTATGAAGCAATTAGATTCTGCATTACAATGTTTTAATGAAGCAAAAACTATTTTTAAAGTTCTTAATGCTAAAGAACAACTTCAAGAAGTGAACGATAACTTAGTATCGATATATAGAAAACAAAAAGATTACGATTCAGCTTTAAGCCTTAGTTTAAAGAATATTATATATTCAAAAACTAACGGTAAGCAATTAGCATTGTGCGGCAATTATTATGATACTGCTTTGGTTTATGAAAAGCTTAAAGATTATAGATTAGCTGGTAAGTATGTCGACTCTTCGTTAAAACTTGCTAAGAGAGAAAAATTTTTACATCGTATTGCAAAAGGGTATAAAAAACGCTCTCAATTGTGGAGTAAACTAGAGAATTATGATGCAGCATATCGAGATTATAAGCGGTATAAAAAGTATTCTGATTCTATTTATAATACAGAAACGACTTCAAAAATTCAAGAATTAGAATCTAAATATGCTTTTGAACAACAGCAACTAGAAGCCAAAATAATTACAGAGAGTGAACGCTCAAAAAAATGGTTATACTTTGCCTTATTTATTTCAACCTTAATTGGTGCATTTATTATTGCATTGTTGGTAAGAAAAAATTATAGAAATAAAATAGAATTAACTAGGGTAAAACATAAGTCGGAAACAAAGTATTTGGATCAGCAAATTAAAAACAAAGAGGCAAATGTTAAGCAATTAATTGCAGATAATACTATGCGCCTAACTTTTAAACGAGAGTTATTAGAGCGTATAAAGTCTGATTCAAATTCTGAAGATCCAGATCGTTTGCTTAAAAAACTTAGTAATGATTTACGTTTGCAAATAGAATCTGAAGGTAAATTAAGTGGTCTTCAAGAGAAGATTAATGTTGTTAATATTGGGTTTAATAATAAGTTAAAAACCTATTACCCAGATTTAACTAAAGGCGAACGTGAAGTTGTAGCATTACTACGCTTAAAGTTGTCAATAAAAGAGATTATGACTATACGAAATGTTTCTGTAGATTCTGTAAAATCAATGCGACGTCGTATTCGTAAAAAGATGGCAATTCCCAAAGAACAAAATATAGAAGATTTTATACAAAGCATAGTTTAACAAACTATGACACCTTTTGACACTTTATTTTTTATAAGGTTTTCTTCAATTCATTTTACTATTGCAACATAGAATTTTGCCTACAATTATATGTTACGTTTTTCTTCATTTATTTTTTATAAAATAAAGCCTTATTTCTATAAAAATAAGACTCATGTTGCGTCTAGCTCTTTAGTAAAACAATTAACTGCAAAAAGAGTATATCTAAAAAAATTGAACATAGTAGAAAAAGAATTAAATCAGCTATTTAAGGCTAAAAACTAACAAAATAGATATCTTAAATACCATATCCCATGAAACATTTTTACTTATTCTTAATTGCCATTATGTTTTTTTATTCGGCTAATGCGCAATTACAAATCACACAATGCGCTAGTGATAGTAATCTAATGGCAGATGTTGGTTGCCAAGTAGCGCTTCCAGATTTTACTGCTCAAGTTATTGCAGAAGACATTATGTTACCAGGAGGCACTTATCCGGTAACTCAAAATCCATTGCCTGGAACCATAATAAATACTGAAATAACTATTGTAACATTTACTGTAAGTGATGGCATTGGTGGCATGGTAAGTTGTCAAATGACATTTACACTATTAGATAACCCAATGTATTGTAAAACCTATGTTCCAGATGATAATTTTGAACAAGTTTTAATAGATTTAGGTTACGATTCTGGTGTATTAGACGATTATGTACCAACTGCTAATATTTCTGGAATAACATCTCTTAATGTTTCAGATAATAATATTACAGATATAACAGGCATAGAGGACTTTGTGGCGCTAGAAGGCCTGTTTATAAATGACAATAATATTACTTCTATAAATTTAAGTACACTTGTAAACTTAAAAACATTAAGAACAACTAGAAATGCAATTACAAGTTTAGACTTAAGTGCTCAAACACAATTAGAAATTTTAATTGCAGATAACAATGGTACAGAAAACTTAACGCTTAACAGTCCTAATTTAACCTATTTACAAATAGGGCAAAATAACTTAGATGTTATAGATTTGAGCTTTTTTCCATTATTGCAACAGCTTTTTGTTTATAGTAATAATTTAACCGTACTAGATGTTTCAGCAAACCCGCTATTAAAACGTATAGAAGCCCATTATAATATGCTAGGAGAATTAAATTTGTCTATGCTTTCAAGTTTAGAAATAGCTTATTTATATAATAATGAATTAATATCGCTTAATATTAAGAATGGGAACAATATGCAAATAATTGATTTCCAAGCTCAAAACAACTTTTTCTTAAGTTGTATTTTAGTTGATGATGCTGTATATAGTGCAACAAACTGGACTAATGTTGATGTAACAAGTAATTTTAATGATATTACCTGTGGTATTTCAACAGATTTTATAGTGTATTTACAAGGTGCTTTTTTAAACCCAAATATTGGTGAAGAAAATTTGATGAGGGACGATTTAAGAACTCAAGATTTAATACCGCTAACCTCGCCATATGGAGATGGAGCAACTATAATACAAGATGTTTTATATGTAGTCGGTAGCAAAGCTATTGTAGATTGGATACAAGTTGAGTTTGTTTATTTCGATGAAGCTCCTTTGCAATCTATAATGCCAATGCAAGGCGATACAACTACTATATCTGCATTATTATTACGTGATGGATCAATAGTTAGTAAAAATGGCGTGTCGTTATTACAACCAAATATTCCAAATGGTAGTTATTATGTAAATATAAAACATAGAAACCACTTAGGAATACGTTCTTTATTTACCTATTATTTTTCTGCAGTTAATACAATTACATTAGATTTTACAGATGCTAATAATCAAATTACATACGGCACAGATGCACAAACCACTTTTGGCATGCCAAACGGAGCTGTAGGAATGTGGGCCGGTGATAGTGATGGTGATGGGAATTTAAGTTATTCTGGTACTTTGAGCGATGTTCCAACCATAAGAAGTCAAGTGTTTAACGATTCTAATAATTCTGTATTTGGTGGTCCTCCTGTTGCGAGTTATCCTTCTCAAGGGTATTTTGGGACAGATGCAGATATGGATGGAGTAACCCTATATTCTGGAGTTTCAAGTGATGTGTTGCATGTAAGGAACAATATCTTCAATAATCCATCAAATTCTGTATTTGGTGGACCACCTATATCAACCTTTGTATTTTCTCAACAGTTGCCAGGAGGTACTAATAATTAAAATAGAATTATTATTATTAAAAACGTATCTAATTGGAAAAAAAAAAATCTAAGTCGAAATTTATAATCCTTCATAGCACCTTTTTAGATATGAAATAGATTAAATTAAAATGACGACGTTTTTTTAATAAAAGTAAGTATCCAGTAAATTAAATATAGTGAGATTTAGTATTTCGTTTTAGTTTTTTATCATGAAGAAAAAGGAGAACTTCTTCCTTAAATTAAAAAAAACTATTTTTGCTAGCATTTTTTAATTATACCCTAATGAAAAAAACACTACTACTAATTACATTTACTATCTTATTATTTAACTATGCAAAAGCTCAAAATGTTACTATAACTAACCCAAACGGTGGGGAAATTTTTTATAGTTGTGAGGAGCAGTTAATTAGCTGGAATGCTTCAGGTTTAAGTTCAGATCTATGGAATTTAGACTATTCATTAGATGGAGGAATTATATGGACATCTATTGCAAGTAATTACTTATCTGCTAACGATACGTTTTTATGGACGATTCCTTTCATAGAATCAGAAACTGTACTAGTGAGGGTAATCAATGCTGTAGATACGAATGTATTAGATACTAGCGATGCTTTTTTTAGTATACGAATACCTGTTGAAATCACTTCACCTAATGGAGGTGAAACACTGGTGGGAAATACAACGCATACTATTACCTGGAATGCTTCTGGAACTTCAAACAATTATACTATTCAATACCGTTTAGCCGAATCTGGTTCCTGGATCACCATTGTTAATAATTATTCAACAACTGTAGGAACTTATAATTGGGATGTGCCCCAACTATCTCTAAGAGAAAATTGTAGAATACGTATCTATGACTCACAAGAGTTTTGTAAACAAGATGTTAGTGATAACGTATTTACAATGATACCGACTCCGCCTGTATTAACTTATCCAAACGGAGGGGAAATTTTGGACTCTGGATGTGCTTACACTATTCAATGGGATTCTAGTACTTTGTATACTTCGGTAAGACTCGACTATTCTTCTGATAATGGGATCACTTGGAATACTATAGTAAACGGTACTTCTAATGATGGGAGTTATAGTTGGAGTACGCCTAATAGTTTACCTACAAGTAACTATTTAATTAGAATAAGTAATATAGGAGACATTTCTTTATTAGATACTAGTGATAGTACTTTTATTGTAAAACCTATGGTAGAGTTAACAGATGATTTTTCAAGTATCTCGACAAATGGCTGTGACGCTTTACCAATAAACTTTAGAGCCTCTACTTGTGAAAGCCGATTTAATTTTTATTACAGTACGGATGATGGTGCTACTTGGAATGCGATTGCAACAAACCGATCAATATCAGGAACTTCTGCTAGTATAAGAACCTATAACTGGAATATACCTAATACTATTGATAGCAATACAGTTAGAGTAAAAGTAAGTGCGTATTATCATACCGAAAACGAATCAATTAGTGCTAATGCATTTACAATTTCTCCTAGTAACCATATTACTGTTACCTCACCAAATGGAGGAGAGACACTTGTAGGAAATACATCACATACTATTACATGGAATGCATCTGGTAATACCTCAAACAGTTATACAATTCAATATCGAACGTCAGAAACAGGTTCTTGGAGTACTATTGTTAGCAACTACACAACTGTTGGTGGGACTTATAATTGGAATGTGCCTCAACTATCTCTAAGAGAAAATTGTAGAATACGAGTTTTTGATGCACAACAATCTTGTAAAGAAGATATAAGTGATGCCGTATTTACAATAACTCCAGCGGCTCCTGTTTTAACTTATCCTAATGGCGGAGAAACTTTAGATTCAGGATGCGCTTATAACATTCAATGGGATTCTAGTACTTTGTATACTTCGGTAAGACTCGACTATTCTTCTGATAATGGAATCACTTGGAATACCATAGTAAATGGAACGTCTAATGATGGAAGTTATAGCTGGAGTACACCAAATAGTTTACCTACAAGTAACTATTTAATTAGAATAAGTAATATAGGCAACACCACTTTATTAGATACTA
>NZ_CANMRQ010000035.1 GCF_947500325.1 uncultured Lacinutrix sp.
CATTACAAACAAACATTGATGCAGTACAAACAGATGTAGATGCTAATGAAGCAGCAGCAACAGCAGCAACAGCAGCATTACAAGCAGATGTAGATCAAAATGAATTAGATAGTGATGCAGCAGATACAACATTACAAACAAACATTGATGCAATTACGACTTTAGCAAATGGTAGTATTTATATTGGTAATGGTTCTAACACAGCAACTGAAGTTACAGTTTCTGGAGATGCTTCTTTAAGTAATTCAGGTGATTTACAATTAGGAAATGCTGTAGTAGGAACAAATGAGGTTGAAAACAATAGCATAACAGCATTAGATTTAGCAACAAATTCTGTTGGGCAAGATGAGTTGTCAGATGATGCGGTTGGACCTGGTGAACTACAAAATGGTTCTGTACAAACATTAAAAATGGCAACTGGGGCTGTGACAACAAATATTATAGCTAATGGGCAAGTATTTAACGAAGATTTAAATGTCTTTGAAGTTACTGCAATGCAAAGTACTACTACAAATCAATTAGCTACAGATAGTGAGTTAGCAGCAGTTAATACATCTTTACAAGCAGATATTGTAGCAGCACAAACAGCAGCTCAGAATTTTGCAACAGCCGCAGATGCAACACAAACAACAGCATTAGAAGCTTATGCGGATACAGCAGAAGCAGATGCCATTACTGCCGCAGCAACGGCAGCAACAGCAGCAGATGCAGCTCAAACAACAGCATTACAGACTTATGCAGATACAGCAGAAGCAGATGCCATTACAGCAGCAACAGCAGCAGATGCAGCTCAAACAACAGCATTACAGACTTATGCAGATACAGCAGAAGCAGATGCAATTACAGCAGCAGCAACGGCAGCAGCAGCAGCGGATGCAGCTCAAACTACAGCATTAGAAGCTTATGCAGATACAGCAGAAGCAGATGCAATAGCAGCAGCAGCAACGGCGGCAACAGCAGCAGATGCATTACAGACTACAGCATTACAGACTTATGCAGATACAGCAGAAGCAGATGCCATTACAGCAGCAACAGCAGCGGATGCAGCTCAAACAACAGCGTTGCAAACTTATGCAGATACAGCAGAAGCAGATGCCATTACAGCAGCAGCAGCAGCGGATGCAGCTCAAACAACAGCATTAGAAACTTATGCAGATACAGCAGAAGCAGATGCCATTTCAGCAGCAGCAGCAGCAGCAGCAGCAGCAGATGCAGCTCAAACAACAGCATTAGAAACTTATGCAGATACAGCAGAAGCAGATGCGATAGCAGCAGCAGCAACTGCAGCAATAGCAGCCGATGCATTACAAACGACAGCGTTACAAACTTATGCAGATACAGCAGAAGCAGATGCCATTACAGCAGCCGCAGCCGCCGATGCATCTCAAACAACAGCATTACAGACTTATGCAGATACAGCTGAGGCAGATGCAATAACAGCAGCAGCAACTGCCGCAGCAGCAGCCGATGCAGCTCAAACAACAGCATTAGAAACTTATGCAGATACAGCAGAAGCAGATGCCATTACAGCAGCAGCAACGGCAGCAACAGCAGCAGATGCAGCTCAAACAACAGCATTACAGACTTATGCAGATACAGCAGAAGCAGATGCCATTACAGCAGCAACAGCAGCGGATGCAGTTCAAACAACAGCGTTGCAAACTTATGCAGATACAGCAGAAGCAGATGCAATAGTAGCAGCAGCAACGGCAGCAACAGCAGCAGATGCAGCTCAAACTACAGCATTAGAAGCTTATGCAGATACAGCTGAGGCAGATGCCATTACAGCAGCAGCAGCAGCAGCAGCAGCAGCGGATGCAGCTCAAACAACAGCATTACAAACTTATGCAGATACAGCTGAAGCAGATGCCATTACAGCAGCAGCAACTGCAGCAGCAGCAGCTGATACAGCTCAAACAACAGCATTAGAAGCTTATGCAGATACAGCAGAAGCAGATGCCATTACAGCAGCAGCAGCAGCGGATGCAGCTCAAACAACAGCATTACAGACTTATGCAGATACAGCAGAAGCAGATGCCATTACAGCAGCAGCAACGGCAGCAACAGCAGCAGATGCAGCTCAAACAACAGCATTACAGACTTATGCAGATACAGCAGAAGCTGATGCCATTACAGCAGCAACAACAGCCGATGCAGCTCAAACAACAGCATTACAGACTTATGCAGATACAGCAGAAGCAGATGCAATAACAGCAGCAACAGCAGCAGATGCATTGCAAACGACAGCATTACAGACTTATGCAGATACAGCAGAAGCGGATGCCATTACAGCAGCAGCAACAGCAGCAACAGCAGCAGATGCATTGCAAACGACAGCATTAGAAACTTATGCGGATACAGCAGAAGCAGATGCAATTACAGCAGCAGCAGCAGATGCTACAGCTAAAGTATTAGTTGAAACAAATCGAGCAACAGCAGCTGAAAATACTAATGCAGCAAATATTACAACAAATACAAATGCTATTGCAAACTTAGATGCAACTTATGCTACAGATACTCAAGTTACTAATGCAATTGATGGAATAGCTGGAGATGTGGCTGTTGATAATACTGGAGATGCTCAAATTCAAACAGATGCAGTTGGTGCAAATGAACTAGCAAACAATTCTGTTGATGCTGGAGCATTACAAAATAGTTCTGTAACTGGTGGTACCGGTGGAACAATTGCAGATAATTCAATTACAGCTGAAGATATTGGAGTTGGAGCTATTACTGCTTCAGAACTTGCTAACAGTGCTGTAGAAGGTGGACCAGCAGGAGATATTGCTGATGCAACAATTACTAAAGAAGATCTTAATTTAACTGATGTAGCTAATGGATTAGATGGTGCTGGATTAGCAACGGATGCAGAAGTAACTGCTGCGGTAGGAACTAATGCTACAGCAATAGCTTTAAATACTGCTAAAGTAACAAATGCAACGCATACTGGAGATGTAACTGGTGATACAGCTTTAACTATTGCAGCAAAAGCTATAGATTATTCTAAATTAGATGATACTACTATTGCATTACTTAATGTATTAATAGCTCGTAATAACCAGTTAGAAACTGCTTTACAGACATTACAAGCTCAAGTTAATTTAAATAGTACTGCTATTGGTCAGAATGGTACAGCTATAGATGCTAATGCGGGACAAATTAATGTACTTGAAACTTCAGTTTCAGCAGGAGCGACAGGAGTAAATACTACAGCAACTCAACCAGCAGCTGGTACTTATACTGCACCTGGAGCAATACCAGGTCCAATAAATAATTAATTATTTATTGCTTTATATAATAAATTTAAATAAAACCTCTCTCTCGAGAGAGAGGTTTTTATAAAAAAACAAAGTATATGAAAACAATAATAAAATTAATGATTTGTTTATGTTTTTGCTTCTCACAAGGGCAAAGCATAGAAAGACAAGTTATAGGATCTTCGGGTTCAACATTAAGCAATGGAACAGTTACGTTAGATTTTACAGTAGGTGAGTTAGCTGTAACAACTATTACAGATGGCACTACCACTTTAACTCAAGGTTTTCATCAAGCGAGTGTTATCTTAGGAATTAAAATACACCCAAAAGCTTTTTTGCAAGGTGCTTTATTAAACAGTACAGATAACTTTATGCGTGATGATTTACGTGAATCTTATATACCAGTAACGTCTCCTTATAGCGATGGCTTAACTTGTGATGTATCTGTGTTTACAGATGGAGGAACATCTGGTTCAGGTTTAGCTCAAGACAATATTGTAGATTGGATTTTAGTAGAATTACGAGATGCAACAGATAATACTGTAGTAAAATATAGCCAATCAGCTTTATTACAACGCGATGGAGATATTGTAGGAGTTGATGGTGTATCAAATTTAGAATTTCCTGTAGCTGCTAAATCTTATTATGTAGCTATAAAGCATTATAACCATTTAGGTATAATGACATTAAATACAGTGTCTTTATCTGATGTATTGGCAACAGTAGATTTTACAGATGCGAATAACCAAATTACCTTTGGAACTGATGCGCAAACTACGTTTGGAGTGCCAAATGGAGTAGTAGCTATGTGGGCTGGAGATACAAATGGTGATGGACGTATAAATTATTCAGGAGCATTATCTGATGTTCCAGGAATAAGAAGTCAGGTCTTTAACGATCCAGATAACTCTGTGTTTGGCGGACCTCCAGTAGCTAGTTATCAATCTGAAGGTTATAATGGTACTGATGTGGATATGAATGGTTTAACTGTGTATTCAGGAGGGTCAAGTGATGTGTTACATGTTAGAAATAATATTTTTAATAATCCATCAAATTCTATATTTGGAGGACCACCAACATCAACATATTTATTTACACAGCAATTACCTGAAGGTGCAAATAATTAAATAAAATTTATAAAACAATGAAAATAAAATTATCATTATTAGCATTAATGTTTGGTTTAATACTACAAGCACAAACATACGAATTGACACTTGTCCAGAATAGTGGCTATAACTATTCTGTAGCAGCAGTTCCAGATTTTAATTCTACTGCACCACATCCATACATTAATGATCAGAATTTTACGATAATAATACCAGATGGTGTTACTCTTTCTAATGTAACAGGAGGTTATTCTGTACCAGTATTTACAACTTTACCAGCGCCTTATACTGCGGATGATGCTATACCATTTAATCTAGTACAAGATGTTGTGTTGCCTGCTCATACAGCAGGGACACCAATTGTTTTAACAACATTTGATGTTGATGGTTCTCCAACCTCTGGATCTATAACTTTATTAGATAATGCATCATCGTTAGCTATGGCTGCACCAGCCATTTTTAATTCATTCTTTATAGGTACATTATCAGGGAATCTTGTAGATACAGCGACAGATAACTATGTAGGTCAAACAGGAACAACAACATATAATTTTGCAACATTAGGTACTGTTGAAAACGAATTAACAGGGTATTCAATATTTCCAAATCCTGCAAAAGACGTTGTAACAATTAAAGGTCTAGAAAACAACTTAAAAAGTGTTGAGATTTATAGTATTTCAGGACAAAAAGTAATGACAGCAGTAAATAACTTAGAGACTATTAATATTAGTACATTACAATCTGGAGTTTACTTTGTTAAGTTAAGTACAGAAGAAGCAAGTACAACAATAAAACTTATTAAAGACTAATTAAAATTAGTCTATATAAAATAAAAAAGCCAATTGAAATTTCAATTGGCTTTTTTTATGGGTATATTATTTATGTCTAAGTGTACTTATTACCTAAAAATAGTTTGTTTTCTATCTGGTCCTACAGATACAATAGTAATAGGGATTCCCAACTCTTTTTCTAAAAAAGCAATATATTCGTTAAGTTCTTTTGGTAATTGTGAAGCTTCACTTATTTCAGTTAAATCTTCACTCCAGCCTTTAAAAATTGTTGTAAATAGATTCTATTATTATAAATATTTAATAGTTTTATCCTTGTATTTGAATACAATGGCCTGTTTTTAAATTATATGAAAAAATAAAGCCGCCTAAAAATATTTTAAGCGACTTCTTTTTATGTCAAACGGTCATTACTTTTTTTTCTTCAACTCGTTTACTTCTATGATAAGTTGTTGAAGTAATAGTTCCATTTCTTCAATTTTAACCTTTTGCTCTTCAATTGTTTTTTGCTGCTCTTGAATTGCTTTTATAGCAATTACTCCCGTTGCTCCATAAGTTATTCCTAGTTTATCTTCTTCAGAATCAACGACTATTTCTGGAAATAGAGGTTTTACTTCTTGAGCAACAAAACCTATTACTTTATTTTCTGTTGACTTTTGTTCATTGTATAAATAATCTACAGGTTTTAATTGCATTACTCTATCTAATACAGGTTGTAATGGTTTAATATCATATTTAAGTCTCCTGTCTGAATCAACAGTCCATGCTCCAGTTGTATTAACATAGGCCACACGATTGCCTTGAAGGTTAAAACTAAAAAAAATGCCACTGTGATAGACTCTCCAATAATCTGTTGCATCACCTGCTTCTTCAAACTTGATTCCACCAGTACCATTTGTAATTGATGTCTGCGATTGACGAATATGTAAATCGGTATCGGGAGTAGTTTTATCGAATCCAACTTTACCATCAGAAGCGATCATCATTTGCGAATTTCCACTTGTTACCATGTGAATTTGATCTGCCGCTCCATAAGTTCCATCGGCTCCCAAGGTGATTAATGTTGAAGCAGAGCCTCTTTCTCCCTGCGCTTCAATGGCGTTTGTGTACAACCACGGCGTAGTTGTATATCCTAATCCGTTTGCACCTGAGGTTCCTTGATCTGTACTTTGAGATCCTACCGACAAGTTACCTACAACAGCAATATCTGAAACATCAAGTCTTGCTTGAGGCGCAGTTTCTCCAATACCAACTAAACCATTTTCATCTATTCTCATTCTTTCTGTTAACGTTCCATTATACGTCAGGAATCTAAGATTACCATTTTCTGTAGCATCACCTCCGTTATTTGACCGAAGACTAGCACCAACATAGTCAGCGGCACTGTCACTATCATAGTTTTGAAAGTCTAAAGATCCAAATGTGGCATCTCCATTTCTTGCGCCTCCTAATGTTAATGAACGCCCTACACTGCTAGTAGAACTACCTCTATCAAATAATCCGTTTCCTCCAGAAACATGCAAATATTCAGTAGGTGAAGTTACTCCAACACCTAGGCGTCCTACTTCGTCAATAGTCATTCTAATAGGAAGATCTTCATCGGCAGCAGATCCACTAGATTTTGTAGCAAAGTGTAATTTACCTCTTGAATTGCTGCTTGTTCTTTCGTGAACGATTGCGGCTCCCATTCCTGTCACAGTTGATGTACTTTGGAAACCAATTCCAACACCTGTGTTATTTTCATTTAAATTCCTTGTAAATACAGCAAATAACTTACTTACATCAATGGTTTTGGAATCCAACATGCAGTTTACAGTGTCTTTTACGGTCAATTTCCATCTATTCTGGGTTAGTGCCATATTTCCAATTCCAATGTTTCCTTCATTGGCGTTGGTGTAATTGGTTCCACTCGTAACTACCCAATCACCATCGTCTGTAATATTTGACAAGTCGACGGTACTACCGTCTGAAATAGTCAAGTCTGTTCCGGAAAGAGAAATGTCCTGAATTTCATTGGTAGGATCGGCATCGGCATCATCAACCATTTCGGCATTTTTTGCATACAATGCATATGGAACACTAATTAACTGGTTTGCTCCTACTACAGAATATAAAGTACCGCCAGTCACATCGATTGCCGTTTCAATAAAGTAAGGTCCGGTAGCCCAATCTATCGTTGAAAAATCATCGGTGCTGGTTCCTGTTCCTATTTCAAGGTTTACTAAACCGAATGCATTGGTTGTAGAGGCAAATGTTTCAGAGTAAACTGCAGTTCCTCCTGCACTTCCTTGGCGTATTGTCATTTGCATACCAACAGATTGGTTGCTCAAGATTGTATTTCCAGCATCTCTTACAACAGCTTGGTAATTGAAACTTTCTGGTGCTTGACCAAAACAGTTTAGTGCAATGGTAATTATACCAATTAGTGTTAGTTTTTTCATTGTTTTATGGTTAAAGTTTAGTTGTTTATGGCTATAAGTAATAAAGTGATATCTGTTGTTTTAAAAATACAAAAACCTATCAGAAATTACTGATAGGTTTTTATGAATTATAATATTTTGGGAGTTACCTAAAAATAGTTTGTTTTCTATCTGGTCCTACAGATACTATGGTAATAGGAATTTCCAGCTCTTTTTCTAAAAAAGCAATATATTCGTTAAGTTCTTTTGGTAATTGTGAAGCTTCACTCATTTCAGTTAAGTCTTCACTCCAACCTTTAAATTCTGAATATACAGGTTCTACGTTTTCCGGTTCGATATTAAATGGTAAATGTTCAATAGTTTCTCCTTTGTATTTATAAGCAGTTGCTACTTTTAAAGTTTTAAAACCAGAAAGCACATCACTTTTCATCATCATTAATTGAGTAACGCCATTAACGCGACAAGTATATTTTAAAGCTACTAGATCCAACCATCCGCAACGTCTTGCTCTACCTGTTACAGCTCCAAATTCTTGGCCAATTCTTGCCATTTCTTCACCATCTTTATCAAATAACTCAGTTGGAAAAGGACCAGAACCTACACGCGTTGTATATGCTTTAAAAATACCAAATACATCTTTAATTTTGTTAGGTGCAATACCTAAACCAGTACATGCTCCTGCAGCTGTTGTGTTTGATGATGTAACAAATGGATACGTACCAAAATCGATATCTAGAAGAGAACCTTGTGCGCCTTCGGCCAAAATGGTTTTACCGTCTTTAAGAGATTGGTGTAAATAGGCTTCACTATCTATAAATTGTAACTCTTTAAGTCTTTCTATAGATTCGAAGAATTCTACTTCCATTTCTTCTAAATCGTATTGCACATCTACATTATAGAAAGCAATCATTGCTTCGTGTTTATTTGCTAAAGCTCGATATTTTTCTTTCCAGCCTTCCATTTCTAAATCACCAACACGAATACCATTTCTGCCAGTTTTATCCATATAAGTTGGGCCAATACCTTTTAAGGTTGATCCAATTTTAGCTTTTCCTTTTGAAGCTTCACTAGCGGCATCTAATAAACGATGTGTTGGTAGAATTAAATGCGCTTTTCTAGAGACAATTAGCTTAGCTTTATAATCAACATCAAATTGATCTAAACCTTCTAATTCTTTAATGAAAACTACAGGATCGACTACTACGCCATTTCCAATAATATTCATTGAATCTTTATGAAAAATCCCAGATGGAATTGTTCTTAATACATGTTTTATACCATCAAATTTTAATGTATGTCCTGCATTTGGTCCACCTTGAAAGCGTGCAATAATATTGTATTTAGAGGTTAGAACGTCAACAATTTTTCCTTTGCCTTCGTCTCCCCATTGTAAACCTAGTAGTAAATCTACTGCCATGTGTAATGTTATTTTTAGTTGTCTGTTGTTGTGTTTTTTGTACCGTAAAAGTAGAGTGAGTGGTTATTGATTTTAATATCGAAAACCTCTTCTATTGTTTTTTTTATGGATTGTATTCTTGGATCGCAAAACTCAATCACTTCACCAGTATCTGTTAAAATAACATGGTCATGTTGTTTGTCGAAATACGATTTTTCATAATGAGCTTGATTTTGACCAAACTGATGTTTTCTAACTAAAGCACATTCTAACAATAGCTCAATAGTATTATAAAGTGTCGCGCGACTTACACGATACTTTTTGTTCTTCATATTTAGATATAAAGATTCAATATCAAAATGTTCTGTGTTATTGTAGATTTCTTGTAGTATAGCATAGCGTTCTGGTGTTTTACGGTGACCATTAGCTTCTAAAAAAGTTGTAAAAACGTTTTTTACAATCTCTTGATTTTTGTTGTCTGTATTTGCGCTCATAATAACGCCACAAATTTACATATTTTTTTGAGGAGAATACTATAAAATAAAAGGTTTCGATATCGTGTTATTAAGCAGTTATTAACAACATGCTATTAATCGAAATCGAAATCACTAGCATCCCAGTGTGAATAATCATCGAAGTCATAATTATTACTATAGGAATCAAAGAAATTACCATCCACATTGAATAGTTCTGAAATGGAAAAATCTGTATCAAAGCATAAATCTGTTAAAAACCAGTTATCATAAAAATCATCATCAGATGCCATTTTAATTTTATATAGCTCACTTATTTTATCCCAGAGATCAAATTTTAAATTAGTTAACAAAAAGATATTCCCTTTAAGAAACAAAATCAAGTCTAATATTTTTTCAGGCTCTTTTTCAAATAAATGAGTAATATTCTTGTTAAGATTATCAAGAAAAGGTTTTATAGTATTTTTAAGGTTATTTCCTTTAGAATTTAAATTAATAATTTTAAAAAGACTAGATAGTCCTGTAATTTTAAAAAGATTAGAAATATTTGAGTCTTGTATAATCTCTTTTTTAAAAGAATACTCTGATTTAATATCTCTATGAATCTCCCTTATATAGCTTATTAAATGAAAATATGAGTTTTCTTCTATTCTTCCAACGAATAATAATTCAAATTTATCATGGTTATATTTTTTGAAATTTCTACCAGTTTCAATAATTAAATACTCTCTTGAATAATGATCTTTAGGATGTAATTTTTTGAATTCTTTTTTTAGGACTAAAACTTTTTTTAAAATTAAATCGAAAAGAGTCAATTTTATAAGTTCTAATAGATCTGTAGATTCTGATTCAAGTATAAGTTTTGTAGCTGCTGGTTTTATTCTAGATAAAATTGAAATTTTAGTATTTTCTAAATCATCTATATTTATTAGTTGAGAATCTTTCAAACTTAAACACGAGTAACCTTATCAATACCATTAATTTTTTTCAAATTATCCATCAATTTTTTAAGTAATGTTTTGTTTTTTACACTTACATTAATTTTACCAGAGAAAATACCACCATTACTTTGAAAACTAATGCTAGACATATTGACGTGCATGTTTTCTGATATTACCTTAGTGATATCATTAACCAAACCTAAATTGTCTATGCCAGAGAGTTTTATATTGGCATAATATTCTTGCTGTGATGAGTCGATCCATTTGGCCTGCATAATCCTGTAGGCATAATTTGATTGTAAACTTAAAGCGTTAGGGCAATTTTTCTTATGTACTTTTATACCATCATTTATAGTTAAAAAACCAAACACAGCATCTCCAGGAATAGGATTACAACAGGTCGCTAATTTATAGTCTAATTGTTCTTCCTCTTTACCAAAAACCAACATATCATATTTGTTGGTAATTTCATCTTTTTCTAAATCTTCTTTAGATACAGAGTTCTTTCGATTAATTTTATTTTTAATAAAACTAACTAAAGCATTGCTACGTGAAGCAGCATATTCTTTAAGCATTGGATTACTAATAGTACCAATACCAACGCGGTAAAATAAATCGAGACTAGTTTTTAGTTTGAAATGATTAACCATTTCATTAACAGATTTCTCATTAAGCGTTATTTTTAGCTGCTTTAATTTTCTACGTAGTATTTCTTTGCCGTCTTGTGCAATTTCTTTCTTTTCTTCACGTAATAGTGATTTAATTTTTGAGCGTGCTCTAGATGTTGTAGCGTAATCTAACCAGTTTGGATTAGGTTTTATATTTTCTGACGTTAAAATGTCTACTTGATCTCCACTATTTAATTCATGACTTAATGGAACTAATTTACCATTAACTTTTGCGCCACGCGTTTTCATACCTACTTGGGTATGAATACTAAAAGCAAAATCTAATGGTGTTGCTCCTTTTGGTAATGATTTTAAATCTCCTTTTGGAGTGAATACAAATATCTCTTTAGAATATAAGTTAAGTTTAAACTGCTCAACAAAATCAACAGCATTCATATCTGGATTTTCTAGAGCTTCTTGCAAACGATTAATCCACATGTCAAGATTATCTTCTTTATCGTTTGCGTTTTTATATTTGTAGTGAGCTGCATAGCCTTTTTCTGCAATTTCATTCATGCGTTCACTACGAATTTGTACTTCTACCCAACGCCCTTTTGGCCCCATTACTGTTATATGTAATGCTTCGTAACCTGTTGATTTTGGAGAAGAAATCCAATCACGTAAGCGAATAGGGTTTGGTCTAAAGTGATCTGTAACTACTGAGTATATCTTCCATGCTAGAAACTTTTCATTCTCTGTATCAGATTTATATATAATTCTTACCGCAAATTTATCGTAAACTTCATCAAAGGAAACACCTTGTTTATCCATTTTTCGTTTAATAGAAAAAATAGATTTTGGACGTCCTTTTATATCATAGTTAAGACCTTCTTTGTCTAGTGCAGATTTAATAACGTCATTGAAGGATTTTATGTAAGCATCTTGTTCTTGCTTACTTTCTTTCATTTTGAATAAAATATCGTTATAAACTTCTGTTTCAGTATATTTTAAACTTAAATCTTCGAGCTCAGTTTTTATATTATATAAACCAATTCTATGTGCTAAAGGAGCGTAAATATATAGTGTTTCACTAGCAATTTTTACCTGCTTATCTGGACGCATAGAATCCATGGTTTGCATATTATGAAGTCTATCGGCAATTTTAATAATAATTACACGCACATCATCATTGAGTGTGAGAAGCATTTTTCTAAAATTTTCAGCTTGTAAAGAGACATCCATGTCTTTCTCTTTACTCATTGAAGAAATTTTAGTTAAACCATCAACAATTCTTGCGACAGTTTCTCCAAAAAGTTGTTCTATATCTTGAATAGAATACTCTTCATTATCTTCTACTACGTCATGTAATAAAGCAGCTGCAATAGATGTCGCATCTAAACCAATTTCTGAAGCAACAATACGTGCAACAGCTATTGGGTGAAATATATAGGCTTCACCACTTTTTCTTCGTTGTTCTTTATGTGCATCAACAGCAACTTCAAAGGCTTTTCTAATGAGCTTTTTATCTTCAGTAGTTAACGAAGTATAACTAACTTTTAGTAGGTCTTTGTAGGCTTTTGCGATAGCAGCATTTTCATTTTCGATTTCTGCTTCTGTCATATAATTAAAAATAAGATAAAATTATTAACTCGCAATACCTTTTTCGATTTTTTAAAATGAAGCATTCGTATTTTAGTTAAAATACATTTACGGTCTGTAAATATGCCTTGGGTAATCTGATATTCTTGGAGCGTTTTGTAGTTCTTTTAATGCATCATTAGCAATCCATTTTGCAGATTTGGTACTTTGTTTTAAAATTCGTCTAGCCGAATTAATCGCTAATACATTTAAATCTTTGTTACGTTTACCAATACTTCTTAATGCCCAATTAACTGCTTTTTTTACATATATTCTATCATCATATGCATTGTTTTCAATAATGGGGAAAAAACTTTCGAAAATAGTATTGTTTGCTATTTTGTCTGCCATGCAATAGGCAGCCATTGTAGTAAAACCTGAACGTTTTTCGAATTCTAATTCTCTTTTTGTCCATTCATGAATTTTTGGTAATGCAAATTTACTCTTTGCAACTAAAGCCATGCAAAAGGAGTCAACAATTTCCCAATTTTCGAAAGTAACTACCCATTTTTCAAGTAGCGCATTAGTAAGTGTTTTTGGATTATATATTTTACTACATAATAGACGAGCTTCATATATGTTTGTATCAAATAATTGAATGGCTAGATTATTATCAACACCTATTTCTTTAGCTAATATTTTTAAGTGTTTATGATAAATTCCAAGAGCATTATTAGCAATGACTCCAAATTTTTGTTGTTTAAATAGTACTTTTTCTGGTTCTGCTAGTTCATGAAGTTTGGATAAAACAGTATCTAATGTCATTCTTCTTTTTTATAAACTTCCATTTCTAAACCAATACCGTAATTATTTAAGCCTTCAAGTAATAATTTAGATTTATTAATATTCTGCCTATCGTATAGGACCCATTTACCGTCATTTAAAAAGATACGTTTTACAAATGTTCTCTTTTCCTCAATTTTATCTGTAAATGGTAATAGAGGTCTAAATGTAGTAGATACTTTAACTGTACCTCGTTTTGTTTTAATTTCTTGATATTTTTTACTAGGTAATAATTTGCCTTTTGCATCTGTATAGCCTAAAACTTGTAATGAAATAAATATACCAGATTTAGGAACATAAATATCGAAAGGCTTAACATCTAGCTCATATATTTTTTCATTCTTTTCTGTTGCCACAAATATAACTTTATCATAAGTTAAAACATCACCAGGTAACCCATTATTATTCTCATAAAAATTAACTTTAAATAATGTTGAAAACGCTCTTTTTTTACTATTGGCTTTATTTCGTTTACGCCAAGCTTTAGCTTCTACTTTAATTGGGATTTTTAACTTAGTTAAGCGTTTTGTTTCTTGTGAATTGTTTTCGAAAAATACAGCGATTTCACTTTCTACAGTTGGTAGCCAACATTTATAATAATCTTCGTGAGTTGTTGGCTTTATCTTTTTTATTTTAAAAGGACCTTTAGGTTTGTTTTTTATTATTACTTCTTGAAGTTTGTCTACTTTAGATTCCATAACAATAGTAGATGATAAGTCTATGGTTGGTAATTTTAAATCGTTATAACCAACGGCCGAAATATAGAGCGTATCAATATCTTTGTATAATTTTTTTGTAAAATAAAATTTACCCATATCATCTGCAAAAAGACCATTACCATTACCAAACGAAATGGTTGCATAGGATACAGGTTCTTGTGTTTTGGATATTAAGGTTTTGTTTTGCGCAACACTTAAAAGTGCAGCAAACAGTAACAAAATTATAAGGATTTGCTTTTTTAACATTATGCAATTTAGTTATTCTAACTTTATTTACTCAATAATTATTCCAAGACATAAAATGAGAACCTAGTTTGTAGATACTAAATTAGCTATTTAAATAATGAAAACAGAAAAGCCTCATAAATTATTTATGAGGCTTTAATTTAATAAAAGACTTTTAATTTTATTGGTCTAATTTTCTTGTTAATGAAAAACCAGCAAATAAACCTAATCCTGCCATTAAGAAAATACAAGCTGGATATATTGCTTCTCCTAGAGATGTATATGTCTCCAATATTAAAGCAATAAAAACGCCTAAGCCAATACCCATTAATAATAAAGAGATATTTAATATTAATACTTTCCATATTGGAGCTGTATGTTCTTTTCCTTTTACAAAAATACTAGCATCTGCACCTTTTTCTATTAGGGCTAGTCGCTCTTTGTTTCTAGTTGAAAAATATAAGTAAAATACTCCAAAAATTGATCCTATTATTATAGGTAAAATGATTACTTCTGATCCCATCATGATTGTTGTTTTTTAATTGATTATTTTTAATGTGTTCTTTGCTTAAGACGACAGTTTTTAAATTATGGTTACAACTTTTTCAAAATATTTTTTCTATCAGGTTGTAACCGAAAACCTAAAATGGTCGTCTAAAAACCAAATGATCACTAACCAAGACCAAATATATATAACTAAAGTGTTAGAAGGCGATACACAAGCGTTTTCGGTTTTGGTGGATCGTTATAAAGATTTGATATATACTTTAGCAATACGTATGACCAAGAATAAGGAAGAAGCTGAAGAAGTCTCACAAGATACTTTTATTAAGGTATATAAAAACTTGAGTAAGTTTAAAGGCGATTCAAAATTTTCTACATGGATTTATAAAGTAGCTTATAATACATGTTTAGATAACTTGAAGAAACAAAAACGAGAACATAATACTGTTACTATTAATGAGTTTACCGAACATGAAGTAAAAACTTTGGATAATGCCTTAAGTAAAATGGAAACCAAAGAGCGACAGATAGCGATTCAGAATTGTATTCAAAAATTGCCAAGTGATGATGCTTTTATTCTAACATTGTATTATTTTGAAGAGCAATCATTAGAAGAAATAGCTAAAGTTGTTAACTTGAAACCTAATAACGTAAAGGTTAAACTTTTTAGAAGTCGAAAAAAATTAGCTACTATTTTAAGGGCACAATTAGAACCAGAAATAATTGAAAGTTATGAACGATAATGTAGAAAAACAACTAGAACAATTATCTAATAAGATTCTTAAAGAATCTTCATTAGAATCTCCTTCATTAGATTTTACAGCTAGAATTATGTCTCAACTTGAAGTTTCACCTCAAAGTGAAATAACTACATATAAACCACTAATTCCTAAACAATTTTGGATAGCTGCTTTAGTTTTTATTGTAGCTTTTTCAGGATTTGTATTTTCTATAAATACAGAAGAAAACACGAGTTGGTTTTCTACAATAAATTTTAATGCATTGTCTAATAATAAATATACAAATGCTTTGTCTAACCTGTCAGTTTCTAAAACCGTATTATATTCAATACTATTTTTTGGAGGTATGTTATTTATTCAAATCCCCTTACTTAAAAATTACTTTGATAAACGATTAGAAATGAGTCGTCCTAAAATAGGTTGACAGATTATAAAATAATTAATTACTATCCTGTGAAGCTAGCTTCACAGGATT
>NZ_CANMRQ010000036.1 GCF_947500325.1 uncultured Lacinutrix sp.
AAAGAGAAAAATTCGGCTCTGTGTTAACCCGAAAGTTAGTGTCTTTTTACACGCTACGTTTCATACACAAGTCCGTTAGCCATAATCTACCAACCAAGAATATGACAGCTAAAAAAGAAGACTTACCACATCTTACAAAAGAGGAAATTCGAGAAGGAACGAAAAATGGTACAAAAAAATATGAAAATTTAAGTTTCTTCGAAGAATACTCAATGTTTATGGGAGTTGCTCAAATTCTTGAGTTTGGTCTTAAAAAACTTCTTCAAGAAAAATTCCAATATGATTTAGATAAAATGGAAAAATGGACTCTTGGACGAACTACAAATGAACTTGAAAAAAATGGATTAAGAGAAGACTTTATTTATCTCTTAAAAAGTTTGGTTGAATATAGAAACTACATTGCTCACGAATTACTTTTTGATGATGCTCTTACTAATTCATTGTTAGGAAATAAAACATTAAAAAATCACTATAGCAAAAGCCATAGAACACTACACAAGGCAATTTTAGAACTTGAACAACTAGTATTTTTATTTGATTGGACTAATGCAAATGACGGATGGGATTAGAAGAAGTAGTAAGTAATCTTGACCACAGCAAATTTATTTTGAACTTACCAGATGGTATAACAAGTGGATTCTATTTAAATTTTATCAGAGTTGAAAACTTTGACAAATTGTTTCTTAAAGCACATAAAGAGTTTAATGAAACAAAAAGTTTAGAAAAACAGAAAAAGATATTAAGAGAAGAGGTAAAAGTCTATAAAGCTTTGGCTAGTTATTTAAAAAAAATAATATCGGGAATTGATAAAAAAACAACTAATTTAATTACTTCATTTAATTCTGAATCAAAAGAACATATTGAATCAACACTGACTGAATTTTTTAAGTATGATGAAAGCTTGAGCTTTGAAGAAAAAATAAAAATTCAAACTTTAAAAAAATTGAATCAGCAACTTACTGAATCTGAACAAGCAATTTTCGAATTAGAAAACTACGAATTTTCAACTTACAAATATGAAGATTTTCTAGGTGGCAACTTTTATTTAAGATTTGTAAAAGAAAGAATAATTTATAAAGAAATTAGTATTGGAAATATAAGACACGGAAGTAGTATATTATATAAGGATGAAACACAGAAAAAAGATAAAAATGACTTGTTGAATATTTTAGCTTTTCTTCAAGCTTCCCCTAACTTTATTATTACTAACAATAAGTATTACAACGAAAAACTGACAAACATTTACAAAGAGTTTGATATACTTGACCTTTTAACCTTGAATAGTAGCAAGTTTTTTAACAATCCTAAAGGAGAATTTCGAACTTTGGCTACACCAATATTGAAACTTTATAAAAAAACAAATTTTACTATTCTTCCAGAAATCAATATGCCTCAATTATTTGATTTATATCACTCTTCCTTAAAACAAATAGAACCATTACCTAGATGTGTGTTTTTATTTAGAATTGTAGAATATGGAAAAAACTACCATTATCAGCAGCTATTCAGACCAAACAATATTGAATTGAAAGATGTTATCGAGTATTACTATGAAAAAGTTGTAGAGCATAAATTTATTCCTCTTTACTTTTTAGATTATGGCTCAAACTGGAATTCTAAAACTGATTCTATGATTAAAAAGAGAAAAACACAATACAGAAACCTGATGGTTGAATTGAAAAAGAAATCAAAAGAATTAATAAAATACTGGAATAATCACAACTATTTAAAATCTAAATCTTTAGGAGAGATTATCTATAAAACTGGAAGAAACACAGTTGCTCACGGAGGAAATGGTAATCAAAATATTAATTATGACTATGACAATAAATATAAACATATAAATGATGTAAATGTCTTTCTTGAATTAATTGCTAGGTATCTCATAGAAATTCAAAATCCGAAATTAAAAGATATCGTTCATCGACAAAAGAGTATTTACGAACAAAATTGTTCTCATTTGAAAATGATGAAAGACAAACAACCGATTATTAAAATATAAAAAACTATGGCTAACACCGTATATAATTTATTGCTAGTTCTAGGCTGCTTACGAAAACCCTCGCGGATTTTCGATTTGGTTTGTATTTGCTAAATTAGGTGCTTAAAACACGCAACAAACCATATACAAACACGTTACCAACCATGCCACTCTTGCTTTAAAAAAATAAAGCATATTAGCGGATAAAACACTCAAAATCTGACTGACCAAAACCATGCGCAATCTTTACGTCGGATTTGATAAACGGACTCTAAAAAAACTGACTGATACCAAACGTTGCGCAACTCATGCGGCTGACAAAAAATCGAAATCTAAAACGAAGCCAAAATATTGCTAAATAATTAAAATAACGGTTGGTAACAATATGTATAGAAAATGCTTATTTTAGTGCCAAACGAAAGGTCTGTGATTTTTTGCTAGCTTCTAATTTTCCTGCGGAAAATCCTCGCACACAAAAACGCACTTTCCATACATTAAACGTTGTGCACAAGTGCTCACTCGAGCTCAAAAAAGTGTGTATTAAATGAAAAAAAATACTCTGCTCCTTTCTGATTTCTCTCTTTATTGCGAAAAAAACGGATTGCAAAACTTTTAAAACATAAAATAACCTGTGCACAACAATATGTATAGAAAATGCTTATTTTAGTGCCAAACGAAAGGTCTGTGCTTTTTTGTTAGCTGCTGATTTTCCTGCGGAAAATCCTCGCACTCAAAAACGCACTTTCCATACATCGAACGTTGTGCACAAGTGCTCACTCGAGCTCAAAAAAGTCTATATTAAATGTAAAAAAAACACTCAGCTCCTTTTTGATTTCACTCAATCTTCAAACGGATTTAAAACGCACTCAGCCTTTTTAATCGGATATTACTCTTGCTTTTATACGCTGATTTTACTCAACCGTGTTTTCTGATTTCTCTCTTTATTGCGCAAAAAAACGGATTGCAAAACTTTTAAAACATAAAATAACCTGTGCACAACAATATGTATAGAAAATGCTTATTTTAGTGCCAAACGAAAGGTCTATGCTTTTTTGCTTGCTTCTGATTTTCCTGCGGAAAATCCTCGCACACAAAACCGCACATTCCATACATCGAACGTTGTGCTTAATTATGAAAAATATTCTGCTAACATTATTAATACTGACTTTTATTTCTTGTAATCAACTTACAAAAGAAGTAGAAAGTTCATTTTCGACGATTGGAATTAAACTGGATAGTTTGAATAAACTTGAGGAAAACAAGATTAAAAAACTTTTTAATGAGATTAACTCAAAGCGGATAAAAAAATATGACGGAGAGAATTCTGCTATGATTTATTACTCTACAATCAAACACAACCGAATTGTGGATTCGTTAATCATTAGTCTCAAATCGATTGGGAAAAATGAATTAGAAAAGAAGAAAATAGCAAAAAGATATGAACACATAAAAGCTGACTTAAAAACCAAATTGAATACCATAGCGGAATTGAATACCAAAACAAAAATCGATTCATTACTAAAACCATCAAATGATCTAGAGATTTTGCCAAGTTTTGCAATCATATCTGAATTTCAAAGCGGAAAATTGAATGCGACTAAAGGTGGGGAATTACTATTGCATAAATTGAACGAAAAAACCAAATCTGAACCGAATAAAAACTAAGAATGGCTATTATGACTGCAACTCATAATGACATAAAAAAAATATGCTTCTTCTGTTCTCAACCAATAGAAGGTAAAAAAACTTTAGAACATATTATTCCAAATAGCTTATTAGGTAAATTAGGTATAAAAGAAGAAGAATTAAAAGGAGAAGGAGCTTTCCAATATAGTAGAATAAAAGTGCCTGCTCATAGTTCTTGTAACAGTGGTTTTGGAAGCGAATATGAAAATAAAATCATTGAATTACTTGACAATCCTAAACAACTTTATGTTGATTTGAAAAATGAAGAATCGGGAATATCAATGAGATATGGACCTGATGAATCATTTACAATGCTTATATCAACTTGGTTATCTAAAATTTATTATGGTCTCTTTTATAATGATTACTTGAAATTAGGGGAATCTGAATTTACTAAATCTGCAAAGAATATTATAGAAAGTGATAATTTCAAAATGGTACAGGAAGCTTATCAAGACGGTGTAGGTTTTTGTATTCCTTCTAGTTTATATGTTTTCACTTCAAAAAATGAAAGTTTTGATTTAAGAACTATGATTTATCCACAAACAATTCTAATGAAAGTTAAGTCATTAACTATGATTTTATGTATTGGTGATGGGTTTTTAACAAAAAACTACTTAAACAATGGAATATTAAAAGATTATAGAGATTTTTTGGCTTTAGAAGAAAAAAAAGAACAAAGATTTCCAGTTCATCTTTATGGACTTGCAGAAATAACATCATTAAGAATGCATATTCCAAAAGAACCTTCCTTTATTTATTCAAAACAGGAGAAAGTAATCATAAATATGAGTTTAACAACAGGAGTAAGTGATCCTGACGAATATTATAAAGTTGACGAAGTCTCAATTATAAAAAAAAGAGATGAAATATTGAAAGAGTTTGGAGTAATAATCGAATAAACTAAGCACAACAATGTATAAGAAAACATAGGGCTTTTGTGCTTAATCAAAAGGTCTGTGTCTATTTGCAAAGTCACCAAATATAAAATTTGGCATTTACGAAAAATGATAAAAGCAAAATATTTATATTTGGCTTAATACCAATCCGAAACGTATCGCTTATCACCCGCCCTACGTTTCTTATACGAGACGTTGTGCACAAGTGCTCACTCGAGCTCAAAAAAGTGTATCTTAAATGTAAAAAAAATATTCTGCTCCTTTCTGATTTCACTCAATCCCCAAACGGATTTAAAACGCACTCAGCCTTTTTAATAGGATATTACTCTTGCTTTTATACGCTGATTTTACTCAACCGTGTTTTCTGATTTCTCTCTTTATTGCGCAAAAAAACAGATTATAAAACTTTTAAAACATAAAATAACCTGTGCACAACAATATGTATAGAAAATGCTTATTTTAGTGCCAAACGAAAGGTCTGTGCTTTTTTGCTAGCTGCTGATTTTCCTGCGGAAAATCCTCGCACTCAAAAACGCACTTTCCATACATCGAACGTTGTAGTGCATTGCCAATGAAACGAAAAATCATAATAATTTTAGTATTTATAACTCTAGGATTTTTTTCAAAGTTTTGGATTGGAATTTATGAACATGACGAATTCTCGAACCGTGTCATTTTCATTAAACATAGACCAGTTTGGAAAACCTTTTTCTATTCACCACGTGGAATGAGTGATTTAAAAATTTCTGAAATGTCCGTGGAAAACCAAGTTGAACAAAAATTCTTTAATGAATTTGTACTTAAAAATCGCGAAATAGAATGAAAATAAAAACGGAATTACTCAAACCAACTATATTTGCAATCCTCATTTTCTTTTCTATATCTTTTTTGACCGTTCTATTTCAAATTAACTCACCCTTGAATCGTGTGGAAAGTGGAGAATTGAATATCGGATTTCCATTAATTTATTATAATCAATTTATGGTCGATTGCCCGATTCCAAATTCTGGTTGGAATGTATTAAACTTGTTTATTGATTGCGCAATTATATGGATTTTGACAGTAATTGGATATAAAATAATAAGGAAAAACGCACTACAACAACGGCTATAATTCATTGCGGCGGAATTTCCTAAACGGAAATTCTTATCTTGCAATGATGACTTGGTCTCGCGGAATAGTCCGTGCGGACGATTCCGCAACGAAACCATAGCCAAACCGTTGTGGGTAATTAAAACAAACATTTTCGCTAGAATTAAAAAACATTCTTACATTTGACAAATGGCAATTGACTTACAAAAAGGCATAAGTTTAAAGATTGAGGGAGAACTTGGGAAATTCCAGACTCTTCCTATAGAATCTTTAATAAAAATTGCAGAATCTTTACAAGAGCTTGTTATGTCAATTGCGAAATATGATTTACCAACAAACGAATCGATTGATTTAAATAATTTCAAACTAGAGTTAACTGATTTTCAAAAAGGGAGTGCTATTCCGTCTTTTGTTCTTACTCAACGAGTTCAGCCAGTAATATCTGACTATCAGAATCAACGAAAAGAAGTTACCAAAAAACTAAATACAATCTTTGCAATATCTGACAAAGGAAATTACAATGATTTAAGAGACTTGTATCCAGAACATTTTAAAAGAAATGAAATTGTAGAAAAGCTTTATGGTTTTACATCAAGTTTCAAAAACTCACCTGTTTCTATTTATGAAAAAGGAAACATTAGTCAAGAAAGCGAGAAGTACAGACCGAAAAAATTCAAGGCTTCAACAAAGAAAAGTTTGATAGTTGATGTCAAAGAAGTAAAAGAGGAAAAACTAGAAGAAAAAGCATTCGCAAGAATAAAGGTTACTAAAAAAGGTGGAAAAACTAGAAATAGTATTGAAGAAGTTATTTCAACTGCAAAGCATTCATTATCATATTCGCCCGAAATAATAAATATTAATAGAAAACAATATATATTAAACTTTCCTTTACGCTGTTTATTCGCTAAAGAAGACGATTATTATGTAATCAATAATGAGCAATTAGACATCATTGGAACAGGAGAAACCCAAGACGAAGCAGAACAAAATTTTAATGAAGAATTCGACTATTTGTATAACAGACTAAACTCACTTAAAGACAATCAATTGAATAAAAGATTGTTAAGAATAAAAGGTGTGTTGAATAGTTTCGTAAAAGAGGTTTTTTAGATGGTTTTAAACGGTAAAAAAGCATATAAAAATCTCAAGAAAAAAGGTTTTGAGGATTCAAAAGACCATAGTAATGACCATAAATATTTGGAATTTCATTATAATGGAAAAATGATATTATACACTAAATTGAGTCACGGAAGTAAAAAGGATTTGAACAATTACCTGATCAAACAAATGTCCACTCAATGTAAATTATCGAAACAAGATTTTGCGGATTTGGTTAATTGTCCGTTATCTGCGGAAAAGTATATTGAAAAGCTTAAAGAAGCTGGAGAAATAGAATAACTACCCACAACAATTTGTATATTGCATATGCCGCCTTCGGCAGGCAAACGCACCATACAAGAGACGTTGTGCACAAGTGCTCACTCGAGCTCAAAAAAGTGTATATTAAATATAAAAAAACACTCTGCTCCTTTCTGATTTCACTCAATCCTCAAACGGATTTAAAACGCACTAAGCCTTTTTAATCGGATATTACTCTTGTTTTTATACGCTGATTTTACTCAACCGTGTTTTCTGACTTCTCTCTTTATTGCGCAAAAAGCGGATTGCAAAACTTTTAAAACATAAAATAACCTGTGCACAACAATATGTATAGAAAATGCTTATTTTAGTGCCAAACGAAAGGTCTATGCTTTTTTGCTTGCTGCTGATTTTCCTGCGGAAAATCCTCGCACACAAAACCGCACATTCCATACATTGAACGTTGTGCACAAGTGCTCACTCGAGCTCAAAAAAGTGTGTATTAAATATAAAAAAAACTCTACACCTTTCTGATTTCACTCAATCTCCAAACGGATTTAAAACGGACTCAACCTTTTTAATCGGATATTACTCTTGCTTTTATACGCTGATTTTACTTAACCGTGTTTTCTGATTTCTCTCTTTATTGCGCAAAAAAAACGGATAGCAAAACTTTTAAAACATAAAATAACCTGTGCACAACAATATGTATAGAAAATGCTTATTTTAGTGCCAAACCAAAGGTCTGTGCTTTTTTGCTAGCTTCTGATTTTCCTACGGAAAATCCTCGCACACAAAACCGCACATTCCATACATTAAACGTTGTGTACAATACGAATGAACTCAGAGCAAATAGATAAAATATTCGAACTTATACGGAAATCAAAACCGAATTCGAGACAAAATATCCGAACTATATACTTAGATAGAATCGGAAATGAAATTATACCATATTGTGAAAAGCATTACCTAGATGAAAAAAAAGCTGATGTCCGAAATGATTTAGTTCGATTTGTATTACAATACGCGAAAACTGACAAAAGGACTCTTGATTTTGCTAAACGGACTTTGAATGATAAATCAAAAAAAGTTAAAGAATCGGGACTTGCTATTTTTGCTTATTCTGGAGATAAAACTCAAATTGATTTTTTGAAAGGCCAAGAAGCTAATTTGAAAAGCAACTCAGATGATTTACATAGAGCTATAAATGCCATTAAAAATGGGAACCATAATTTGTTTTACCCAGAATACAATCGCTGGACAATTACAACGAATGATTTGAAAAAACATTTGAGAAAAGAAGAATTCAAAGAAGACGTTGACCTTTATATAAAGAAATACGCAAAAGAAATAGTTCCTGAATTGACAAGTATTTTGGGAACACTATATTGAAAAGTACTGTACACAACACTATATATAGCAAATTGGGCGATTAGTGTTTAATCAAAAAGTTATTGTCTATTTGCGAAGTCGCCAAATCTTTTGATTTGGTATTAAAAAAGAAAAATTAAAACAAAATACAAAAGATTTGGCTTGTGGCTAGACCGAAAATAATTACTTGTTTTCTGCCCAACTTGCCATATATTTAACGTTATCACCAATATGAAAATAAAGTGACTGATAAAAGGAAATATACCAAGGACGATATCCAAAAATTGGAATGGAATGAGCATATTCGTTTAAGACCTGGAATGTATCTGGGAAGAGTAAATATAAAAGGCTTCGTAGAGTTACTAAAAGGGCTTTATAGTAATGTTCTAAATGACTTAGAATCGGACTCTATTTCTTTTGAAATTACTAAGCCTGATTCTGGAGTTTTAAGTATTACAAACATTCAATCTATTGTAGTTGATAATTGGAGTAAATGGGATCATAATTCACATAGAACAAACCCTTTCATTTTGGAATTCCAAACCCTTAATGCACTTAGTGTGAGATTCAAAATCCATTTATTTGACAAAGATTATAATTGTATCTATGAGCAACAATATGCAAAAGGAGTCTTTCTAAACGGAGATAAAGATAAAAATGAGATTAGGTGTTCTAAAATGGAAATTGACTTCACTCTTGACAAAAAAATTTGGGGAGACAATTTTGAATGGAATGAAAACTTTATAAGTCATGAAATTAGTGAATTTGCATACTTGCATAAAAAAGTAAAATTTAAATTTTTATATCAAGTTGGAAATGAAAATTGTAACATTATATATCATTTTAAAAACGGACTCAGTGACCGACTCGAAATAGAAAAATTGAGTGGACTTGGAGGAAGTTATTTTGAGACTTCAATTGATGAACAGATTGAAAATTTTCGGATTGAGGTTGCGTTTGCATTTAGAGACTATACTGTTGACGAGCCTTTTTTAAGATCTTTTGTGAATGATTACTATACGCACGAAAATGGTAGTCACGTTGACGGGCTATTAAAAGGACTAACTTATGGTGTAATGAAATATTTCCAAAAACATAATTTGACAGAAGTTTTTAAAATTTCAGAAAAAGGAATGAAAGAAAACTTGATCGCAGCTATAAATATTAGAATGGAAGCTCCTGTTTTTAGTGGCTGTGTTAAAAACAAACTATCTAATTCGGAAATAATAGAACCGATCGCTAATTATGTTTCTGATCTACTCTTTAAAAAAATTGAAGAAAATGAAGAGTCAACAAAAAAATTAATACAAAAATTTGAAATAGGTGATAACACTATATAACAAAACATAGCTGCCCTTCCGGTCAGCAACGTTTGTTATATTTACCGTTAGCATTAATTTGAAAAAAAGAACTCTACAATGAACAAAATAATAATTTTAATATTTTTAATTATTACCAAATTTTCTTTCGGACAATCGTTTGAAGGGAAACTGACTTACAAAGTCGAATTCTCATTTAATATGGATTCATCTTTCGGACTCTCGGAAAAAGATATGATAGAACATATGAAAAAGTCTGGCGAATACTTCGATACTATTGTGGTAAATATAAAAAATGGAAATTATGAAAAACTTGTAAATTCGAGTAATTCCAAGAGAATTGTATATAAATCAGATATTAATAAAATTTACACTTTTGATAAAGGTTTTGAATATGTATTAATCGCAAATGCCAAAAATTATAGTTCATCAAAAATGGAATTTGAAAAACCAGAGTTTATTAAAAACGACTCGATAGTTTCAGTTATGGGAAAAGATTGTAAATCGATAACACTTGACTGGAATGGTTTAGGAAAAGAAACATATTACTATAATGATACATTTTTAAAAATCGATTCAGAATTATTTAAATCTCATAATTATGAATACCTAAATAAAATATTGACAATAACAAAGTCATATCCAGCACAAATAAATAAATCATTAAACAAATTAATAGAAATTAGAATGATTTTAGTTGACTATTCAAAAGAAGAAATAAATGATTCAGTATTTGAGATACCAAAATTAAAACCAGCGGAAAAAGAATATGCTGAAATTATAATGGAAACGACTGGAAATGAAGTAATGCGAATAAAAAACTAATGCTAACACCGTGTATAATTAATTGCTTGGGTAAGTGCTCATCTGGAAAATTCCGAAGGAATTTTCTCGCGTTCGTTTTTGTTTGCTAAATTAGTTGCTTAAACACGCAACTAATCATACACCAAACGTTGTACACAATTAGAAAAACTCATAGAATTTGAAGAAAATTATTTTACATCCATTAAAAGGAATAGAATTTGAG
>NZ_CANMRQ010000037.1 GCF_947500325.1 uncultured Lacinutrix sp.
TAAAAGCATAAAGCACACAACACAATGTATAGTCAATATCTCCCTACGGTCGTTACTAACTATACATCTAACGTTGTACACCATTTGAGGAAAAATGAAAATACTGAATATAATAATACTATTTCTATTTGTTAATTCTGGAATTATCGGAAATGATTCAGTTGATAGCGTGAAAATTGGAATGGATATTTCTAAATTCTTAGAAAGCAAAAGTGGAATTTATGAGGTAAAAGAAGAAACGATTAGCCTAGAAGGAGATGACTACTCCATTTTCAATGTTTATGAAAATACTGAATTAATTTATGCGGTTGAGCCTGAGGAAACGGTAAAAAAAGTTTGGAGAATTTGGCTTTATAGTAAAAAATTCAAAACTGACTTAGGAATTGGAGTCGGAAATACTCTTGGCGATTTAAAAGAAAAATATACGGTTGAGGAAATATCAACTGGAGAAGGGAATGTTGCAGTTATTGTAAAAGAAATAGAAGTTAGTTTCCTATTGGACACTTCTCAAATTCCCCGAGAATGGTGGAATGAAATAAAAATGGAGGAATTAGAAAATGATTTACCAATAGGTTTGATAATAATATAAAAACGGTGTACAACAAAGTGTAAAAATAATTGCTTGGTTCTAGCCTATTCGGAAAATCCTGTGGATTTTCCTCTGGTTCGTTCCATTTTTGCTAAGTTAGTTACTTAATCACGCAACTATCCTTACACAAACCGTTAGCTGTAATTAAAAGAACTGTCGATGAAAAAAATAAAACATTTTATCTTCCTATCAATAATTTTTATTGGCTGTAGTTCAAGAATAGAACCTTATACTTCGACATCAAAAGAAGCAATGAAATTGTATAAACTTCATTTGACTAATTCAAAATTATCAGAAGTGCAAGAAGATTCTATTAATGCTTTAGCTTATCATAAGCTTGAGAATGAAGATATTGAAAATTCCTTAGAAATATTTAGATTGAATACATTTCTTTATCCCGATTCTTATAATGTATATGATAGCTACGCAGAAATTTTACTTAGAAAAGGCGACAGCTCTAAAGCAATTGCAAACTATAAGAAATCGTTGGAATTAAATTCGACAAATGATAATGCCTTTGTGAAATTACAGGAAATAGAAGAAGCTAAACAATTCGGCAGTTTGTCTATTCAAGAATACACGTTTGAATCTTTTTGGAATTTTTATGAAAAAAATTATTCCCATTTCAATATTAAAAATGTTGACTGGAAAAGAGAATATTCAAAATATAGAAATAAAATCAGTTCTTCTACGCCTGACTCTACTTTATTTGGCATAATGGAAAATATGCTGAGAGATTTTAATGATGTTCACGTTACATTAGAAGCAGGTGAAGAGTACTATTATGAATCGAAAAAAGAGTCTAAAATCGTTTCAGAATTGATAAAAGCTAGAACTGTTTTATATCCTAATAATGAAGGTAGCATTACCAAAAGGTATTTTAATGCTGTAGATTCTACCCTATACATTAATAACTTCAGCTCAATTAAAACTGCTGGTTCATTAAATGAAACACTTCCTTGGATTAGTTATTCTAGAAACAAACACTTGGGTTATTTGAGAACAATAAGCTTTATGCCAGAACAGCCCATGCAAGAACAAATGCAGATACTAGATAGCATATTTAAAGAATTTACTGGTGTAGATGGCTTAATTATTGATTTAAGATTAAATAGCGGTGGATATGATTTAGTAGCTATGAGATTTATGGGAAAATTGATTAATCGTAAAATTTTAAGTCATAGGAAACAAAATAGACGTGGTAACTATAAAGAATTTGATAGTCTTCAAGATATTTACATTGAACCGATTGGTAATTATAAATTTACAAAAAAGATTATCATTCTTATCAATGACAAAACTGTAAGTGCCGGAGAAATGATACCTCTGGGTTTATCACAATTGGATCATGTTAAAATAGTTGGGTCACCTTCTAATGGTAGTTTATCAGATGCTCTATATAAAATGCTCCCAAATGGTTGGATTTCCTCTCTTTCGAACGAAAGATATTTTGATGTGATAAATGGAAAAGATTATGAAGGAAAAGGGATACCTGTCCAATTTGAAATTAATAATACTGCAGATGACATTATAAATTTTAATGATTCAGTTTTGAAAAAGGCTATCGAAATATTGAATGAGTGGAAATAAACTACAGCTAACACTGTGTATAATTAATTGCGGCTGTATTTCCTCATCGGAAATTCAAACTTATTAATTATCTTTCGGTTACGGCGGAAAATGACTCGCGTCCTTTCCAGCAACTAATCATACACAAACACGTTACCTACAATTTGAGAAAATGACGCAAAATTTACCGTATTGGCTTTGTAACAAAGGAACTACTTGTGATAGTGATGATTTTGAAGATGGACAAAGTTTCGAATTAATAAGAGAAGTTAGTTTAATAAAATTAAAAGACGGAAGATATCAAATATCTGAATTTGGCACTTTCAGAAACGTACTTGACGGATTTGGATACTCACTAATTGAAAATAAAATAGCCGATGTTCTAAAGAAGTATGTTTCTGACCAAATTGAATTGAACCCAATAGTTATTTTCAGACGCGCAACTAATGAAGAATGGACAAACTATTCTGAATTGAAAATGAGAAACCAAATAGAATTTAAAGATTACTATAAAACGGATTCAATTGGTCTTAAAATTTATGGAATATTAAACGGACTTATTTATGTGTCGACTGAATTGAAAAGTATAATCGAAAAAGAATTAACCGATTTAACCGATATTGAATTTAAAAGAGGATTGCCTCTTATGGCAGGATAAAAAACTGTAGGTAACACAGTATAAAAATAATTGCTATTTTAGCTTAAACCTATGGATATTGCTTGTTTGCTTACGTCTGATTTTCCTTCGAAAAATCCTCGCACACAAAACCGCAACTATTCTTATACATAAACGTTGTGTTTCATACAGCCAACCGCATAAATTGCACATTTGGTTTTTGCCTAAGCACGAGCCAAAACTTTAAAAACCAAAAGAGCAATTTCTTGCCAACGCTCTCTGAATAAAAATGAGACATATACTTTTTTAATTGAAAATTAAGTTGTATAAACAAACTAAAATTGTATTTTTGCTATAATTGGGTAAAATTAAAAATGATAAAACCTTAAAATGGCAAGTTTCGGAAAATACATAAAAACTGAACGTGAGAAAAAAGGTTGGAGCCAAACTGAGTTTGGTGCTTTAATCAAAATTAACACTCCTGCTATAAGTCGAATTGAAAACGACAAAAAAAGATTATCAGTAGCAAAACTTGAATTACTTGCCGAACTTTTTAAAACTGACTATATACAATTAAAAGACCGCTACTTTGCTGATAAATTTGCAAAAGAAGCCTACGAGTATAAATGCTCTGAAAAAGTTCACGCATTAGCAGAAACTCAATCGAGTTACATTAGAGAAATAAACTCTAAACAAGGAAAAATGAAATTCTAATTCACTATGGAAACTAAAAAACTCATACAAGCATTAGGATTTAAACCTAAAGAAAATACATCTAATACTTATCACAAAAAGTATTCGGAATGTAATAATTATGAGATAGAAGTTGATTTTGACAAAAAGAAAATCGATTTTGGAAAAATAATTAAATCCGAAAGCAAAACCACTCAAAATTTTTCACAAGCAGAAAATTGGGTAGTTTTAGAATGTGTTGATAGAATACTTGAAAAAGGTTATCAACCTAAAGATATTACATTAGAAAAAACTTGGAAAACAGGACACGGAACAAGTGGGCGTTTAGATATTTTGGTTACTCAAGAAAAATCAACGTATTTAATGATTGAGTGTAAAACTTGGGGAACGGAATTTGACAAGGAATTTAAAAATTTAGAGAAAAACGGAGGACAATTATTTACTTATTTCCAACAAGATAATAATGCAGAAGTATTAATGCTTTATGCTTCTAAACTTGATGGAAAAGAAATACTATATAAAAATGAAATTGTAAAAATTGAAGAACATTACCGACAAGCAGGAAATGTTGAAGACGTTTATGATAGATGGAATAAGATTAGCAATTCTAATGGTGTTTTTGAAGATTGGGTAAAACCATATCTATTTGAAAACAAAAAACTAACAAAAAAAGACCTAAAACCATTAAATGAAGAAGATAGTCAAAAAATATTTTACGAATTTTTATCAATCTTAAGAAAACATTCGGTTTCTGACAAACCAAATGCGTTTAATAAAATATTCAATCTTTTTCTTGCCAAAATTTTTGACGAAAAGAAAAGAGACAGTAAAGAGTTAGAGTTTCAATGGAAAGAGCACAAAGATAGTCCTGTTGAATTTCAAATTAGACTAATCAACTTGTACAAATCAGGAATGTATGATTTCTTAAAAAAAGAAGTTGCAGGTATTACTGATGATATGTTCAACTATTCTGACAAAAATGATTTAGAGAACAAGAAAAAAAACATTCTTATTTTCAATAAAGTATTTGACATCAAAGAAGTGTTTGACAACGACTCTTTTGATGATAATCAGGTTGTTTTAAAAGAGGTTGTACAATTGTTGCAAAATTTTCAAATTCGTTACCCAAGAAAACAACAACATTTAAGCGATTTTTTTGAACGTTTATTAACCACAGGATTAAAACAAGAAGCAGGTCAGTTTTTCACTCCTCCTCCTATCACTCGTTTTATAATCAAATCTTTGCCAATTTCAAAATACATCAAAGAACAATTAAACAAACGAACTCCTGAATTGCCAGCCGTAATTGATTATAGCGTAGGAAGTGGACACTTTTTAACGGAGGTAATGGAAGAATACCAACGTGTAATTGAAGATGATATTGACACTTCAAAATTAGAAACGGATGATGCTGAAACTTTTGTGAATGCTTGGAGAATTAATAAATATGATTGGGCGAGTAAATATGTTTACGGAATAGAAAAAGATTATCGTTTAGTTAAAGTTGCTAAAGTTGGTTGTTATTTCTATGGAGATGGTTTGGCACAAGTAATTCACGGAGATGGCTTAGATAGTTTTAAGCATTCTAAAAGTTACAGAGGTTTATTAAAAAAGAATGTGGAAAAACCTCAATTTTCTTTCATTGTTTCCAACCCGCCCTATTCTGTAAGCTCGTTTAAAGGAGACATCAAAAATATAAATGTAAAAGATGATTTTAAACTTTATGATAGTTTAACAGACCGTAGTTCTGAAATAGAATGTCTTTTTGTAGAACGTACCAAACAACTTTTAAAAACAGATGGAATTGCTTCAATAATTTTACCAAGTTCCATTTTAAGCAACACAGGTATATATACGGAAGCACGTGAAATTATATTAAAACACTTTGATATTATTGCAATTGCAGAATTAGGTTCAGGTACATTTATGGCTACAGGAACAAATACTGTAACACTCTTTTTAAAACGCAGAAAAGATGAAATTTTATTAAAAATTGAAGAAGCGTTAGATAAGTTTTTCAACAATTTACAAGACGTAACCATAAACGGAATTGAAAAGCCAATAAGTAAATATATTTCTCACGTTTGGGAAGATGTTAAATTTAATGATTATAAAACTTTACTTCAAAAAACGCCAAACAAAACAATAGAAGAACACGAAATTTATAAAACATACCGAAGTAAAAAACTCAATTGGACTAAGGTATTAGAGTTGGAGAAGGAAAAACTATTTTATTTCATTCTTACCTACAATCAAAAATTAGTTATAGTAAAAACAGGGCAAAAGAAAGAAGAAAAGCAATTTTTAGGTTTCGAATTTAGTAATCGCAGAGGAAGTGAAGGAATTCATCCAATACAAAGAGGTAAAAAAATAGATGATTGTACGCAATTGTACGACTCAACTATTTTTGATAACCCAGAAAAAGCAAGTACATATATCTACAGAGCATTTACTGAAAATAGATTTGATTTAGATATTCCTGAGAAATTACAAAAGAATATTAGTTACCAAAACTTGGTAGATATGATTGCTTTTGACAGAATCGATTTTGAAAAGACTATTTCTTTATCCATTAAAAAAAAAGTTAAAAGTAAATGGCCAATTGTTAAATTAGAAAGTATTTGTGATGTTAGAGATGGCACACACGAAAGCCCTACTTTTGTGAATGATGGTTTCCCTCTAATAACTTCTAAAAATATTACCTCTAATTATATTGATTTCAGTAATGTTAAGAATATATCTAAAAAAGATTTTGACGATATAAATAAGAGGTCTTTAGTTGAAAAAGGAGATATTCTTTATGCAATGATTGGAACTATTGGGTTTCCAGTAATTGTGAAAACTAATAAACAGTTCGCAATAAAAAATGTTGCTCTTTTCAAATTTGATAAAACAAAGAAACTAAGTAATGTCTATTTAAAAGAATTACTTAATTATCACATTATAAAAAATCAGATTAATTATGAGAGCAAAGGAAGTAATAGAAAATTTGTTTCTCTATCGATTTTAAGAAATTTAAAAATACCGCTTCCTCCAAAAGAAGTACAAAAAAAGATAGTTTCAGAAATTGAAATTTTAGAAAAAGAAGAAAATAAAATAGTAGAGAAAGTTAATTCAAACAAACTGAAAATAGATGATACAATAAATACTTTATTTTCTAACAACGGTACTGTTAAATTAAAAGACAAGATTAAAATAAATACTGAAAGTCAAAACCCTAAAACAACATACAAAGATGCTACGTTTACATACGTAGATATTGAAAGTATGCAAAATGGCAAAGGAGAAATTTCTTTTGATAAAGAAGTAGTCGGCAATAATGCTCCATCAAGAGCAAGACGAATTGCAAAAAATGATAGTGTAATAATCTCAACAGTAAGACCATATTTAAAAGGTTTTGCATATATAGAAAATGCTCCAAAGGACACTCTTTTCTCTACAGGTTTTGCAATTCTTAAAAGCAAAAAAGATACTGAATATATTACAAAATTAGTTTATTATTACTTTATGTATTCTTCTAATTTAATGAGACAAATGGAAGCGAAAATGCCGAAAGCATCATATCCAAGTATAAATAAAACTGATATTGAATTATTAAAAATTCCTTTGATTGATATTAAAGAACAGGCAAAAGTCACTAAACTTATTGATAAAATTGAAAAGGAAAATACTGTCTTAAAGAATAAAATTAGTACAATTCCACAGCGGAAAGAAGAAATATTAAAGAAATACTTGGAATAATTGCCAACGCATAAGCCATACACATTTGCAATTCGCTCCAGCCAACAGCACAAGCCAAAAATTGCAAAAGAGTATGTCTTTGCCAACGCTATCAACAGAACGGAAAATAAAGTACGAAAACACAACAATGTATAAAAATAATAGCGGTTTTAGTTCTAAATTCAAAGTAAGTGCTTTTAACAAAAGTCATTGCTTAACTGAAAAATAAAGCATATAAATCCGCTACTATTCTTATACTAAACCGTTAGCCATAATTTAAGAAATGACCATATTAACAGAAAATCAAGTAACTGAACTTTGTGTTTTTATAGAAAACCGAATTGAAAAAAACGGATGTGACCACTCATTGAAAAACACTTTCGAATGGGCTGAAAAAAACGCAATTAATAAAGCTAACTTGATTGATGTTTTAGAATCGAATGGTGGATTTTGTGATTGTGAAGTAACATTCAATTTACCAGAAGATTGTGATTTAGAGTTAGAGTCAGAAAATAAAGAAATGGATTTTAAAAATCCTTTCAAAACACCTCTGAATTTTCAACAAACCGAAAATACAGTTTATACGAAAGCACTATTTTCAAGTTCTGAATACAGCAATAATAACTACACGAAAAACGGAGAATTATTAATTCCAGCACCTTTTGGATTTAAGCCAAAAAAGAGAGTTAGGAAAAGTATGCACTTCTTTAACGGAACTGAATCGGAATTGCCAACTGAAATTGGACTTGTGAAAGAGATAGAACCGATAAATGGAAAAGAGTTTGCGAAAAAAATTCGTGATTTAAAATTAGATTCTCTTTCGAGATTTTCGGAAAGAGATGCTCAATATTACTTTTCGAGAATTGAAAAAATTGACATTGGAAAACCAATGGGAACACATTTTATGGAACGAACAGGAATTGGCGGAACAAAAATTGAACTGAAAATACATAAAGTAATATTTAGGAAATAAAAAACTATGGCTAACAATGTGTATAATTCATTGCTAGTTAGAGCCTACTTACGAAAGTCCTAGCGGACTTTCTATCTGTGATTTATTTGCTAACTTTAGTGCTTAAACACGCAACAAAATCATACACTAGACCGTTGTATGCAATAGTCCATTTCGATAGGACAATTTTTTCGGAGGAGTGCGCTGGAATGATGGAGTTATCATTCTGAT
>NZ_CANMRQ010000038.1 GCF_947500325.1 uncultured Lacinutrix sp.
AGCTATCTTTACATAATTGTGCATTATGCCAGCATTCATTTGATTTCTGTAACATAATACAACTATGTAAAATAGCCGCTTCCAGCCGACGCTTGCTGCGGAACTCGGATTCATATTTTCGTTTTTATTTGATAAGATTATAAATACTAACGCACTGCGTTTGTTGCGCTTTAAAAGCCAGCGGAAGCGCCTCGTTTTTCGCCGCCGCGCATTTCCGCTACCTTTTAAAACGTTTAGAGGTGACTCAAAACACAACTTGCTGATTTTGTTTAGAGATCAAGACGTTTTAAAAAGCTGAAGATTTTGGCGAGGCTGGATTTAGAGAACTACTGATTAAAGCGCAAAGGCAATCTTCAGTTTTTTAAAATGTTAGCCTAAATGGCGATTGAATGTCACGTTATAATTGAGGGAACGAGTTGTATAAAAAAACAAGCAAATAAGTAAAACAAGCTTTTCGCTTGATGTCTTTTTGTGCAGCTTTTTTGTGCAAATTCGGTGCGATGGCTTTACGTTAGTAAATATTTCAGATTCCTAGTGCGATTCGGCAGTAGCGAGGATTTTCGGTGGCTGTAAAGTTGGATATTTTACATAATAGCAGTTATAACGACTATTTTTAAACAGCTAAAATATAAACGACTAAAAATTGTGCGAAGCGAACTTATAACTTCTATTATGTAACATAGCTTTGGTGATGCTGTGGATCGCGGAACAAAACAAAAAACAGAGGATTTTGAGGCACGAAAAAACTGGGTTTTGTTTTGTGTGGACTTATTGTTTTTTCTTTTCTGGATTTTGCCAAGTATTAAATACAGAATACACGATGACTTTTCCTTTTGCAGTTTCGTAAATAATTAAGAATGGAAAACGCTTTATAAATGCTTCTCGATACGGTTTTCTTTTTTGAGGAAAGTGCTTTGGATTTACCGTAATTCTGTCAAAATAAGTTTCTAAATGTTCTAAAAACTCTTCGCCTAATCCTAAGCGTTTTTCTTCGTAATAAAGATAAGCTTCTATAATTTCTAAGTTAGCTTCGTCTTTAACTTCTAAAATGTTTGCCATTATTGAGCTGCGTTTCTTGCATTTTGTTTGACTTGTTCCCAAGTAAAAGATTTACTTTCTCCTTTTAAATGTGCTGTTCTTCGCTTATCAATCATTTGATATTGCTCTTCTGTTAATGTAAGTTCTTGTTCATCTTTTTGATAACTTTCTGCTAATGCTTTTATCATCTTTAAAAGTCTTACGTCTGCTGTATTTATATACTCTTTAACTGTATTTCTTAAATCTATAGTTGCCATAATCATCTTTCTTTTCTTATTGTAAATGTACAATTTCTGTTCCATATTCTCTGTTAGTTTATTGGATGGAAGTTATTAATCGCTTCCATTAAGTTTTCTAAATTGTCTTGTTGGTACTTTTCTGTTGAGCCAATATATTTATGTCCGCACATGTCTTGAACTTCTCTAATGTTGTATTTATCAAGCCAAACAGTTATTACACTTGCTCGTAATTGACTCACATTTCTAACCTTGTAATTGGTTTGTTTTAGCTTTTTAGTAACTGCATTTAAGATATTATTAAACTGATTGCTGTTTAAAGGAAAAAGATTATTGTTATATAAGTTTAGATGCTTCTGTATTTTTGGTCTGTATTCATTAATATATTCTAATAATTCTATGACTTGCCACGATTTTAATTCTAATGTTCTGCTGTTACTTTTCTTTGTACTTGGAACATATATCTTGCCTTTGTAGAGTTGTAAATGTTCTAATTCCAGTTTCGCTAATGTTTTACTATTTAAAGCTTGATAAACTATTAATCCTGTAATAACCTTATTTCGTTTTGCAGTTGCTGTAAAATACAAGTCATTGATGTTTTGAGTCTCGTAACTATAATATAAATCTTCTAATTCGTCACTTGATAATAGATTACGTAATACTTTTGTTTTCTCTCTTTTTACAATAATATCTTCTGCAGGATTATCTAATCTTATATAACTTTCATTTAAGTAATTAAAGTAGAGTTTTACACTTCGTATTTGATTGTTTATACTTTCTGCTTTCCAACTTTTAGACTGCAAGTATTTAATGTATTGTAACAGGTTTTTATAATCTATTTGAGTAGATTCTATTCTTTTTTTATTACACCAAGTTTCATAGTCTTTTAAACGATAAATATAACGTGATACTGTACTTTGACTATATCTTTCTTTCTCTAAATACGTTTTATAATCGCTCATATTTCTCAACTAAATGCGTATAGATCTGTGTGGTTTCTAAGTATGCGTGACCTAAAAATTGTTTGATATATTCAATATCCATTCCTGCTTGTAAAAAGTGTGTTGCGATGGAGTGTCTTAATTTATGTGGTGTTATATTTTTAGCTTGTATAGCTTCATTACTAGTTGCGTTTATAATGGTTTTTAAATGTCTCGCAATGTCGTTTCCTCTAATTCTATTTCCAGATTGCCCAATAAGCAAAGCCTCTGTTGTATTGTAATTATTAAACTGTATTCTTGCATCATAAATATAGTTTTCTAATAATTCAAGATTGTAATGATTGATTGGTACAAAGCGCTCTTTATAATTCTTTCCTTTTCTAACTAATACTAATCCTTTATCAAAAAGAATATCTTTAATATTCATCATTATAGTTTCATTTCTACGCAACCCACAACTATATAATAATACCAACATCGCTTTGTTTCTACTAACAATATGTTCTAATTCACTACTATATTCTACTGCTTTAAAAAGGGCTTTGATTTCTTCTTGTGTTAAAATATCTATAGTTTCAATTCGATCTACTCGTTCTGGTTTTAATGGTACATTAAAATGTGTATTGGTGTTATGTTTTCTTAAATAATCTCTAAATTTCTTTAAGACTTGTTGATGCGTATTGAGATACGTTTTACTTAATGCTCCGTTGTATTTCTCATTTGGTCTTTCTTGTAAATATTTATAATAATCACTTACTGTTGTTGGTCTAATATGATTTATACTATTTATATTATGTTGTTCTAAATAATAAAAGAACTCTTGTAAATGGATTGGAAAACTATAGACTGTACTATCTGCAAAACCTAAAATATCTAACCATTCTTTGTAATTAGTAATCAGCACTTTATAGCTTTTGTTTTTTAGTATTAATTTTTTCATCGGTTGACCTTTTTAGAGTTTTAGTGAACTACTTATTTAACTTATTGATTTACAGATGTACTATTAGTCCATTTTAGACTTTGAACCATTATGAACTACTTTGAACCTCTAAAGTTTGTAATGTGGTTTTTAATAGTGTTTCTATTTGCTTGTTTGTAGTTTCGTAATCATTATAATTCACTACTTCATATTGATAACCTTTTCGTTTATCTCCTTTGGTTTTGCGTATTAAATCTGCTAATTGTAATTGTATCATGTAGCGTTTTTGATTACTTGGATTTACTCTTAATATTCTTCTTATTTCTGCATTCGTAAAGGTGTTTTGATTATTAGCTTTTAAATACCCTTTTAGCATTTCGAAAAAGCTTCTACACGCACCATTTAGTAAATCGCTTTTACGTAGTAAAACATCTTGTATTAACTCGTTTGCTTCTTCTATATCTTCAATATTTGTTTCTATGTATTCTTCTCCTGTTTGCTCGTCATACCTGCGTTTACGTTGTAATTGCTTGTAAAAGGTAATCGCTTCTATAAATTGTAAATAATGGCTGTTTGTTCGTCTTGGTTTAAATACTGATTGCGGGAGACTAAGCCGCATTGCGTATGGATTTATTACTCTAATTGGCTGTAATAGTCTTTGTACATTTTTTAGTAATTCTGCTGCTTGTATTTGTGCTGTGATATTTACTTTTCCTGCACTAATAAGTCTTTGATAGTTCATTATTCGCTTATCTTGTTCTGCACTTTCATCGATATATAAAAGGAAATTTCTATTGCTATTATCTTCGTAAATACTTTCTTGTGTTGTACAGCCTGCAACGCTTACTGGACCTTCAACTGTTAGATGTATAGTTTTTGTATTGCCTTTGGTATCTTTATGAACGACTGTTTTTGTTATACGCTTTTTAGATTGTAATTCTCGTAATGGATAAAGCACAGATTCTGCACCATCTAAATCTTCTATCAATATGAGTTTGTGTTGTAATTCTGTGCGATTGAAGTAATAAAAAGCGTTTGCAGATAATACTGTAATTTCTACTTTGTCTTCTTCTGGAATAAGTTCTGATACTTTAGATTGCAAATGTGTTTTACCAACGCCGCTACTTCCTAAACTTATACAATGCAACGGATTATTAGTTTTGCGACTTGTGAAGATTAGATACATTAATAATCTATTGTCTATTTCTCCAATAACGCCGCTTTTGCCTATTAACTCATTTGTTTTAGATAGTAAGTTTTTAGATTTTAAAAAGGTTTCTGCTTGTTTGGTTTCGGTTATGTTTAGTTCTTTAAAATAAGGTTGAGCATCTTGTGTTTGCTTATCTATTAATAAAAATCTATAGTTCTCTAATTCTTTAGTTAGCTTTTGTAATGTTTGTCTTATTTCACTTGTTCCAATTTCTAATCGTTCTGCTACTGTTCTTGTAAATTTCTCAACTTGGTTATCGTTGTATAAATCGATACTATGCCTTAAAACATTTTGGGTTTTTAGTTTTTGCACAGATAAAGTGATTCTTAAGCTCTCTAATTTATTCGTTTTGATGCCGCCTAGAATGTGGATTTCTAGCTGTTTTGTTATGTATTCGTAGTTGTTTGGATTGGAAGTCTTAAGTGTGTTCATAAGTTTGTTTTCTGACCTATTTATCACAAAACTAAAACATTTATCAGATTTAAACAAGCCATATACTACTTTGTTATGATATTTATATCGTATATATTTGCATAAACCGTATTATATATACCATTTTAAAGACTTTTAAGTATGACTTTAGGACAACAAATATCTAAACTGCGTAAACAGAAAAAGCTTTCTCAAAATGATTTGGGTAAAAAAGTTGGGACTTCTGGTGATATTATTGGTCGTTATGAACGTGATGAAGTAAACCCATCTATTGAAGTAGCTTCTAAAATTGCAGATATTCTTGAAGTAAGCTTGGATTTCTTAATTGGTAAACTTGATGTAGAAGTAGATAGTAAGCTATTAAAGCGTGTTATTGATGTACAACAAATGAATGCAGAAGATAAAGCCCATATTTTGTATACACTTGATGCACTCATAAAATCTGTTAAACTTAAATCTATTGCTTAAATGAAGTATTTCTTTTTATTATTTTCTCTAGTAACTTTTATTGGTTATGCTCAATCAAATGATTGTTCTAAATTTAAAACTGGAACTTTTAAATTTGTTGGTTCTGATAATCAAAACACTATTATTACAAGAAACAATTCTATACAAATTGAAGAGAACAATGAAACAGGTATTAAATATACTGGTTCTATAAAATGGATATCTGATTGTAAATACACTTTGACTTATACGGAAGTTAGTAATCCTGATTATAGTTCTATAATAGGAACAACTTTCAATGTTGATATCACTTCGACTACAAAAAGCACTTATAAATACTCTGCTTATAATGATACTCGTAAAATTACTGGAGAGATTATTAAAGTAAAATAGTATTTGTTTTCAAAAATATTACTTCGCTTTAGAGCATAAAAAAACCATCTTTAATAAGATGGTTTTTTATGAATATCAAAATCGTATTTAATTATAATTATTGTTAATTCTTATTTTATTTAATTTGTCTTTTTCAAAATGAAATAGAATATTAGAAAAATCCTCTTCATTCGTGAACTTTATAATATCATTATTATCATTTTCAATTTTAAATTTTTTTAAAAAATCTTTTCTTGACAAACCTACTTTAACATTCTCTTGTAATACAAGTGAATCACTAATTACTGACTGAACAAAAAAACATTTGTTATTAGCTTTAATAAAAACAAAAGAATTTGTTTTATTATCATATGTTATAATTGTATCTGTTTCCTTTTCATTAAAGGAATTTTGTAGATATTTTTCTGTTTTTAGATATTCATCATATTTCAAAACTATATTTTTAAAGCTAACACAACTCATAATAGATTTAAATGGCTGATTCACAAAGCTTTCTTTGACATATGTGTTATATCTTACTTTTTCATTCTCAGTAATAATATTTAAATTTTCTGTTTTGATTTCTTCCTTTTCATTCTGTAATTCTTCTTTAATTTCTTTAGCTCTAACATTATCAACGTCTTTATTCTTACAAGAAATTAAAAATAGTGATAATACAGATATATAAATATATGTTTTAAAATATGTCATCTTATCATTTGTTTTTTAGTATTTATTGCATCCCAGGAAGACTACTTGATATCGTAGGAGGATTAGCTGGCCTTCTAGCTATTCTCGTTACAGGAGCAGTTCTTAATGCAGGAATCACACTTCTAGGGTTTACAACTTGATTATTGCTATTTCTTGTTTCTAAATGTAAATGAGGACCTGTACTATTTCCTGTAGTTCCTACGTTTCCAAGAGCATCTCCTCGATTTACTTCTTGACCATTTGACAAATGACTAATTGTTCCATCTTGTAAATGAAACATACTATACTTTTCGCCTGAGTTTGCTCTAATATGCACTCTATTACCAGCTCCATTACCATCATCACTTGTCCTTACTAATTCAACTTTTCCATTTGCAGGACTTACTACTGGTGTTCCTGCTGTTTGAGTTGCATCTACATCTACTAAGTCAGCGCCATTATGAGCTCGAGTTACTCCACTTACAGGATTAACTCTCGAAGGAGCTTGTTCTGATATAATTGTAGGGTTTTTAACTGGTGATATTATAATATTATCATCTTGAAATTTATGCACTTCTTGAGAAGTTCCACCTCCATCTAAGTCATTAGAAACAGGAGGTACTAAAGGTGTATGATTTTCCTCATTGAATGGCTCCAATTCCAAACCTTCTAATTCAACACCCATTCCCATTTTATTTTCTTGGAATGCATAAGTTGAGTTATACACATAGTCTTCAGACAAAGGATCTATTTGCCAAAAACGACCAATAGCAGGATCACTAATACGATATTTCCATTCGTGTGTGTTTAATCCTAAATCTTCTGTAAATTCTTGTCCTTGATACGTTTTTAGGTTGTTTTTAACACCCTGTATAACACTGTTATAACCTTTGTGTTCTAATCCAAATGGATAGTAATTTTGCTCTCTAAGTATTTCACTTGCAGCATCTATATCACCATTATAATTAAGGTCTGAGTACGTAACTCTTGTATTTCCCCATATATCTTTAAATTGATAGACATAATCAGAAGCACTTATGTAAAATTTTACGATTTCACCCTTTTTTATTCAGTCAAAACA
>NZ_CANMRQ010000039.1 GCF_947500325.1 uncultured Lacinutrix sp.
TATTATATCTAAAAGAAGCTAAAAAATGCTTTTCGTTTATGTCAATGGTTTCGGGTTTCATCAAATTGTTGCCAACGTGTTTGTATAAGGTTAGTTGCGTGGTTTAAGTACTAAAGTTAGCAAATGAATCACAGATAGAAAGTCCGCGAGGACTTTTGTAAATAGGCTAGAACTAGCAATTAATTTTATACGGTGTTGGCATTAGTTTTTAATTCTTCCCACTTTGGGTATTTCAATCGCAACTGATTTATTCCGTCTTTATTTCCTGTATTATCATAGATTTGATAGTCACACATTAATTCCCTTCTATTTATATCTGACAACTCTTTATAGTTAGCATATAATGATTCGCTTTGAATAAAGATTGAAGATTTTATTCTACTGTTTATTTGTTTAAAAATAATCCATATTTGGTCGGATTCATAAACTTGGTCTGGCATATAAAACCAATCTGAATATTCGATTTCAATTTCAGTTTTTGATTGCTTAATTATTTCCCATAATTTCAAATACTTTTCATTGTCTCCCAAACAGGCATAAGCATTAGCCTTTCTTTTCAACTCATTAATCTCATTTGAATTTTTAGTTAGTTCTATTACTTCATCGAATTTATTATTTGCTAAAAGTTCAGATAGTTTCCAATTTAGGCTGTCTTTTCTATAAAGAGGTTTTTCATTAATTTTTAATGATTTTTTCACTTCCTTTAATTCCGTAATTAAGTTTTCGTCAGTTGGTTCAAGTAAAATTGCTTTTTCTATATTTTTTATTGCGTTTGAATAATCTCCAATTCTCTCCTGCATATTTCCAATCTCACGATAAGCATATGAGAAATTTGGGTCAAACTCAATAGCCTTTCTATATGATTCAATAGCCTTTAAAGGTGCATCATTAAAATCATAAATATCGCCAATTATATACCAACAGTCAGCGAGTAATTTTTTTTCCGCAATTTTTTCCGCATTTTTAATATTCGGCAAAAGTATATCTCTTAAAAACTCAAACCCTTTTCCGTGTGAGAATGACACTCCATTTTCAGAAATTTCAGTTATAAATTTGATGAGTTCTGTCTGTTTCATTTAATTAATGCCAACGTTAAATATATGGCAAGTTGGGCAGAAAATAAGCAATTACTTTCGGTTTAGCCACAAGCCAAATCTTTTGTATTTTGTTTTAATTTTTCTCTTTTAATACCAAATCAAAAGATTTGGCGACTTAGCAAATAGAGACGAACTTTTCGATTAAACACTAATCGCCCAATTTGCTATATATAGTGTTGTAGCACGTTTTTTATTCGAAATTATTATCAGTCAATATTAGTTTATATTCAACTTCGTCCATTGTAAAAAGTCCACTTTTTAGTATTTTAAACTTCCAGTTTTCTCGGTCAAATATATTCTTATTTAAAATTCCGTTCTCTTTTTTCACAATTATAGTGTCAATTCCTTCAAGAAAATTTAACCCTTTGTCAATCGCAGTTCCGATTTCGCCATACTCCACAATAAGCGATTCCGATTGAGGCCTTAATTTCATCGTTTTAATTGAGTCTTTATCAGATATATTTCTTCTTCCGTATTCTAATATAGATTCAATTTTTATATCAGATTGAGTTCTGTTTTCAACAACGAATTTATTAACAACTCCTGGGTCGCAAGAAGATAATACTATTAAAATTAGAAGCGAGATTATTCTTTTCATTCAGTTTTTCTCAAATGTGCTACAACGTTTAGTGTAAAATGCGTTTTAATGCATTTTTACACAGTGTTAGGCATTGTTTTTATGTCTTTCAAGTTAACTTTTACTATCACTTTTTTGTAATCAACAAGTTTAGAATCATTATCTAATATATCTTGTTCTTCATCGGTTAGTTCATCATAAGGTCTGCCGTCTGATTTTCGAATTTCAATTTCCCTATCCGCGATGAAGTCATTATTCTCGTCCCAACCTTTAATTTCTCCAACATCTTCAATTCTTTTAAGCTCTTTAAAAGGGAGTTTATCAGGGTTTCTGAAGTCATAAAAAACAATATCGTACGGACAAGCCCAATAACACCCTTCAACGGCTAAAACTTGACTATCTTTTGAAAGGATTGTATTTACCCAACAGAAACCGTGTCCGTCAAACCCTGATTCAGGAAAATAATTTTGGGTAATACCTTTGGTCAAGTTCACTACTGTTTGACCCTGATAATCTTCTCCACACAGAAGGTATTCATTTCCGTTGGCGTGCTGAATCCAAGAATACCAAAAATGAGAATAGTTACGTTTCACATCTGCAATAACCTTATCACTTTGACTGTTTTTTATAATTCCTCGTGAATATTCCCAGGTATTCTCTCCTGTTTTGTAAGATGAGATAATCAGATAATAATTACCAGATGGTGAATAAATCTTTTCAGATTCATCAGTTCTATTTTTCGGTTTAAAAAAACCTAAAATTTCGTCTCTCCATTCTTTATATTTACTATTCATCTCAAATAATGCCTAACGTGTTCGTGTATGGTTAGTTGCGTTGGCTAGGACTAAGTTAGTAAACAAAAATGAACCAGAGGAAATTCCGAAGGAATTTCCAAGTAAGCGATAACCAAGCAATTGACTATACACGTTGTTAGCTGCTGGCTTTATAGTATAAAGAACCTAATATAGCTTCAGATTCATTTTTGCAGGTTATTTTATATTCAATAGTAAAGTCTTTTTTTGATTTTATGAATAAATAAGAAGGTAAGCCTATTTTCTCACTAGTATTTAGTTCCTTTATAAAACATTCGATAATCTGTTTATCTGGATTGTCTTTATGATATTGATAATCAAAAGTGTTGTTTAATAGATGTTTATATTTTCTTTTTTGATTTGCTACTTGCTCATATCCAGTTATACCTAAATCGAAGTATGGTGGCATAATGTAATCATCAAAATACTCATTTACTAAACTATTCCCTCTCTGTTTTATATTTGGATAAAGTAGACCATCTTGACTATTCAAATCTTTTAAAGATTTAAGTCTTTTAGGTTTTGGAAAATTTTTATAGTTAGCGATTTTTATGTCTTTTGGGAAAAATAATTGGACTTTTATATCTTCTGAATGAAAGCTTCCAGTATTCTCTAACACAATTGGTAATAGTGAATATTTTGATATCTTTTTCCAACAGTCTAGTAAATCAACTAATATTTCAAGTTTATAACAAAAGTCATCATATAGTTCTTTCTTCTCTTTTTCCTTTTCAAGACCTTTAAGAGTTATTTCATCGCGTCCAAAAGGAAATAAGTGATTTACTACTTTGGTTTCTAACAAAGTGCCGAAATTATAAAACTCTTGGGTTGGCTTAATATCTAGAATACGTTGGCAATTTTTGTCAAGAATGCCTCTTTCATAACTTTCTATTATTACAGATTCGTCCTCATAACCCAAAATACTATACCTTCTAGAAGAAGTGATTAATTTAAAAGGATTATTTGGGTCTTCCTCTTCTTCAAATGTTTTAACGTCAAAATTATATTCAGATAATTTCTTAAATATTTTTTTTAGTTCTTTAATTCTTTTTTTGATTAAACGTGTTTCTCTAATGTCGGAAATAGCTAATTTAGTTACAGTATCTGTAAAATCAATTTCATTATCAAAATAATATTTTAACTCAAATTGAGCTTTGCTAAATGATAGTTGATTAGAATAATTATATTTTAACCATTCGAGCATATTGTTTTCAAACTCTTCTTTGTCAATTGTTTTTCCAGATGTAGAAATTTTAATAATTTGATTAACCATTCCATTTGAAATAAGTTTTTTTGTTGGATAATCAGCGGAAATATTTTGACTAAATAAAAACTTGTCTAAACCTGATATTAATGCTTCTTCTAAAGTGTCAATATTGTTAGGCTCAAAAAAAACTTTTATTTTGTCTTTTATATGATACAGTTCCTCAAATTCAGCAGGAAAGTCACTTACTGTTTTTGAATGAATTGAATTAAAAAATGTCTTTATACTACTAGTAGAATTACCTATTAAGTAAACTATATATGATTGTGCATTATTGTTGTCTAATTTTAAATTTAGAATCCACCTTAAAACATCATTTTTACTAAAATTGTTTATTGAAGATTTGACTTGACAAACATCGACTTGATTTTCTTTAATAGTCCAAATGATGTCAATTTTATCAAGTTCCGTATCAGGTTCAACGCAAATAGATTGCCAATCATTATTCATTGATTTTAAAACAGCAATTAATGATTGAAATAAATATCCTCTAATGCTGTCTTGTCCGCTCATGCTTATTAATCGTTTTCTGGTTCATAGTCTATAAATTGTTCTATTGTGTAACTATCTCGATTAAATTCGATAAGTACACCTAAACCATATTTGTATTCTCCATCTTGATGGACAAAATCTGTAAGTTTAATAACGTCATTTTCTCGAGATTCTGCATTCCACCATCCTTTAAATTCTATAACTAAAGCATTTTGCTCATTGTTTCCTCTGCAATGAAATAAAAAGTCAGGGACAACACCATTCGGTCTTTGAGGTGTCCTTTTTGGTGCATCTCCATTTTTGTTATATTCTAAATCAATATGAAGTTCATCTGAATTTAATGTTTCGTGAAAATATAACCCAAATCTAAAAGATAAGCTTCTTTCCATTCCTCTTCTTTGAACTAGAGAAACGTCATCTTCATAAATTCTATTCAAGACTGAATTTATTGTTTCTGTCAGTTCATCTATTTGGTTTTGGCTTAATTTCAAAATTCCAATGTTTTTCAGCTTGCAGCTAACGTGTTTGTGTATGATTAGTGGCGTGTTTAAGTACCTAATTTAGCAAATAAAAACTGAATAGAAACTCCGCGAGTATTTTCATAAGCAAGCCCGAACTAGCCATTAATTATACACGGTGTTGTATGCAGTTTATATTTTTAGTTCAGGAAATATTTCTATAACTGACATAGATTTTTCTGTGGATTCTTGTACCAGCCATCTCCTTTCGAATTCAGAATGTTCTATTTTTGATAAAAACCATTTTGCTGATATAGTATGATACTTATCAAGTAAGTTTAACACCTGAATCGCTATTGATGGAAATCCATCAATTAGATTCATTCCTTTGCTAAAATATTTGAGGTCTTGATTCTTTTTTGGAGCTCCAGAAGGTCTTCCTGCCCCAAATGCTTCTTCCATAAAATTTTTCGTTCTATCTTTAATTATACTTTCAATAATAGGAAGTAATTCTGGAGTTGATTCTATATCTATGAGTGTAGTGTGCATTCCCACAGCAATTCCATTTTCAACAGATATCGCTCCAAAGTTTGAAGAAAACTCTCCAAAGACTCCAAAATCTTCCGTGTAAGTTTCATCATCTACATGAATAGCTCTGTTTCGTAGAATATTTAATCTCCAAAACAAACTTTTTGAGTCATTGCGCTTTGGAAAAACTTCGTCCAGTTCTTTAGATAACTCTTTTCCTAAATACTTGTCTATGCGGTTCTTAAAGGGAGCTTCTATCAAAGAGGACGAGCTTGAGATAAATGCATCAAACTTAAAGGGTAAATAACTATCATAAGAAATTGCTCCTGTGAAATTTTTGTCTTCAATAACAATATCAGGATAGGATAGTATTTCCCTCAAGGTATATAAAATCCGATTTACATAATAACTATTTCGAGATAATCCTTCAATAAAATCTCTCTTGACCTTGTGCTCTTTAGAGTTATGTTTTTCTCTAATATAAGCTGTTTTGAAACCACTAATGAGGCAAATATCCTGCATTGTAATTCTTTTTACAACTTTTTCAAGTTTAGTCCATTTTTCTATTCTTGCCATTTATTTATTGTGAATCTTAATTGCATACAACGGATTTGTGTATGAAACGTAGCGTGCAAAAAGACACTAACTTTTCGGATTAACACAGAGCCGAATTTTTATATTTTCTTTTTAATTTATCATTTTCTAAAAGCCAAATTTAAAAATTTGGCGGACTTTCTAAATATACACAAACCTTTTGGTTAAGCATTTATTAGCTATGTTTTATACACCGTGTTGTACGCTGGCTTTTATTTCCATTTATTCTCAAACTCTTCTTTTTCTATCGAAAACTCCAGAAACTCAGTCAAATCAAGATTTTGGTAGGTAAGTCCACCAAATTCGTCTTCAATATTTTGGTTGTCATATTTTAGAAGCTTTCCATTCTCGTATGCCTCAATTTGCCTTATGACTTCTCCATTATTATCTGTCTCAAAGTACCAAATGGATTTTCCCCAACTATCATATTGGTCTCCACGTGTTTCATTCCAATTTCGTTTATAGTAATTCATTCATTTAGTTCTTTCCAGCACTTTTGTACTTCTCTTTCAACTTCTTCTTCCAATTTAGGTAATTCATTTAGAATCCAGTTTTGACTTTCTTGAGTCAGATAATTTTTATTTTCAGACAGTTTAAATTCCATTGCGCTTTTGATTAATGGAATTAAAGCTTTTGTTTCTGTATCTCCATTTGCAAAATTGGGTCCGATTAAATAACCTAAAATTTCGTTCTCGTATTTAGGTTGATAATGTAAAATGTGAGTTACAATCGGGAAATAGAAGTAAAAGAAACTATTGGTATTCGATTGATATTGAATCTTATTAAATTCCGAAATCAACAATTCAGATTGCGATTCAGAAGTATTAAAGTCCAATTCGGCAAGTAATTCGTATGTCCTTGTTGCACTGGGTTTAATTTCTCCCATTCTCTTTAAGTCCGAAAATGTTTTCTCAAATTCCGACTTAATTTCTTTATTCTTTATCCAATTTAAAATTCCCAAGAGTTTTAGTTTTTTCAGCTTGCGTACAACGTTTAATGTATGGAAAGTGCGTTTTTGAGTGCGAGGATTTTCCGCAGGAAAATCAGAAGCTAGCAAAAAAGCAC
>NZ_CANMRQ010000040.1 GCF_947500325.1 uncultured Lacinutrix sp.
TCAGGTGTTGGTATTTCTTTCTATAACGATAAAAATGGAAATACACGTCAAAAAGGAGCTAAATTCTCTTTTGCTCAGCATCTTATTTTAGATTATAAATCCAAGCAATACTTATCATTTGGTATCTCCTACAATATTAATAGCTTTAGAATTGATATTGATAATTTTCAACCAACATATGAAAATGAAGTTATTGACCCTTTTGTTATCATGAATGGTGATAGAGCTATTAATAACAATAATTTTGATGTTGGTGCTCTATATAGAAATAAGGATTTTTATTTAAGTTTAAATGCTAATAATATCTTACCAAAAGATATTGATGACTTTAGTGGGATTGAACCAAATTTACTTTTAAACCTTCAACTCTATTCTGGATATGTAATAAAAAGTAAGTATAACAAGAATGTACAACTAGAACCTTCAATTTTTTATCAGTTATTTGGTAGTGACGGCAGGTCTAGTACTGATATAAATTTTAAATATAGAAAGTATAACAGAAAAGAAGATTATTACTGGTTAGGTGTTTCTTATCGTTTCTTAAATGATCAATTCTTTAAGCCTTTAAACTTAGGGCCTATGGTAGGTCTAATGAAATCTAAATTCTATTTTGCTTACTCATATCAATTTACTATTAACGGTTTATCAAGTTATAATTCAGGTACACACATGATTACTATTGGGCTAGACTTCCTACAAGGCATTAGTAATTGTCCTTGTACTAAGAGTCGTGTAACTAGGTAGTTGTAACTTTTAAATAATGCATATAAAAAAATCAAACTAATTATAGTTTGATTTTTTTTTGTTTCAAATTTTATATATAATAAAATAATAGTATATTGTATATTTTGAAACTTAATGAGTTTCTAACCCAAATCACCTTTTTGCGCCCACATAAAAGGACTAACACATTAAAACATGAAGAAGCCTACTTTCTTTAAGCTAACCTTTATTGCCTTATTTTTACTAACCTGTTCTATCAGTATAGCACAAACCTTTGACCCTTTCACTATAAGAGAGAATATAGAGATAAGAGGTAGCATGCTTGTTATTGGTAATAATATACTAGGACAAGACAATCAAGACTTCAATGACAATACAGTAGATAATCAAGATATATCAATGCAATATATCGATATAGATAGTGATACATCTACTTTTAGTTCAAGCAGTGCTGACCTTTTAGTTCCTCCCCAAGAAGATGGGAGTCCTACAACTTGTTATAGAGTTGCATACGCAGCACTATATTGGGGAGCAATACTACAAGATGGTGATAGAACAGATATTAATCAAGTAAAGTTAAAAGTTCCTGGAAACACAACTTATATGGATGTAACAGGCGAGGTTATTTATGATGCTATCGTTAATCCTATTGATGCAGAACCTAGTGAGCCAGGGAATAGTCCTTATGCTTGTTTTGCAGATGTTACTAATCTACTATCAAATTTAACTGATTTAGAAGGAGCTTATACCGTTGCAAATATAACCTCAAGTACAGGTTTTAATAACTCAACGGGATTAACAGCTGGTTGGACGCTTTTTGTAATCTATGAAGATCCTAATTTAAATACTAAATCTTTCACTACTTTCGATGGTTTTAGTCATGTTTATGATGGTCATGAAGAATTAGTACCTGTAACTGGTTTTGCAACACCACAATCTGGAAATATAGACTTACAATTTGCATATGCAGCTTTGGATGGGGATAAAACCAAAAGAGCCACAAAACTGGAAATAAACGGTAAACAAGTTACAACTCCCTTAAGACCTGCTAACAAGTTTTTTGGTTCAGTTATTGAAAATACAAATGGTGTCGCAAACCCTAGAACACCTTTCGGAACTAATACTTTAGGCTATGACACAGGTTCTTTAGAAATTCAAAACGCAGAACCTGAATTTATTGGAAACAATGAAACTTCAGCTGATTTTGGAATACAAGTAGCTCCAGGTCAAGCCGATCCATTGTTCATATTTTTTGCTGCATTCGCCGTAGATATTATTGCCCCAGATATTGATCTTACAAAAATTGTAACAGATGCTAATGGTAATGATATTAATAATACAGATGTTGTTTTAGGGCAAAATTTATTTTATGAAATAACATACCAAAGTGTTGGAAATGACAATGTAACTCAATTCACTATAACAGATATTCTTCCTGATCATATTATTTTTGATCCATTAACTGATATTGATTTGAGTAATGCAGGTGGAGCAACATTACAATCATACGACCCAATTACAAGGACATTAATTTTTAATATCCCTGATGGTTCTGTCCAAATTAATGATCCTAGTTTTGTTATACGTTTGGCCGTTCAAGTAGTTCCTAATTGTTATGATTTAAGTCAAGCTTGTTCAAATGAAATTCTAAATCAAGCTTTTGCTACTTATCAAGGTGTTATAAATGATACTATAATTGAAGAAGAAGGAAGTTTTGCTGTTATCGAATGTTTGGGGTCTCCTGGTCCTACAAATTTTTTAGTAGATATTTCAAATTGTAATTTTCAACGTACAGAAATATTATGTGGAAACAGTGTGCTATTAACAGCTGCAAATGGATATGATAGTTATTCATGGTCTACAAGTCCAACAGGAGTACCTGTAATTAGTACAGATCAAACATATACAGCAACACAAACTGGAACCTATTACGTACAAAATACAACATCTTCTAATTGCATTTCTATTGTAGAAGAAATTACAGTTATTCCTTATGGAAACACTGTTACTAACCCAGTAATTCCTTTTGCAGATGAAGTTGTTATCTGTCCAAATGATGGAGAAGAATTACCTAATATATTTTTATGTGGTGCTAATGACGAAAGAATAATAACTACTGGAATTAGTGATGCTGTATCTATAATTTGGGAGCAATTAGATGAAACTAGTTGTCCTGCTATTACTGATACTGATTGTGCTAATACTAATAATTCATGTGTATGGAATCAAGTAGGAACTGGCCCCAATTATACTGCAAATACTTCTGGTGAATTTAGGTTAGTAATAAATTACCCAGGAGGATGTTTTAGTATTTTTTATTTTAATGTTTATCAAAATTTATTAGCTCCTACAGCTGTAGCAGAAGATATTATATGTACAACACCAGGAAGTATTACTGTTAATGATGTTCCAAGTGGTTATCAATACAGTATTGATGGTGGTGCCAATTGGCAAATAAGCAATGTTTTTTCTCCTATTAATACAGCTGGTTTTTATACCGTTTCGATAAGCCAAATAGGTATTGATACTAACCCTTGTATTTTTGAAATACCTGATCTTTATATAAGATTAAGAGACTTTACAGTTTCAACAACAGTCCTACAGCCTAGCTGTTATGGAGATAAAGGGACTATTATACTTGCTGCAAACGATGCTCTACCTCAGTATTTTTTTAGTATTCATCAAGGAACTACACTAATAAATAGTGTTGGTCCAATTATTGACAGTGACTATACTTTTCCTAACCTAAACCCAGGTACTTACACCGCCACTGTTGAGACAGAAGATGGTTGTTTATATACAGAAGATATAACAATCACAGAACCTCCATTATTAACTGTCACAGCAGCAATTACTAGCCCTTTAACATGTTCAGATGGAGAAATAACAATATACCCTGTAGGTGGAACAGCTGATTATATATATTACATAAATAGCTCAACAGATTTTCAATCAGATCCAGTATATGTAGTTACTGCTCCTGGAGTTTATAATATAACCGTCTCAGATTTAAATAATTGTGAAGCTACTACCCAAATAATTGTAGAAGACAATCCTTTACCAACTTATACTGTTAGTCAAACCGATATTTTATGTTACAATGATACCACAGGAGAAATCCAATTTAATGTAACTAATGCGAATGGCTACACTATAGAATATAGTATAGATAACGGAGTTACTTTTGTGTCTAGTGCAACCTTTTCAAACCTTAGTGCTGGCGATTATGATGTTATTATTAGATATACTTTAGCAGGATCAGAATGTCTATCGACTGCTCAAACTATTACAATTGGGCAGCCAGATGCTGCTTTAACAGCTACGGCTGGAATATCAGAACTAGCTGGTTGTGGCCCTAATGGAGAAGGAACCATTCGTATTACCAATCCACAAGGTGGTACACCATTCCCGGCTCCTAATTTTTATGAGTATAGTTTTGATAACCAAGCCACTTGGGTAACAACTAATGAGGCTTCTGTTACTCCAGGAACATACACTGTATATATAAGAGATGCCAACGGTTGTATTTTTGCTATGCAAGATGTTATACTAGATCAAGAACCTCCTGCTCCAACTATAGAAATTGGAGATACCATTTTTAATTGTGATGGTTCTGGAAATGCTACTGTTACAGTTACTAACAATGGCGGTCCAGCTTTCACTTATGACTACCTAATAGATGGTATTCCTAATCCTAATACAGCAAATCCACAAGTGTTTTTAAATGTTCCTACAGGTTCACACACTATTAGTGTAGAATACACATTACTAACAGTTCCAACTTTTAGTAATTTATTATATGAAACTTTTGGTTATGGTGAAGACACAACGTCTCCTGGTATTAATCCTGTTTACTATTGTTTTGAAAGACAAGTTGTTGCTACGCAATGTCAAGGTAGTACAGCAATTAATGATGGAGATTATTCTGTTACTGCTAGTATAGTAAACCCATTTGGAGCTTGGATAAACCCAGTAGATTATACTCCACCAACAACACCTCCAACTCCAGATGGAAGATTTTTAGTTGTTAATATTGGTGCAACAATACCAGCTACTGAAATTTTATATGAAAAACAGATAAACGATATTATTCCTAATCAACCTATACAAGTAGAGTTCGCTGCTATGAACTTACTTAATATGAATAATACGCAATTTGATCCAGATTTAAGAGTAGCATTAGTAGATGCTTCTGGTACTGAAATATCTTTTTATAATACAGGTGATATACCAAAAACAGAAGATTGGGTAGAATACCCAACAACTCCTATTACTTTAGACCCTGGAGCGAATACCAGTTTGAAATTTATTTTAAGGTCTAACGTACAGCAAACTAGTGGTAATGATGTTGCTATAGATGATTTAAGAGTATTTCAACTGCCAGTTGTCTGTACAACTACAGTAGATTTTCCTTTTATTGTACCTTCAGGTAATGCGTTTTCTGCAGATATCACTGGAGCTTCAATGCTTAGTTGTGATGGAGCAGATGATGGAACAATAACAATCGCAGCTCAAAATTTTGATCCTGTATTAGGATTCCAATATTCTATCAATGGAGGTGCATGGATCACTCAAATGACATCACCACACACAATTACTGGGTTAGCTGATGGTACATACAATATAGAAATACGTTATGATGATTCGGCAAATACTTGTCAATTCCCATTCACACAAATAATTACTGCGCCTGATGCTTTAGCCATAAATGTTACAAATACTCCTGTAACATGTATAGATGGAGCAACGATAACAGCAACAGCAACAGGAGGTACTCTTAACTATTCTTTTGAATTAATAGATACTGTTGCTCCTTTTACAGTCACTCCTTTTTTAGGCAATGGTACTCTAACCAATGTTCCTGCTGGAACATATACTGTAGAAGTGACGGATGCCCTTGGTTGTATGGAGTCTACAACACTAACATTAGATACTCCAGATATCCCAACAGCTACAATAAACACTACATCAAACTTATGTTATGATCCTACAAATGGAGCGACAATTGAAGTTACTGCTTCTGGAGGTATGCCGCCTTA
>NZ_CANMRQ010000041.1 GCF_947500325.1 uncultured Lacinutrix sp.
ATCCATAAGTAATTGAAAAATGTTAAAAATAGTTGTATATATAATAAGGACAAGAGTGTGTTTTATAAAGTAAAAAAAGATTAGGTATAAGTACTTGATTAGGAGTAATTAGAGCGGGTAAAAAAAATAAATTCAAAAAAGATTTAAAAAAAGCTTGCGCAGGTTAAAATAGGATGTATCTTTGCAGCCGCTTAGCGCCTTAGCTATATAGGCAAAGAGGCAAGAGCGACGTTCAAAAACAAGGTTAAAAAAATAAATTAAAAAAAGTTTCAAAAAAGCTTTTTATAATAAAAAAAGGTTGTATGTTTGCAGCCGCAAAAAACGCCAACGTTTAGAGCGAAAAAGTTCAGTAACAAAATAGGTTTTTAGATAATTTTAAAAAAGTAAAATTTTTCAAAAAATAATCAAAAAAACATTGTGCAGAATTAAAAAGGGTTTTATATTTGCAGCCCGCTAACGAAATATAAAAGTTAGCAAATTGAAATAGATAATAAAAGTTCATAAACATATTGAATTGACAGCGTAAGATTTCAACTGGAAACGGTTGAGATTAAACAAGAGAATAAACCATTTTGAGTACTATTAATTTCTTTGGTTGTTAAGCATATTAGTGGAAACACTTAAAAATTTAACGATGAAGAGTTTGATCCTGGCTCAGGATGAACGCTAGCGGCAGGCCTAACACATGCAAGTCGAGGGGTAACATTGGAGCTTGCTTCAGATGACGACCGGCGCACGGGTGCGTAACGCGTATAGAATCTACCTTACACTGAGGGATAGCCTTTGGAAACGAAGATTAATACCTCATAGTATATTGACTTGGCATCAAGATAATATTAAAGGTTACGGTGTAAGATGACTATGCGTTCTATTAGCTAGATGGTAAGGTAACGGCTTACCATGGCAACGATAGATAGGGGCCCTGAGAGGGGGATCCCCCACACTGGTACTGAGACACGGACCAGACTCCTACGGGAGGCAGCAGTGAGGAATATTGGACAATGGAGGCAACTCTGATCCAGCCATGCCGCGTGCAGGAAGACTGCCCTATGGGTTGTAAACTGCTTTTATACAGGAAGAAACACTCTCACGTGTGAGAGCTTGACGGTACTGTAAGAATAAGGATCGGCTAACTCCGTGCCAGCAGCCGCGGTAATACGGAGGATCCAAGCGTTATCCGGAATCATTGGGTTTAAAGGGTCCGTAGGTGGATAATTAAGTCAGAGGTGAAATCCTGCAGCTCAACTGTAGAATTGCCTTTGATACTGGTTATCTTGAGTTATTATGAAGTAGTTAGAATATGTAGTGTAGCGGTGAAATGCATAGATATTACATAGAATACCAATTGCGAAGGCAGATTACTAATAATATACTGACACTGATGGACGAAAGCGTGGGGAGCGAACGGGATTAGATACCCCGGTAGTCCACGCCGTAAACGATGGTCACTAGCTGTTCGAACTTCGGTTTGAGTGGCTAAGCGAAAGTGATAAGTGACCCACCTGGGGAGTACGTTCGCAAGAATGAAACTCAAAGGAATTGACGGGGGCCCGCACAAGCGGTGGAGCATGTGGTTTAATTCGATGATACGCGAGGAACCTTACCAGGGCTTAAATGTAAATTGACAGGTTTAGAGATAGACTTTTCTTCGGACAATTTACAAGGTGCTGCATGGTTGTCGTCAGCTCGTGCCGTGAGGTGTCAGGTTAAGTCCTATAACGAGCGCAACCCCTGTTGTTAGTTGCCAGCGAGTCAAGTCGGGAACTCTAACAAGACTGCCAGTGCAAACTGTGAGGAAGGTGGGGATGACGTCAAATCATCACGGCCCTTACGTCCTGGGCTACACACGTGCTACAATGGTAGGGACAGAGAGCAGCCACTGCGCGAGCAGGAGCGAATCTATAAACCCTATCACAGTTCGGATCGGAGTCTGCAACTCGACTCCGTGAAGCTGGAATCGCTAGTAATCGCATATCAGCCATGATGCGGTGAATACGTTCCCGGGCCTTGTACACACCGCCCGTCAAGCCATGGAAGCTGGGAGTGCCTGAAGTCCGTCACCGTAAGGAGCGGCCTAGGGTAAAATCGGTAACTAGGGCTAAGTCGTAACAAGGTAGCCGTACCGGAAGGTGCGGCTGGAACACCTCCTTTCTAGAGAAAGACGACCGAGTAAATTTAAAAAAGGAAACAAATTGTTTATTCTCCTGCTGTTAATTTAAAATCTATTATAGTAGAGTCTCATAGCTCAGCTGGTTAGAGCGCTACACTGATAATGTAGAGGTCGGCAGTTCGAGTCTGCCTGAGACTACTAACTATAATAAAAAAGGAAATTCTAGAAGTTGTCAATTCTAAATAATTAAATTCTGAATGCAATATTCGGGATTTTAAATGGGGGATTAGCTCAGCTGGCTAGAGCGCTTGCCTTGCACGCAAGAGGTCATCGGTTCGACTCCGATATTCTCCACGATTCAGTTTAATTACTGAAAAACGTTCATTGACATATTGAAAAAAGATACATGAAAAAAAGATTTGAGAATTATCTCAAAGATTTAAATAATAATAACTTACTAATAGTTAGTCACGAGCTGCTATTAGTAATGTAACTCATTAAAAAAGCAAAAAGTACAATAAGCTAAATAAGAGCGTATGGGGAATGCCTAGGCTCTCAGAGGCGATGAAGGACGTGATAAGCTGCGAAAAGCTACGGGGATTGGCACATACAAATCGATCCGTAGATATCCGAATGGGGCAACCCAGCATATTGAAGATATGTTATCCGCAAGGAGGCGAACCCGGAGAACTGAAACATCTAAGTACCCGGAGGAGAAGAAAACAAAAGTGATTCCGTTAGTAGTGGCGAGCGAACGCGGATTAGCCCAAACCATAAATGTTACGGCATTTGTGGGGTTGTAGGACTGCGATATTTGAGCTATGATGAATTAGAACAGTTTGGAAAGACTGACCAAAGAGGGTGATAGTCCCGTATAAGTAAAGAGTAGTAAGATAGCAGTATCCTGAGTAGTGCGGGACACGAGTAATCCTGTATGAATCAGTCGGGACCATCCGATAAGGCTAAATACTCCTGAGAGACCGATAGTGAACTAGTACCGTGAGGGAAAGGTGAAAAGAACCCTGAATAAGGGAGTGAAATAGATCCTGAAACCATACGCTTACAAGCGGTCGGAGCCCTTTGGGGTGACGGCGTGCCTTTTGCATAATGAGCCTACGAGTTACCGTTGCTAGCAAGGTTAAGTGATTAAGTCACGGATCCGTAGCGAAAGCGAGTCTGAATAGGGCGCTTTAGTTAGTAGTGGTAGACGCGAAACCGTGTGATCTACCCATGGGCAGGTTGAAGCTGTAGTAACATACAGTGGAGGACCGAACCGGTTGACGTTGAAAAGTCTTCGGATGACCTGTGGGTAGGGGTGAAAGGCCAATCAAACTCGGAAATAGCTCGTACTCCCCGAAATGCATTTAGGTGCAGCGTTGATTTATAGTTTTATAGAGGTAGAGCTACTGATTGGATGCGGGGGCTTCACCGCCTACCAATTCCTGACAAACTCCGAATGCTATAAAATGTTAATCAGCAGTGAGGGCATGGGTGCTAAGGTCCATGTCCGAGAGGGAAAGAACCCAGACCATCAGCTAAGGTCCCCAAATGTATGTTAAGTTGAATAAACGAGGTTGAACTGCTTAGACAGCTAGGATGTTGGCTTGGAAGCAGCCATTCATTTAAAGAGTGCGTAACAGCTCACTAGTCGAGCGGTTCGGCATGGATAATAATCGGGCATAAACATACTACCGAAGCTATGGACTTGTAAAAGTGGTAGGGGAGCATTGTAGTGGCGTTGAAGGTGTGCTGTAAGGCATGCTGGAGTAGCTACAAAAGAAAATGTAGGCATAAGTAACGATAATGCGGGCGAGAAACCCGCACTCCGAAAGACTAAGGTTTCCTCAGCTATGCTAATCAGCTGAGGGTTAGTCGGGACCTAACGCGAACCCGAAAGGGGTAGTGGATGGACAACAGGTTAATATTCCTGTACCTGCTCACACTAAAAGTGACGGAGGCGAATAGTTAGTGCGCACAGACGGAATTGTGCGTTGAAGAGAGTGGTAACACCTCGATAGTACACTAAGACTACGGTCGCGGTGATAATCTAGCGAATCGACTTCCAAGAAAAGCAAGTGAAGCAGCCCGTACCCTAAACCGACACAGGTAGTTGGGATGAGAATTCTAAGGAGCTCGAGAGATTCATGGCTAAGGAACTAGGCAAAATCGACCTGTAACTTCGGGAGAAAGGTCGCCACCCTTCGGGGTGGCCGCAGTGAAAAGGTCCAGGCGACTGTTTATCAAAAACACAGGGCTATGCTAAATTGAAAGATGACGTATATGGCCTGACACCTGCCCGGTGCTGGAAGGTTAAGTGGAGTTGTTAGCTTCGGCGAAGCAATCAAATGAAGCCCCAGTAAACGGCGGCCGTAACTATAACGGTCCTAAGGTAGCGAAATTCCTTGTCGGGTAAGTTCCGACCTGCACGAATGGTGCAACGATCTGGACACTGTCTCAGCCATGAGCTCGGTGAAATTGTAGTATCGGTGAAGATGCCGATTACCCGCTGTGGGACGAAAAGACCCCGTGAACCTTTACTATAGTTTAGTATTGGCTTTGGATAAGTAATGTGTAGGATAGGTGGGAGACTTTGAAGCGGCATCGCTAGGTGTTGTGGAGTCATTGTTGAAATACCACCCTTTGCTTATCTAGAGTCTAACCCACAAAGTGGGAACAGTGCTTGATGGGTAGTTTGACTGGGGTGGTCGCCTCCAAAAGAGTAACGGAGGCTTCTAAAGGTTCCCTCAGCACGCTTGGTAACCGTGCGTAGAGTGCAATGGCATAAGGGAGCTTGACTGAGAGACTTACAAGTCGATCAGGTACGAAAGTAGAGCATAGTGATCCGGTGGTTCCGCATGGAAGGGCCATCGCTCAAAGGATAAAAGGTACTCCGGGGATAACAGGCTGATCTCCCCCAAGAGCTCACATCGACGGGGGGGTTTGGCACCTCGATGTCGGCTCGTCACATCCTGGGGCTGGAGAAGGTCCCAAGGGTTGGGCTGTTCGCCCATTAAAGTGGCACGCGAGCTGGGTTCAGAACGTCGTGAGACAGTTCGGTCTCTATCTACAGTGGGCGTTAGAAATTTGAGTGGATCTGACTCTAGTACGAGAGGACCGAGTTGGACTAACCTCTGGTGTATCTGTTGTTCCGCCAGGAGCATTGCAGAGTAGCTACGTTGGGAAGGGATAAGCGCTGAAAGCATATAAGCGCGAAACCCACCACAAGATGAGATTTCTTTAAAGGGTCGTGGGAGATTACCACGTTGATAGGTCATAGGTGTAAAGGCAGTAATGTCATAGCCGAGTGATACTAATAACCCATAGGCTTATTGTACGCCTGTTTTTTTACTAAGTTCAATAATTATTATTTGTTTTCATGTTAAATGACACTTAGTGTCCTTTTTTCAATATGTTATTATATACGGTTAAGTAGTAATATACTACATACACCGAAAGATTTAAGGTGATTATAGCGATGGGGCTCACCTCTTACCATTCCGAACAGAGAAGTTAAGCCCATTTGCGCCGATGGTACTACAATCGTGGGAGAGTAGGTCGTCGCCTTTTTTAATCCTCAACATGTATTTGTTGAGGATTTTTTTTGTTTAATACTTTTATAATCATAAT
>NZ_CANMRQ010000042.1 GCF_947500325.1 uncultured Lacinutrix sp.
TCACTGTAACGTCTAATTACTTTGTCATTTCTATACATAATGTTTAAAATTATGTAGCCTTATTTCAGGACGGGTCACTATTGCATACAACGGTCTAGTATAACCGTCAGTTACGGATTAATATACGTTAATTTTGGGTTAAGCACAGACCTTAGCAATTCCGAGTGGATTCGGACGTAGTCGAATCCGCCGTAATTGCGTTTATACATTGTTGTGAGCTGGCTTTTTTCCATAAAAACTTTTTAATCGGTCAGAGTACTTATGATTTATAAATAGTCCAATTCCAAAAATTCCTAATCCAAATGAAATTAGGAACCCAAATCTTGAATGTGATTTGGATTCACTAAAGTCATAAACTACTTTTCCATTTCTATCAGCTATTTGGAAAACTGTCGGTTTGTATTCATCCTTTTGACTTTTTTTTATCCAAACAGTCGCTTTTTCCGATTTTTTTAATTGCTTTTCTAAATTTTCAAATCTTTCGTTAAATTTACTTTGCCCAATATTTTTCATAAGGACATAAATACTTTGTGTTGAATTCAGAGTAAATTTTAGTTCGGACTTAATGCTTTTTGAGCCTCTAGAACTTTCTACAGGAGTGTAATATGTGTTTAAATAACCTATTTCTCCATTTTGCTTAATTAGAGAACTTTTAAATGTAAAAAGAGTTGGTGCAAAAAAATAAAACGCACAAATAATTGAAGTAATTCCAACAAATAATCCCTTTTCAGCGTAATATGCTTTATTCATTTATTTTCTTAGCGTAATGTTTTTTCAGCTTGCTCACAACGGTTTTGTGTATGATTTCGTTGCGTGTTTCAGCAACTAATTTAGCAAATACAAACCGAATAGAAAATCCGCGAGGATTTTCGTAAGTAGGCAAGTACTAGCAATGAATTATACACGGTGTTATGCCCTGTTATTTTTCAAAGTCAGATATTTTCAATCCGTCTTTTTTAATTTTATCTAAATCTAATATTCTGTCAAACGGAATTATATTTTTAGTTTCTAACTCGCTTTTAAACTTGTCAGCATAAGAGTGAGCAAAACTTTCTTTTTCCGAGCTTGGTAAACTATGATATTTATTCCACCGTTTTTCCCAAGCATCATATTCTTCATCAGGCTTTTCGGGTTTCTCTACAACGTTTAAATAATGTACAAAATGTCCAAATTCGTGAGGTAATGTTCTGTAAAGTTGAGTAGCTCTTATATTCTCAATTTTATATTCAGCCTCAAAGTAACGTTTTTCCATTACTATTTTATGTCCATCGTCTTTAAGTCTTTCCAACTCTTTCTGCGATTCTACACTTAATTTCTTACTCCATTTAAAATTCCGTTCTAAATCAATTGCCTCAATTATAATTGCAGGAAAATGTTCGTTTTCAAACTCATAAGAGTAGATTAATCTTCCCCAAACTGATTTTAGATTCTCTTCTTTTCTTGTAGGCTGTCTTAAAACAATTAATTCTAAATCTCCATAATCTTCTTTTGGAATTTCAGATAATATTTTTTCTAAATCGTCAATAGTACAAGCGTGAAATGAGTTTTCTCTTGTTTCTTCTATTACGAATTTAAACTTGTGATTATTTATTTTTCTTTCAACTACTTTATATTTTCCCAACCTTTCGTAGAAGTATTTCATTTCAACAGCTGGATATGGAACGACAAGTTTATTGTCTTGTCCATAACCTTGTTTGGCTGTTCCTATATTTCTATTTCTTCGTGTTGGATTGAGCATTTTGGTCTAATTGGGCATAACGGTCTAGTATAACCGTCAGTTACGGATTAATATACGTTAATTTTGGGTTAAGCACAGACCTTAGCAATTCCGAGTGGATTCGGACGTAGTCGAATCCGCCGTAATTGCGGTTATACATTGTTGTAAGTAGTTTTTATTCCGCAAGATATGATTCCGATATTCTTTTTTTAGCATTAATTAAGTCAGATTCACTTTCCCAAACATCAATTTTACTATTCTCTGCTATAAAATTTTTAGTAAATAAGATAGCAAATTCCTCAGGACTCAATTCCGTATTATCTCTTTTTGCGATTTCAGAATTCCGTAGCCATAAATCTTTAATAGCGATTTCAATCGTGTCAGATAAATTCAATACTTTTTTGATTGTTTTTTTCCAGTCATTAAAGTCAGTCGAAAATACTTTATCAAGGTCTATCTTTTTGAGTATTTCTTTTTTTTCAGAAGGAAGTTTTTGGATAGTGTCAAGAATGTAAAGTTGGAAAAAAGTATCTATCGGTTGAGGATTAGTTTCTCTTGGTTCAGGTTTCTTTTTTCTGCTAAAAAAATTCATTTATTACGGTTCTGTTAAATTACTTACAACGTGTTCGTGTATGATTAGTTGCGTGATTGAGCCAGTAATTTAGCGAACTATTACGAACCAGAGAAAATTCCGAAGGAATTTTCCAAATAAGCACTCGCCAAAGCAATTAATTATACACGGTGTTGTAGCACGTTTTTATTCAAATTTAGAGTTTTTCCATACTCTCATTAATTCCATTTTTTCTTTTTCTCGCTTGTAATTTAAGTTAACGCCAAAATCCAATCCATTTCTATATGTAGAATACAAATCCTGGTATAGCAAAATACCTCCATCTGGTCCATAAACTGTTATTTTAAACAAATCAAAAATCAAATTGTCAATTTTCTCTTTTGAAGAAACTGTATCAACTTTAATTCCATTGCTCGCATAAGTATTGTAAAGTAATTCCTTAACAAATACTTTATTTTCTTCATATTCACCATCATACTCAATTTCAAATTTTTCAGATGTAGCTATAAAGTTGTGAACTCTATCTTTTTGAAAACTTATAAGTTGTTTTAAACCACTAGCATCATAATCAATTCCATTTGCTTCGTTTACTAATTTTAATCCATTATCTTCTCTTTTTTGTGATTCGTCTCGCTTTGTAACATCCCAACCTTTAGGGATTTCTATTGTCCACCCAATTTCTTTACTGTGATATTTGTTTTCTATAACTTTTCCCTCGTCAACTTGTTTATTTGGGTCAGTTTTACAAGAGGTAAAAAGAATTAAAGTAAAAAAAATTAAAATGTATATTCTCATATTTCGGTTTCTTAAATGTGCTACAACGGTTGATGTATGGAATGTGCGGTTTTGTGTGCGAGGATTTTCCGAAGGAAAATCAGACGCAAGCAAACACGCATTAGCCATTGGTTGAGCACTAAAATAAGCATTTTCTATACATATTGTTGTGCACAGGTTATTTTATGTTTTAAAAGTTTTGCAATCCGTTTTTTTTGCGCAATAAAGAGAGAAATCAGAAAACACGGTTGAGTAAAATCAGCGTATAAAAGCAAGAGTAATATCCGATTAAAAAGGCTGTGTGCGTTTTAAATCCGTTTGGAGATTGAGTGAAATCAGAAAGGAGCAGAGTGTTTTTTTACATTTAATATACACTTTTTTGAGCTCGAGTGAGCACTTGTGCACAACGGTCTCGTATAACCGTCAGTTACGGGTTAATATACGCAGACTTTTCGGTTTGGCACAAACTTTAGCAATTCCGCGTGGATTCGGACGTAGTCGAATCCGCCGTAATTGCGGTTATACATTGTTGTGCAACGTTTTATTCGTAGTATTTATATTCATATCGATATTCCGACAACGAATTATCTCTAGACCATCTGGATTCTCTGTAAAATTCAATCAGTCCTTTCTTGTTATAGATGAATTCTTCATTAGAACTTGTTATTTCTACATTTTGTTCTTCTTTATAACCAGATGTTCTGATTAGTTGATTTTTAGAATTGTAGAAATAATTACGTCCATAACCTCCGTGATAAGTTATTTTGACTAATCTATTATTCTTATAAAAATAATTAATCAGTGAATTTATACTACTACCATCTAATGATTCACTTTTGATTGTATTTCCATTATTGTCTAATGTTGTAGTGTTAATTCTTGACGGAATTGAATCTCTTCCTATTTTTTCAATAATCTTATTGCCATCATCAGTTTTTTCGAAAGTAGACTTTCTTCTTATTTTATTGTTTTCATCATAAGAAAGTTTCATCGTCATAAAGTTGTCTTCATCATAAAATTGCTTGAAAACATTATTATTTAATTCGTCAATCGTAGCAATTTTATTACCTCTATCATCGTATTTATGACGCCAAACAGTTGGTTTATTAAAATTTGAATGTGTCATTACAGATATGATGTTATTACCGTTTACATCATAGATTTTCGTGAGCGTAGATTTGAGGTTTTTATATCCAGCAAAATCATCATCTAACCTATAGATTAATTTACCTAGAGAATCATATCTAATTTCGTTTACTAATTTATTTTTCGCGTTGAGTATTTTAACTACTTTGATTTTATTCTTAATTATTAAACTATCAGCATTTGTTTGTCCAAATGTGAAGTATGTAGATAGAAATAAAAAAAATATTAATAATGATTTCACAAAGTTTGTTTTAAATGTTGCACAACGGTCTCGGCTATGAGTAGTTGCGTGGGTTAGCACTTAACTTTGCAAATACACACCAAACTGAAAATCCGCGAGGATTTTCAAAAGTAGGCGAGAACAAGCAATTACTTATAACCATTGTTAGCTGTGGTTTTTTATTGTTTTTTGTCTGCATTTTCGGTTAAATCCTCAGCAAATTTCTCTACGTTTTTATAAAGTTCGATTTTTTTTCTGTCAGGATATGGATTATAAAGCTCTACAGTTGGTAATTCTGCTTTAAAAATTGTATTCATAAATTCCATTTCTTTCGGGTATTTATAAAAGATTTTTCCTTTTGGAAAGTTGTTCTCTTTTTGCCACAGTTCAAATTCGTTTGAAAAACAGTGATGCTTGGGTTGATTTATTCGCTCAAACAACTCTTGATTCACAATCATTGCAAAACGATATATTCCGTTGATTTCATAAGCAAAGTATTTTGCAAGCTTGTTATTTAACTTATTAACAGAATGTTCCATTTTTTGGAATGCAGTACATAGTTCTTGCAAAGAATTACTTGCATCTTGGGCGTCATTTTTAACCAAAGCTCTAAAATATTGAACAGTGTGTTTTTCCCAACTTGTAATTTTTTTCGATAAGAATTTGTCCGCTTTTGCAATTGCTTCATTCTTAAATTCCGTTTGTTCGTAATAAAGTACTTTTAATAAGTTTACTGAAACTTCTGTATAAAATTTACCCTTAGATTGAGGTAATTCTTTTGGAAAGAAATGGTCGATAACAGAAAAATCATTGCAAGAGAAGGAACTAAAAGTATTGAAAAGCACATTGCAATGGTCTGTTCCGCTGGCTAACATACCTCTATTTAATAATTTTTGTCTAGATGTTTGAAATAGAATATTATTAAGATTTTCAAAGTCAAAATTTTGATATAAATTGTAAAAACTAAAGTCATTCATTGTGTTAGCTAGTCGAATAAAAGCCTTTGTTTTTTTTATACCATTTTCTTTCTCTTTTAAATATTTTTCATAAAAACTATAGTTTCGAGCATCAAACTCTTCCCAAGTTTTTGGTGGATAGTAATATCCCCATTTTTTAAAACTTTCTTCAGCTAATTCTTTATATGTCTCAAGAAACTTTTCAGCGTTGTTCATCTTTATTTTTCCTATAGATTTTTTTAGCAATGCTCTCTTAAATCACAGCTAACGTTAGATGTATAGTTAGTAACGACCGTAGGGAGATATTGACTATACATTGTGTTGTGTGCTTTATGCTTTTAAA
>NZ_CANMRQ010000043.1 GCF_947500325.1 uncultured Lacinutrix sp.
GACAGAATTGCTGCTCAAGCGGAAGCGGATAGATTAGCAAAAGAAGAAGCAGACAGAATTGCTGCTCAAGCGGAAGCGGATAGATTAGCAAAAGAAGAAGCAGACAGAATTGCTGCTCAAGCGGAAGCTGATAGATTAGCTAAAGAAGAAGCCGATAGAATTGCTGCACAAAATGAAGCGGACAGATTAGCGAAAGAAGAAGCGGATAGATTAGCGAAAGAAGAAGCGGATAGAATTGCTGCGCAAGCAGAAGCGGATAGATTAGCAAAAGAAGAAGCGGATAGAATTGCTAGTGAAAATGCAATTGCTAACCCTACTGATGATATTGGTAGATCTATGACAGCTATAGCAAAACGTACAGAAGACTCTAAAACGACTCAAGAAAATTTCTTAAAAAAATTAAATGAAGCTGTAGCAAGTAAACAAAAAGATCTTGATGATTTAAAAGAAGAAAATGACTTAAGTGAAAAAGGAATTATTTTACCTCCAAAGCCATTTAAAAGTGTAACTGCAGAAAGGAAAGCTTTAGAATCATTAAAATCTGATTTAGATAACATTATTGATAACCGTAGTAAATCAATTGAAGACTTAGAAAATCTATATAAGCAAAGACTTAAAAAAGTAAAGGATAAGAATGACCCTACAAATAAATATTATCAAAATGCTATAGCAGAATTAAAAGCGGAGCAATCAAGAGCAAAACAAACTAAAGTTAATTTATTAAAAACTTTAGATGATTTAAAACTAGCGATTGAGATAGAGAGAAAAAGAAGAATAAAACGTGCTGAATATGATAATGAAGATGATAAGTATAATGATGATAGAGAAACTCTAAAAATGTTTAAGGAAAACACCCCTGTTAGTAGTATACCTTTAAAAGCTGAAGATTTTGATTTTGGAGAAGAACAAAGTGGAAATATTCAGATTATAAAAAACATTAAAAATACTGAAAGCGGATACTATTTAATACTTGCTGTACATAGTGACGAAAGTGGAAGAGATGACTTTTTAATGAAAGCTTTAGCTTCTGGACTGTCTAATATAGACTTCTTTTATGATGTAACTAAGAGTAAATATTTCATTTATTATCAAAAATTTGATTTTATTGGCGATGCCAATGAAGCATTAAAAGCTAAAGGAAGCAAACCATATAATGGTAAGTTATCCATTGTGAAAATAGAAAATTAATAGCCATCATTTTTCTTTTACCCTTGAAGAAAAATGTACCATAAATATATTTATTATGAAAAGCCCTACTTTTTATAGAATAATCCTTATTGTTTCTTTCATATTTATAGGAGTAAAATCTTATGGACAATCTGTTACTTTTACGCCAGAATTCGATCAGGATGTTAGAGGTGATATTCTCCTTATTGGTAATAATATTTTAGGACCTAGCAATAATGATTTTAATGATGATGATGCATACAATCACGAAGTCGACATGCAATATATCGATATTGACGGAGATGCTTCAACGTTTAGTTCATCTAGTGCAAGTTTACAAGTACCAATAGAAAGTGTCAATTGTTATGAAATAATATATGCTGGTCTATATTGGGGTGCTGTTGAAGCGGGATCGGCACCAAGTAACACTGTAAAGTTTAAAGGGCCTTCTGGTGGCTATAATGATATTACAGGCACATCAATTTATGATGATCCAACAACTCAAGTAGGTGATAGCTACCCATATGCCTATTTTGCTGATGTTACAGGAATTGTAACAGGTTTAGCAACTCAACTGGGGCCATATACTGTAGCAAATGTTTCTAGTAATGTAGGTGAAACTAGTACATTCGACCCATATAATGGTACAGGTTTATCTGCTGGTTGGTCTCTCTTTGTTGTATATGAAGACCCTACTCTATCAGGAAAATCAATTACAAGTTTTAATGGTTTTGAGGTTATTAGAGCTGTAACTGGTGATGTAGATGTTCCAGTATCTGGATTTAGAACAATTCCAACTGGACCAGTAAGAGCTAAATTTGCTTTTGCTACTTTAGAAGGTGATAAACCTATTACTGGAGATTTCCTTGAAATAAATGGAACAGCTCTATTCTCTCCAGATCGTCCAGATGACAACTTTTTTAATAGTACAGCTCCTCTTACAGTACCAGATCGAGATCCAAACAGTAGTAATACATTGGGGTTTGATACAGATATAATTCAGGTTCCCAACCCTGGGAATGTAATACTAAATAATGGAGATACTGCGGCAACAGTTACTTTAGGAACTACTGGAGATACTTATTTTCAGTATTTTTTCGCTTTAGCTGTAGAGATTATTGAACCAAACATCGTACTTACTAAAATAGTAGAGGATGATATGGGTGTTGATGTTGGCGGACAAACCGTAGGTCTTGGTCAGCCTTTAAACTATGTCATTGGATTTCAAAATACCGGTAATGATGATGCTACTAATTTTACTATTAGAGATATTCTTCCTATAAATATAGTTTTCGACTATCCTGCAGATTTAGTTTTACCAGCTGGAGTTACTGTTCTTAGTTATGATCCTAGTACAAGAGAAATTATTTTTAGTATAGAAAACTATTTGGTAGAACAAGGTGATCCAGTATATGAAATACGTATTGAAACTGAAGTCGTTCAAACCTGTAGTTTACTAGCAGATGCTTGTTCTAATATTATTAATAATCAAGCATTTTCAACTTACCAAGGAACCGACAATCCGAATTTTATAATCACAGATGACCCAAGTTTTAGTACTAATACGGGTTGTTTAATAACACCTCAAGCAACAAATTTCTTAGCAGATCTTGATGACTGTGTGTTTTCTCAAAATGAAATACTATGTGGTGATACTTTAGATATAACTGCAGCAAATGGATATGATAGTTATGCATGGTATACTAATGCTGCAGGTACAGGTACACCTATAGGTACAGATCAAACACTTACTATTACAGCTACTGGCACTTATTATGTATTTAATACTGCCGCAGCTCCATGTCAATCTATTGTTCAAGAGTTTGTAGTTACTACATTTGGTGGTAATATACCAAATCCAGTAATCCCATTTGCTGATCAAGTTGTTATTTGTCCAAATGATGGAGAAGAATTACCTAATATATTTTTATGTGGTGCTAATGATTTTAGAGATATTTTAACAAATGTTGCAGGAGCATCTTCAATTATATGGGAACAATTAGATGAATCTAGTTGTCCTGCTGTTACAGATACAGATTGTGCTAACGAAGATAATACATGTGTCTGGAACCAAGTAGGCACTGGCCCAAATTATACAGCAAATACTTCTGGTCAATTTAGATTAACTATAAATTTTGCTGGTGGTTGTTTTGATCAATTTTATTTTAATGTATATCAAAATTTATTAGCTCCAACAGCAGTTTCAACAGATATTATATGTACTACACCTGGAAGCATTACAGTTAACGATGTTCCTAGTGGTTATGAATATAGTATTGATAACATTAACTGGCAGCCTAGTAACGTATTTTCAGTTCCTACTGCTGGTATCTATACAGTTTATATAAGACAAATTGGTATTCCAACAAACCCTTGTGTTTTTACCGTACCAGATATTCAAATTAGAGAGAGAGATTTTACGGTATCGACGACTGTTACACAACCATTATGTAACGGTGATAGAGGCTCTATTCAATTAGCTGCTAACGATGTAGAACCTCAATACACCTTTACATTAAATAGTGGTGGTACGTTGGTAAGTACTTCGGGACTTATAGTAGATAACAATTATACATTTTCAAACCTAAACCCAGGTACTTATACTGCCATTGTAGAAACAGAAGATGGTTGTTTATATACAGAAGATATAACAATAACAGAACCACCTATATTAACTGTCACAGCAGCAATTACAAGTCCTTTAACATGTTCTGATGGTGAAATAACAATATATCCTGTAGGTGGAACACCTGATTATTTTTATTTTGTAAATGGTGTATTAGAAGACAATCCCATATTCGTTGTTACAACACCTGGAGTTTATAATATAACCGTTGTAGATTCAAATAATTGTAGTGCAGATACTACTATAACTATAGATGATAACCCTTTACCTACTTATACAGTTAGTCAAACCGATATTTTATGTTACAATGATAATACAGGAGAAATCCAGTTCAATGTAACTAATGCCAATGGTTATACTATAGAATACAGTATAGATAATGGAGTTACTTTCGTATCAAGTTCAACGTTCTCAAACCTTAGTGCTGGAGATTATGATGTTATTATTAGATATACTTTAGCAGGATCAGAATGTTTATCTACAGTTCAAACTATAACAATAACTCAACCAGACGCTGCTTTAACTGCTACTGCAGGAATATCTGAGCTTGCTGGTTGTGGACCTTCTGGAGAAGGGACTATACGTATTACTAATCCACAAGGTGGTACACCATTCCCAGCTCCTAATTTTTATGAATACAGTATAGATAATACAAACTGGCAGACTAGTAATGAGTTTTTAGTTTCTCCAGGGACTTACACAGTATACATTAGAGATGCAAATGGTTGTATTTTTGTTATGCAAGATGTTATACTAGATCAAGAACCTCCTGCTCCAACAATAGAAATAGGAGATACTATTTTTAATTGTGATGGTTCAGGAAATGCAACTGTTACTGTTACAAACAATGGAGGCCCTGCTTTTACTTATGACTATTTCATAGATGGTATTCCTAATCCTAATACCGCAAATCCACAAGTATTTTTAAATGTTCCTACTGGTTCGCACACTATCTCTGTAGAATATACATTATTAACAGTTCCAACTTTTAGTAATTTATTATATGAAACTTTTGGCTACGGTGAAGACACAACGTCTCCTGGTATGAATCCTATATACTATTGTTTTGAAAGACAAGTTGTAGCAACACAATGTCAAGGTAGTCCATCAATTAATGATGGAGATTACTCTGTTACTTCTAATATAGAATTCCCTTTTGGAGCTTGGATAAATCCTGTAGATTATACTCCACCTACAACTCCTCCAACTCCAGATGGAAGATTTTTAGTCGTTAATATTGGAGCTACTATTCCTGCTACCGAGATTTTATATGAAAAACAAATAAATGACATTATCCCAAATCAGCCTATACAAGTTGAGTTTGCTGCGATGAATTTACTTAATAGCAACAATACTCAATTTGATCCAGATTTAAGAGTAGCGTTAGTAGATGGTTCTGGTACAGAAATTTCTTTTTATAATACAGGTGATATACCAAAAACAGAAGATTGGGTAGAATATCCAACAACTCCAATTACTTTAGATCCAGGTGCAAATACGAGTTTAAAATTTATTTTAAGGTCTAACGTACAGCAAACTAGTGGTAATGATGTTGCTATAGATGATTTAAGAGTATTTCAACT
>NZ_CANMRQ010000044.1 GCF_947500325.1 uncultured Lacinutrix sp.
ACCTAAATGTTTTGTTATAATGTGCTAAGTCTTCTTCTAAAGTTCCTCTATATGGATTAACCTCTAAAGACATTGCAAGTTCTATTATTTCATCAGACTTTTTATTGGCGCTATCAACACTATGTGTCTCGTATAAATTAGCTAGTAGCTTCCAATAATATTGTTCTGCTTTTGATGTAATTTCTACTAAATAGATTGTTGGTTCTTCCAATGGTCTAGTTCTTTTTTAAATGCATTAATAGATCTTGTTTCTCCTTTTTCTATAGCTTTTAAAGAAGCTTCTGCTCTTTGTTTTAATTCTGAAGTTGTAGTGCTGTAAAAACTACTAGATTCTTGCTCAAAAATTGCTTTAATCTTTTCTAAAATACTTTCTTTTTTAGTTTGTAATAACAACTGCATTAATTCTAGTTTTGTGGTTTCTATATTCATAATCCTGTATTTTATCATAACAAAGGTAATTTAATGTTTTTTATTTTATTGGATGGAAGTTATTAATAGCTTCCATTAAGTTTTCTAAATTGTCTTGTTGGTACTTTTCTGTTGAGCCAATATATTTATGTCCGCACATGTCTTGAACTTCTCTAATGTTGTATTTATTGAGCCAAACAGTTATTACACTTGCTCGTAATTGACTCACATTTCTAACCTTGTAATTGATTTGTTTTAGCTTTTTAACAACTGCGTTTAGTATGTTATTAAATTGAGTTGAGTTTAAAGGAAAAAGGCTGTCGTCATATAGATTTATATGCTTCTGTATTATTGGTCTGTAGTCGTTAATGTATTCTAATAATTCTATAACTTGCCACGATTTTAACTCTAATGTTCTGCCGTTACTTTTGGTTGTACTTGGTACATAAATTTTTCCTTTGTAGAGTTGTAAATGTTCTAATTCTAATGCTGCTAAAGTTGTGCTATTTAAAGCTTGATAAACTATTAATCCTGTAATAACCTTATTTCGTTTTGCAGTTGCTGTAAAGTAATAGTCTTTAATGTTTTGAGTCTGGTAACTATAATATAAATCTTCTAATTCGTTACTTGATAATAGATTACGTAATACTTTTGTTTTCTCTCTTTTTACTGTAATATCTTCTGCAGGATTATCTAATCTTATATAACTTTCATTTAAGTAATTAAAATAGATTTTAATACTTCGTATTTGATTGTTTACACTTTCCGGTTTCCAACTTTTAGACTGTAAGTATTTAATGTATTGTAAAAGGTTTTTGTAGTCTATTTGAGTAGATTCTATTCTTTTTTTCTTGCACCAAGTCTTATAATCTTTTAATCTGTAAATGTAGCGTTCTATTGTACTTTCACTATAGCGTTCCTTCTCCAAATAGGTTTTATAATCGTTCATACTTCTCAACTAAATGCGTGTAGATTTGTGTGGTTTCTAAATGTGCGTGACCTAAAAATTGCTTGATATATTCAATATCCATTCCTGCTTGTAAAAAATGAGTAGCTATAGAGTGTCTTAATTTGTGTGGTGTAATATTTTTAGATTGTATAGCTGCGTTATTGGTCGCTTTTATAATTGATTTTAAATGCGTTCTCATGGCACTTGCTCCTAATCGATTACCAATTTTTCCAATAAGTAAAGCTTCTGTTTTGTTGTAATTATTAAACTGTATTCTTGCATCATAAATATAGTTTTCTAATAATTCAAGATTGTAATGATTGATTGGTACAAAGCGCTCTTTATAATTTTTACCTTTTCTAACTAATACTAACCCTTTATCAAAAAGAATATCTTTAATGTTTACCATTATAGTTTCGTTTCTACGTAATCCACAACTGTATAATAATACTAATAAGGCTCTATTTCTGCTTACAACATGTTCTTTTTCATTACTATAATCTACTGCTTTAAAAAGAGCTTTGATGTCTTCTTGTGTTAAAATATCTATAGTTTCAATTCTATCTATTCGTTCTGGTTTTAGTGGTACATTAAAATGTGTATTGGTATTATGTTTTCTTAAGTAATCTCTAAATTTCTTTAAGACTTGTTGATGCGTATTAAGATACGTTTTACTTAATGATCCGCTTTTTGTTTCATTTGGTCTTTCTTGTAAATACTTATAATAATCACTTACTGTTGTTGGTCTAATATGATTTATACTATTTATATTATGCTGTTCTAAATAATAAAAAAACTCTTGTAAATGGATTGGAAAACTATAGACTGTACTATCTGCAAAACCTAAAATATCTAACCATTCTTTGTAATTAATAATAAGTGCTTTATAGCTTTTATTTTTTAAGATTAGTTTTTTCATAATTGCGTGTTGAGGCTCTCTACTTTTTTTACTTCGGTATGTGTTTTTTAGGTTTTTGTTGCGATTTACTATAATTGACTGATTATTATTGCATTGACCTCGCAAAAAGTATAGTTGCGACTTACTTGCGAGTTTGCGAGTTGATTTGTGCAATACAAGTTTGTAAAGCATTGTTTATCTGTTCTTTTAAATTACTGTATTCATCTACATTCACGATTTCAAAACAGTAGCTTTTGGTCTTTGCTTTTTTTATTCTACGGATATAATCCTCTAATAATAATTGATTGTTGTAGTTTCTTAATGTGCTTTCTTTTAGTCTTAGATTTTTACGGATTTCTGTATTGGTAAAAGAGGTTTGATTATTCTCTTTTAAATAGCATTTTAATCGTTCTAAATGATTTCTACAAGCACCACTTATTGTATCGCTTTTACGCAGTAAAACATCTTGTATTAACTCGTTTGCTTCTTCTATATCTTCGATTGTAGTTTCAATATATTCTTCTCCTGTTTGCTCGTCATACCTGCGTTTACGTTGTAATTGCTTGTAAAAAGTAATCGCTTCAATAAATTGTAAATAGTGACTATTTGTTCGTCTTGGTTTAAATACAGATTGTGGTAATTCTAAGTATTCTGCAAATGGATTTATTACTCTAATTGGTTGTAATAGTCTTTGTACATTTTTTAGTAATTCTGCTGCTTGTATTTGTTCTGTGATATTTACTTTTCCTGCACTAATTAATCTTTGATAGTTCATTATTCGCTTATCTTGTTCTGCACTTTCATCGATGTATAAAAGGAAGTTTCTATTGCTATTATCTTCGTAAATACTTTCTTGTGTTGTACAACCTGCAACACTTACTGGACCTTCAACTGTTAGATGTATTGTTTTTGTATTGCCTTTGGTGTCTTTATGAACGACTGTTTTTGTGATACGTTTTTTAGATTGCAGTTCTCGTAATGGATAGAGTACAGATTCTGCACCGTCTAAATCTTCTATTAATATAAGTTTGTGTTGTAATTCTGTGCGATTGAAGTAGTAAAATGCGTTTGCAGATAATACTGTTATTTCTACTTTATCTTCTTCTGGTATGAGTTCTGCAACTTTACTTTGTAAATGTGTTTTACCAACACCACTACTTCCTAAACTAATACAATGCAACGGATTATTAGTTTTGCGACTTGTGAAGATTAAATACATTAATAATCTATTGTCTATTTCTCCAATAACTCCCGATTTACCTATTAACTCATTTGTTTTTGATAATAAGTTTTTAGACTTTAAAAAGGTTTCCGCTTGTTTAGTTTCTGTTGCGCTTAGTTCTTTTTTATATGGTTTGTTGTCTTGTTCTTGCTTGTTAAGTAGTAAAAACCTGTAGTTTTCTAATGCTTTAGTTAAGCTTTGTAATGTTTGTCTTATCTCACTTGTGCCTATTTCTAATCGTTCTGCTACTGTTCTTGTAAATTTCTCAACTTGGTTATCGTTGTATAAATCAATATTATGCCTTAAAATGTTATGTGTCTTTAGTTTCTGTATGCTTATGGTTACTCGTAAACTTTCTAGTTTATTAGTCTTTAGTCCGCCTAAAATGTGGATTTCTAGATGTTTTGTTGTGTAGTTGTAGTTGTTGGGGTTGGAAGTCTCTAACATTGTTAATAAATTTAGAATATATCTTATATGATGCAAATATATCCAAAAAGAAGCATGCTAAACATTCTTATAAGATTTAATTATCAACAATAAGCGTGTAACATCCATTTTTAAAGCGTCTTATTTGTTATTTTTGTTATAAATAATATCGTATTTGATTTATGTCATTAGGAAAACGCATACAGGAACTTCGTAAAAAAGCTAATCTTTCACAAAGCGAATTAGCTGCTAAAATTGATATTTCTTATCCACAAATGAGTAGATATGAAATTAAAGAAGTACAGCCGCCTGCAGATGTTTTAAAACGATTAGCGGATGTTTTTGGCGTGTCTATTGATTACATTGTAAATGGCTCTTTAGAACAAAAAGCAGAACGTGACATTGATGATAATGAACTCTTACAACAATTTAAAGAAGTTGAACAAATGGAAGAGGAAGATAAAAGCACTATTAAAAAATTAATTGATGCTTTTATTACTAAAAAGAAAGTGCAAAAGTTAGCACAATAAAAAAACCACAACTTTTACATTGTGGCTTTTAAATATTATTTCACGGATTGCAAATCCGCGCTATCGGGTAACCACCTCTATTTCAGTACAATCCCATTTAAGGAACACGTTATTTTAAAATAGCTATGTAGATTGCACTGCTAGATATATTTGTTTGATAGTGTTCATAGTTTCAAATGTAGTAAAAAGTAAAAAACAGCAATTAATATTTCTA
>NZ_CANMRQ010000045.1 GCF_947500325.1 uncultured Lacinutrix sp.
TCACTGTAACGTCTAATTACTTTGTCATTTCTATACATAATGTTTAAAATTATGTAGCCTTATTTCAGGACGGGTCAAAATGTGCTACAACGTGTTTGTATATGGTTTGTTGCGTGTTTTAAGCACCTAATTTAGCAAATACAAACCGAATAGAAAATCCGCGAGGATTTTCGTAAGTAGGCTAGAACTAGCAATAAATTATATACGGTGTTAGCCACTGTGTTTTATTCAGTTGTAAATTCTTTATTATTTTCTCTAATATATTTAATTCGTAAATCACTTATATTTTCGGAATCATACAGTTTATAAAATTCAGTGTCCAAATCGTTTAAAGGATTGTCTTTATATGATTCGCTAAAACTTTCCATAGTTCCATCGTCAAATTCCTCAAGTCGCTCTTTGTTTTCCGTAAATAAGTTATTCGCACGTAAAGTCAGTCCCGAGAACTTTTCCGCTCCAATAGTTTTAAATCCAATTTCAGCCATTTCCGCATATTGTCCGCTTGAATTGAAGTAGAATTGATTAAATCCACCATTATTTACTTCTGCTTCCAGCCACCAAGTCGAAAAGACTGCTTGTTGTCCTTTAGTCAATTTTGATATTTTATCTAAAGTGTAATGTTCTCCATTTTCAAAATAGGTGTCAATATTGTCCATAATTGCCTGTTCCAATTTGTCGTCAGGAATATTGGTTATAATTTCAGGTGTTAGCTTTTTATAAATTTTCCGATTGTTAAATTCATCAATGCTTTTTTCAATAAGTAAATCCATTTCGGATTTTTCGTTATTCGGTTCATTTTTTCCTTTGCAACCGAAAAAACTTAAAATAGAAGTTAGAATCATTATCGTTATTATCCTTTTGTTCATTGGCTGGTTACATTGTGGCTAACGATTTGTGTATGGTGTCGAAGCATCCCGAAGGGTGCTATGCACTATACACCTTGTTAGCTACCGTATTTTTCTAATTTTATTTTCAATTCGTTTCCTGAAATAGCTGTCATTTCAATATCTTCAATTTCACTTTCTCCAATAACAATTTCTTTTTCACCAAATTGCAGTTCTGTCTGGGTTAATCCAATGGCAATGATTGTGGCTTTTTCTCCCTTCGGAAGTTTGTTATACCCGTCTTTATTCTTCGTAAACCAATACTCATTTTCAGAATGTTCAGAGCCACTGAGAATTATATTTCGTCCGTTTATTATAAGGTTTATCAATGGTGCCTTTTGGTTGGTTTTGGCAATTAGTTTTACAGGAACCGCTTTAGGGTCTTCATAGAAGAAATCTACGTTTACCCAACCAAACTTCATCGCATCATAAGAAATCATAGCTGAATTCAAGCTTTTGAGCTTTGTAGTATCTATCAACTTTGTTGTGTCAATTTTAGTTAGTTTTTGAGAGGCAAACATTTTATAAAGTTGAATCGTCCATTGACCATGTTCTTTAGCTCTTTTTATAATAGATTCATGAGCATCTTTTTGTAATTGGGTTCTTGGTCCTCCATTGGGTCCTGGGGGTACATTATTCAAGTAATAATTAACTCGGTCAGTTGAATCTTGAATAAAATGGTCAACAACCATTTCATCAATCTCCCAAAGGTTTTTATCGAGGTTTTCTATGTAAATATTAACTACTTCTTCCCAACAGGTTGAATGGTATCTGTCGGCAAACTCTTTTGTAGCAAGAATAGTGTTTTCAAAATCAGTTATATTACCGTAGTAATTGTAATACTTGTTTTTGATTGTATCAGTAGTTATTCCATAATAATTAGAACATTCAGTTGGGAATTGGTTTTTGCTAATAAACTTTATAGGGTACGGTACTAACGATTTTGTAGGCTCTTCTTTTTGCTCCCAATTTATTAGACCGCCTTCATCACGTACGCCAAGAAAAATGTCAGGGTCATTATTTAAGTCTTTTTGTGGAATTTGAATTCGAATTGAAGTGTTGTCTGCAATCTTCAATTCATTGCCATTTTCGTCCTTAGCAGAGATGTATAGCATTCCTTTACTTTCAAGTATTTGGTCATTATGAATTGTTTGAAGATTGGAAGTAATGAAATCCTGAATTGTGAAGTTTTCTTTCAATTCAATTGTAATTTTCCCATTCACTCTGTTTCCGCTTGCATTAACTAATGACTTTTCTGGAATAATCAGAATTGTTCCTTTTTCTCCAACTAAAGTGTTTGATTTAGAATTGTCGATTTGAAATTTTTGATTCTCTCCCGAAATCAATTGTAAGGAGTCAATTAGCTGGGTTGGAATATCTCCATATTCTTGATTAACTATTTCGACAGTATCAGTTGGTTTATTTTCGCTACACCCAAACAGGAATAAAGCGATAAGAATTGGAAATATTATTTTATTCATCTACGATTTCTTTTTAATGGTAGCTAACGGAATTGTGTATGGTTAGTTGCGTTGTTAAGCAACTAATTTAGTAAACAAATACGAACCTGAGAAAATTCCGAAGGAATTTTCCAAATAAGCACTTGCTAAAGCAATTAATTATACACGGTGTTGTAGCCAGTACTTTATTCCAAGATTTTTATCTTATTTTCCTTTTTTGTTGAATAAAATACAATGCAAGAAATAATTATGATAAATATTCCAATTATTAGTGAATATATATTCAAGGTCAGATATATGCTACCAGATTCCGAAAAACCAACTGAACCTGATAAAGTATTTGAACTAACATACTCCATTAATTTACCAACTATAATTAGAATAGATAACATTGGAATACTTGTTAATTTTTTAATAAAGGAAATTCTGTTTTTATATTGAAAGTAAACTACTATTAACAAACCCAAAGTCATTAGTAAAAGTATGCTTATTGATATAAAATTCAAGTTGTAATTTTCTACACCAAACTTATGCGCAATAACTATAGATAATTGAGTTAAAAAATTTGATATTGTTATAAAAGCAAAAAACAATAGAATTCCTTTTAGATAGGGAATAATCCTATTTCTGAAATAAAATCCATCATTTACTTTTCCGAATTCAGTCGTTAAATCTTTTACATTCCCAATTCGTTCTTTTGCTATTATTAATGATTCTTCAATACTTAAACCAAGTAGTTGAAGCTCGTGTATTTCATCTAGTAAATGACTTTCTAATTCGTTTATATTGTCAAGAGTCATTTTTGAGTTTTTCGATAGTTTTGATTTCCATATTTCGATATTTTTATTTAAGTCAAAGTTGGTTCTATTTTCCATAAGTTAGTTATTATTTGATTGATTGTTGTCCAATTTTCTTTCTGCGATACAAGTTCTTTTTTTCCTTTGTTACTAATTGTATAGTATTTTCTTTTTCTTCCAGATTCGGGAATTTTCCAATAGGATTCAATTAGTTCCTTTTTTTCTAATTTATGTAAAACAGGATATAAAGTTCCATCTCCATATTCTAATTTTCCATTGGATATTTCTTTTACCTTTTTGATTATTTCATACCCGTAAGATTCGCTTTTTGAAAGAATAGATAGAATAATAGGAATTGAAGAAGCTCCGATTAATTCTTTTGATATTTTTTCCATATAATATTCTTTTATGAATACAAATATACTTAGAAGTTCGATGTATAAAAAGTAAAATTGTAATTATTTTCTCGTATTGGCTACAACGTATTTGTGTATGATTTTTTGCGGGAAAGGAGGCGAGTCATTTTCCGTTGTTGCGGAAAGATAATTAATAAGATTGAATTTCCGGTGAGGAAATTCAGCCGCAATTAATTATACACGTTGTTGTAACACGTTTTTATTTTTTATTTCCGTGATAATTAGGGTTTGATTCAAATTCTCCAGTTATTTCTCCGCTTTCATTTACTTTCCAAGCACCTCTTATAAATTCAGCAGGAACTTCTTCTTTTCCCTCGTATTCTTTATCCAAAACATAAACCCAACCATTAGGATTTCTTTTTGCTTCTTTTATTAATTCAGGTGATAAATTTCGTTTATTCATTTCGTTCTTTAAGTCGCTTTAGTAAATCCACCAAATGCTGCTCAGAATGTGTTCGCATAGAAAACTCAAAATGCCAAAGAGCATCATTTTTACTCGTGTTTTCCATTCTCCATTTAACAGATAGCAAATCTTTAATTATGTCACTTAAATCATCTAATTCGTCTCCACAGCCAGTTTCAATGTTCGGTTCCATTTTATTTGAATCCAAAACCATACTATACCAATCGAAGTCAGGGAAATTTGATTTAACATTTTCCTTTATTTCGTTATAATTAAAATCAGGTTCTTCGTCATAATCCGTTTCGTCAAATTCAAATTCCACATTTATAAATTCCGAGTAAATTCCGACTAACAGCTTTTTTAGAACATCGGTTTTGTCGGTCAATTCCACTTTTGGATTGATTCCGAATTCCGTGATTTCGTCTATTAGTTTTCTTAATTTACTCAATGTTTCTTGGTTTGGTCAAATGTGTTACAACGGTTTGTGTATGAAACGTAGCGTGTAAAAAGATGCTAACTTTTCGGATAAACACAGAGCCGAATTTTTATATT
>NZ_CANMRQ010000046.1 GCF_947500325.1 uncultured Lacinutrix sp.
TAAAAGCATAAAGCACACAACACAATGTATAGTCAATATCTCCCTACGGTCGTTACTAACTATACATCTAACGTTGTGCACAAGTGCTCACTCGAGCTAAAAAAAATACATATTAAATGTTAAAAAAAAAACTCTGCTCCTTTCTGATTTCACTCAATCTCCAAACTGATTTAAAACGCACTCAGCCTTTTTAATCGGATATTACTCTTGCTTTTATACGCTGATTTTACTCAACCCTATTTTCTGTTTTCTCTCTTTATTGCGCAAAAAAACGGATTATAAAACTTTTACCTGTGCACAACAATATGTATAGAAAATGCTTATTTTAGTGCCAAACGAAAGGTCTATGCTTTTTTGCTAGCTTCTGATTTTCCTGCGGAAAATCCTCGCACTCAAAAACGCACTTTCCATACATCGAACGTTAGCTTGCATTTAAAACCAACATCGAGAATTGAATAATATTAAAATAAAACTTAAAGAAGTATATATTCCATTTTTAATAGTTTCGATAGGAACTATTCTTTTTTACAACATATTTCGTTGGACTTTAGATATCAAACTCGGAATTTTACCCTTAAAGGAAAACTTATTGAATTTTTGGATTCCTTTCGCTCTTCCTTGGATTCCAATACTTATTTGGTTACGAAGAAGAATTCGGATTTTAAATGTTAGAGGTAAAAGAGATAATGGATATTTTGGATATCAATTTGCTATGGCAGCAGCAATGGCTGTACCAATAATAATAAGTCAAAACTACATTAAAAAAGGTTCCTTTGACTTAAACGAAATATCTTCAATCTCAAAAGTTAAAGAATTAAAAAACGAAAAGTATTTTAAAATAAGCTCATTTAATATTGACCATAACTCAAGTCTTCCACATGTAACTGCAAGAACTTCTGGTCGAAATAATGATAATCTGAACTTTTACTTATATCTAGCCTGTCCATTTGAGGAAACGAGCTCTATTTGGTATGGAGTTGAGTATAAAAAGAATTTAAGTAATCGTATTAATGAACAAAGGAAAAATTCAGAATACAGGACTTTTTTAAACAAATCAGAACAAGAATTTAAAACCTATAATTTTCAAGATGTAGAATATTTTGAACGGCTAGGATATTCAGACGACAGAGATGGATTTATAGAAGCAATAAAAGAAAGAAACGCTAATCTAAACGAAAAGGAACAAATAATACTCGTACCTAAAAATGATGTTTTTGAAGAAAGACTCGGCAATTCATTTACTTGGATTTTTGGGTCTTTTGGAATTGGAGCATTAGCTCTTTTGTTAATGGTAGTAATTCCAAAAATTAACGAAAAGGAATTAAACGATTTTAAAAAGAATAAACCACTAAAAGAAGATGGTTTAAAAGATATGATTGGCTTTTTAAATCCAATGGGCGAAAATAAAGCCACAGCAATTTTATTGCTTCTAAATATTATTGTTTTTCTAATTATGACATTTGACGGACTAAACATAGTTTCGCCTACACCAAAAGAATTACTCGAAATTGGAGGGAATAGAAGGTTTGAAGTTATGAGTGGCGAATATTGGAGGTTATTTACTTCGATGTTTATTCACGGTGGACTATTACACTTGTTTATGAACTTAATAGGTCTTGGACTTGGAAGCAGTTTATTGGAAAACATTCTTGGTTCGATAAAATTAATAATTATCTACACTGTTTGTGGAATTCTTGCAAGTTTAGCGAGTATTTATTGGCACGAAAACATAGTTAGTGTTGGAGCATCTGGAGCAATTTTTGGGCTTTATGGTCTGATTTTGGCTTTTACAGTTTTTAAAATATACCCAAATTATATGAGAGGAATGACTTGGATGCTATTAGGACTTTATGCAGGAGTAAGTTTGTTGTTTGGATTTTTAGGCGGAATTGATAATGCAGCTCATTTTGGTGGACTGATAAGCGGTTTTGTAATTGGAGGAATTTTAATATTGACAAATGAAGAACAACTGAAAAAAAACGCAAGCTAACACCGTATATAATTTATTGCTAGTTCTAGCCTACTTACGAAAATCCTAGCGGATTTTCTATTCGGTTTTTATTTGCTAAATTTAGTGCTTAAACCACGCAACAAACCATATACAAAAACGTTATAGACAATTAAAGAAAAATTATGGGGATTTTTAAGAAGTTATTCGGAGGGAATTCAAAAAAGAACCCTAAAGAAGAAGAAAATAAGACAAGTGAATATGATCTAAAATGGATAAGTGCGGATCAAAATCCTTGGAATTTGAAAATTTTGGATTTGAGACCAATTTCTCAAACCATGCTTTCAACTTCGAAAGATCCTAAAATGGCTACTAATGCTGTTTCATACAGTCAAGAAGACGGAACGACTTTTAAAGACTATCAACCACAATCTGAAAAAACAATCTTTAGTAATTTGACCATTTCAATAGACGAAAAACTTGAAGAAGGAGTTTTGTTTAACCCGTCAACAATGGAAAACAAATGGGCAATTTATTTTATGAATAATCGTCTAATATTTATAAGAAGTTGGTTAAGGGAAGCATTTGTAGTTGCAAAAACCGTTCATGAGAATAACCAATTAAAGATAACTGAAATAACAGGAGAATTTACAAATAATGAATCATCTGAAATGACTCAATCCATTTTGATGTTCTTATTGTTTAGTCACTCTTTAAATGAAACTATACCTGCTCCTATTCCAAAAGATTTGGAGGACAATACTGATAAGGCAGGAATGTGGGCTTTTTCAACTTATGGAAATATGGCTCATCTAGGATATTTTGGAGAAGATTTTAACTATCAAACAGATCTAAAACTAAGAACACATTCTTTATTACATATTGCAATTGCAAGAGGTGAGTTGAATAAAATTAATGAGCAATTAGATAAAAATACAAATGTAAATTGTTTAGCTGGTGATGGTCTTTCAACCTTGCAATGGGCAATGACTGCTGATCCCAATGTCTTAAGCTTATTACTTGATAAAGGAGCTAATCCGAATACTAGATCGACTGAAGGAGCAACACCAATAATGAATGCTGTCCAATCGGATAAAATCGAACACCTTAATATTTTGATTAAAAACCAGGCAGACTTAAATGCTAAAGATAATAGAGGGTTTACAGCTTTGCACAGAGCATCAGAAATGGGACGAAAAGAAATGGTTCGTATCTTATTGGAAAATGGAGCTAATAAAAATGTAGAAGCTGAAAATCACACGCCTCTTTCATTAGCCATCGCAATGAAAAATGAGGAAATTATAAAACTATTAGAAAAATAAAAAGTCTATAACAATTTGTATAATGCATATACACCCTGCGGGATGTAAACGCACCATACAAGAGACGTTAGCAACAAGCAAAAACACAAACTTCTGAATGAATCGAATAATTTTTCTTTTAATCATTAGTAATATACTGTTCAGCTGTAGAAATGAACAAGAATCTAATATTATCCTTGATGAAATAGTTATATCTGACTATATGGGAAAACCATTGAAATTTTACATACCAAAAGGTTATGAAATTGACAAAAAAATTGATGATGATTCTGATTTTTTTTTTCATTCTTATCGTTATCCTGATTCAAGTTTTTTATCAATAATGGGAGGTTCTAATACTGAATTTAAAATCGTGGAGGATTTAAAATATTCACGAATGGAAAAAACAAATAATATCTCAATGATGTATTGGGAAGTAAAAGAAAAAAGGAAAGCAGAATTTGATTTAGCATTAGATTCATTGATTGAAGATTAAAGCCAGTTGCTAACAAAGTGTATAATTAATTGCTCGCTACTTGCCTACTTTGGAAATTCCTGCGGAATTTCCAACTGGTTTTGTGCTTGCGATTTTTATCGCTAAATTCACGCAACTAACCATACACTAGACGTTGGCAACAAGTTGGTACGTTAAACAAACATCCTTTACAAAGTTAAAGAAACATAGTTTACACTTTTTGAGGTGTAATTTGAGATCAAAA
>NZ_CANMRQ010000047.1 GCF_947500325.1 uncultured Lacinutrix sp.
ATTACTTTGTCATTTCTATACATAATGTTTAAAATTATGTAGCCTTATTTCAGGACGGGTCACTATTGCATACAACGTCTCGGCTATGGTTAGTACGGGAATTAAAAGTAATAAACTTTCGATTAAGCACTTAGCCAAAACTTTTTATTTTGTTTTATCTTTTTCTTTATAAAGTCAAATCAAAAAGATTTGGCGGACTTAGTTAAAAGCACTAAACTTTAGGTTAAGCACTAAAACCCGTATTAATTATAGCCATTGTTAGCAAACGTTTTTTAATCAAGTAATTTGTTTTTAATATAATGTGCTTTTGGTGAGATAAAGATGTTTTTTAAAAAATCTTGTCTCCTAGTGTATTTATTTTGCTCAATATATTCATTTTCTAGTATTGGAATAATAATGATTCCTTGTTTTTCAAGATTAGAAATAACATTTACTAATTCTGATATTGATGTCAAGTTATTTTCATCAAGAGTTTTATCTGTAATAGGGTTATTTTCTTGAAGGTAAATCAATTTTAACAAATTAATTTCAGAGTCTCTTAAATTATCTTTAAGCGCTTTAAACTCTATGTTTTTATCTTGTTCAAACCACTCCTTGAAAACCCGACTTTTACTTTCCTTTTGATAAGGCTCTTCGTCTAATTCTTCGAAAACATAAGAATAATAGTTTGAAAGACGTTTGAAAACTTCTCTTAAGTTACCATTTAAAGATTCAAAAAGGACAATGAAATCTGTTTCAGTAATTGGAGAGTACGGTTTATTATCAACGTGATTTTGATATGAGTTAATACGTGATGTTAAAACATAAGAAGCATTAATATTTGGAAGTTGTTGAATTTTTAAAGGATTTTGAATAAAACCTGATAACCTCGGTGTACTTATAAAAGTCCTAAATATATTATGAGAACCTGAAAAGAACCATTTAATTTCAGGTATATTAAATATTTCATCCCTTAAATATTCAAGCGTTCTTTTTGCATCATCTGAGGTTTCTAATAATTCTAAATTATCAAGTACACAAACAATTCCGCTAGATTCAGAGTTTGAGAAAATATGAGAAAGTAATGTTCTAATTTGTTTTTTAAACCCGCTTTTAGCAAAACCACTAGTTTCAATAGGCATTCCACCTAAATTGGATATTTGAGACTTAATATTCTCAACTTCTGATGAATTTAACCAATTATTTAAGTTTTCAACTTTTAAATTTTTAACTCCACTTTCTTTTATTTCTTTCTTTTTATCAATTATAGTTTGCGCAATTGAAAAGTAAAAGTCATCAATAAATTCAGTTAAATTATTTTTTGAAGATATTTGAAATATTTTGTTGCAAGGCAAGTAAAAATTGTCATTTTCTTTGGAAGAAAGGGATTCTTCATATAACTCATAAATACTAGCATTAATAACACTAGTTTTACCTATGCCATTTTGACCCTCTACTGTTATTATTCCATTATTATTTTTAATTCTATTCTTTAATTTCCTTTTCTCTTTTTCTCTTCCAATGAGAAGATTTAAACCTTTTAGAGTAGGTTCAATTGGTGAAGGTTTAAAAGGATTTGATGTGTAACCCCAATCTTTGTATAGAGACATATTTTTGTGTTGTTCTTTATAATTAGAGTTTTGACTTTATTTTAATAGTGTCTTTTTTTTTGTTTTCAAAAAACTTTTTAAGTTCTTGAATATCATTATTTAATGATTGTATTTCTTTTTTGTGAGGGTCAATTTTTTTAGGTTGATTATAGCTTTTGTATAAGTTAAAAATACTAATAATAAATCCAATAATAGCGATTAAAAAAATCCACCAAAACGTCTTAGATTGCCACTTTTTTAATTTTAAATCAATTTTATCTCGTTCTTTTTTTAATTTTTCATCAGAAATCCTTTTTCTTTCAGATTCTTCAGAATATTTAATCCATCCACCTTCTTTAATTACTTTGTAACCAAACTCAGTTAACACAGCTAATTCTTTTGTAATTATAATTAAGTCTTTTTCGAGCATTATCTTTGTTAACCTCTCAGCATCATAGGTTTTACCTATTTTCCAAAATTGCTCACCAGCTTCATTTAAAAAATGTGTATAATATTCACTATGCTCATCTTTCTTACTTAAGAGAGTTAAGTTTTTATCAATAAGTAAATTAAGATTTGTAAGGTTCATTTTTAATGTTTGCTAACGGACTTGTGTATGGTTTGTTGCATGGTTTAAACACCTAATTTAGCAAATAAAACCCGAATAGAAAATCCGCGAGGATTTTCGTAAGTATACTAGAACTAGCAATAAATTATATACGGTGTTGTACTTAGTACTTTTATTTAAATTCAATACTTTTAAGTATAGAAATAGCTTCTTCAAAATGTTTTTCATAACTGTGTTTTAGAGAAGAATAGTTATAATTATAGTATTCTCCATTTTGTTCAAAATATACAGTATACTTTTTGTAGCTATTTCCATTCCAAGTTGATTCCAATTTATGAATGTAAACATCTCCTAATTGATTTTTATCAGTTAATATCTCTTGGGAAATAATAGTTAACGCTTTATTAGTTTGCTCAATTTGTTTTTGAACAAAATTATTAAAACTAGATTTTTCTTTTAATTCGTATTGAAAAATGGAAACCAAGTTATTGAAGAAATTATCACTTTCTTTTAATGGCGTATATCCAACGTATTCATGATGCTTTACAGGTCTCCAACTATTAGGTTTATTAATTGTAAAGTTTTGAGAATTTATCCATTCTTGAGTTTCAAAAACATTTGTTTTAGTAGAGCTACAATTAAAAAACACTAATGTTAATATCAAGATCGAGGTTTTTTTCATAGGTGTTTGTGGTATTAAGTACAACGGACTTGTGTATGAAACGTAGCGTGTAAAAAGACACTAACTTTCGGGTTAACACAGAGCCGAATTTTTCTCTTT
>NZ_CANMRQ010000048.1 GCF_947500325.1 uncultured Lacinutrix sp.
AAGAACTTTAAAGCTCACTTTACGCTTAAACGTTAGAAGAGAAAATACTTTAAAGCATAAAAAAAACCTGAACAAATTTGTTCAGGTTTTTTTTATATTAAATTGTGAATGTTATTTAAAGACGTAGGGTTTTTTCGTTTAAGATTGTTTTATTTGTATAAAATTATAGATACTAAAACTATCTATCAATGTGTTATTATTACTCTAAATCATATTTTAAACCTAACTTTTAATGAAAAATTATTATCTCTTATTTATTTTCCTATTTTCATTTTCATTTATTCAAGGACAAATTATAACTGTAAATGATGCTGCTAATCCAGAATCGAGCTTAGGACCTGAACAATTAGTTTCAGATGTTTTGATATCTGGAGGATGTGCAGGGGTTGATAACTTTACATTTCAAGTTAATGGTTCAGCTACAGATTTAACAACAAAGAGTTACGGTTATTTTGATAGAGGAGCTAATACAGGGTTTCCTTTTGAGAGAGGTATTATTTTAACAACAGGTCAAGCAGCAGCAGCAGGTAATGTTGTAAATCCTACTATTATTAGTAACATTAATGGTCAAGCAGGTGATACAGATTTAGAAGTGGCACTTGGGCAAACAAATACTAATGATGCAACTTTTATTAAATTTAATTTTACACCAACAGGAAATGATATTTCTTTCAGGTATTTAATGACATCAGAAGAATACGATGGAGCAACAGAATGTAACTTTACTGATAGTTTTGCTTTTTTATTAAGAGAAGTTGGATCCGCAGTTTATACAAACTTAGCTGTTTTACCTGATGGAACACCTGTTAGTGTTGTAAATATTAATAATGCGGCTGCCTGTAATGCTAATACCGCTTTTTTTGAAGGGTACAATATAGGAGATACAAATTATGGAGGGCGTACTGTAGTTTTGACTGCGAGTGCTACAGTAATACCAAATACGGTATATGAAATTAAATTAGTTGTAGCAGACCAGGGAGATAGTGCATTAGATTCTGCAATATTTTTAGAGGCTGGAAGTTTTAATTTAGGAGGTGATTTAGGACCAGATGTTACTATTAATTCTGGAACAGCAAAATGTATAGGAGAAACACTAACATTAAATACTCAAACAGATCCAGCAGTAGCACATACATGGTTTTTTAATGGAACCGAAATAACAGGAGAAACTGGCCCAACTATTGACGTTACCCAAGCAGGAACATATTCAGTAGATGTAAACTTTGGAGCTAATTGTGTGACAATGGATTCAATAGAGGTTGAATTTATTCAACCTGGTGTTGTTAATAATGTAAATAATCTTATTGAATGTAATAATACTGGTGGAGCAGTAGTTTTTGATTTAACAGAAAACACGCCAGAAGTGTTAGGAACCCAGGATCCAGCAAACTTTAATGTTAGTTATCATAACTCTCAAGTGGATGCAGATATGGATGCAAATATTATCGCAAATCCAACAATGTATAATGGAACAGATGGAGAAATGATATATGTTAGGATAGAAGATGGGTTATCTGGACTTACTGGTAATTGCTATGATACAGATGTATTTACGCTTCAGTATTTAAATATAGTTATAAATACGACAGCAAATCTTGAAATTTGTGATGACATTACAAATGATGGTTTTGAAGCTTTTAATTTAGAGTCTCAAACAGCATCAATTCTTGGTGCTCAATTAGCAACAGATTATACTGTAACATATCATGTAGATTTTGCTAACGCAGATGCAAATACTAATGCTCTAACTAGTCCATATACTAATATAGTTAATTCTCAACCAATTTTTGTTCGTATTCAAAGTAATCAAGATCCAGCATGTTACGTTGCTTCTGCTACTGCAGCTTTCAATTTGATTGTAAATCCTACACCCGTACTTCCTGTAACCATTTCTGATTACGGTGTTTGTGATAATGCAACAGATGGAGATGACACCAACGGTTTTACAGAGTTTGATTTAACAACTCAAGA
>NZ_CANMRQ010000049.1 GCF_947500325.1 uncultured Lacinutrix sp.
GAACGGTAACGAGTGGTAACACCAGTAACACGGATCCAAGTGGAACAGTAACAATAACAGATAACGATACAACACCAGCAGTAACAATTGGCGATGTAACGGTAGATGAAGGTGCAGGCACAGCAACTGTTCCAGTAACAATCGATACGCCAAGTTCAGTAGATACCGTAGTTGATATTGTAACCACAACAGGAACAGCAGGCACATCAGATTATACAGAGACAACAACAACAGTAACAATTCCAGCAGGAAGCACAAGTGTTGATGTTAGTATTCCAATTACAGAAGATACAATTAGTGAATCACCAGAGGATTTTACCGTAGATGGAACGGTAACGAGTGGTAACACAAGTAATACGGATCCAAGTGGCACAGTAACGATTACAGATAATGATTCAGTAAATGTTACCATAGGTGATGTAACAGTAGATGAAGGTGCAGGAACAGCAACTGTTCCAGTAACTTTAAGTACCCCAAGTTCAGTAGATACCGTAGTTGATATTGTAACCACAACAGGAACAGCAGGCACATCGGATTATACAGAGACAACAACAACAGTAACAATTCCAGCAGGAAGCACAAGTGTTGATGTTAGTATTCCAATCACGGATGATGCCATAGATGAGCCAAACGAAGAGTTCACAGTAGATGGAACGGTAACGAGTGGTAACACCAGTAACACGGATCCAAGTGGAACAGTAACAATAACAGATAACGATACAACACCAGCAGTAACAATTGGCGATGTAACGGTAGATGAAGGTGCAGGAACAGCAACTGTTCCAGTAACAATCGATACGCCAAGTTCAGTAGATACCGTAGTTGATATTGTAACCACAACAGGAACAGCAGGCACATCAGATTATACAGAGACAACAACAACAGTAACAATTCCAGCAGGAAGCACAAGTGTTGATGTTAGTATTCCAATCACGGATGATGCTATAGATGAGCCAAACGAAGAGTTCACAGTAGATGGAACGGTAACGAGTGGTAACACCAGTAACACGGATCCAAGTGGAACAGTAACAATAACAGATAACGATACAACACCAGCAGTAACAATCGGCGATGTAACGGTAGATGAAGGTGCAGGAACAGCAACTGTTCCAGTAACAATCGATACGCCAAGTTCAGTAGATACCGTAGTTGATATTGTAACCACAACAGGAACAGCAGGCACATCGGATTATACAGAGACAACAACAACAGTAACAATTCCAGCAGGAAGCACAAGTGTTGATGTTAGTATTCCAATCACGGAGGATGCTATAGATGAGCCAAACGAAGAGTTCACAGTAGATGGAACGGTAACGAGTGGTAACACCAGTAACACGGATCCAAGTGGAACAGTAACAATAACAGATAACGATACAACACCAGCAGTAACAATTGGCGATGTAACGGTAGATGAAGGTGCAGGCACAGCAACTGTTCCAGTAACAATCGATACGCCAAGTTCAGTAGATACCGTAGTTGATATTGTAACCACAACAGGAACAGCAGGCACATCAGATTATACAGAGACAACAACAACAGTAACAATTCCAGCAGGAAGCACAAGTGTTGATGTTAGTATTCCAATCACGGATGATACTATTGATGAAGCAGATGAAACGTTTACAGTAGATGGAACGGTAACGAGTGGTAACACAAGTAACACGGATCCAAGTGGAACAGTAACAATAACAGATAACGATACAACACCAACAGTAACAATCGGCGATGTAACGGTAGATGAAGGTGCAGGAACAGCAACTGTTCCAGTAACAATCGATACGCCAAGTTCAGTAGATACCGTAGTTGATATTGTAACAACAACAGGAACAGCAGGCACATCAGATTATACAGAGACAACAACAACAGTAACAATTCCAGCAGGAAGCACAAGTGTTGATGTTAGTATTCCAATCACGGA
>NZ_CANMRQ010000050.1 GCF_947500325.1 uncultured Lacinutrix sp.
CAAGCGTAAACTTTTCCTTTCACTTTATGTTTCTCAATTTGCGCTTTCATTCGGTTTCGTCAACTTGTGCATAACGTCTCTTGTATGGTGTCGTAGCTGACGATAGGAAGCTATGCACTATACAAATTGTTGTATGCCGTTTTATTCATTTTTATAATACCCCTTTATTCCAATTCCAATCGTCCAGAAATATTTGCCTTCATCAGATTCAGGGATTTCTTCCGTTAGTTCATCCATTTCGGGAGTTACTTGTCTCCAAACTGCTAAGTCTATGGTAGGAAAAACATATGAATATGGAATTTCCTCTTCTTCATTATCGAAATTAGAATTTGTCGAAACAGATATCTCCTTGATTAATTGTTGAGCAGGAGTCTTAAAAATTTCAATTTCATTTAGATAGACTTCAGTAAACTCAGAGTCCTTACCAGAGAATTCAATAAAATCAGCTTTGTTGTTGTCGTCAAATGTTATCTGTAGTTCATTTTTGAAGTAGCCATCTTTTGCAGGAACAGGCATTGAAAAATCTCCATAGTCCATTGCTGATTTTTCTGATGAGTATTCAGGCTCACCAAGAATTGTTCGAGTTTCATCTCTCGTCATTCCAAGTTTTATTTTTCCTGCTCCGATATGTGGTTCTAAATCAAATCTCATTTTTCCAATTTCAAATCCTCAAAAATTTCTTTGAACATTTCTCCTGGGTCTATATCAATCGCAAGAGCAATTAAATACAATTCATCTGCTCTTAGCTTGGTTGATTCATTTGAAGTTAATTGAGATAGCCTTGCTTGACTAATTCCAGTTCTTCTTGAAACCATTGCTCGATTCACAGATTTTTTTGTTAAGTATAGTCCTAAAGAAGTCATAAATCTTTCGAATTTGTTGAGATAAATTTAACTCTTGAAAAGAAAAATATAGAATTTCTAAAGTTTTATTTTGAAATTTGATAGACTTTAAATAGATTTGTTTAGAAATTCTAAAGAATACTTTTCAATACATATAGATTATGAGCAAAAGATATACCAAAGCTGATTTAGAGGAGATTGTTTACAAGCAATTAGAAAATTTAAACGCAATGCACGATTTATTAGGAATTATGAAATTTCAAAATGATTTAATTCACAATATCAATCAGACGTTAAGAGAAGAAATCGGTCAATTCAAAAAACAACAGGTAATGTATCCGACTAGAAGAAAGACAAAATCTTAAATCAATGCGACTGGCTTTACCGCAATGGCATACAACGTTCGATGTATAGTTAGTAACGACCGTAGGGAGATATTGACTATACATTGTGTTGTGTGCTTTATGCTTTTAAATTTAATTTTCCACAAATTAAAAAAATAAAGGGACAGTAGTTCAGTTTCGGTAACAATTTTAACGTCAACTTTTTCGGAGCCACCCGAATCTATAGAAAATACATATCCATGTATGGTCTGTCGGTGAAGGAGACTAAGGTTCCGTTTTCTTTCTGATAAGGCGTACTACAATTCCGCTTCAAATTTGACTTTGTAAAAAATTTTCGCGACCTTGATCAAGTATTTTATAACGTGCTAGCGTTTGGATAGTGTAACTCTACACGATATCATCGCTAAATACTTGGGCATATCCTTTTAGCAAAGCATTTGTCCGTTACTGCCTATCAGAATGATAACTCCATCATTCCAGCGCACTCCTCCGAAAAAATTGTCCTATCGAAATGGACTATTGCATACAACGTTCGATGTATGGAATGTGCGGTTTTGTGTGCAAGGATTTTCCGCAGGAAAATCAGCAGCAAGCAAAAAAGCATAGACCTTTCGTTTGGCACTAAAATAAGCATTTTCTA
>NZ_CANMRQ010000051.1 GCF_947500325.1 uncultured Lacinutrix sp.
GTAACGTCTAATTACTTTGTCATTTCTATACATAATGTTTAAAATTATGTAGCCTTATTTCAGGACGGGTCAAAATGCACTACAACGTGTTTGTGTATGGTTTCGTTGCGTAGAGACTAAGATAGCAAAATGGAAAGAACCCATTGTTCAGCAACGAGGATTTTCCGAAAGGAAAATCAGAGCAATGAACTATACACGTTGTTACCACACGTATTTATTCAGTTTTTTGTTCAGTTAAATATTCAAAACTTTGTTCAAAATATTTTTTCATCGATTTATTCAAATACTGACTAAAATCAATTTCCTCATTCCTTTCTTTAGACAACCAAGCCATTGCGTAGGCGATTATTTGTTCAGGTAAATAACCTTGACTGCTCGATTGCCATCCAAATCCTTGAGAAGTAAATTGAAAACGAGAATTACCAATAAAAATTCCAAACCCGTAAGCGATTGCTGTAAAGTCAGTCAAAAATTCGTCATTTTCCTCTATTCTATTTTCTCCTAATAAAATCTGATGTGACAATTCGTGCGAGATTGTCGCTATTAATGAAATTGGATTTTTTAATTGTCCTCTTTCTATTGATATTATAGTTTCGTTTTCGGTCTGCTGATATGTTCCGCTTGCACTTTCCCAGCTTCCATTTATATTGGCAGGTGTTGTCAAAATTGTTCCGTCCGCCATTTCAATTGGCGAGTCAGAGAAGAATTCCAATTTTATATCAGCATCTTGTATATTCATAAGTTCCATTGTCCGCTCGAGTATGAATTTTGCATCTTTTTCAGTTCCGTCAAAGTCCTTTCGTAGAAATCTTTGGTTGGTGTTACTGTTCGGATTTCCATAAAATGTTCTTCTCCAAATTCAGTCCGTAACCAATTTAGGTCTTCATCAACCCAAACTTTGTCTTCTTTAGTGATCGGTAATTTTTTCTTTTTATTCCAGAACATTATTGGTTGGTCATATGTGTGGTAACGGTTGGGCTATGGTTTCGTTGTGGAATTGTCCGCTAGGACCATTCCGCGAGAACCAAGCGATGATTTAAAGGTAGGAATTTTCAGGGGAAAATTCCGCCACAATGAATTATAGCCGTTGTTAGCAACTGGTTTTTATTTTTTTGTGTTCGGCTTAATTTCAAAGTTACTGTTCAGATTGTACTTCCAATCGTCAGTAAATTCCATATAGTTTTTTCCGTCGATTGTTGTCAAAACCATTCCGTCAACACTTGCGATATAAAATTCATTCCAATATTGTATAAAGTCCGATGTTTTTACTTTTACAATAGGATCATTCCAATCCAACCAAGTATAAAGAAATTCAGATTTTGATAATTCACTTTTTTTCAACCAATCCGTTATTTCCGATTCGTTGTTTTCATAATCAAAAAAGAATTGATAATGGTTTTCCGATTTATTCCAGTCAACAGAAGAGTGGTCAATTCCCCAATTTTCCCCATTGTTGCTAATTCCTAATTCGGTCAGAAATTTATTGAATCCACGATCTTTTCCATCAATTTCAATTGACTCCAAAAAAGTCAGATGCTTATGTAAAAAATGTTTTTCATTGGTTAAAATTCCCATTGCTTTTTCAACTTGTTGCTAACGTTCGATGTATGGAATGTGCGGTTATGTGTGCGAGGATTTTCCGCAGGAAAATCAGAAGCTAGCAAAAAAGCACAGACCTTTGGTTTGGTACTAAAATAAGCATTTTCTATACATATTGTTGTGCACAGGTTATTTTATGTTTTAAAAGTTTTATAATCTGTTTTTT
>NZ_CANMRQ010000052.1 GCF_947500325.1 uncultured Lacinutrix sp.
CTGCTAGATATATTTGTTTGATAGTGTTCATAGTTTCAAATGTAGTAAAAAGTAAAAAACAGCAATTAATATTTCTATTAACTACTGTTTTTCAATTATTTAACCTCTTTATTTTTGGCATGTCCTAATTTGGAACATTACCGTTTTTTAATAATTTGATTTCTCTTTTTTTGCTATGCCCTAATTTTCGACATTCCTGAAAACAACTTATAAATAATATAGGTTCTGATTAAGAAAATTATAATCATAAAACCATTATCCATTGATAAAGGCAAATCTTTCATTAAAAAAAAGATTACTTCAACAATTGATGTAATTGATAGCAGTATTAGAAACCATCTTTTTCTATATAAAAATATAATACTAATAAATAATAAGATTTCTATAAAAAAGTACACAGATATTATTTTATGTGCAAAATCAGTAATTATATATTCTGAATATAACAATTGAAACAAAGCCAATAAGGAAGTAAAAACTAAAAGGCTTTTGATAAAATTTGCGGTTTTCATATTAATAATTTTAAATTAATTCTTTGGACTATTTATATCTATTTTGGTTGTATAAACACTTTTTGTCGCTTCTTCATTTCCATATTTTTTAACAAATTTATTGTATTTAGTAACTGACTGCCTAACTACGCCATCAATAGCTCTTTGGTCTACAACAGGAGAAAAATAATTTACTCCATTTGCCATTATTTGACCTTCGTAACCAGCATCTGCAACTGAGCCATTATTATATCTGTCCTTTAAACCTACAAGGTGTCCAAACTCATGGGCATAAGTATTTGCAATAGCTTTCTTTTTCCAAGCAGGACTTTTCTTTTGGTCTCCTTTTCTTCCTTGTGCATACCATGTTCCTTCATCTCCACCACTAACATTAGAACGACCAACACCATCAACTACGTTAATAAAATTATCTGTACTGAATGGGTTTAGCGCTCCCGGTATTACCATAGGTTCATTTGTAGGGTCTTCTTCATCATACACTTCAACATTAGTATTAAATACTACATCAAATTCATTCCCATCATCATCAGTATATTTAAAACCTTCTTCTTTCCATAGAGAATTAATTGCATTTTGAATTTCACTAGCTCTATCTTTGGAAGCTCCACTACCATATATATAAATATTTGTAGTAACAGTTACTACACCATCTTTAATTGAAACAATTGCGTCTTTACCATCCGGGTCAATAAGTAAGGCAGGATTGTTGATTGCATAATTATATGGCGAAATTCCATAATAAGTATCTGAATGTGGGTCAATATTCATCATTCTCCCTAAAGATGGGTCATACATTCTAGCATGATAATCATACATATTAAGCCCTAATTCGTCTTGTTCTTCTTTTCCACCGAACCCATACTTATGGTCAGTTCCATTAACAACGTTATTATACCCTTTATGCTTGAGGCCGAAAGGATAGTAGTTATTCTCTTCTATAATCTCTGTAGCAGTATCAATATCACCGTTACCATCGTTATCACTATAACTTAAACGTATATTCCCTAAATGGTCTTTAAATTGATAGACATAATCAGAAGCACTTATGTAAAATTTTACGATTTCACCCTTTTTTATTCAGTCAAAACA
>NZ_CANMRQ010000053.1 GCF_947500325.1 uncultured Lacinutrix sp.
GATTACGGTGTTTGTGATAATGCAACAGATGGAGATGACACCAACGGTTTTACAGAGTTTGATTTAACAACTCAAGATGCGTTATTAATAAATGGGCAAGCCAATACAACAGTAACATATTTTGAAACAGCACTAGATGCACAAAACAACGCTAATCCTATTGCAACCCCAGCAGCCTATACAAATACAACAGCCATTACACAGGTAATACATGTTCGTTTAGATAACACTGTTACAGGCTGTTTTTCAGTCACACAATTTAATATTGTTGTTAATCCGTTACCAGAAGTTCAAAACGCTACATTAGTACAATGTGATGAAGATGGTACACCTGATGGATTTACGCAGTACAATTTAGACGAAGCCAATGAAAATGTAATGGTTAGTGGCGATACTACAGGTTTTAATTACACACATCATTTAACTTTAGCAGAGGCTCAAAATGGAACAAATGTTCTAACACCTGCACCTTTTACAAATACAGTAAACCCACAAACAATATATGTAAGAATTGAAAATGCAACAACAGGCTGTTTCCGTACTTCAGAATACGTATTAGATGTAACAGCAACCGATATTGGAAATGCAGGCTTAAGTACCTGTGATGATGATTATGATGGACTTGCAGAGTTTACACTTTCTGATGCAGATGCTATCATTCTTGCAGCATTACCTCCAGGATTAAATGTCGATTATTATGCTACAGCAAATGATGCGCAATTAGAAATCAATCAATTACCAAATCTTTACACTAATACCACACCATTTGTACAAACTATTTTTATACGTGTAGAAAATGCTAATGAATGCTTTGGTATAGCTAATATGGATCTTACAGTAAATCCATTACCACAAAATAACACTGTAAATGATTTTATAGTATGTAGTGATACTCCCGATGTTACCAACATAGATTTAACTCAATTTGATGCAGAAGTATTAGGGACTCAAAATGCAGCAGATGTCACTATTAATTATTATGACTCACAATTTAATGCAGACAATAATATGAATGCCTTAACGAGTCCATATACAAATACAAGTAATCCACAAACACTATATGTAAGGGTTCAAGACAATACAACCAACTGTTTTATTACCTTAATAAATTTTGATATTATAATCAATGTCAATCCAACACCAGTAGTGCCAACACCATTAATAGTTTGTGATGATGCAACACCAGATGGAATAACAGATTTTGATTTAAACATCAAAAACAATGAAATTTCAGGAAATAATCCGGACTATGCAGTAACATATTACCTAACGCAAGCAGATGCAGATGCAGAAGTAAATCCGCTAGCAATACCATACACTAATATTACACCAAATGCACAGCAAATATTTGTACGTGTAGAAGATATAAATACAGGTTGTTATACAACAACAACTCTAGATTTAGCAGTAGAACAAGCACCTATAGCATTCACTCCAACCCCTTTAGAGTATTGTGATCCCGACAGTGATGGTTTTGGAGAGTTTACTTTAACCGATGCGGA
>NZ_CANMRQ010000054.1 GCF_947500325.1 uncultured Lacinutrix sp.
ACTGCTATTACTTGTAATAATCTTGAAGATGTTACAGTAACAGCAACAACTTCTGGAGGAACACCAACGAATTTACAATACACTATAGAAGATGTCGTTGGCGCTGTAATTGGAGGTGTTTATAGTCAAACTAATACTACTGGTATATTTACTGGATTAGATATAGGCAACTATATAATCACTGTTGAAAACCTAGATACAGGATGTAGCTTAGAAACTGTACATTTTGTAAACGACCCTAATACTTTTGATCTTACTATAGACTCAGTTGTAGATGTGACTTGTTTTAATGATACAGATGGTAGTGTAAATGTTACTTTTATAGATCAAGTTATTTCAGGAACAAATCCAGATCAATCTGGTCCTTTTAACTATACTGTAACTGATAATTTAGGTGCTCCTGTTACTGCAGGTACAGCTGCAAATGCTGGCCCAATTACTATTACAGGTTTAGCTGGTGGGACATATACAATAGATGCGACGTTAGTTAATAACCCTTTCTGTACTGTAAGTAAGAGTTTTACAATTACACAACCTACAGCTGCCTTATCAGTTGTAGCATCAGAAACATCTAATGTAACATGTGATAATAACTTAGGTTCTATTACAGCCGTTGCTACTGGAGGTTGGAGTAATACATATGAATATGAATTAGTACTAGGAACTACAGTTATTGAACCATATTCTGATAATAGCTTCTTCCCTGGATTATCTGCAGGAACATATACTGTAAATGTTAGAGATTCTGAAGGTTGTATAGCTTCAGATACTGTTACTCTTGATGTACCAACACCAATAAGTGCTACATTTATTCCAAGTGCAACTTTATTATCTTGTTTTGGAGATCAAAATGCAACCATAACTGTAAATAATGTTACAGGTGGACAAGGTAGCAACTATACTTATACTCTTAACTCTAGTTCTCCTTCTACAACAGAATCTGGTCCACAGCAATCTAATGTTTTTACAGACTTAGCTGCTGGTACATATAGCGTAACTATTAATGATGGATTTAATTGTGAACTTACTTCTGCCGATATTGTTATAAATGAGCCAACTCCTACTGTAGCAAGTTTAGTTGCAGCAACAACACCAACGTGTTTAACGCAAGCAACACTTACTTTAAGTGCTTCTGGAGGTACTGGACCATATGCTTATAGTAGTACTCCAAATTTTGCAACTGTATTAGGTAATTTTAATACTGATATAACTTTTAATGTTGCAGCTGGAACTTATGAATATTATGTAAGAGATGCCAATGGTTGTATTGCTAATGTATCTAATGAAATTACTATTGTTCCTATCCCTAATCTAGAGATTAATTTAGTCTCTGTAAACCCTACTATTAATTGTGCTGGTGATAATACTGGTGCTATTACTGC
>NZ_CANMRQ010000055.1 GCF_947500325.1 uncultured Lacinutrix sp.
AGAATGATAACTCCATCATTCCAGCGCACTCCTCCGAAAAAATTGTCCTATCGAAATGGACTATTGCATACAACGGTTTGTGTATGGTTAGTTACGGGAAATCAGTTAGGATTTTCCGACTTTGAGCTAAGTTAATTAATTCGAGCGAATTCCTGCGAAGGAATTCCGCAGTAATTAATTATACACGTTGTTGTACACAGTTTTTAATATTTAGATAATATTTTTCATTTTCACAATCATATAGAAAAAAACAACATAAGTTATTAAAGAATAACCTATTGAAATAATTCTCCAATTCCGTCCAGATTTAGTATTTACAATTTTATCATACTTCAGTATCTTAAATGTCACAATTAATGGCAGTAAAAACGATATAATTATTATTTCGGCATATTCCTGATTTGTAAGTTCATATTTAGTATTGTTCAAGAAAAAAAGTGCAACAAGTGAGAGCGTATTCAGTGCCAATTCCGTCGAAAAAAATATTCTTGTAGAAAAAACAGAGTCGCTGTCATTTCTACCTATTTTTCTGTTGAATGAATACTTACTATTAAGAAACTTATAAATCAATTTACTTGGTTGAATTGTGTACAACGGTCTAGTATAACCGTCAGTTACGGGTTTATATGTTTTACTTTTCGGTTAAGCACTGGCTTTAGCAATTCCGAGTGGATTCGGACGTAGTCGAATCCGCCGTAATTGCGGTTATACATTGTTGTGCAACGTTATTTTTATTATTCAGTTTCGTTAAATTCAATTATTGTGTCAAATTCAAAAGTTTCATTATTTGCAACCATTTCGTGTTCGAAATCAACCATTATTTTTCCGACTGCTCTGTAATTTCTTTCGTCAATTTTATTCAAAGTCAGCTTAAGAATATCAAAAGGATTATGAGCATTTCCAAGATATACAGAAGCTTCTGTTTCCGAATTTTTATCAGTCTGAATTAAAATTCCGTCCAATTCATCTGGATTCGGCAAATTCAAATTCATCCACTCAATAATCATTATGGTTTCAACTGGTTGCGATTCGTATTCAATTCCTGAATCAAATGGTTTTAATGGAATGGAAATCCTATGAAACAAGGTTTTCTTTAGTCCTATATTTTCGTTCTCAAACCAATACTTTTCAACTGTTCCTTTTTCAGCTTGTGTTTTATTCTGTAAATCAACCATTATTTTTTTGTAAAAGGGGATTTCCTCTGTTTTTAATTCAGAGTTTTGTTTTTTCTTCCAAAAATCAAATATTCCCATAGTTCTTGGTAATGTTGCACAACGGACTTGTGTATGAAACGTAGCGTGTAAAAAGACACTAACTTTCGGGTTAACACAGAGCCGAATTTTTC
>NZ_CANMRQ010000056.1 GCF_947500325.1 uncultured Lacinutrix sp.
ACGTTGTGTGCAATACCGAGAAACCCTCGAACCAAATGAATAAAATGACATATATAATAATTGGGATTATAATAATAGGAATTCTTTTCTTCTTTGTAAAAGAAAAAAAATCTAACCCTGAACAAGATGACTTCTTTATTTCTACAGCTTCTCAAAGTTCTGATAGAATTGAGAAACTCGGTCTTAATAAAGCTTCAGAAGATGTATCTCACATATTGGACGAAAGTCAACTTAAAATTCCTGAAATTAAAAACAAGGAAAAGAGAGTTGAATATAAACCTGATTCAAATAGAGAATGGATTATTGATTTAGTGATTCCAAATGGAACAATAATCAAACAAGAAAAATTATATGAGTTATTCGATTTAGAATGGAGAAAGAATTTTACTTCAACAATATTTGGACATTCGCCAGAAGATAATAGATGGACTTATGCTCTTGCGGGAGACGCACCACAAACTTTCAACCAAATTCAAGTAGCAATCGGTTTTCTCGATGTTTTTAATGAAGAAGACATAAATTACAACCCAAAAAAGTTAGAAAGATATATCCTTGAATTAAAAAAAAGGATGAAAAACCACTCATTAGAATTTGAGATTAAAGAAACTGAATCAAAAGAATTCGCAATTGAAAAAAGTAAACAGTTAGTAAAGTTAAATGAACTATTTGATAAAGATATTCTGATAGGACTTCAAAGCGAAAATAAATATAACGGAAAAGAAGTTTGGGACGTTTTACTAAGTTTAGGTTTGAAATGGGGAGATGGAGATTTGTTTCATTGGAATAATAACTCTGATTACGCGTCTGACCAACATTTTAGTGTTTGGACTTCAACCGAGCCTGGTTATTTTCTTCCTGAACAAGTAAAAAAAGGTAAAATGAATCCTACTAATTTAGTTTTTGGATTTTCAATTCCTAGAAGTGCTGACCCAATAAATGTTTACAGAGTTTTAGTAAATTCTATAAAATATTGTCAAACAAGATTAGGAGGACAAATCATAAATAGAAACGGAGAGCCTTTTAATGAACAATTGGAATTAATACAACTATCTGAATTAATCAAGAGTATGTCTGATAACGGAATAATTCCAGGCTCTGATAATTCGTTAATGTTGTACTAAAATAAGTACGGCACACAACACGGTGTATAAAACATAGCTAATAAGTGCTTAATCGAAAGGTTTATCCTTATTTACAAAGACCGCCAAATTTTAAATTTGGCTTTTTAAAAGAGAAAAAATTAAAAACAAAATATAAAAATTCGGCTCTGTGTTTATCCGAAAAGTTAGCATCTTTTTACACGCTACGTTTCATACACAAACCGTTG
>NZ_CANMRQ010000057.1 GCF_947500325.1 uncultured Lacinutrix sp.
GGTACGTTAAACAAACATCCTTTACAAAGTTAAAGAAACATAGTTTACACTTTTTGAGGTGTAATTTGAGATCAAAATCAAATTATCATGCCTTGGAAAAACACAACAACTATGGAACAAAAAATTGAATTTATCTGTGAATGGCGAACTGGAAAATATACCATTACAGAATTGTGCAAAAGTTTTGAAATTTCAAGACCAACGGCTTATAAGTTAATAAACAGATTCGAAAATCAAGGCTTTGAAGGCTTAAAAGAGCAATCTAGAAAGCCCGGAAAACATCCTAACACAACCGATCAAAAAATCATTGATAGTATTCTTAAATTAAAAGAAAAACACAAACTCTGGGGTGCTAAAAAAATTAGAGTTTTAATGTTTAAAGAGTTTACAAAAGAACAAATCCCATCGGTGGTGACTGTTCATAATATCCTTCGAAAAAACGGTTTGGTATCTCCTCAAAAACGCATGCGAAGAGTAAAGCCTCTCTATCCTATTTTTGATCCAAAATCCTGTAATGAAGTATGGAGTGCAGACTATAAAGGAAAATTCTTAATGGGTAACAAAATCTATTGTCATCCCCTTACTATTGCCGATTCCAAAAGTCGATTTTTATTCACAGCTAAGGGACATTATAAAGAAACTCTAAAAGCTGCAAAGGCAGAGTTTACAAAGGTCTTTAGAACCTATGGCATGCCTAAACAAATACATACTGATAATGGAAGTCCTTTTGGTTCGGTAAGAGCTATTCAAAGATTTACACAACTCTCTTATTGGTTTATTGAACTAGGAATCACCCCTGTATTTTCTGACCCTGCACATCCAGAACAAAATGGAAGACACGAACGTATGCACCGGGATTTAAAGGCAGCTTGTGCTAATCCGTCTGCCTATGATCTAAAAGCACAACAAAGACGTTTAAATCACTTTGTAAAAGAATATAATAACATACGTCCACACGAAGCATTAGACATGAAAACTCCTGCAGATGTACACCTTTTTTCCTGTAGACCTTTTCCTGAAAAAATAACTCCTTTTGATTATCATAGTGACTATAAAGTACTCAAAGTAACCAAGAGTGGAGCAATTAGATGGAAGTCTTATTACTGGGTATATTTAACTGCTGCTTTAAAAGGAAAATATGTAGGAATTCAAGAACAAGGTAACGGTATTTGGAAAGTATATTATAGAAATGTATTTTTAGGTTTCTTTGATCAAAGAAACCTAAGACATAAACAACAATCGACAAGGTTAGAAACTAATTTAGTGTAAACACATAAGCTTTAACTTGTGTAAACTATGTATCTTAACGAACA
>NZ_CANMRQ010000058.1 GCF_947500325.1 uncultured Lacinutrix sp.
TGTTCGTAAAGGGACATGGTTTACACAAGTTAAAGATTAGGGTTTACACTAAATTAGTTTCTAACCTTGTCGATTGTTGTTTATTTCTAAGATGTTTTTCATCAAAGAAACCTAAAAATACATTTCTAAAAAATACTTTCCAAATCCCATTACCAATATCTTCAATAGCGATATATTTTCCTTTTAAAGCCGCGGATACATATACCCAATAATAGGACTTCCATCTTACTGCTCCACTTTTAGTTACTTTAAGAATTTTGTACATTGAATCATAGTCAAAATTTGGTATTTTTTCAGGAAAAGGTCTGTTAGAAAAATCATGAATTTTAGCTGGTGTTTTCATGTCTAATGCTTCATGTGGTCTTATGTTATTATATTGTTTTACAAAGTGATTTAAGCGTCTTTGTTGGGCTTTTAAATCGTAAGCAGAAGGTTTAGCACAAGCAGCCTTTAAATCGCGATGCATTCGCTCATGTCTACCGTTTTGTTGTGGCTGTCCAGGATCAGAGAAAACAGGAGTAATGCCAAGTTCAATAAACCAATAAGAGAGTTGAGTAAATCTTTGGATAGCACGTACAGATCCAAAGGGACTTCCATTATCAGTATGCAACTGTTTGGGTATTCCATATATTCTAAAAACCCTTTTAAACTCTGCTTTAGCCGACTTTAGGTTTTCTTTATAATGTCCTTTAGCAGTAAAAAGAAATCGACTTTTAGAGTCTGCAATGGTTAGCGGATGACAGTAAATTTTATTGCCCATAAGAAACTTACCTTTATAATCAGCACTCCACACTTCATTACACGATTTTGGGTCGAAAATAGGGTTTGTAGGTTTGACTCTTCTCATTCGTTTTTGAGGACATACTAAACCATTTTTCTTTAAAATATTATGTACCGTAACCACCGAAGGCACTTCTTGAGGTGTAAATTCTTTAAACAACAATTCTCTGATTTTTTTAGCACCCCAAAGTTTATATTCTCCTTTCAATTTTAGAATACTTTCGATGATATTTTCTTTGGTTGCGTTGGGATGTTTTATAGGCGCCTTAGAGTGCTTTTTTAAGCCTTCAAAACCTTGTTTTTCAAACCTGCTTATTAACTTATAAGCTGTTGGTCTGGAGATCTCAAAACTTCTACATAATTCTGTGATGGAATATTTTCCTGTACGCCATTCACAAATAAATTCAATTTTTTGTTCCATAGTTGTTGTGTTTTTCCAAGGCATAATAATTTGATTTTTGTCTCAAATTATAACTTGAAAAAGTGTAAACTATGTCCCTTTAACTTTGTAAACTATGTGCCTTTAACGTACC
>NZ_CANMRQ010000059.1 GCF_947500325.1 uncultured Lacinutrix sp.
TGACCCGTCCTGAAATAAGGCTACATAATTTTAAACATTATGTATAGAAATGACAAAGTAATTAGACGTTACAGTGAACCTTTCAAATTAAAAATTTTAGCCGAACTTACAATCGGAAAACACACAAAGAGCGAACTTTGTAAACTCTACTCCATTGCACCTACAACTGTAAACGAATGGATTAAAAAGTACAATCGTAAAGACTTAATGAACACCAGAGTAAAAGTGGAAACTAAAGACGAAATATCTAGAATCAAAGCACTTCAAAAAGAAATTGAACAGCTTAAAAAACTACTACTTAAAAAGGATCTCGATGCTATGGTATTGGATTCTTATCTTGAAGTAGCAGCTGAAGATCTTGGTTACAAATCTGTTAATGAACTAAAAAAAAAGCTAAGTATAAAGCCTTAATTAAAGCTAAAGAGAAATCTAAGAGATTTGCTTCTTTAACTACTATAACACATTGTTTTGGACTTAAACGAGATGCCTATTATAAATACAAATCTAGAGCTGATAAACGTTTAGAACTCGAGAAACAGATTATAAACATAGTTAGAAAAAGACGCAAATCCCTTCCTAGAGAAGGCGTGCGTAAACTTGTAAAATCATTAGATGTAGATTTTAATAAAGGCAATATTAAAGTTGGTAGAGACACTTTATTTAATCTGCTTAGAAAACATCAGATGCTAACACTAACAAAGAAAACTAGTGCCAGAACAACCAACTCTTATCATCGTTTTTATAAGTACAACAACCTAATAAAGAATATGAAAGTTACTAAATCAAATCAAGTTTGGGTCTCTGATATAACATACATTAGAACAGTTAAAGGTTTTTGTTACCTAGCCTTAATAACTGACATGCATTCTAGGAAAATAGTTGGGTATGATCTTAGCAATAGCCTAGAACTAAAAGGATGTGTAAGAGCACTAAACAAGGCCATTTACCAAGCTAAAAACATCAATAAACTAATACATCATTCTGACAGAGGAATACAATATTGTAGCAATGTATACACACAAATACTCAAAAGAAAAAAGATAGATATTAGTATGACCCAAGAAAATCATTGCTACGAAAATGCAATCGCTGAACGTGTAAACGGCATCTTAAAAGATGAGTTTTATCTAGACCAGACCTTTACAAACGTAGCTCACGCAAAAAGAGCAACAAAAAATGCTGTTAATTTATACAACGAAGTAAGATTACATTTATCTTTAGACTATAAAACACCGAATATGGTATATTTAAAAACAGCGTAAATCAATTTTAACCTGTAGCCATATTTCAGGACAAGACAT
>NZ_CANMRQ010000060.1 GCF_947500325.1 uncultured Lacinutrix sp.
GCTATTGAATTGGTAGCACTTGGACTTGCAGTTGCTAATATATTATGTTCTCCTGCAAAGGCTAAGGTTGTCACGTTTGCCGTTAACGTTGGTGGCTCACTTACTGTTACTAAGGTTGTATCACTACTTGAGCACATGGTATTCATACTTGTACTAATATCTGTGACTACTACTGTATAATTACCGCCTTGTGTTGGCACTATTGATGCCCCTGTTTCTCCTGGTAATACTGTCCCTTCATAACTCCACTCAAAAGTATATAAGGCTGGATTTAATCCAGTATCTACAACTGGTGAATTAATCACTTCTGTACCATTAGTATTTACACATAACAGGTATGAATCATCTAAATCAAATGCTGGTAATGGATTAACTTGTAATGTAATACTTGTCGTTTCATAACACGTTGATACATCATTATCTACAACGCCATCATTATCTAGGTCTACTAAATCACCTAGACCATCGCCATCCAGATCAATAGCATCTATAATACCGTCGCCATTAGTATCGATAGCATCATCTGTGCCATCGCCATTAACGTCTATAATATCAAACACGCCATCTGCTGGCGCACTGGTATCTATAGTATCTACTGTACCATCGCCATTAACATCTAAGCCTGTTGTTACTGTTGCAAGGTCTAGATTTAATGCACCTGGAGTATCATTATCTACTCTTACTATAATTACTTGTGGGTTGGCCACATTACCATTGACTGCAGTGTTTTCATAAAGTGATGGTAATGGGTTTGTACTGGCATCGGCATCGGCCTGATTATCATAATAACTCACAGTATAGTTTAATGGGTCTTGACCATCTAATACTAATGGGTTTTGAGTCTCTAAATCAAATTGTACACTATCATCACTTGGGTCGCCATCAAACTCCATATTATCATCACACGCTTCATACACTATAGCGACACCATCTGGATTCGCTTGAGCGGCTTCTTGTACTTCTATATTAAATGTTAGCGTAGCAACATCACATCCTGTAACGGTATTGGTGATATTTACATAAATCGTTTGTGGGTTACTCGTATTTGTGTATGGACTACTTAATGCATTCATTGGGACTTGAGCATCTGCTAAAGTCTCATGATAAGTCACTGTAAAGATACTTGGATCCTGGCCATTTAATATCCCTGTGGTCATTGTTTCTAAATCAAAGTCTGCCATACCATCATTCATCAGCTCACAGATAATATAATCATCTACTGGTGTTACTACTGGTAATGGATTTACTATAACATCAAAGTTTACTAAACTATAACATCCTGTTCCATTTAACCCTGTTG
>NZ_CANMRQ010000061.1 GCF_947500325.1 uncultured Lacinutrix sp.
GATCCTTGAGATACACCTCCAGCAGTACAAGTAATAGGTACTGTAGAATAATTAACAACAATAGGATCTGGTTGAGAAATTGTAATATTTTCTACTTCAGTACAACCATTAGCATCGGTTACAGTTACAGTATAATCTCCAGCTGGAAGGCCAGAAGTCTGTGTGCCATAAGGTGTTCCTGTTGTAGTATTAACCACATCAAAAACATATGGTGCTAATCCAAGTGTTGTATCTGGTGTTATAGAAATGGAAGCTGTTTCTTCTCCATTACAATTAATAAAACCTGTTTGCGCTACTGTAATATCTGGATCAACAGCAGGCGTAATATCTATAGCAGTAGTTGTAACAGCAGTACAGCTATTAGCATCTGTTACCATAAAAATATAACTTCCAGGTGTTGTTGTTGTAAATATATTTGTTGGGATGTTAGTATAGGTTGCCCCACCATCTGTTGAATACTCATAAGTATAAGCAGGAACATTACCGCCATTAGCAGTTAATGTTACCTGTGCTTCTTGAGGTAAAGAACAAGTAATGTCTTTATCAAGCACAGCAGATAATGTTAATTGAGGATAGACAGTAACCGTATCTGTTGCTTCACAACCATTTGTGTCTCTTATAGTAATAGTATATGTACCAGGAATAACAGTAAAAGTATTACTGTTTTGGAAGTTTGTACCATCAATACTATAAGTTAAGGTAGGTAAACCTGTGCCTGTGGCAGTAATAGTAAAGTCGTTTCCAGTACCTGTACATTGGTTATCTACACTAGCAGTCACTGTAGGTAATACATCACTTATAATAGTCACTGTATTCATAACAACACAGCCATTACTATCCATAACATATACATCTATAATTAGTCCTAAAACAGCAGTGTCTACAGAAGTCGATGTACTATAATCACCAGCAGTAGGAGCAGGAGCACCAGTAGTAACATAGGCATAAGTATAACCACCTGTTCCTCCAGATAATGTTGGAAAACTAATTGTAGATATAGTACTATTACAATTAATATTACTTGTATTTACTGTAAAAGTAATTTCTGTAACTGGATCTATAGTAACACTTGCAGAGTTAGTACAACCTGTTGTAGTATCTGTAACATCAAAAGTATAAGTACCTGTAGGTAAATTATTGAAAGTAACTACATCACCGGTTTGTGACACTGTACCACCAGCAGGTGTTAATGTATAAGTAAAGTTACCAACACTACTTACATCTGTCATAGTAAAAACAGCAGTTCCATCATCTGAACCAAAACATATTTGATC
>NZ_CANMRQ010000062.1 GCF_947500325.1 uncultured Lacinutrix sp.
TGCACGTTTGCTATGTCTGAATTTCCTTCGGAAATTCCTCGCACGCAAACCCGCAACTTCTCATATACTAAACCGTTGGCAATAATTAGAAATGACGAACATCAAGCTTAAAATTACGTTAATAGGATTTTTATTTTTATTCTTTAATGTTTTTGGACAAAAAACAGAATTAGGATATAAAACAGAGAATCATAAAGTCTATTCAGAGGATAAAGACGAATATATCCTAAAAATAACTTTTCCGAGGAATTATAGTTCTGACAAAGAATATAAAACACTTTATTATTTAGATGCTTATTGGCTTACAGAAATTACTCTCGGCTCTTTTACTATATTGGATTTATGTAATTATGTGGAAGACGTTGTTTTTGTTGGAATTTCATTAAATGGTTCTGAAAAAGATTGGCATAAACAAAGAGATATGGACTTTACGCCTTCACAATTTAAAAATTTGGGACTTTTAGAAGGTTTAAAAAAATCAAATCCAGATAATAACATTAAAATCACAGTCAAAACTGGAGGAGGAAATCAACTCAATAAAGAAAGTACAGGAGGAGCAAATTTATTTTTAGATTTTTTAGAGAATGAAGTAATTGAATTTGTAGAAAAAGAACATCCTAATCTTAATAAACGAAGAGGTTTACTTGGGCATTCTTTTGGAGGACTTTTTGGATTCTATACTTTACAAAATCGTCCAGAATTGTTCAAAGATTTACTATTAATCTCAGCCTCTTTATCTTGGAATTCATCGGAATTAGTTGATAAAGAAAATTTTTCCAAATTAAAAGGTTCAAACAGCGAAATAAAACTTTATCATAGCTATGGTGGTGAAGAAATCAAAGGTATAAGAACTTCAAATAATGATGTAAGTAAGATTATAACTGAATTGAAACTTGAAAACTTGAATTATAAATTTGACCCAGTTAAAAATACTAACCATCATTCTGTGTTATCAAGAGCAATTTATGATGGACTATTGTATTTATATAAAAAATAACTATTGCCAACACCGTGTATAATTCATTGCTAGTTCTAGCCTACTTGGAAATTCCTTCGGAATTTCCTCTGGTTCGTTTTAGTTTACTAATTTAGTTGCTGAAACACGCAACGAAATCATACACAAACACGTTGTATGCAATAGTCCATTTCGATAGGACAATTTTTTCGGAGGAGTGCGCTGGAATGATGGAGTTATCATTCTGA
>NZ_CANMRQ010000063.1 GCF_947500325.1 uncultured Lacinutrix sp.
ATAGTAAAACAACCTGTTATATCATTCTCGGCTCTTACATAAATCGTTTGCATGTCTTGAACGATGTTGGTGTAAGGACTCATTAATGGACTAGTTGCTGTCTCTGCATTAGATTGTGTTTCATAATAACTAATGGTGATGTCTGGCTCGCCATTAGCGATAATAACCGATTGACTATCTAAATCAAAATCATTATAGAATCCATCATTATCATCATCACAGGCTTCTAAGGCCACTGGCATTGCTACTGGTGATGGAATTGGATTTACTCGTAAATCTAAGGTTATAGTACTTACACATCCTGTTACATCATTCTCGGCTCTTATGTAAATCGTTTGTGGGTTTACCGTATTGGTATAGGGACTAAAAATCTCTACTGTAGTATCATCAGTATCTGCTCCTGCTTGTGTGGTATAGTAACTTAATGTAATTCCTGTTTGGCCATTTAATATCTGTGCATTTGCTGCCTCTAATGTGAAAGCTTCCATTTCATCGCCTGGATTGTTAACATCACATAAGGCTAATGGATCTGGTTGTACTAAAACTGGTAATGGATTAACAATAAGCTCTAAGCTTGTTACTGTATGGCAACCATTTGCAGTGTCTTCTACTCGTACCCAGATTGTTTGCATATTGACCGTTGTATTGGTATAGGCATTTGGCGTTGCTATTGCATTCATTCCTGATTCAGCATTGGCCATTGTCTCATAATACGTTACAATGTATTGTGCGGGATCTAAATCATTAGTTAGATCTGTATCTAATGCATTTAGAATCTCTGGATCTTTTGTTGGAAGATCGAAAATAGCAAAACCATCGGCATCGTTATCACAAACTTCTAATGGGGTTGGATCTGTGATTTGTGGTGTTGGATTTACAATTAATACAAGCTCTACAAAACTAGCACAGTCTGTGGCTATGGTTGCACTCTCTACACGCACATAAATCGTTTGGGTATTTACTACAATGTTATTGTATGGACTGGCAAATGCGCCTACATTATTCTGTGCATCTGACATTGTCTCATGATAAGTTACTGTTAACCCAGCTGCGCCGCCAGTGATCTGAGC
>NZ_CANMRQ010000064.1 GCF_947500325.1 uncultured Lacinutrix sp.
AATATAAAAATTCGGCTCTGTGTTTATCCGAAAAGTTAGCATCTTTTTACACGCTACGTTTCATACACAAACCGTTGGCAGCCATTAAACGCACACCCGAACATATGAGGATATTTAGGATTGATAAAAGAGATTTTAACGTGAATGATAAAATCTCACCTCAAAATGCTTATCAAAACGAATTAGATGACATTCGAAAAAAAGTGGAAGAAATTTTGGAATTTAAAAGACCAAAACGAAAACCAAAAAGAAATGAAATTTTAATGCTATTTGAAAATTTTGAAGATGCAAAACATTTCTGGACAATTCAAAAGAACTCAAAATTTTACAGAGGAGAAATAAGTGAAACTGAAATCCTTCACATAGGAGATTTTAATAAAATTGAAGAATTATTTAAAAATATATCAGATACTAAAATTGCAGAAAAAATAGCAATGGAATATTGGAATAGTGAAATGACCGAAAACCCGAAAAAAGAAATCTTTGTTAATGAAGTAATTACTGATAAAGTAATGTCAAATTCTGAGATAGAAAGGAAAAATGCTTTTGCAATTAGAGCTGGTTTAGGAAATCCTAAAATCAAAATTATATCAAATAACTAAAAACAGAAATATGAAACCAACAGTAGATTTAATACAGTTAGCCGGAATTGGTGCAAGTCTTGTTATTGATGCAAGCCAAAAAACGACAGTTGACTTAATACAAATAGCAGGAATAATCAATGGAAAAGGAACACATTTAACATTAGTTAATGCACACAGAAAACCGACAGTTGATTTAATACAAATTTCAGGAGTTTGTAAAGGAAATATAACATTGGAATTTGTTGAAAAATAAATAACGGCTGCCAACACCGTGTATAATTCATTGCTAGTGCAAGCCTACTTGGAAATTCCTTCGGAATTTCCTCTGGTTCGTTTTTGTTTACTAATTTAGTTGTAGAAACACACAACGAAATCATACACAAGACCGTTGGCAACAATTTGATGAAACCCGAAACCATTGACATAAACGAAAAGCATTTTTTAGCTTCTTTTAGATATAATA
>NZ_CANMRQ010000065.1 GCF_947500325.1 uncultured Lacinutrix sp.
CTAAAATAAGCATTTTCTATACATATTGTTGTGCACAGGTTATTTTATGTTTTAAAAGTTTTGCAATCCGATTTTTGCGCAATAAAGAGAGAAATCAGAAAACGCGGTTGAGTAAAATCAGCGTATAAAAGCAAGAGTAATATCCGATTAAAAAGGTTGAATGCGTTTTAAATCCGTTTAGAGATTGAGTAAAATCAGAAAGGAGCAGAGTATTTATTTTACATTTAATATACACTTTTTTGAGTTCGAGTGAGCACTTGTGCACAACGGTCTCGTATAACCGTCAGTTACGGGTTAATATACGCAGACTTTTCGGTTAAGCACTTACGCTAGCAGTTCCGCGTGGATTCGGACGTAGTCGAATCCGCCGTAATTGCGGTTATACATTGTTGTACAGTGTTTTTTATTCATCTAACAAGTCCAATTTCCAACCAGGATTTGGTCTTTTTTCTTTCCAATCCCAATATGTTCCATAAAAGTCGTCATGAAGCATTGAATCCATTTCGTTTTCCTCATCAAAGTCAACCAACATAACTTCTTCCCATTCTCCAAATTCAACAGTTGGGTCTGCTGTTCCGTCTATGATATTTAGTACCGAGAAAAATACGTCAGCAGTATTGCTAGCGAATACTTTTCTCAAAGCACTTTTTAAAGTCGGATTGATTTCTAGTTTTTCCAATTCCGATTTTTCTGATTCTGTTAATCCTCCGTTTGAAGGATAATTTATTAGTCGGTTTGTTCTTTTGTGTTCAAGGTCATTTACAGTATGACTTGCATTTTCCTCAATCAATTGATGGATTGAAACTAAAAGTGATTTTTTATTGTTTTCAGATAATTTCATTGGCGGTTTTTCAAATGCTGTACAACGTTCGATGTATGGAATTTGCATTTTTGTGTGCGAGGATTTTCCGCAGGAAAATCAGAAGCTAGCAAAAAAGCACAGACCTTTGGTTTGGCACTAAAATAAGCATTTTCTATACATATTGTTG
>NZ_CANMRQ010000066.1 GCF_947500325.1 uncultured Lacinutrix sp.
AAAGGCTGAGTGCGTTTTAAATCCGTTTGGGGATTGAGTGAAATCAGAAAGGAGCAGAGTATTTTTTTTACATTTAAGAGACACTTTTTTGAGCTCGAGTGAGCACTTGTGCACAACGGTTTTGTGTATGGTTGGTTGCGTGTTTCAGCAACTAATTTAGTAAACAAAAACGAACGCGATAAAATTCTGAAGGAATTTTCCAAATAGGCAACTACCAAAGCAATTAATTATACATGGTGTTGTAGTGCGTTTTTATTTAATATTTTTCTCAATTTCCTTTGTCAATTCTATAACTCCTTTTTCAGTCAGTTTTCCGTCTTTGTAAACTACTTTAATTTTTTCAGTTCCAGCGATTGCATTAAAATTATCATCACAGTCAGATATTTTTATTGTATCCGCAACATAAATTCGGTATTCAGAATCGATAGTCATATTTTCAACACATTCATAGCAAGGGTCAGGTCCACAATATCCAATATTAATCGGTTTTGAGTCTATTTTTTCTCCGTTCAGTTTGTAAGTGTTCAGGATTGGAACGAAACAATCAGCTTCTCCAAGAGTGATTGTAGATATGTAGTTTCCATTGGAAGGAATTATTCCATAAATATGCTCATATTCAGTATCTTTGGAGTATTCAGAACTTAATTTGATATCTAACTTTTGTAAATCAAGAATTTCGTCTGTACAACCATTTATTTTTATTGGAAGAGTTTTTGTTGGAAACTGGTCAATAAATGCTTGAAATTGATCGTTGACTTTAGGAATTTCCGAAATCGGTTCTTGTCGTTCAGTTGTCAGATTTTTGTCATTTTTGTTTTCTGATTTACAGCTCGAAATCAGAACTAATGTTATTACTAATAATATTCTTTTCATCGGTTTCCTCAAATGTCTTGTCCTGAAATATGGCTACAGGTTAAAATTGATTTACGCTGTTTTTAAATATACCATATTCGGTGTTTTAT
>NZ_CANMRQ010000067.1 GCF_947500325.1 uncultured Lacinutrix sp.
GCTAGTGATGGTACTGCGCCTTATCAATATCAAATTTTATTAGATACTGATCCTGCTCCTATAGCTAGTGATTTAAATTGGAATTCAGCTAATACCTTTAATGAATCTGCTAATAACTATACTGTTTATGCAATTGATGCCTATGGTTGTATTAGAGACTTTGATATCTCTTTAATTAGAGATGCTGAACCTACAATCGATCCACAAGTTGCGCCTTGTTTTGTGGGTACACCTATTACTGTTACTATTACTGGAACAGTTACTATAGGTAATCCTTCATATAGTATAAATGGAACATCATACAGCACAGATCCTGATTTTACATTTGCAACGCCTGGAACTTATACGCTTTACATACAAGATGGTAATGGTTGTGTGGCTACTACTCCTTATATAATAAATGATCAATTATTATTAAGCGCTGCTTTAACTCAAGAATTAGATTGTACTGCTACTCCTAATGCTGAAATAACTTTAACGGCAACTGGTGGTGATAATACAACCTATACATATCAAGTGTCTACAGATGGTGGCACAACATTTAACCCAATGGCTACTAATATCTATTCAGCAGCAACTGCTGGAACGTATACGTTTAGTGTAACAGATGCTGCTAATTGTGTATCTACAACAACTTATACTGTAGACCCAATTCAGCCTGTTACTTTTACTACCGTTGAAACTAATGTAAGTTGTAATGGTGATAGCGATGGTTCTATAACAGTTAATGTAACTTCTGGAACTGGAGGTCCTTACATGTATCAATTAGATGCTGGAACACCTCAAGCTTCTAATGTATTTACTGGATTAGCAGCAAATACTTATACTGTTACTGTTATAGATTCTAATGCTTGTACATATACAAGTGCTCCTATTATTATTACAGAACCAACACCGTTAACAGCTACTGATTCTGTTTCTGTAAATACAACTTGT
>NZ_CANMRQ010000068.1 GCF_947500325.1 uncultured Lacinutrix sp.
CGTGATGCAAATGGTTGTACAGATACAGTGACTTATACTATTGAAGATCCTATTGGATTAACAATTACTTCTGTACCACCTTCTTGTAGTGATGATGATGGTGAATTGACAGTAACTGGATTAGGAGGAACAGGTACTTATACTTATTCAATAACTCCAAACCCAGCTTCTATAGCTTTAACAGGCAATGTATTTTCTGGTGTACCATCTGGAACTTACACCGTAACTATTACAGATACTACAACCTTATGTACGCAAGATGCTTCTGTAACATTAGATGCTGCTACACCGGTAACATTTACGCTTGACGCCGATGATGTAATATGTAATGGTAATAGTGATGGTATTATTACTGTTACATTACCTGCTAGTAATGATAATCCTATATACACATATGAGATTATTGCACCTATAGTAGTTGCGCCTCAAACCTCTAATGTTTTTACTGGCTTAGCTGCTGGAACATACACTGTTCAAGTAAATTCTGGAAAAGGTTGTAATGCAACTGCTACTGTAGATGTATTAGAACCTGCTATTATTACAGTACCTGCTCCAACAGTATTAGAATATGCTTGTAATGCTGGGACAAATACATTAAACTTTGCGACTATCACAGTAACTGGTGTTACTGGAGGTTCTGGAACTTATGTTAATTATGAGTTTATAGAAAATGCTACTGTAGTACAGTTTAGTAATAGTAATGTATATACAGAATCAGATTTATCTGGAGGAACATATACTATAAATGTTTATGACAGTCAAGGTTGTATAGGTACAACAATGGCTACTATCGCTCCATATATTGGTTTAGATGCTGTAGATGTTAATGTAGATACTGCTATTACTTGTAATAATCTTGAAGATGTTACAGTAACAGCAACAACTTCTGGAGGAACACCAACGAATTTACA
>NZ_CANMRQ010000069.1 GCF_947500325.1 uncultured Lacinutrix sp.
CGGTTGAGTAAAATCAGCGTATAAAAGCAAGAGTAATATCCGATTAAAAAGGCTGAGTGCGTTTTAAATCCGTTTGGAGATTGAGTGAAATCAGAAAGGTGAGGTTTTTTTTACATTTAATATACACTTTTTTGAGCTCGAGTGAGCACTTGTGCAGAACGTGTACGTATAAGAATAGTGCGGTTTTGTGTGCGAGGGTTTTCCGCAGGAAAATCAGAGTGACCAAATGCGCACTAACCTTTTGATTTAGGATTAAACTTAAGCATTATTTTTATACAATGTTGTGTGTAGTTATTTTTTTAGCAGTTTTTTAATTTGATTTTCTAATTCTTTTTCACTCATTTTAGAATATTCGTCCAAAACACTATTCCTTTGGTCAGGTTCTTTTTCTATTAATAACTTATAATATTCCAAGACTTTATTCATAGATTTTATAGAGGAATCTTTTAAGTCATATTTATTTCCTGTTCTAATTTTACTTGCTAATTGATTGCTTGTAAATACAACATTGATTTCGTCATAATATTTATATTTTCTATCGGTGTCCATAAATTCCTTTAGTGCTGAAAAATCAACAGGGAAGTTTGGATATTTTACAAACTGATAAGTTATATAATCCGATGCCTTTGACACAAATTCTTTGTCCGCTTGTTCAACTGGATTAGTCGAAAGCCATTCAATTCCAGCTAGTATTTCAGATTCAGATTTTATATCTATCTGTCCGAATAGCTTGGATTGAACAGATAATATTGTTAATAAACTTAATGCTAAAAGTTTCATATTCGTTTTTTTTCTAATTATACACAACGGTTCGGCTATGGTTAGTACGGGACTTAAAAGTAGTGAACTTTTGATTAAGCACTTAGCCAAAACTTTTTAT
>NZ_CANMRQ010000070.1 GCF_947500325.1 uncultured Lacinutrix sp.
TTAAAAGCATAAAGCACACAACACAATGTATAGTCAATATCTCCCTACGGTCGTTACTAACTATACATCTAACGTTACCACCAATGAAGTCACTCATATGAAAATAGCTAAATTTATTAATATTGTCATACTTCTATTGATCACTACTAAATCAACTATTACGCAATCAAATGATGAGATAATTAATAATTTCAAAAAAGAATATGATCAAATCAAAGACTGTCTTTATAATTACGACAAGAAAGTTATAAATAGCGCTAATGAATCTAATGAAGGAAAACAAATTATTGGATATTATGATAAAAATAATATAAAACTGATTGAAGTTCTTTCTTTCGGTGAAACTGGAAAAAGAAAAATTGAATATTATTTTAATAAAGAACAACTATTCTTCGTATATGATTCTGATTACCGCTACAACAGACCAATATATTGGAATGAAAAAGAAGCAAAAAAGAATAATGACTCTGAGAGCTTCGACATTAAAAAGACTACTAGCTCTGAGGATATGTATTACTTTTATAACGGACAACTGATTAGATGGATAAGACCTAATGGAAAATATGGTGATAGCAAATTAGCCTACTATAAAAACCTTGAGATTCAGATTCCTAATCACGCTAACGAAATGAAAAAGAAACTAAACAAATAAGTACTGGTGGTAACAAAATGTATAGTTCATTGCTGCTGATTTCCCTATCGGAAAATCCTCGCCTCTAAACAATGGTCAGGTTCTTTTTACTAACTTAGTGTTTCAGCAACGAAACCATACATAAAACGTTAGCAAACATTAAAAGTTAACTAATTTAAAGTCCTCGTTCACTCATTTAGAGTTTAGGAATAACGAAACAAAG
>NZ_CANMRQ010000071.1 GCF_947500325.1 uncultured Lacinutrix sp.
ACAACGGTTCGGCTATGGTTAGTACGGGACTTAAAAGTAGTGAACTTTTGATTAAGCACTTAGCCAAAACTTTTTATTTTGTTTTATCTTTTCTTTTAAAGCCAAATCAAAAGATTTGGCGATGCTAGCTGATATACCAGCTTTATATCTTAAACCACTAACCCCGTATTAATTATAGCCATTGTTAGCAAATCGTTTTTCTGTCTTTTTCTTTTCACGTTTCCGTTTTCGTATTTCTTTTTTTCGTACTTTTTTTGATTTATAATCCAGTAATGGTGTCCAGTCTATTCTATCATCGCTCTCTAACCAAACTAAATATTTTTCTTTAAATTTTTCAGTTTCATTTTTTTTACTATCCCATAAATAATACTCAATTAAATTTGGATTATTTTCACAAAAAGTCATTGTGCAGTTTTGAATTCCTGTGATAGTAAAATATGGCATTCCTTCAATTCGGTCAGCTATAATAATTGCAATTTCTCCTTTAGTTAAAATTCGTTTTTGACATTCCGATTTGACTTTTGTCAGAGTAGAATCAGTGAAAAATTCAGCAAGAATTATCAGAGAGTTTTCTCCAAAAGCAATAATCTTTTTTGCTTGTTCAGTTTTTGTAATTCCAATAGAATTTTCCGTTTCCGAAATCCCGTTCAACAATGAGTCGATTTCAGATTTCGTTTGTGAAAAACTTAAATTGAGATTAAGAACAATTATCAGGAATGTAAGTGCAGTGTTTTTCATTCAGTTTAGATTTATTTTCAAATCTATTCTTTGTTTCGTTATTCCTAAACTCTAAATGAGTGAACGAGGACTTTAAATTAGTTAACTTTTAATGTTTGCTAACGT
>NZ_CANMRQ010000072.1 GCF_947500325.1 uncultured Lacinutrix sp.
CATGTGATGGTGGAACAGTAGATTCAGTAGTTACACCAGGTGGTGTTTATGCCTTTAATCCATTACCAACAGATACCGCAGTTATAGACCCTGCAACTGGAACAGTTACAAATGGAACATCAGGAGCTGTTTATGTTGTTGAATATTCATTAGGCGGCGTTTGTCCAAGTTCAACTACAGTTAACTTAGCAGTGATTATAACAGATGATCCAACATTTGTAATGACACCAACATGTGATGGCGGAACAGTAGATTCAGTAGTTACACCAGGAGGTGTTTATGCCTTTAATCCTGCACCAACAGATGCCGCAGTTATAGATGTCGCAACAGGAGCAGTTACTAATGGCACACCAGGAGGAATGTATACAATTGAATATACAACTAATGGCACATGTCCAGATTCAAGCATATTTAATTTAACAGCAAATCCACTACCTACAGTAGTTGTGCCAACAGTATTAGAAGTTTGTGATGATGCAACACCAGATGGAATAACAGAAATAGATTTAAATATCAAAAACAATGAAATTTCAGGAGGCAACCCATCATATGCAGTAACGTACTATCCAACATTACCAGATGCACAGAATGAGACGAATGCTTTAATGTTGCCTTATACAAATGTTGTGGCGTTTAATGATACCGTATTTGTACGTGTAGAAGATGTAAATACAGGTTGTTTTGATACTACAGTATTAAATATTACGGTAGAACAAGCGCCAATCGCATTCACTCCAACCCCTTTAGAGTATTGTGATCCCGACAGTGATGGTTTTGGAGAGTTTACTTTAACCGATGCGGA
>NZ_CANMRQ010000073.1 GCF_947500325.1 uncultured Lacinutrix sp.
TGCACGTTTGCTATGTCTGAATTTCCTTCGGAAATTCCTCGCACGCAAACCCGCAACTTCTCATATACTAAACCGTTAGCAACAATTACAACGAACTGAACAAATGGGAATATTTGACTTATTTAAGAGCGACAAAGAAAAAATTGATTGTAATTCGATAAAGGATTCTTCTGACTTGTATCCGCAAAATTCAATTTCGGTAGTTATGGTTCAAACTGATTCTGGAAAACCTGCAACTGGATGGGTTGATTTAGCTTATGTGGATTACAAATTCAAAAAATGTTGCCCATTTAATCTACAATTCAATGTTGAGATTTCTGAAAATCAAGCTGAATCGGACGAATTAGACTTTGGAACTATTGAAGACTACTTTATAAATGAACTAAAAAAAGGTTGTATAACGCATCCTGTAGCAAGAGTTGCAACGGACTTTGGATTCATTATGGATATGTATATTGACAATGCCGAATTTGCATCACAAAAGCTTGCTGAAATGTATGAAGACCCGAATAAACTGGTTGAATTTGGATGCGGATTTAATAAAGACCCAAAATGGAAAGAATACAACCGAATAACTAAACTGACAAAATAAAAACTGTTGCTAACAATGGCTATAAGTAATTGCTTGTTCTCGCCTACTTCTGAAAATCCTCGCGGATTTTCAGTTTGGTGTGTACTTGCAAAGTTAAATGCTAAAACACGCAACTACTAATAGCCGAGACCGTTGTGCACAAGTGCTCACTCGAGCTCAAAAAAGTGTATCTTAAATGTAAAAAAAATATTCTGCTCCTTTCTGATT
>NZ_CANMRQ010000074.1 GCF_947500325.1 uncultured Lacinutrix sp.
GTAGTACTACAATTTGTATTATTAGAGATAGTAGCAGAAGCCATAACTTCTGTTGGGTTGTTTAAAGTAATTGTATATATAGGTGATAAACATTCATTACTATCTTGTATCTGATATGTATAATCACTTGTCGTAGCTGTAGTTGAAATAGCATCTAAACCATCATAAAAAGTATCAGTAGTAAAAGGACTTCCGTTAAAACTAATAGTATAACCTCCAGAACCACCAGCAGGCGTTATTTGAATCTCTCCATTAGCATCATTAAAACATAATGGATCAACACCATTAGCAGTAGCTGTTGGATTTGTAATAGCATCTATAGTATTTACTTCAGATTCTGCGATACATCCTAGAGCATCTGTTATTTGGAATTGGTAAGTACCAGCAGTAGGAGTAGCGTAAGTAAAAGGAGTGCCAGTAGTTCCTAAAGGAGTATAGGCTCCACCATTTATAGATACAGCATAATCAAAAGGAGCAGTTCCACCAGTAATAGTACCAGTAATTTCAGCGTCTGGATTTGCAGTACAATCTAAATCTTTAGTTATAACAGTTACTAACGTTAATTGAGGCTCAATAGTTTGAGTTGGTAAAGTAACTTCACAACCAAAAGCATCTCTTACTATTATTACATAAGTATTTGGTGTTAAATTGCTAAAAATATTACTTGATTGAAATGCACCTCCATTAATATTATATTGATAAGGCGGCATACCTCCAGAAGCAGTAACTTCAATTGTCGCTCCATTTGTAGGATCATAACATAAGTTTGATGTAGT
>NZ_CANMRQ010000075.1 GCF_947500325.1 uncultured Lacinutrix sp.
ATCTGTTTTAAAAGATTAGGGTGCTTTCTTAACCAATGTTTGGAATTGGTTGTTTTAGTATAATTCTTTTTTGGTTTTATTAATAAATGTTCTTCTTTTAAATACTTAAATAAGGCATCTCTCCCTATTTTTATTTTAAGTCTATTAAAGTCAGGCTTTAGCAAATAGTACAACTTACGGGTTCCTATTCTTGGCATTTCTCTACGAATAGCTAATACTAAAGGTTTTATTAGTGATAAGGCTTTTGCTCTGGCTTGCTTTCGCTTGATAGCTTGATAAACAGCTTGTCTGCTTATTCCTAACAATCTACAAGAATGAGAAAGAGTTACTTCTTTGTCTTGTCGGATGATTTGGATTGTTGGGATAAAAGCTTTTTTCTAATAGCAGTACCAAATTGTTGATCAGAAACATCTATCATCGTATTTAATAATAGGTTTCTTAGCTTTTCATCTTCTAATTCTTTCTCTAGACGTTTTATCTTTTGAGCTGGTGTTTCTTTTGATTTTGGCATTTGATGAAAATTAGGCTTACTCCAATCTAAAGTACCATATTTTCTTAACCATACCAAAACGGTGCTCCTACCTTGAATACCATAGATCTTTTGAATCTGTTTGTAGGTGTAATTGCCTTTTTCTACTTCTGATACAAGTGCTAATTTAAAGCCCAAATTGTAATCGCGTTGAGTTCGTTTAACTCTTTTGTTCTCTTTACTTTTCATTAATAAGTCGATTTTTTGTCAACTTATTTCAGGACGGGACA
>NZ_CANMRQ010000076.1 GCF_947500325.1 uncultured Lacinutrix sp.
AACGGACTTGTGTATGAAACGTAGCGTGTAAAAAGACACTAACTTTCGGGTTAACACAGAGCCGAATTTTTCTCTTTTTAAAAGCCAAATTAAAAATTTGGCGGACTTGATAAATATACACAAACCTTTCGGTTTAAGACTTATTAGCTATGTTTTATACACCGTGTTGTACACAGTTATTGTTTATAATAATCTTTTTTTCCTAAACCGATAGTCCAAAAGTATTTTGCTTTTTCTTTGTCTTCCAAAACCCATTCTTCATTATCGGAATAATCTCCGTTTTCTTTCATTTCAGATATCATTTCCTCAATATCAACTTCACAGGAATCTCTAAAAACCCCAATTGAAGATTCAAGAAAAGCATAACAATAAGGTTCCTCAGTTGTTTCAATTTCACCTACATTATTTTTAGTCAAAATTTCGATTAAACTATGACTATCAGTCTTGAAAGGGTTAATTCCATATAACTCAATTTCTGTTTTTTCAGGGAAAGGACCATAAATGAATTCAATAAATTCTATTTTTTCAGAGTCATCTAAGTCAATTCTAAGTTCCCAATCATCATAGAATAGTTGTTTGTCAGTTCCGCTTGAAGCTTTGCCAAATTTTTGAATTAATTCAGTTTTAGAGGTTCCCAATTCCAAAATTTCTTTATTCTCAAATTCTATTCCTTTTAATGGATGTAAAATAATTTTCTTCAAATTCTATGAGTTTTTCTAATTGTGTACAACGT
>NZ_CANMRQ010000077.1 GCF_947500325.1 uncultured Lacinutrix sp.
GCAGGATTATACCTTTACCAACCAAATAAGTTTTATATCTCTGCCTCGATGCCAAATATTCTAAATGGAACCCATTTAGATTTAAATGGAACAAAGATAGGATCAGAGACAGAGCATTTATTTGCAGCAGCAGGTTATGTATTTAGTTTATCAGAGAACTTTAAATTAAAGCCACATGCTTTATTAAAGTTTGCTTTCGATGCCCCTTTAAGTTACGATGTAAACCTAAACTTGTTTATGTACGATGTTGTAGAAATAGGTGCTGGTTACCGTGTAGACGATTCATTTAGTGGGATGATAAACTTTATGATCTCACCATCACTTAGAATCGGTTATGCCTACGATGCGATACAATCAGAGTTAAATGTGGTAACAAACGCCTCACATGAGATATTTGTTAATTTCGATATCAATCTACCAAGAAAGGTATCACGTTCACCACGTTATTTCTAATCACATAAGCTAAAACAAACCAAGATGAAAAACTTAAAACTAATTATAACACTAGTCATCCTAAGTAGCTTTAGTGTGACAGCACAAACCAAGGCTACTAAAAAGGCTGATAAGCATTTTGCAAAATTAGAATTTGTAGAAGCCATAGAAGATTACCAAAAACTAATAGAAAAAGGAAAAGCAGATGCTTATGTATATGGTAAGTTAGCAGAAGCCAATTATAATATTTTTAATACTACAGAAGCAGAAAAGTGGTTTGCAAAAGC
>NZ_CANMRQ010000078.1 GCF_947500325.1 uncultured Lacinutrix sp.
AGTTATACGATTCAATATCGAACGTCAGAAACAGGTTCTTGGAGTACAATAGTTAGCAATTATACAACAACGAGTGGCGTTTATATTTGGAACGTACCCCAATTATCTCTAAGGGAAAATTGTAGAATACGGGTTTTTGATGCACAACAATCTTGTAAAGAAGATATAAGTGATGCCGTATTTACAATAACTCCAGCGTCTCCTGTTTTAACTTATCCTAATGGCGGAGAAACTTTAGATTCAGGATGTGCTTATAACATTCAATGGGATACTAGCACTTTGTATACTTCAGTTAGATTAGACTATTCTCCAAATAATGGAGATACATGGAATACTATAGTAAACGGTACATCTAATGATGGAAGTTATAGTTGGACTACACCAAATAGTTTACCTACAAGTAACTATTTAATTAGAATAAGTAATATAGGCAACACCACTTTATTAGATACTAGTGATAGTACTTTTAGTCTAATACCAATGGTTGAGTTAACAGATGACTTTTCAAGTATTTCGACAAATGGCTGTGACGCTTTACCAATAAACTTTAGAGCCTCTACTTGTGAAAGCCGATTTAATTTTTATTACAGTACGGATGATGGAGTTACTTGGAATACGATTGCAACAAACCGATCAATATCTGGAACTTCTGCTAGTATAAGAACCTATAACTGGAATATACCTAATACTATTGATAGCAATACAGTTAGAGTAAAAGT
>NZ_CANMRQ010000079.1 GCF_947500325.1 uncultured Lacinutrix sp.
TTTCTATTGGTGCCTTGTAGATATCAAACTTTCCAAAACCACCTGGCATATCACTAGCAAAGTATAAGGTCTTTCCATCTGCACTTACGCTTGGGTTCTTTATAGAATAGTTTGGACTATTAATTGGTAAAGCCTCTATATTACTAAACTCATTACCACTCTTTGTAGCCTTAAACATGTGTAATACACTATACTTTGTGTTTGATACTGAATCCTTCTCATAAATGTTCTCAAAGAAACTCTCTCTAGAGAAATACATTGTTTTACCGTCTGGTGTAAAGGATACTACACCTTCGTGATACTTTGTGTTAATCTCATTCCCTAACATTGCCTCTCCTTGGTAAGTACCATCACTTGCTGCTGTATACTCGTAGATATCTAAAAATGGTTGCTCATTCCAACCATAGTTTCTTCTAGAGTCATTTCTTGCTGTTGTAATATATAGTTTTCCTCCTTGAAGTGTGCCTCCAAAATCTGATACTGCTGAGTTGATGTCCATATTTTGAACATTAAACTTCTTTCCTTTATCTAAAATCTTTGGAAGGTAATCTGGATTTGCCATAAAAGCAGTCGCTCTATGATCGCCTGGACGCATAGATGAAAACTTCTTCATCTGTGTGTTTGAAGCTTCATATTTTCCATTCGCTTTTAACATTTCAGAATACTTGAAAATCATTTCTG
>NZ_CANMRQ010000080.1 GCF_947500325.1 uncultured Lacinutrix sp.
ACAACGTGTTTGTGTAAGGATAGTTGCGTGTTTAAGTAACTAACTTACTAAAAATGAACCGAACCATTGGAAATTCCGCAGGAATTTCCAAGTAGGCAAGTCACAAGCAATTATTTTTACACGTTGTTGGCAACAGTTTTTTTTATTCGATTAAATAAACTTTCAGTTTTCAGTCGGTCGAAATCATCTTTTAACTTTTTCCATTCTCGATAATCAGAATCCACTTCTTCAGGTCTTTTTCCTTTCATATCAGAGTGATTTGTAACGTGATTTACTAATTCCAAGTGAGAAAGTCTTTTCGTTAATTTACGGTCAATTTTTTCGTTCCGATTAAATAGTTCCTGAAGTTTTGTTTTCAGTTCATTTGGATATCGAGTAAGCAATTCAGCCGAACCTAACAGATTAACCTCAATATTCGATTTGGTCAATAAAATCCATAATTGGTCAAAATTCGGTTCAGGAAGTTTTACAAATCCGTATTCATTTCCCCAACCAGAATCCCATAGGATTTCATTAATCCATAAACTTCCTTTTTTGTCAACAAAATGTTCTGTTCCGTTGACTTTGCTCAATCCGAAATCTTCCGGCTTACTTTTATTATATCTAAAAGAAGCTAAAAAATGCTTTTCGTTTATGTCAATGGTTTCGGGTTTCATCAAATTGTTGCCAACG
>NZ_CANMRQ010000081.1 GCF_947500325.1 uncultured Lacinutrix sp.
TCTTTTCTCTCCAATGTTGGAAGCATCAAAAACCCATTCGATAAAATCCAAATGGGTAAATCCATGATATTCACAAATGTAATTGAGTTGCTCTTCTGTAAATTCTGCCAAAGAATTAAGATCAAACTTCCATTTCCCATTTTCTTTTGAAAATTCTAGATTTACTAAAGGTGATACAACTTTTCCATCCATAGTTAATTCACAGTTCGCAATATTGTTTTCTATTTTGATGTTCGTAATTCCTAGACTTCTTATAGAACTAATTTGTGTTGAATCCATTGAACTTACTTCTGTAAGCATTTTTATCAGTAAGTCTTTCGGACTTATTCTTTTTAATATCGAATCGTGAATTACTGCCCTTGCAGATAACAAATTTAACTTCTCTGTCAAGTTTAACTTAGAGACTCCAACGGAATCTAGTTTTAAAATTTTAGTTAAAAAGTTCTTGTAGTAATTATGAGTATTAGAGTCGCTCAACTCAAAAAGCCTTTCACCGTCACGTTCAATATTAGCCAAATTGAATTTATTGTAAGTATCAATAACTTTCTGTTTTTCATTCGTACAACCTAATAAAACACATATTAGAACTAAGATTAATATTTTTGGTTTCATTCACTTTAATTGTACACAAC
>NZ_CANMRQ010000082.1 GCF_947500325.1 uncultured Lacinutrix sp.
AACGGTTTAGTATATGAGAAGTTGCGGGTTTGCGTGCGAGGAATTTCCGAAGGAAATTCAGACATAGCAAACGTGCAACGGCCTTTATTTAAGCACAAAACCAGCAATTTTTTATATACTGTGTTATGCACTGGTTTTTTATTTTTCTAAATTCCACCAGAAGTACAAAATATTCTCCTCGTTTTGGTCTGAAATTGCAAAATCTCCATTCCCTTTTGGAATTCCGTTTATTGCGTTTTGTAATTCAGTCAGTTTTTCTTTTCCGAACTGAATTTCAATTCCGTTATCAAGTTCTTTAATCAGCCAATGGTTTTCCGATTCAGACGTTTTGCAATTTAGAGTCAGATTCGGTTTAGATTTCCATTTAGCAATTCCGTTTTGGTTATTCGGCACGTTCAGTTGCGCTTGAGTTGGCAATTCGGTCGTTATTTTCTTTTTAGTCGACCATTCGCAATCAGACATTAAATTCAATAATTCCGAGAGACTTTCGCTCGCTTTTAAGTCAACCGTAAAGTTCCAACCTGGATAATTTCGGTTATTGTCTTTATAAGTCCAAGCGTAAACTTTTCCTTTCACTTTATGTTTCTCAATTTGCGCTTTCATTCGGTTTCGTCAACTTGTGCATAACGT
>NZ_CANMRQ010000083.1 GCF_947500325.1 uncultured Lacinutrix sp.
GGTCAAACTAATGCAACTATCTCTATTACTGGTTTAACAGGCCCAAGTACACAAACTATTGCTATTACAGATGAAGTAACAGGATGTACTGCAATGGCTAATATAGATGTATCACAATCTACTCCTTTAGCTTTAACTGCTGATCCATTTATTAACGCAAATTGTAATTCTGGTGCTCAAGTAAGTGTAACAGCTTCTGGAGGAAGTGGTGTTTATACATATTCTTATGTAGTTAGTGGTATGCCTGCCGGAACTTATACAAGTTCTAATACGGCTGTACTAGACCCTGCTGTTTCAACAACATGGGATGTATATGTACAAGACGCTAATAATTGTGTGATAACAACACCTTTAACAATTACTATCGCTACAGATCCAATTCCTACTGGAATTACAGTTACTGGATCTCAATGTCCAAGCCCAACTAACGATTATACTTTTACTGTAAGTGTTGCATCAGGAATAATGCCTTATCAATATAGTATTGGTAATGGTTTCCAAAACAGTCCAACTTTTACTGTAAATGCGCCAGGGACATATACTATAACTGTACGTGATGCAAATGGTTGTACAGATACAGTGACTTATACTATTGAAGATCCTATTGGATTAACAATTACTTCTGTACC
>NZ_CANMRQ010000084.1 GCF_947500325.1 uncultured Lacinutrix sp.
GTAAAGTTACCAACACTACTTACATCTGTCATAGTAAAAACAGCAGTTCCATCATCTGAACCAAAACATATTTGATCCGTATTTGATTGGGCTACTGCTATGTTAATAGCAGGAGCGATGGTATGAGAAGCACTAATTACACATCCATTAGCGTCAGTCACTTGAAAAGTATAATCATCTGGAGATAAATTTGTAAAGATTCCAGTAGTAGCACCAGAAGTATTTGTAACAGCAGATGCTGGAGCAGTAATTTCAAATGCGAAAGGAGCAATACCGTTAGTAGGCGTCACTGTTACATCTGTAGTTGTATCATTACAAGTAATAACATTAGAATCTACAAATGTGATTCCTGTTAAAGGATCATATGGTGGGATATCAATAGTTTCAGTATCTATACAGCCATTGCTATCACTTACAGAATATGTAATAGTTTGCGTTGTTGTTGTATTAGTTACTGTTAATGTATTTGTAGTTGTATACCCACTACCATTAAAACTGTAAGTATAAGTACCTGTTCCACCAGTAGCAGTTACGGTAATTTCAGTTGTAGTACTACAATTTGTATTATTAGAGATAGTAGCAGAAGCCATAACTTCTGTTGGGTTGTTTAAAGTAATTGTATA
>NZ_CANMRQ010000085.1 GCF_947500325.1 uncultured Lacinutrix sp.
TTTTGATCTCAAATTACACCTCAAAAAGTGTAAACTATGTTTCTTTAACTTTGTAAAGGATGTTTGTTTAACGTACCTAGGTTACAGCTAACGTTTAGTATATGAAGCGTAGCCTGCCGATAGGTGGCTATGATTTTATATACATTGTTGTGAGTAGTTTTATTCTTTTTTTAAATAATTATTTAGGCATTTCGGGCAAATAGGGGACAGTTTATCAAACATCATTTCATATTTTTTAAATTCCGATTCCACGTTAATTTTTGACTCTTTAATTCCTATTTCGTTTACCAAAGTCGGATCCACGATATAGTATCCGTTAAAAAGGCCCTTTTTGTCCAGTACTTCGATATTCAGAATCTCTGAATCAATGGATTCCTCCATTTTATTAATCTTCTCAACGTGATATTCAGATATTAAACCAGCGACATTTCCTCCGTGAATTTCACATATTATATATCCCATTTTTTTATTTAATTACTCACAACGTTCGATGTATGGAATGTGCGGTTATGTGTGCGAGGATTTTCCGCAGGAAAATCAGCAGCTAGCAAAAAAGCACAGACCTTTCGTTTGGCACTAAAATAAGCATT
>NZ_CANMRQ010000086.1 GCF_947500325.1 uncultured Lacinutrix sp.
ATACTGCGACTATAATTACTGTTGTAGGACAAGATGGTACGCCTACTGCTAGTGGAGACTATTATTATGATTTTAATAATACTGGATTCTCTACAACAAATACATACACTGTTAATAATAATGGTACTGTACAAACTATTAATTACATTGTTAGAGATGATAATGGTTGTGAAGTAACAGGTTCTGTAACTGTAGATCCTTTAAATTCACCAACAGATTTAGACTTTTCTGCAACTCCTATTACTTGTTTAGTGACTACGAGTACTGTTACTATAACTACTACAGGTGGAGACGCTCCTTTAGCTTATGAAATTTTATCACCAGCTAGTGCTACAACAAATGTTACTGGTGCTACAACTGGAATTTTTACTGGATTAACTCCTGATAATTATATTTTCCAAGTGACTGATGCTAGTGGGTGCCCATATCAAGAACTATTTGTAATAGATGACGTAGATAATATTTTAGTTAATGGTCAATTAATTAGTGACGTAACTTGTAATCCTGGAACAGATGGCGAAGTATTATTTACTGTTACCAACTTTACAGGTACTTATAGTTATTCTATTAATGGAGCTCCTGTTGTTAC
>NZ_CANMRQ010000087.1 GCF_947500325.1 uncultured Lacinutrix sp.
CTACTTGTAATGTAACTGACCAAACTCTAGAATGTGACGGTGATAATAACCAAACCATTGCTGACCAATGGAATGCTAATAACATTGCAGCTATTCAAGCTTGTGCTAATGATATTAATGTTACGGTTACTTCTAACTACGACTTTACAACGCTTACATCTACTTGTGGTTTAGGTGGTACCATTGCGGTAACTTATACTGCTACTGATGCTTGTAACAATAGTGAAACTTTAAATGCTACTTTAACGCTTAACGATTCTACTGGCCCTACTTTTACTGTTCCTGTAGATATTACTATTAACTGTGAACAAGATCCTAATGATTTAACACTTACTGGTGATGTAACTGATGAAGCAGATAACTGTGATAACACGCTAGAGGCTACATTTACTGATAGTACAGCTAATGGTACTTGTGCTAACGAATCTGTGATTACTAGAACTTGGACACTTACTGATGATTGTAACAATACAACTACGCTTGTTCAAACCATTACTATACAAGATACTACAGCGCCTACATTTACTGTTCCTACTGATATTACTATTAACTGTGAGCAAGATCCTAATGATTTAA
>NZ_CANMRQ010000088.1 GCF_947500325.1 uncultured Lacinutrix sp.
AGTTATAAGTGAGCTTCGCACAATTTTTAGTCGTTTATATTTTAGCTATTTAAAAATAGTCGTTATAACTGCTATTATGTAAAATATCCAACTTTACAGCCACCGAAAATCCTCGCTACTGCCAAATCGCACTAGGAATCTGAAATATTTACTAACGTAAAGCCATCGCACCGAATTTGCACAAAAAAAGCTGTACAAAAAGACATCAAGCCGAAAAAGCTTGCCTTACTTATTTGCTTGTTTTTTTATACAACTCGTTCCGTCATTGTGGAGTTTATACTGAGCGCAGTCGAAGTGTGACGCTCAATCGCCGCTTAATCTATCAGTTTAAAAAGGCGAAGATTGATGCAGGCAGCTAACTTAATCGCAGCAGCACAGCTTGTAAATCTTCGACTTTTTAAACTGCAACAACTGAAAGGCGTTAGTATTTATAATCTTATCAAATAAAAACGAAAATATGAATCCGAGTTCCACAGCGAGCGTCGGCTGAAGTGGCTATTTTACATAGTTGTATTATGTTACAGAAATCAAATGAATGCTGGCATAATGCACAATTATGTAAAGATAGCT
>NZ_CANMRQ010000089.1 GCF_947500325.1 uncultured Lacinutrix sp.
CCTCCACCAGGAGCTCCTTGGCAATTAGAAACCTCTCCTGGTTCTATAACTTTTACAGGTTTAACAACTGGAGTATTATATACTTTTATTGTATATGATTCGCTTACAGGTTGTTCGTATTTTGAAACAGCAACTGCGCCTATACCAACAAATTCAACACTAACTACCGATACTATAACTGCAAATAATATTACATGTACCGGCAATGCAGATGGTAATGTATCTTTTAATATTAATAACCCGGAAGCTATTACTATTAATGTAGACTATCAAATATTTGATTCATTATCATTGGCTCCTGTTGGCCCGATTGTTTCTGGAACAGTTCCAGCTGGAGGCTCACTTTCTGTTGCAAATTTAGGGCCATTACCTTTTGGTAATTATTATGTATTGATTACAGAAACGTCTGGTCCAAACGCAGGATGTAGTAATGTAACTGTACCATTTAATATTACAGAATCTGCTATAGACTTAAGTCTTACTGCTTCGGTCTCTGCAAATGAGAACTGTAATGATTTAGGAGTAATTACTGCTAT
>NZ_CANMRQ010000090.1 GCF_947500325.1 uncultured Lacinutrix sp.
TCTTTGTTAGTGACATCACTTATGTAAAGAGTAGAGAAAAAACACATTATCTATCTCTTGTAACTGATGCATATAGTAGAAAAATAATGGGTTATAAATTAAGCAATGATATGAGTGCTAATCATGTGGTAAAAGCCCTTGAAATGGCTATCAAAGAAAGAAATACTAATAAAGAGCTAATTCACCACTCAGATCGTGGACTCCAATATTGTTCTTCTGTTTATCAAGATGCTTTAACCAAAAACAATGTCAGACCCTCTATGACCGATGGATATGATTGTTATCAAAATGCTTTAGCAGAACGAATTAATGGTATTTTAAAACAAGAATTTTTAGTATATAAATGCAATAATGAAAAAGAACTTAATCAACTAATAAAAGAATCTATAAAAACTTATAATAATAAAAGGCCGCACTTGAGTCTTAATTATAAAACACCTAATTTTATACACAACAAAAAATCCTGTGAAGCTAGCTTCACAGGATAGTAATTAATTATTTTATAATCTGTCAACCTATTTTAGGACGACTCA
>NZ_CANMRQ010000091.1 GCF_947500325.1 uncultured Lacinutrix sp.
ACAAGATACTACAGCGCCTACATTTACTGTTCCTACTGATATTACTATTAACTGTGAGCAAGATCCTAATGATTTAACACTTACTGGTGATGTAACTGATGAAGCTGATAATTGTGATAATACGCTAGAGGCTACATTTACTGATAGTACAGCTAATGGTACTTGTGCTAACGAATCTGTGATTACTAGAACTTGGACACTTACTGATGATTGTAACAATACAACTACGCTTGTTCAAACTATTACTATACAAGATAACACTGCGCCAGATGTCTCTACTTGTAATGTTGTTGATACTGCTGTAGATTGTACTGCTACTGATAATGAAACTATTGCTGATCAATGGAATGCTGATAATATTGCGGCTCTGGAAGCTTGTGCTACCGATAATTGTGATACTGACTTTTCTGGTCAAGTAACTTCAGATTATGACTACAACAACTTAAACACTGTTTGCGGACCTTGTGGGAATATTACTGTAAACTATACTGTAACCGATGATTGTGGTAATAGCTC
>NZ_CANMRQ010000092.1 GCF_947500325.1 uncultured Lacinutrix sp.
TTTAGTATTAATGAAGAGTCTGGAGAAGGCTTTATTTCTTCAAACAGAGAAGGTGGAAAAGGAGGAGATGATATTTATGCTATTAAAAAAATACAACCCCTTTGTGATGTACTAATAGTAGCAACAGTTATAGATAATAAAACAAAAGCACCAATAGCAGGAGCATCGGCTTCTTTAGTAGATGCAGAAGGTAATGTGTTATCTACAAAAACAACAGATGCAGAAGGAAAAGTAGAATACATTGTAGAATGTGAACAAGATACAGAACTACAGGTAACTATGACTGATTATGAAAGTAATAAACTCTCAATAGCAGGTAGTAATGAAGAAGAGGTAATGGTAGAGATCGCATTAGATCCAATCGAGAAGATTGTAGTACCAGAAGTACGTATAGTGCTTAACCCAATTTATTTTGATTACGATAAATCTAACATTACAGCAAAAGCAGCTTTTGAATTAGATAACTTAGTACAGGTAATGAATAAATATCCTGATATGGTAATTTATGCAACCTC
>NZ_CANMRQ010000093.1 GCF_947500325.1 uncultured Lacinutrix sp.
ATCATCTCCATTAGTGACTCTTACATAAATCGTTTGTGGTGTAATACCTGTTCCTAAATTCAATGGATCCTCATTAGTATGCATCGTTGGATCTACTATAGCATTAGTACCCATGATGGCATCGGATTGACTTGTATAGTAACTTGCTGTTACCCCAACTTCGCCATTAATGATAAAGAGTTCGTTTTGTGTTAAATCGAAGGTCTCAATCATATCGCCTGCATTGTTGTCATCACAAAGAATTAAATCGTCTGGATTTGGACTTGGTGATGGATTTGGTAACACACGAATCGTGACTGTGGTAAATGAAAAACAACCGGTATCATTATCTGTCACTCGAATGTAAAGCGTCTGTGGGCCATTCATTGTATTGGTATATGCTGTTGGATCTGCTATGGCATTTACATCGCCTTGTGCATCTGCTAAGCTTTCATAGTAAGTCACTATCCAACTCGTATTACCGTTTACAATCTCTGCATCTTCTACTGTTAAGTCAAATGAGGT
>NZ_CANMRQ010000094.1 GCF_947500325.1 uncultured Lacinutrix sp.
TCTCAACCAGATCCTATTGTTGTTAATTATTCTACAGTACCTATTACTTGTACTGCTGGAGGTGTATCTCAAGGATCAGTGATTGTGGATAGTGTAACTGGTGGAACTGCTCCTTACGACTATAATGTTACAGGAACTAACGGTTATGATGTTACAGAAAATAATGCCTCAGGTTCTACATCTATTAGTTTTGATGTTGTAGATTTCGGATTATATCAAATTAATGTGGTAGATGCTAATGGTTGTTCTGTATTAATACAAGATGTATTAGTCGCTTCTCCACCAACAGATTTAGACATTGTTATTAATACAACAGCTGATTGTGATCCTACTATAGGAGGAGAAGCTATTGTTACAGTAAATACTACATTGGCTGGTTCTGGTCCTTTCTATTTTGCTATTTATGATGGTACTATACCTCCTCCTCCACCAGGAGCTCCTTGGCAATTAGAAACCTCTCCTGGTTCTATAACTTTTACAGGTTTAACAACTGGAGTATT
>NZ_CANMRQ010000095.1 GCF_947500325.1 uncultured Lacinutrix sp.
GTAAAGTTACCAACACTACTTACATCTGTCATAGTAAAAACAGCAGTTCCATCATCTGAACCAAAACATATTTGATCAGTATTCGATTCAGCAATCACTATATTAATAGCAGGATCGATAGTATGAGAAGCACTAATTATACATCCATTAGCGTCAGTCACTTGAAAAGTATAATCGTCTGGAGATAAATTTGTAAATACTCCAGTTGTTGCACCAGATGTATTAGTAACTGCAGAGGCAGGAGCTGTAATTTCAAAAGCAAAAGGAGCGACACCATTTGTAGGTGTTACTGTTACATCTGTAGTGGTATCATTACAAGTAATCACATTAGCGTCTACAAATGTGATTCCTGTTAAAGGATCATATGGTGGAATATCTATCGTTTCAGTATCTATACAACCATTGCTATCACTTACAGAATAAGTAATAGTTTGCGTTGTTGTTGTATTAGTTACTGTTAATGTATTTGTAGTTGTATACCCACTACCATTAAAACTGTA
>NZ_CANMRQ010000096.1 GCF_947500325.1 uncultured Lacinutrix sp.
AAACCATCGTTGGCTTCCATATAATCTGCATCTAAATCATCACACTGTGATAACTCATTATCATAGGTTGGGTCTAATACTGGTGGGAACTCCACTCTAATATCAAACTGCCCCGTTGTGACACAACCATTAGCATTACTAACCAATCGAATGTAAATTGTTTGAGGGTTAGTAGCATTGGTATAGTTGGTGATATTGATAATTGGATTGTTACCTGAATCTGCATTGACCTGTGAGGTATGATAGGTTAATACAAAATCTGCTGGTGTTTGTCCGCCTGTAAAGATTTGGGGATTGATTACTGTTTCAAAATCAAACTGATTAAAGCCATCATTATCATCATCACAAACAACATAATCCTCTATATCTAATGGCACTACTGGTGATGGTAATACTACTAATGGTAATTCTACTATAGTAAAACAACCTGTTATATCATTCTCGGCTCTTACATAAATCGTTTGCATGTCTTGAACGATGTTGGTGTAAGG
>NZ_CANMRQ010000097.1 GCF_947500325.1 uncultured Lacinutrix sp.
GGTAGTTGGGAATTAGGAACAGCTAATGGTGACGGAAGCTATAGTTACACCTTTACAAATGTAGCAGGAGGGACAAGAACTATTACGGCAAGAGATATAAATGGTTGTGGGGAAATGTCATTGGATGTACCAGTTATGGATTATCCAGTGTATTTTACACCAAATGGAGATGGTATTCATGATACGTGGAATATCTATAACATTAGTAGTCAATTAGAAGCAAAGATTTATATTTTTGACCGTTATGGTAAGTTATTAAAACAGTTAAGTCCAACAGGAGATGGATGGAACGGAACTTATAATGGTAATTTAATGCCAACAAGTGACTATTGGTTTACTGTAGAATATACAGAACCAGGTACCACTATTAAAAAGAACTTTAAAGCTCACTTTACGCTTAAACGTTAGAAGAGAAAATACTTTAAAGCATAAAAAAA
>NZ_CANMRQ010000098.1 GCF_947500325.1 uncultured Lacinutrix sp.
GTAACTGACCAAACTCTAGAATGTGACGGTGATAATAACCAAACCATTGCAGACCAATGGAATGCTGATAACATTGCAGCTATTCAAGCCTGTGCTAATGATATTAATGTTACGGTTACTTCTAACTACGACTTTACAACGCTTACAACTACTTGTGGTTTAGGTGGTACTATTGCGGTAACTTATACTGCTACTGATGCTTGTAACAATAGTGAAACTTTAAATGCTACTTTAACGCTTAATGATTCTACTGGTCCTACATTTACTGTTCCTGCTGATATTACTATTAACTGTGAACAAGATCCTAATGATTTAACACTTACTGGTGATGTAACTGATGAAGCAGATAATTGTGATAACACGCTAGAGGCTACATTTACTGATAGTACAGCTAATGGTACTTGTGCTAACGAATCTGTGATTACTAG
>NZ_CANMRQ010000099.1 GCF_947500325.1 uncultured Lacinutrix sp.
TGCAATGTCTTTAGAGGTTAATCCATATAGAGGAACTTTAGAAGAAGACTTAGCACATTATAACAAAACATTTAGGTCATTAATTTATCCTATCACAAAACGAAATACAATTAAAATTGTTTACTTCATTGAGGTGTCTGAACAAAAAGTATATGTAACCGACTTTTTTGCAACACAAATGCATCCCAATAAAAAAAAGAAAAGAAGTTAATAAACGATAAATCCACACAAAACAAAACCCAGTTTTTTCGTGCCTCAAAATCCTCTGTTTTTTGTTTTGTTCCGCTTGCTACAGCATCACCCAAGCTATGTTACATAATAGTAGTTATAAGTGAGCTTCGCACAATTTTTAGTCGTTTATATTTTAGCTATTTAAAAATAGTCGTTATAACTGCTATTA
>NZ_CANMRQ010000100.1 GCF_947500325.1 uncultured Lacinutrix sp.
TGGAAAGACCTTATACTTTGCTAGTGATATGCCAGGTGGTTTTGGAAAGTTTGATATCTACAAGGCACCAATAGAAAGTAATGGTATGGTAGGTACACCAGTAAACATGGGTCAAAAAGTAAATACAGAAGGACAAGAGATGTTTCCATACATTAGTGAGAATAACACACTGTATTTCTCTTCTATAGGACATTTAGGACTTGGTGGTATGGATGTATTCTACACTAAAGAAATAGATGGTAAAATGGCTCCAATACGTAATGTAGGTATTCCAGTAAACTCTAATGGAGATGACTTTGCTTTTAGTATTAATGAAGAGTCTGGAGAAGGCTTTATTTCTTCAAACAGAGAAGGTGGAAAAGGAGGAGATGATATTTA
>NZ_CANMRQ010000101.1 GCF_947500325.1 uncultured Lacinutrix sp.
TTTGTGAATATCATGGATTTACCCATTTGGATTTTATCGAATGGGTTTTTGATGCTTCCAACATTGGAGAGAAAAGACACAAGGATTTAGATGAAGTTTGGGATCCGATAGTAAATTAACTGTACACAACAACGTGTATAGTTAATTGCGGTTTGCTGGCTAAGACGACGATCTTTGTGTACTATTTACTATATTGTTACTGCGGAAAATAAAGCGCGTACTTAACCGCAACAAACCATACACGTACACGTTGTGTGCAATACCGAGAAACCCTCGAACCAAATGAATAAAATGACATATATAATAATTGGGATTATAATAATA
>NZ_CANMRQ010000102.1 GCF_947500325.1 uncultured Lacinutrix sp.
CAATAGATTTATCAGTATTAATACCAGGAATATACGATTACACTTACGATGTAGATGCGATTGGTACTTGTGATGATGCTTTAGTAACGGTTCAAGTTACAATCAACCCATTACCAAATACAGGCGTAGCAACACCAGTAGTTTTATGTGAGAATGATTTAGCAGCGAATTCACCATTAGATTTATTTGGACAGTTAGCCGGAAATGATTTAGGAGGTACATGGACAGATGATGATGCAACAGGAGCATTAACAGGAAGTAATGTAGATTTAACATTATTAACTATAGGTTCGTATAACTTTACATATAGTATTACAGA
>NZ_CANMRQ010000103.1 GCF_947500325.1 uncultured Lacinutrix sp.
CCGACGTTACCATCAGTATCTGTTGGCATTCCTACACCTGTGCCTGCACTACTTGGGATTCCTGTGACTGGATCTGGGGTGCCATCGGCTATACCATTGTTATCTGCATCAGTACCTCCTGTCTCTACTGTATCATAGATACCATCGTTATCTGCATCTAGGTCTAAATGGTTACTTATACCATCATTGTCATTATCGTACGCTGGTTCTACCATGCCATTTACATCACCTACCATTGGGTCGGCTGGATCGTCATCTAAGTAATTTGGTACACCATCGTTATCATCATCCCCACTTGGATCACC
>NZ_CANMRQ010000104.1 GCF_947500325.1 uncultured Lacinutrix sp.
ACCCGTATTCTACAATTTTCCCTTAGAGATAATTGGGGTACGTTCCAAATATAAACGCCACTCGTTGTTGTATAATTACTAACTATTGTACTCCAAGAACCTGTTTCTGACGTTCGATATTGAATTGTATAACTATTTGAGGTAATACCAGGCGTATTCCAAGTAATATTATGTGTTGTATTTCCTACAAGTGTTTCTCCTCCATTAGGTGAGGTAATAGCAATATAATTACTAGGAGAAATTGTAAATGCATTAGCACTAACCGATTCGTTTTCGGTATGATAGTACGCACTTACTTTTACTCT
>NZ_CANMRQ010000105.1 GCF_947500325.1 uncultured Lacinutrix sp.
TAGTCTATATCTGTAAGATCTGTAATACTATCATCTACTGTTACAGTTACAATGTTAGTTGCTACATTATTAACACAAAGGTACTCTATAGTCACTGTTGGCTCTATTCTTACAGATTCTGGGAATGTAATATTCCATTCAGAAGCACAACCTTGGTCATCAAGAATATAAACAACATGATCTCCACCAGATAATCCAGTAAAATCAAACTCAGTTTGCGTTGCAGTACCTACAGTATATACACCGTTAATGTCATCAAGACTTACACTATATGGTAAAGTACCTCCAGAAATATC
>NZ_CANMRQ010000106.1 GCF_947500325.1 uncultured Lacinutrix sp.
TGTAGAATACGGGTTTTTGATGCACAACAATCTTGTAAAGAAGATATAAGTGATGCCGTATTTACAATAACTCCAGCACCTCCTGTTTTAACTTATCCTAATGGAGGAGAAACTTTAGATTCAGGATGTTCTTATACTATTCAATGGGATACTAGTACTTTGTATACTTCAGTTAGATTAGATTATTCATCAGATAATGGAGATACATGGAATACCATAGTAAACGGTACTTCTAATGATGGGAGTTATAGTTGGAGTACGCCTAATAGTTTACCTACAAGTAACTATTTAAT
>NZ_CANMRQ010000107.1 GCF_947500325.1 uncultured Lacinutrix sp.
CATTTACTGTTCCTGCTGATATTACTATTAACTGTGAGCAAGATCCTAATGATTTAACACTTACTGGTGATGTAACTGATGAAGCAGATAACTGTGATAACACGCTAGAGGCAACATTTACTGATAGTACAGCTAATGGTACTTGTGCTAGCGAATCCGTGATTACTAGAACTTGGACACTTACTGATGATTGTAACAATACAACTACACTTGTTCAAACCATTACTATACAAGATACTACAGCGCCTACATTTACTGTTCCTGCTGATATTACTATTAACTGTGA
>NZ_CANMRQ010000108.1 GCF_947500325.1 uncultured Lacinutrix sp.
ACATTAGAAGATACTATGGGTAACCCAGTAACGGCAACTCAAAATAGTCCTGGTGTATTTACTGAACTTGTGGCTGGCACATATGTCGTTACTGTAGATAGTGGTGATTGTAACACAACTTCTTCAACTATTACTATAACTGAACCAATAGCGCCTCTTAATGTTACTTTTAATACAACTAATGTAACATGTAGTGGAAATAATAATGGTGTGTTAGAGATTATTGCAACAGGTGGAACAGGAATTATTAAATATGCGATTTCACCTCAATTAAATCAATT
>NZ_CANMRQ010000109.1 GCF_947500325.1 uncultured Lacinutrix sp.
TCAATACAACAGATACAGATGGTGATGGTTTAACAGACTGTGAGGAAACAACAGGAATTGATGATCCAAGTACGACAGCAGTACCAACAGGAACATCAGATGAGACTGATCCATGTGATCCAATTGGTATCAATACAACAGATACAGATGGAGATGGTTTAACAGATTGTGAGGAAACAACGGGAATCGATGATCCAAGTACGACACTTGATCCAACAACATTCCCAGGAGGACCAACATCAGATCCAAATGATCCATGTGATCCAAT
>NZ_CANMRQ010000110.1 GCF_947500325.1 uncultured Lacinutrix sp.
AAAATAGCAAAACCATCGGCATCGTTATCACAAACTTCTAATGGGGTTGGATCTGTGATTTGTGGTGTTGGATTTACGATTAATACAAGCTCTACAAAACTAGCACAGTCTGTGGCTATGGTTGCACTCTCAACTCTTACATAAATCGTTTGGGTATTTACCACAATGTTATTGTATGGACTGGCAAATGCACCTACATTATTCTGTGCATCTGACATTGTCTCATGATAAGTTACTGTTAACCCAGCTGCGCC
>NZ_CANMRQ010000111.1 GCF_947500325.1 uncultured Lacinutrix sp.
TCTTTAAATTGATAGACATAATCAGAAGCACTTATGTAAAATTTTACGATTTCACCCTTTTTTATTCAGTCAAAACAAGTAAAAAAATCACTGTTTTTATTTTTAAGAACGTAGTGTAAATATATGATTTATACTTTAAAAATTGGCTAATAAAATGCTGTAATTAATACCAAAGCTATCTTTACATAATTGTGCATTATGCCAGCATTCATTTGATTTCTGTAACATAATACAACTATGTAAAATAGCC
>NZ_CANMRQ010000112.1 GCF_947500325.1 uncultured Lacinutrix sp.
CCACTCGTTGTTGTATAATTGCTAACTATTGTACTCCAAGAACCTGTTTCTGACGTTCGATATTGAATCGTATAACTGTTTGAGGTAATACCTGGCGTATTCCAAGTAATATTATGTGTTGTATTTCCTATAAGTGTTTCTCCTCCATTAGGTGAGGTAATAGCAATATGGTTACTAGGAGAAATTGTAAATGCATTAGCACTAACCGATTCGTTTTCGGTATGATAGTACGCACTTACTTTTACTCT
>NZ_CANMRQ010000113.1 GCF_947500325.1 uncultured Lacinutrix sp.
AAACAGATTTAAGTATCGATAATGTATTAACAGCAGGTACTTATACTATAGAAGTAATGTTTAATGATACTGGTTGTACTGCATCAGAAGATGTCATTGTAACAGAATTAGAGACTTGTGTAATACCACAAGGTATTTCACCAAATGGCGATGGCTTAAATGACTTTTTCGATGTTAGTAGTTATGATGTACAAAATCTAAAAGTATTTAACAGAAATGGTCGTTTAGTATACGAGAAAGACA
>NZ_CANMRQ010000114.1 GCF_947500325.1 uncultured Lacinutrix sp.
TATTGTCCGCCATCGCCGCCATCGGCTGTGTTATCTCCAAAGGCTTCATTGGCATCACTACAGCCATCATCATCACTATCTGTATCTAAGAAATCTGGAAGGTTCTCTCCGACATTACCATCGGTATCTGTTGGACTAGAGACACCTGTGCCTGCTGATGTAGGAATACCAGTTACTGGATCTATTGCTCCATCGGCTATACCATCACCATCTAAATCTGTTCCTCCTGTCTCTACTGTATC
>NZ_CANMRQ010000115.1 GCF_947500325.1 uncultured Lacinutrix sp.
AATGATGGGAGTTATAGTTGGAGTACGCCTAATAGTTTACCTACAAGTAACTATTTAATTAGAATAAGTAATATAGGTGATACCTCTTTAATAGATACTAGTGATAGTACTTTTAGTCTAATACCAATGGTTGAGTTAACAGATGACTTTTCAAGTATTTCAACAAATGGCTGTGAAGCTTTACCAATAAACTTTAGAGCCTCTACTTGTGAAAGCCGATTTAATTTTTATTACAGTACGGA
>NZ_CANMRQ010000116.1 GCF_947500325.1 uncultured Lacinutrix sp.
CATTTACTGTTCCTGCTGATATTACTATTAACTGTGAGCAAGATCCTAATGATTTAACACTTACTGGTGATGTAACTAATGAAGCAGATAATTGTGATAACACGCTAGAGACAACATTTACTGATAGTACAGCTAATGGTACTTGTGCTAACGAATCCGTGATTACTAGAACTTGGACACTTACTGACGATTGTAACAATACAACTACGCTTGTTCAAACTATTACTATACAAGA
>NZ_CANMRQ010000117.1 GCF_947500325.1 uncultured Lacinutrix sp.
CATTTACTGTTCCTGCTGATATTACTATTAACTGTGAACAAGATCCTAATGATTTAACACTTACTGGTGATGTAACTAATGAAGCGGATAACTGTGATAACACGCTAGAGGCGACATTTACTGATAGTACAGCGAATGGTACTTGTGCTAATGAATCCGTGATTACTAGAACTTGGACACTTACTGACGATTGTAACAATACAACTACGCTTGTTCAAACCATTACTATACAAGA
>NZ_CANMRQ010000118.1 GCF_947500325.1 uncultured Lacinutrix sp.
GTCGCTAAATTAAAAGTTGGTGAATATTGGGATGGTAAGTATAATGACAAAGAACTTCCTACTGGAGACTATTGGTATGTAGTAAGAGTTAATAGCTCTGAAAATGATAGAAGTTTTGTTGGACATTTCACGCTTTACAGGTAATTATAAATCGCGCTTATATTAAATAATAATAATATGAAAAATCTAATAATATATATATTCTTACTGGTATTTGCTCAAAGCTATGCTCA
>NZ_CANMRQ010000119.1 GCF_947500325.1 uncultured Lacinutrix sp.
ATTCGTACAACCTAATAAAACACATATTAGAACTAAGATTAATATTTTTGGTTTCATTCACTTTAATTGTACACAACGTTTAATGTATGGAAAGTGCGTTTTTGTGTGCGAGGATTTTCCGCAGGAAAATCAGACGCAAGCAAACACGCATTTGCCATTGGTTGAGCACTAAAATAAGCATTTTCTATACATATTGTTGTGCACAGGTTATTTTATGTTTTAAAAGTTTT
>NZ_CANMRQ010000120.1 GCF_947500325.1 uncultured Lacinutrix sp.
CCACTCGTTGTTGTATAATTGCTAACTATTGTACTCCAAGAACCTGTTTCTGACGTTCGATATTGAATCGTATAACTATTTGAGGTAATACCAGGCGTATTCCAGGTAATATTATGTGCTGTATTTCCTACAAGTGTTTCTCCTCCATTAGGTGAGGTAACAGTAATATGGTTACTAGGAGAAATTGTAAATGCATTAGCACTAATTGATTCGTTTTCGGTATGATA
>NZ_CANMRQ010000121.1 GCF_947500325.1 uncultured Lacinutrix sp.
AACCAAACCATTGCAGACCAATGGAATGCTGATAACATTGCGGCTATTCAAGCCTGTGCTAATGATATTAATGTTACAGTTACTTCTAACTACGACTTTACAACGCTTACAACTACTTGTGGTTTAGGTGGTACTATTACGGTAACATATACTGCTACTGATGCTTGTAACAATAGTGAAACTTTAAATGCTACTTTAACGCTTAACGATTCTACTGGCCCTAC
>NZ_CANMRQ010000122.1 GCF_947500325.1 uncultured Lacinutrix sp.
TTGGATCAAGTGTCGTACTTGGATCATCGATTCCTGTTGTTTCCTCACAGTCTGTTAAACCATCACCATCTGTATCTACAGGACTTGGACATAAAGGTAAATCGTTATCTGTAATCGTTACTGTTCCACTTGGATCCGTGTTACTTGTGTTACCACTAGTTACCGTTCCATCTACTGTAAACGTTTCATCTGCTTCATCAATAGTATCATCAGTGATTGGAAT
>NZ_CANMRQ010000123.1 GCF_947500325.1 uncultured Lacinutrix sp.
ATTAATGTTACGGTTACTTCTAACTACGACTTTACAACGCTTACAACTACTTGTGGTTTAGGTGGTACTATTGCGGTGACTTATACTGCTACTGATGCTTGTAACAATAGTGAAACTTTAAATGCTACTTTAACGCTTAACGATTCTACTGGTCCTACATTTACTGTTCCTGCTGATATTACTATTAACTGTGAACAAGATCCTAATGATTTAACACT
>NZ_CANMRQ010000124.1 GCF_947500325.1 uncultured Lacinutrix sp.
GATAGACTAGCTAAGTTAGAAGCTGATAGATTAGCGAAAGAAGAAGCGGATAGAATTGCTGCTCAAAACGAAGCGGATAGATTAGCGAAAGAAGAAGCAGATAGAATTGCTGCTCAAGCGGAAGCGGATAGATTAGCGAAAGAAGAAGCAGACAGAATTGCTGCTCAAGCGGAAGCGGATAGATTAGCAAAAGAAGAAGCAGACAGAATTGCTGC
>NZ_CANMRQ010000125.1 GCF_947500325.1 uncultured Lacinutrix sp.
TCCGTACTGTAATAAAAATTAAATCGGCTTTCACAAGTAGAGGCTCTAAAGTTTATTGGTAAAGCTTCACAGCCATTAGTTGAAATACTTGAAAAGTCATCTGTCAACTCAACCATTGGTCTTAGACTAAAAGTAATATCACTAGTATCTAATAAAGTGGTGTTGCCTATATTACTTATTCTAATTAAATAGTTACTTGTAGGTAAACTATTT
>NZ_CANMRQ010000126.1 GCF_947500325.1 uncultured Lacinutrix sp.
ATAACCTGTGCACAACAATATGTATAGAAAATGCTTATTTTAGTGCCAAACGAAAGGTCTGTGCTTTTTTGCTAGCTTCTGATTTTCCTGCGGAAAATCCTCGCACACAAAACCGCACATTCCATACATCGAACGTTGTGTGCAATACCGAGAAACCCTCGAACCAAATGAATAAAATGACATATATAATAATTGGGATTATAATAATA
>NZ_CANMRQ010000127.1 GCF_947500325.1 uncultured Lacinutrix sp.
CCGACGTTACCATCAGTATCTGTTGGCATTCCTACACCTGTGCCTGCACTACTTGGGATTCCTGTGACTGGATCTGGTGTACCATCGGCTATACCATCGTTATCTGCATCGGTCCCTCCTGTCTCTACTATATCGTAAATACCATCATTATCTGCATCTAAGTCTAAATGGTTACTAACACCATCGCCATCTGTATCATATGCTGGC
>NZ_CANMRQ010000128.1 GCF_947500325.1 uncultured Lacinutrix sp.
GCAATATTATCAGCATTCCATTGATCAGCAATAGTTTCATTATCAGTAGCAGTACAATCTACTGCAGTATCAACAACATTACAAGTAGAGACATCTGGCGCAGTGTTATCTTGTATAGTAATAGTTTGTACAAGCGTAGTTGTATTGTTACAATCATCAGTAAGTGTCCAAGTTCTAGTAATCACAGATTCGTTAGCACAAGTACC
>NZ_CANMRQ010000129.1 GCF_947500325.1 uncultured Lacinutrix sp.
AGCAGCAAGTTACCCAGCAACAGGCGGCGATAGTGATACTAATGGGACAGCCGATTATCTAGAAGTTGGCCCAGATCCAGACACCGATGGTATCTCAAATACCTGTGATCCAGATGATGATAACGATGGTAATCCAGATACAACCGATCCAAACCCACAAGACCCAATAGCAGTAGACGATACCGCAACGGCAATGGTTGG
>NZ_CANMRQ010000130.1 GCF_947500325.1 uncultured Lacinutrix sp.
CCTGGGAATGTTGTTGGATCTAGTGTTGTACTTGGATCATCAATTCCTGTTGTTTCCTCACAATCTGTTAAACCATCTCCATCTGTATCTGTTGTATTGATACCAATTGGATCACATGGATCATTTGGATCTGATGTTGGTCCTCCTGGGAATGTTGTTGGATCTAGTGTTGTACTTGGATCATCAATTCCTGTTGTTTC